>JAZURL010000080.1:0-38280 GCA_045606205.1 Faecousia sp. | reverse complement strand
AGTTCGTGTTGATTACGATGAGGGTCCACCTGTTCCCATCCCGAACACAGAAGTTAAGCTCATTTGTGCCGACGATAGTTGCCGGGCGACTGGCCGTGAAAATAGGTAACGCGAACACATGAAACCTCCACAGAAATGTGGAGGTTTTTCTTATGTATGGGAACAGGTTCCACCTGTTTCCGCTTGTGGTGCCCGGCGAAAACTTCGTCTGACGACGCAGACTTGTTTTCTGCCGACCACGGCGCACGCTGCGCCCTCGCTTGCTCTGCCACCGGCAGCGGTCGGGCTCGCGGCCATCCCGAACACAGTAGTTAAGCTCATTTGTGCCGACGATAGTTGCCGGGCGACTGCCCTGTTGGGGTTCCCCAGCGGGAACATCGCCTGACGATGCAGGCTCGTTTCCTGCTGACCCCTGCCACTCGCTTGCCTCCCTGACTCTGCCTCCGGCAGCGGTCGGCTCGCTCCCCGTGAAAATAGGTAACGCGAACACATGAAACCTCCACTTCAAATGTGGAGGTTTTTCTTATGTATGGGAACAGGTTCCACCTGTTTCCGCTTGTGGTGCCCGGCGAAAACTTCGTCTGACATAGCGTAGGTAACGCAAATACAAGCCTCCGTCGTAAATGACGGAGGCTTGTGTTCGTATTCGGGAGCGGAAAACAACACGGCTTCCTGCTTTCGTGTCAATAGTCAGAGCAAAGCCGCAATAGACGAATCGTTTCATTACTGAGGTCGTTCGTGTTTTGAAGGAACGGACATTATTTGCTTTAGCGGCAACAGGCTTATGCTTTTTCTGCTTGCTGCTTTCGCCAATCAGTATCTTCTAGCTTGTCGAATACACGGCTGTACAAGATAGCGCGTAGTAGACCCGGCAAGCTATAGCCGAGAAAAAGCACGAGAGGGATCAAGGCGTAGGACAGGCCAGTCAGAATCAGTGGCACGAACATCAGTACAACATTGATTAAGGTGTAGAGCGGATGGGATAAAACCATTAACAATGAATGGCGGATGGTTTTGCCGACGGTGTTTTCGTACCGAGACTGCAGAACAAATACCCAACCAAGACTGAGGATTGTAAGTAGCAGAGGAAATGGCAAAAAATATACCGCAAGTTTCAGATAGGGAAGGTCGGCAACGATAATCAGTCGCAGATCAATATATAGAAACAGAATCACACCAAGATAGATCAACCAAAGCAAGGTAGCTTGACGAAAATTGGTGCGAAAGGCATACCAGAACTCCTTCCAAATATTTCCTTCCTGATTTCGGTACATTCTAAGCAGGACATAGTGCATAGCGGTGAAGGCAGCTCCGGCAGTAACCACAGGAAGACTTGCTAAAATGACCACTAACTGTAGCACCATCAAATCTGCCAGTTTATAGCCGTAGTGCATAACTTTGCTGTCTGGATTGAATAGGCTGTTCATAACGATCACTCTTTCTTAAGGATGGAAAACTGGGGACTTACTCATATGATACAGCATATTTGCTGCGGCTGTAAATACACTATTTTAGAAATTTTGGAGCGCAAGCAAGACTTCTTGTATTTTTGTAAACCATATGGAAAATTTTAGGTCACATACCCGATAGTGGAAAAATGTAGCCGTCCAGTACGAATTTGGTACATTGTTTTTTAATCTTGTAGATTTACAAAAGAAGGAAAATGTGTTAAAAAAGTATTATCAAAATGGAATACTCAGAAAGTCTGAAGTTCCATGGTGTTGTCTGCGGTTGATAAGTAGACCAGGACATGTGAAAGGAGTCAAATAGATATGAAAAAAACATGTAAGAAATTGCTGGCGCTTATGCTGGTATTAGTGTTGGCGCTGAGCACCTTTGGTTGCAGTGGGCCGACCACTACGATCCCCGGTGGAGACATCAATAACCCGAACAATTCGGGCTCCAACTCCGGAAACTTTGGCGATGTAGAGCTTGGTGTAGTTACCTATCCCCTGCAGACTGACCATACACTGAGTATCTGGTGCCCCAAGACAACCGTGCCGCTCTACCAGTCTTATGCGAATTACAAGCAATCTCCTTGGCATTCTGGTCTGGTGGAAATGACCGGTGTTAATGTGGAATGGAAATGGCCCGTTGCCGGCGCAGACAATCAGCAGGCATACAATCTGCTGCTGATGAGTGAGGTTTTGCCGGACGTTATTGCAGTTGCTCCCGATCCCGGCGAAGCTCAGCTGCTTTACAATGAGGGAGTACTCATTGACCTGAAAGAGTATCTGCCTAAGTACGCTCCTGATTACTGGGCCTTTGTTACTGCACCGGGTAGAGAAGAGTATCTTCGTTCTATTACCACTGCTGAAGGTCAGATTTACTGTGTTCGGAGCTTCTTTGAAGAGGACGAAGTAGCACACGGTCCTATTGTTCGTAAGGATTGGCTGGATGAATGCAATCTGGATATCCCCAAGACGATTGAGGACTGGGAAGTGATGCTCAGAACATTCAAAGCAAAATACGGCGCACAATTTGCTTTCCCTTATTCTCGTTTCTGTGCTGCAGGTTTGGCGTCTGGCTTCGGCGCATACGGCAGTTTGCAGGGTAGATTTTATTTGGATGACGGCGAGATTAAGTATGCGCAGGTACAGCCGGAATACAAGGAGTATCTGGGCACTCTGGCTCGTTGGGTTCAGGAAGGCTTGCTGGACGTGGACAGCATGACTATGACCGACGAAGGCTTCCGTACAAAAGCCATCAGTAATGATTGCGGTGCGGCATTTGTGGTCATGTCCGTGTTCTCTAAAGTAGTCACCGATGCAAGAGCAGAAAAGACAACTGCTAACTGGATCCCGGTTCCGTACCCTGTGGAGGAAGAAGGCAAGTCCACCAGCTGGATTGACTATACATCCAAGTTGGGTATCTCTGGCTGCTATATTACCACATCCTGCCCGGAGGAAGAAATTGCAACAGCATTGCAATGGCTCAACTATGCCTTTACAGAGGAAGGTATGCTGTATCACAATTACGGCAAACTGAACGACACTTACACGATTGATGAGAACGGTGTTGTCAGCTTTACAGATAAGATCTTGAAGGATAAAGACGGCGTTGGCGCTGCATGTCTCAAATACACCGGTATGGGCAACGTGGGCATGACCAGCGTTCACTTGACACATTTCACCAAAATCAAAAATGAACCTGTGGTTGCTGAAGGCGTTGATGTCTGGAGAGGAGATACAGAGGCTGGTGAGCACCTGATTCCCGCTCTGGCGTTGACAACCGATGAGGCTAGCCGGATGGCGGACTATAAAAATGCGGTGGATACATACTGCAACGAAATGATCATGAAGGTGATGGCTGGCAAGGTGGATATCTCCCAGTGGGATAACGTGGTTGCGGAGATGTATGGCCTTGGTCTGCAGGAAGCACTGAACATCCAGAATACTGCCTATCAACGCTACTTGAACGGACAATAAGATCATTACTTACGGACTGTGGGGTTTCTATATCCCACAGTCTGTAAAGGTTAGGAGATGCATTATGAATCAGATAGAGCACAAAAAAGGTGCAGTAAGACAGCAGACGCCCATCGGACGCATGCTTTCCCCGGTAACAAAGGGGATTGTTACAGACATGCGGCGAAATGCCTTTAAGTACTTGATTGTTCTTCCTGTGCTGGTATGGATGGTACTATTCTGCTACAAGCCTATGTATGGCGTTGTGATTGCCTTCCAAAATTATCGCCCCAGGTTGGGCATCGCAGGAAGCGAATGGATCGGATTGGATAACTTTGTTCGATTCTTCAAAGACCCCTGGTTTCTGCGTACATTGCGCAATACGCTTGCGATTAGCTTTCTTTCCATTCTTTTCAGTTTCCCTGTCCCGGTCATTTTGGCCCTGCTGCTCAACGAGGTTCGTGTGACCTGGTTCAAGAAATTGGTCCAGACAATTACATACCTTCCTCACTTTATTGCCATGGTTATCGTTTGCGCTATGGTGACGCAGTTTTGCCAGACCAACGGAATCGTGAATGATATTATCGAACTTTTCGGTGGAGAGAGGACCAACCTTCTGGCGGAGTCTGATGCCTTTTACCCGATATACATCCTGTCCGGTATCTGGAAGGAAGCGGGCTGGAATTCAATCATTTATCTAGCAGCACTGTCCAGCATTGATCAGGAGCAGTATGAGGCTGCCCGCCTGGACGGCGCAGGAAGATTGCAGCAGATTTGGCACATCACACTGCCTGGACTGCTGCCTACCATTTCTATGCTATTGGTGCTGAAAATGGGATCTGTACTCAGTGTCGGCTATGAGAAGATCCTGTTGCTGTATAAGCCTATTACCTATGAGGTGGCAGACGTGATCTCCACTTATACCTATCGAACGGGTATGGTGGCAGGTAAATTCAGTTATGGTACTGCCATCAATTTGTTTAACTCTGTGATCAATATTGCTATGTTGCTGATCGCAAATAAAACGAGCAAGAAACTTGGTCAGAGTGGAGTGTTCTAAGGAGGTGTCCGGTTAATGAAACGTAATATGAATAAGATTAAGAAGACCAAAGAAGATTATGTGGTCGAAACCGTGGTAACACTGATCCTTACCGTTTTTACCATCATTTGTTTTTATCCGCTATGGCATGTGTTGGTGGCATCCGTCAGCACAAGCACACACGTGATTAAAAATCCCGGCTTGCTGCTATTGCCTGATGGATTCTACCTGGAATCCTATAAGCTGGCCTTTTCCCATCCTCAGGTGGGCAACGGATTATTTAACAGTGTGAAGATCCTGCTGATATCCTTGCCGATCAACATTGTTATTACATTGATGTGTGGCTACTTTATGGCCTGCAGAAATATGCGTCTGAAAAAGCCGGTTGTTTTTCTGCTCATGCTGACGATGTATTTTTCTGGCGGTTTGATCCCTTCTTATCTGAATATTAAGGAGCTTGGACTTTACAACACCCATTGGGCACTGATTCTTCCGGGAGCTTTAAGTGTTTATAATGCCATTATCTGCAAAACAGCTATCGAAGGAGTTCCGGAAAGCCTTTCTGAGTCTGCCTACCTGGATGGCGCTAATGATTTTCAGGTGCTCTTCCGTATCATTATGCCACTGATCAAGCCCACCATCGCAGTACTGATTCTGTACTATGGCGTTGGCATATGGAATAGCTGGTTCTCGGCATCCGTTTATTTGGAGGAGCCGACACTTATGCCCATGCAGAACATCCTTCGGGCTGTTCTTCAAGAAGGAAAAGGGTTATCCAGCGAAGGCGCGGGTGACAGTTTCGATTCTTTTGCTGAATCGGTGAAGTATTCTGCCATTGTGATTACCACATTGCCAATACTTTGCGTGTATCCTTTCCTGCAAAAGCATTTTACCAAGGGTGTTATGATTGGAGCAGTTAAAGGATAAGTGTGGATTAAGGAGAAATGAGCATGAAAGCCAAATTGACAAGACTATTGTTCCTGGCTGTGGCTGTTGTTACGCTGCTATGCGGCTGTGGCAAAGGGGCGCAGACCAGCACGACTGTGAGTAGCGATGGTATCGTGGCTGTTTTCACGACAGATAGCGACAGTTACTCCGGTACGGACACGGCTAAGGCAAATCTTGAGATCATTAACAATACAGGCAAGAAGGTTGCTATCTCTACAGATATCAAGGCGCCTAACGGTCTGAAACTGAATCTGGATACCATTGCCGGCAACCTCCAGATGGAGCCCGGTCAGAGCGTATCCCTCTCTGAGATTACGGTAAAAATGAATCCCACAGGCCTCATTCTGAGTGTTGTACTTGGTCTGCTGGTTGTAATCGTTGCGGTTTTTGTGGCATTTATTATCATCCGAAAGAAGAAAACCAAGCAGGTCACATCCATGCTGTTGTGCCTGGCGATGATCGCAGGTGTGGTGATGGCCACGCCGATCGCGATTGCCGAGGAAACAGAGGCTGACTATGCAGGATCCCTGACTGTTAATCACCTGGTCACAGTCGACGGCAAAGAGGTTTTGATCGAGGCTGTTGTTAATTATGAGATTGGCGTCCCGGAGAAAAACCAGGTCGACACGACTCCGCCAGATGAGGATGAAGAATGGGAGGATCCTGACTGCAATAAACCCAACGGCAAGGTCACTGCGTTCTACTACAATGACTTCGATGGTGAGAAGGCACTGATAGACAAAGGCGCTACCATAAAAATGAGTGACCAAAAGTATGATATTGTTACAGACGGTGACAATGGATATATGCGCTGTGAGATCGCAAGTCTGTTGGCGGATTCTACTTTTGCGGCAAATTTCAAGGATAATAAGATGGTGGATCACTTCGTTGTCCACTTTGAGATCTCTACGGAAAATGAGATCCCTGCCGGTACATATATGCTGTATCGCTATACAGAGGAAAAGAACCGGTCGGTATTCAGCTTTGACAAGGACGGCAATTTGGTTCTGAAGGGAAGTACCTTTGAAGGCGTCAAAGTTGAAAAAGGAAAATGGCTTGCCATTGATCTTGTCTTTGACCTGACTCCGGAAGGCGAGGACCTGTGCACCGTATATGCAAATGATGAGAAGCTCATGCAGATGAGCATGTACAAGCATCAGGAATTCTATAAAATTCCCTATATGAGATTCCATTTCATTGCTGGGGATAATATGGGCAAAACCGTACTGCTTGACAACTTCATGATTTATGAGGGCTCCGAAATTTTGGATATTTCTGAGGTCAATTGTCCCCAATATCCCTATTACCATAAGGCGCAGCAGGGCGAGGACGTTGCCATGGAATTGCCGGATCTGGCGGATCTTGGTAATGATGTGATCGCTGTTGTTGCTGGCTCTAATAAGGCCTATGTTAACGGTGAGATTGTCACAATGTCCGCAGTTGCACAGAATGCCAGCAGCGGCGCGGTATTTACCGATGCCTCTGTGCCTGGTGATTTTCTGACAAAGTACATGGGCGTGTCCGGTGTATCCGCTGACGGTCTCCATTCCATCTTGCGCTATGCAACAGGTAGAAATATTTTGGTGGACAGCCGCGGACTCATCGTTCTGACGAAGGATGTAACGCTGGATGCGGAAGATGATGTGAAGCTGTTGACCCTGCTTTACGGCTATCTGGTCACCGGGGAGCTGACATATAACTATGCCGCAGCGCCTGCGTGGACTCAGAGTATCGTAGATGAAGCAGTGGCGTCGCTTGACATAGCCTGGTGCGAAGCAAACAACCATAATTTCCCCGCGCTAAAGTCGAGGACTGCATTGTACTATATGGTGTTGGCGGCACACATGGATCCCGAAATTACCGCTACCGACGGTACAGTAGTAGCAGATGAGGCGGCTGCTCGACTGAAGCGGCTGGTTTCCGGAGGCAGAGAGCCTTATGCCTCTGCCGGTACAAACTGGGAGCACGCGGTTACCTCTTCCACAATTTTGCTGGCAAAAAATACGCCGGTGATTTGGGAACAGATGACGGAGGACGACATCGAGCGTTTTGATCTTTTGATGGAGTGCCTTGGCATTGCTGCCAACTGGGGCTACAACAAAGATAATAACTATGGTAGCGGATTTACGCTTAACGGAAACTTTCATAAAACCTATGGTGCAAACTTTAGGAATTCCTATTTCACCTGTTATTTGTCTGCCGCAATGTATTTCGGCGCAGAGAAATTGGATGAGATTTTCGTCAACTTTGACTATGATTCCTATATCGAACGGATCAACAAGGCAGGGTTTGTGAATATCAAATATGCCTGGACGACCGTAGATACTCTGGGTGTTAGCATTGGCGAGTATATGACAAATGGCGGCGAGATAATTCTGAACAATCCTTCAAAATCAATGGGCGGCAACAATGGCGGCGGCAATTATCAGGTTGGCGATGCGGCTGGTTCTGGTGTAGGTGTCAAAATTCCGTTCGCATTTGAGGATCAGGAAGATGGCCGCGTTTACAAAGCAGGCGACTATCTCGATATGTTCATTGATAATGTGGAGCTTACTTACCAATGGATTGTTATGAGCTCCAATCAGGCACCCGGATCCATGTTCCATGCCTACATTCTGTCTGGTGCCAAATCCCCTTGGGAGGGACAGATGGGCATGATGACGGAGTTTTCTTCCGGCATAGACCGTTCTAAGGCCAGATACTGCTACCTGAGTGCCGTGAATATAGCTCCTCTGTATGCCAATTTGAAGCTTCTTGGTTACTGGGATTATGATTCCCAGACTCCGGAAATGGCACAGAAAATGCTGGAGATGGATAACCGGATTTATGTGGGTACAGAAGACCTGTTCTTTAAGATTAATGAAGGTTACTTGGGATGCTCTCAGATGGTACAAGTAGAAGAATGGGAGTACCAATTCAACCAGGAACTTGGCGCTGCTTATATTAAGGATATTTTCATGAATTTCCACTTCATGAAGAACGATGAAATCTCCATGGCGACCGAGGAAGAAGTTGTTGTTTTGAAGGATCCTGCAGAACCCAAGGACGGCATTACTGAAGCACCTGAGGGAGCAATCGTCGCAAAGTCCCTGGATTATGGCGGATTCTATGTAACGGATTACTATGCGCCCTTCGACGGAATGGGCTACACAAGTGGCAATTTGAGCTTTGACATTGTCATTGACGATGAGTTGGTCAACACGGATTTTAGTGGTGTCATTGCTATTGATAAGAGATACCCCGGCAAGACTTATCGCCAATCGCCTATGCTGATCCAGTTTAACGACGGCATGATCAACTTTATGTCTGAAAGCAGTTATAAACCCACCGGCATCTGGTTTGGCGAAAACTACCGATTCCATGTAGACATTCAGTTTGATTGCGCGATCGGTAAGTACTCCGGAACACTGACGCAAGTTTGGCCTGAAACCGAAAAGCCCATAACGGCATCCTTCACAGATTACGATTTCCGCACAAGTGCGTCGTGTTCCTTCGTTGACGCTCTGATGCCTGTTAACGAAAGTGGCTATAGTGGCTTTTGGTTAGAAAATGTACAGATCAGCGGTGACAGCATGATCCCACCGGCTATAGACGATAGGGTAGAGCTCAAGGTTGAAACGAATTTGGATGCAATTCCTGCTAATCTTCGCCCCGAAGAGATAAAGGTTTACCTTGTGATGAATGGCTGGAAGAGCAGTAGAACGGTAACGCTGACGGCAAAAGACGGCTGGGCAGCGAAGGTGTTTGATAATCTGCCTGCTATATTAAATGACGAGGAAGTCAATTGGAGCATTGCCATAGATACAGAGGTACCCAAATATTACTCCACCATTGTCAAGGAAAGTACCGGAAGTTATTTTATCCGTTGGGCTGATTACAAGTATTTCTACAACAACGATTTTGAAAATTGGAATAAGGGAGAATATGTTTCTGCAAACACTCCCATTTATGACTCCGAAGGCAACATTTTGCAAGACCGTGTTAGCGAGAAAAAGAGCGAAATCCTACAGGGCGTAGAGGCAGATGGAAACCATTTCCTGAAGTTCAATGGCAGTATGGAATCGCAGGCAACACTGTCGGTTGGCAATAATCTGGCCACAAGTGTTTACTCCATCAGCATGAAGCTAAAACCCGGTGCTGCAGAAGAATCAACTGGATTGTTGAATGTTTCCTACCGATATACGAAGGATGGCAAATCTGTCCCCAGCAACTTCTTGTCTTTGAATAATAACATGCTTAAGGTTGGCGGCTATGAATTCGGTGCGTTAAGTGCTGAGGAATGGACGGAAGTTACCGTTATTCTGGACTTTAACACGGGGTTAGGTGAAGTGTTCTGCGGAGAAAGCGCCTTCAGAAAGACATTTGAGCTGGAAGCCCCCCTTGACCAACCGTTGAATTTCTGGGCTGCTGCCGGAAGTAATATATGGGTGGATGATTTGGTAGTCTATACCGATACAGTCATCCGTGTAGAAAAGCCTGCGGATGAGGCTAATAAAGAAGCGGAAATTATTATTCCTGCAACACCTCCGGCACAGCTGAATCCCAGCTACAAGTGGTATTACAGCGCTGACTTTGAGTACTGGAACAAGGGCGCATATGTCAAGGGCAATACCCCCATTACTGATGCTTATGGCAATGTAATGATCGACAAGTGGGGCGATGAAAAGGGCCCCTTGGTCCGCGGTGAGGAAGCAAACGGCAACCACTATCTGGAACTGGACAGTGTGAAAGCAATGCAAGGTGTGATCAATGTAGATGAAGCCTTTGATGACGGAACTTACATTGTCAAATGGCGAATGAAGCTGAAGGATGCCAACTCCGTGGTTGCTACTACGCTGTTTACCTATCGGTATGGTGATTTTCAGGGTGATCGCTTTGCGACCATCGACTCGATCAGAACGAATGTGTGCGGTGTCAATCTTGGTGCACTCACAGCAGATGAATGGCTAGAGGTCATGGTCGTGTTGAACTTCAATGATCTTGTCGGTACTGTTTGTGACTGGGAAGGCAACAAGCTGGGCAGCATGGAGCTGAAGCAAATCACCAGCAACGTCTTCACGATCTACGCTTCGGGAGGAACGCAGGGTCTGTGCATCGACGATCTGCAGATCTTCTCCGGAAATGTCACCATCATTGAACCCGAGGCACCCCCCGCTTTGGATCCCAACTTTGAATGGTTCTACAGCAATGATTTCGAAAACGGCAAAGTAGTCGCCGGCGACGGCAATAAGGGCATTACTGACCCCTATGGCAATATCTTCTCTGACAACGGCGATTCCTATCGCACGGTTCTGGACGGCGAGAATACCGTACTGGCTATCCAGAGCACCGCAGACGGCCAGCAGGCCTTGGTGTGGACGAACACCCATGAGGCCCTGCCTACGATCCTGGCGGTCAAGATGAAGATGAAAGTTGATGCGGATACTTCCTTTGCTCAGCATAACATTTCCTTCCGTTATCGTCGTGGTGACGCAAACACAGTTATCGCTAGAATGCTTGGTCAAAAGATGATCATCAGCAACGCAACTGGCGATGATACCCCGGACATGATCCAGTGGACGGATGTGGAGCTGATTCTGAATTCTCAGACCGGAATGTGTATCTATCGTATCGGCGAAGCCGAGGGCACCTTCACAATCACGCAGAGCGAGCTTGGTCTGCAGGGCTTTATGATTCGCATTGAAAGTGCGAATACCAACGGCCTGTATATCGACGATCTGAAGATCTATACCGGAGATATCGAGACCACGCTACCTCCTGCAGAGGAAGAACCTACAACACCTCCCGCGGGTGGTGAAGGGGAAGACCCCATCACCCCTCCCGCAGGTGGTGAAGGGGAAGACCCCATCACCCCTCCAGTGGGCGGTGATGAGCCTCAAACTGTCGATCTGACGGTAACCGTTACATGGCGTCACAACCAGAGTCCGGCGCATCCGGAATCCGTCGCAGTATCGTTGTACAAGGATGGCTTGCTGCAGGAAACTGCCGTCGTCACGGAGGCGGAGGAGTGGAAATGCACCTTCGCTGACCTTCCCAAGTATGACGATCAGAACCGTGAGATCACCTATACAGTGGCGGTGGAAAATCTTCCCGATGGGTATCTCAGTGGAGTAACAGGTACAAATATTGATATGATTTATACCGACATCAAGCTGACCCTTGAAGTGGTAAGCGAAGCGGACGCAATCCCGGATTGACGTTGCATGAAAATGAGAAAGGAGCATTTTTGAAATGAAAATCCTATCTAACCAAGCATACAAAAACCGGATCCGCATGTTAAATTACATCTGTGCTGGCCTGGCTATGGTTTTGGTGGTGCTGCAGTTTATTCCGTTTTGGGGTTGCTTCCAGTGCAGCACCTGCGGTGAAGGCAGGGTCATCTCCATCAATGAGTATATCTGGTTTGCCAACGACCATAAAACTGGTTTGACCAGTGTTCTGCAGAAGTATTATATCCCCGGATTTCAGGCGATGGATGTTGTTGGTGCCTCTGTGCTGATACAGTTGGCAAGTCTGTTTGCCCTGGCAATGTGTATCATTAAACCCACCAAGCTTACCGCTGCGGCGTCTGCTCTGGTAGCTGGCCTGAGTTGTGTTGTTGGCTACCTGACTCAGCCGGCTTACCAAATGGGCCAGATGTGGCAGGTGCACTTGGTGATTGGCATTTTGAATATCTTGGCTGCGCTTGGCGTCTTCCTGTTTGCCTTCTGCCATGCATACAAAAAGACAAAAGCGGAGATCGCGGCAGAAGCGCAGTGAATTCAAAAGTATCTCTCAAATTCTTAAAATGGTACATTGATTACGAAAATGGTCAATTGAGACTGGCGATACACTGTGATAGAATGTTACCAGTGGAATCCTCAGTAACCCAAATTCTGCATAAAATTTGAAAGGAAAATGAGTAATGAAAAACACATGGAAACGCATTTCTGCGCTTTGCCTGAGCTTGGTGATGGTAGCACTGCTGTTGCCTGTTTCTCCTGCTGAAGCAGCGATCAGTGATACGCTCGCAGAGGGCATCGTCCTTTATGAGGATGATTTCTCAAAATATTCGAAGCTCAGCGAAATTACCGACCAGAATGTCTATTCTACCGACTATAGTAATGGCGTTGAGATAGTCGACGATAACGGCGAGAACGTACTGAAGTGCGGTAGAACTGACAGTGCTACTAGAAACGATACTAGACATATAAGATTGACGATTCCTGTCAATATTCCGTCCTATGAGGGTATGACTTTCCGCCTGAAGCTTGAGGCTGACATTAAAGCAGATACAGACACGAATACTGTCAAGAAGAATTATTTGTTTGGCTTGAACAATTGTCTTGATTTAGACGGAAACAAGATTAGTATTGCTGCACCGACTGAAGGCTCCTTCATTGGCACTACCGCTGGTGACGACTATGAAACAGTGACCCAGTATTATGATCTTGCATCTAATATGGGTGAGCTTTCCTTAAGAATCGGTTGCTCTAATAATTCCGGCTATGGTGTTGCAACTTACATCAAGGGTTTTAGAGTGACGCTGTTGCCCGTTGAAACTTCTAATGGCGCGAGCTTGAACTCTGCCATGGCAGAGGGTGGCCTCTATGCCAAGCTGTCCGGAGATGCGACTGTTGAAGAAGATATGCTCCTGAACGCAAATGCTGTTCTGGACCTGAACGGTTACAATTTGACTGTTAACGGCAATGTGGACGCAGCCGCAACTGCTAAGATTGTCGACAACAGTGCCAATAAGTCCGGCAAGCTGTCTGTTGGCAAGGGCACCCTGACATTTGACGCAGGTGCTGCCAATGGTGGCCAGCTGCCCGTGTGGGCCGGTGACGGCTACATCTTTGTGAAGCCCAAGCTGAACGAGGATGCGGAGCGTGCATTCTTTGTCGAAGGCAGTAAGAGTGCTGACGGCTTTACGCTGGACTTCCGTCCCGGTTTTGGCGAAGCAGGCGGACTGAACGTCCGTGAACAGTATCTGGCACAGGGCCAGTCCGGCATCACCATGACCGCTAACCTGAGCTGGACAGATATTTACGGCGATTCTCCTGAGGCTGTTCCTCTGGTCTGCAACGATATCTTTAATGGTATGTATGAGACTGAGTTTCATCGCGGCCGCTTGAAATTGACCGGCGCGGAGAAGTACGAGAGCATCTCCGTGGGGATCACCCTTTCTTCCTGCGGTGTTTCCTATTCCTTCGAACCCTTGACCTTTGACAATACTTATGTGACCAAGCACTTTGTTACCAATTTTGACAATGGCCAGCCTGCTGAAATCACTGTGGGCCGTGGTACATTTGCTGATGGCGTTTTGACCTCTGCTACCACTAGTGGTCGGGACGACAGTAGCCATGTCATTACCTTGAACAGCCCGATTACTACCGGTGCAGGAAAGAAGTTGGTCATTGAATACAAGGTCAAGTCTACCAATGGCAATGCTAATCACGTGATCAGATTCACACCGTATGAAGTCAGTCCTGAGTTTGTATCTACAAGATCTACTCTTCTTGGCTTGGGTATGAGTGCAAATGCAGATGGTTATGACAAATTTGCTGTCGTTAGCGACGGAACTGGCCTGCTTGATACAGCTGAGTATGTGACTGTCCGTGAAGAAATTGATCTGCAGACCGGTTACACCTATCTGTACATTGGAGGTACGCTGCACTCCAGATTCAATACCGATGGTGCAACAAACCTTGATGCCACCCTGGATGGAGTGAATGTGATCAACCTGTACGTGGCTGGTAATAATAGTGGTCTCCAGCATACGTTTGACAACTTCCTGGTGTACACCGTTTCCTAACGATCTGAAAGGAGCAATAGTATGAAGAAGGTTTTTGAACAACCTGTTATCGAGATTCAAACACTCATTACAGATCGAATTATGCTGAACCTGTCAACCTGGCTGCAAACAGCTGAAGGCGACGAAGCGATTGAAGACTGACCCATCCAACAGGCGTGCCGCCGGCCTATGCGGCACGCCTGTTCCCACGGATAGAAAGCGGTGATTGCTTGAAAATAATAAAATATGTTGCCATTGCTATGGTGCCTATCGCGCTGATTTCCTGTTATAAGGTGTACAAGGATCATACAGTCACTGGTTCTTCATCTCCAAACGAAGGATTTTCTACCGTAACAAGCAGCGCTCCGGACAACGCAGTGCCGGATAGCAAATGGGAAGAGCTTCTGTCCTATGCTGAGTATTTGCAAATGACTGCGCAGGAGCGTTATGATTTTAAAAAGTCGTTTGAAGATCCTGCGGACTTTTCCCTGTGGCTGGATGCCGTGATGGAGCTCTACGAGCAGGCGCAAAAGGAAAATGAGATTGGTCAGGACGGCGTTATCGATATGGACAAGATCGATCCGAATGCATAAGCAAAGAGCCGTTAGCGCAGTTCCTTGCGCTCACGGCTCTTTTTATCAATTACTGATCCCCGGGGTCACCGGGAAATAACAAGAATGTATGATATTGGAGGAACCCACCATGTTTCAAACTGGTTTGGTATCCGTTTCCTTTCGGAAACTTTCACCTGAAGAAATTGTCCGTGCAGCTGTTGCTGCAGGGCTGAATTATATAGAATGGGGCAGTGATGTTCACGCGCCCTATACCGATGCTGCGCGTTTGCAAGAGATCAAACAACTGCAGATGTGCTATGGTGTCAACTGCTGTTCCTACGGCACGTATTTCCGTTTGGGTGTAACACCCATAGAGGAGCTGCCCGGCTACATCCAGGCAGCAAAGGTGCTGGGAACCAATATTCTGCGGCTGTGGGCAGGCAAAAAGAGCCCCTGGGATTTTACAGAGGAAGAAAAGCGTGAACTCTTTGCCCAGTCCCGTGAGGCGGCGAAGCTGGCAGAGAGTGCCGATGTGATTCTCTGTCTGGAATGCCACGGAAGTACATATACGGAAACCAAAGAATGTGCCCTTGAATTGATGGAGGCCGTGAATAGCCCCGCCTTCCGCATGTATTGGCAGCCCAATCAGGAGCGCACCATCGAAGAGAATATTCAATATGCACGCCTGCTGAAGGATTATACCTACCATATCCACACCTTCCAGTGGAAGGGAACGGCTATGTTCCCTTTGGCTGACGGTATCGACGAGTGGAGAACCTACCTGCAGGAGTTTTCTGGAGATCACTATCTGCTGCTGGAGTTTATGCCGGACGGTAAGGTTGAAACGCTTCCCCGAGAAGCTGACACACTGCGCTGTATCATAAAGGATTGAGCAGATCATCGTATACAATAGTCTTTTGCAGGTGAAGGAACGATTATGAAATTTGGTGTAGCAGATTACGGACTGACGATTTGGTACGGCAATCACTATGATTATGATGAAAGACTCGACATGGTTAAGGAACTGGGCTTTGACGGGATAGAGTACTTGTATCCCACAAGCCCGGAGGATGCGTTGAGAAAGGCTGCGAATCTCAAGAAAAAGGGGATGGGCTTTGCAACCTGCAACTGTGCAGATGTGGAACTTTCTATTAAGTGGACAGCAGCACTGGGCGGACAGTATGTTTGGGAGCAGGTTGGACAGCAAAAGAGTCTCGATGTCTACATTAGACAGCTCAACGAAATGGCTAGCGTCTGCAAAAGATATGGAATTGATGTAGTTGTCCACAACCACCTGGGAGCCAAGGCGGAGACACAGGAGCAGGTGGAAACGATCCTTGCCCAGTGCCCGGATGTAAAGCTGCTGTTCGATACCGGCCATATGGCAGTGGCAGGAGGAGATGTCCGCTACATCGTCGATCATTATTTTGACCGTATTGCTGCATTTCACCTGAAGAGCTGGCAGACACACCCGGGTGTGGATCCGTCAAGTCATTGGTATGAGAGAGGTCACTTCTGCGGGATTGAGCAGGGGGATTTCTTTGTGGATAACGAATATGTTTTCAAAACAGCAGTCCGTAAAGGTTATGATGGCTGGATGTTTATTGAACAAGATACCCACCTGAGAGATCCCAAATTGGATCTTGCAGAGAGCTTGGCGGCATTAAGACGTTGGGCAGGGGAACTGTGAGCAAATTAAAATTCAACAGCGACTGCCTTAGAGGAGAAACGCATATGAGTGAACTATGGAACGGATTTCGGACAGAGGAATTCACGTTTGAAAATAAACTTGCACGTATTGTTTTCCCTGGAGAGGGGAAAGCAATCGGACGTTTGGCAATTAAAACCATGTACTGGGATGCATTTGCAGGAGCTGTGGAAATTGATCTTCTGCACCAAGGCTTTCATCTGTGCTTTATTTCCAGCGATCATCGCTGGGGTGCGGAGCAAGATTTGGACCGGATGGCCAGATTTATTCAATTTGTTACTCAAAAATACAGCCTGCAAAAACGTGTTGTTCCGATTGGTATGAGTTGTGGTGGCTTGATGGCTATTAAACTGGCGGCCAAGTATCCGGAAATTATTTCCTGTTTATATTTGGATGCACCTGTGTTAAACTATTTAAGTTGCCCTGCTTGCTTGGGAGATGCAAAGGCGGAGGATGTAAGGATCCCGATGGAGGAGCTGTACAACGCGCTTCCGGTTGATAATATATCCCAGCTGATTGCTTATCGGGATATGCCTTTGGATAAGTTGCCGGTTTTATTGCAGTATCGGATCCCGGTGGTCCTGGTGGCAGGCCTGGCAGACCGTGTTGTGCCATATCACGAAAACGGACAGTACTTACAGCAGGCATATGAGAAATCTGATGTGGATATAGAGTACCATCTAAAACCTGGCTGTGATCATCATCCCCATGGCCTGGAGGATAACGAACGGGTAATCCGGTTTATTTTGACCCATTGATGGAAAATTGCTAATCGTCCGGAAAGCCGGGCAGAAAGGACAGGACTTTGGTTTGAAGAATAAGAGTCTGTTTTCTCAAATACTCAGGTATTTCTTAGTGACATTGATTCTGCCCTTTTGCACATGCATTTTGCTGTATGTCTATGCGGAAAAGGCGGTGACTGAACAAATTGTTCTTTCCAGTGAAAGAACACTGGCACAGTTTTTTGCGCTGGTGGACAATGTGATGGATGATGTCAATCAGATCTGTATCTCTATCGGCAGTGAGAAGATTTGTAAGCAGCATATAAATGATAGCGTGCAGGATCCCAACAGCAGTAACTATTCTGCAGTGGAGGTCCATAATATGCTTAAGGGATATGGCGAGGAAAGGTTCTTCGATGTGCTGGTGTACTTTCCGACGATGGACCAAATCGTTTCAGAAAAAAACGGCTCGCTGTCCGCTGAGGAATATTTGATTTCTACTTATGGCCGAGAGAATGTTCAATTGGAGCGATATTCACCATTGTTAGATTGTGATTCTCCAAGTCCTCGGATCAGTGCATTTGTCGGCGCTGATCAACAGACATATCTGTGCGTAAATATGCGCTGGTTCACGATTGGCTACTCCGAAAGGGAATACATTGTCAGCATCGTGTTTTCTCCTGAGTTTTTGTCCTCGCTGATGATTCAGGAGCACTTGGGCGAGGACGGCACGCTGATGATTTTTGATGCCCAGAAGCAGCTATTGCTCAGCGGTGACGGTGTGACAACTTATAGTTTTGCAGATTTCGACGGCAGTAGCACGTTGTTTGAGTTTGAGAGCGAAAACGGAAACTATATGATGCTTTCAAAGCAATCCGATGTTATTGAGGGATATTACGCATATGCCACAAATACGGATGATTTTTGGCAAACACTGTCTGCACTGCGTCTTGTGTGTGCGCTTGCCTGTGGGCTGTGCCTCATCTTGACAGTTGTGTTGGTATTTCGAGTCACGAAAAAGGTCTATACCCCAATCGGTATGGTACTGCATCGGGCAGAGCAAGTAGGCGTTGAATCTTATGATAAAAACGAGCACAATGAGATTGAATTCATTTCAAGAATTCTGGAAGAGAGCAGTATTGAACGCATGAATCTGCAAAGGCAGGTAAGGAAGAGCCAAAATTTGCAGTTTGATCAATTAATCCGTGCAGTGCTGAAGGGTGAGTTTGATCAGAAAGCGCTGGACAAGAACCTCATGGAGAAAATAGGCATGGAATATGCCACTGGTTTGTATCACGTGGTGCTGATATTTGTTCGGCATAGCGTGGATATGGATAACACCACCCAGGATTTTGTGATTCGAAATACATTTGAGGAGGTCAGCAGCGTTGATGGCTCCGGCTATGTGGTAGACATAGACGCAAATCAGTATGCACTGTTGTTGAATTATGTCCAAAACGCGGATGTGAATGAAAAGATCGACAATCTTCGCGGTTGTCAAGCATACCTCCGTCAGCAATTGGGGTTGGATCTGATCCTGTCGTCTGGGCGTGTTCATCAGAGCCTGGCGAGAGCACATACATCCTATGCAGAGGCAGAACTTGCTATGAAGTACAAGTATTTGCTGGAAGATGTGGATTATATTGACTATAATGACATCAAAAACCGAGAATTCAGTTATGCTTCATCCATGGAGTCAACTCTGTCGCGCAATATTGTAGGCTTTATTAATGGAAAGATGCCGGAACTTTCAGGGCGTGAATTCGTCTCTGAAATTATGGATATGTGTCGCATCAACAGCGCTACTTCCATGGATAATATCGAGTGCTTCAAGTATGAAATGAACAGTATTATCAATAAGGCGTTTATGATCTGTGAAATTGCTGAAGGTCGCAAGGAACGGATACAGAAGCTTGTTTCCCAGCCTACACTGGATGAATTCCGTATGGAACTTGTAGAAATTTTGGAGATGCTACGAAATACGAAACAACATGTATCTAAGCAGGAGACGATTTGTCAAAAGGTGATGGAATATATTTCGGAGAACTACAGTAATCCGCAACTTTCCGTGACCCAGCTATGTGAAATAGTAAATCTGTCACCTTACTATATCTCCAAAATGTTTAAGGAAAAGTATGAACTAACTGTAACCGAGTTTATTGCCAAGACTCGGATCAAAAATGCAAAAGAGCAGCTGATGAACACGGATAAGAGCATTAAAATCATTGCTGAGGAAAACGGTTTCCTTAGCAGCAACGTTTTTATCCGCACTTTTAAAAAATGGGAAGGCATTACGCCCGGTATTTATCGAGAGCAGGAAAAAATGATGTCACCAATTCATAAGAGCGTAAAGATCGTGACAGATGAAGCAGAACCGGTATTAAAGTAAAATAATAGATCGGGAAAGCACGGAGGATTCCAGAGATGGGATCCTCCGTGTTTCAATATTTACAGTTGTAAATCCGTGATAAATGTTATATAATAATTTAGTTAAATAATTTAAGATAATGGAGTTGCGGTTATGGAACATAACACCTTAGAACTTCAGCAATATATACAACCCGGCAAGCGGGTGCATTTGATCGGCATTGGCGGCGTTTCCATGCGGCCTTTGGGCTTGGTGCTGCAGGGCATGGGGATGATCGTCTCTGGCTCTGACATGAATGCCTCGGTATCAACGGACGAATTGATCGCCAAGGGTATCCGTGTGGAGATCGGCCACCGGGCAGAGAATATCGGGGATGCAGACTGCATCATTCGTACCGCCGCGGTACATAATGACAACCCGGAAATTGCCGATGCACGGGCACGGGGCATTCCCGTGTTTGAACGGGCACAGGCTTGGGGTGTTATTATGCGTGCGTACAAAAATGCCATCTGTATTTCCGGTACTCATGGCAAGACCACGACTACTTCCATGGTTGCTCACATACTCATGGCGGCTGAGATGGATCCCACAGTCATGATCGGTGGATACCTGCCACTTCTTCACGCAGGCCACAGAGTTGGTGCCGGTGACACGATTTTGCTGGAAAGCTGCGAATACTGCGATTCGTTTCTGAATTTCTTCCCCACGTTGGCGGTGATCCTCAATATTGAAGCAGACCACTTAGACTATTTCAAGGATCTTGCCGATGTGGAAAAGTCTTTCCGTGAATTTGCGGATCTCTCCACCGGCGGCATTTTGGCCAACGGCGACGATGCCAACACCATGGAAACCCTCAAGGGAATGGATGTGGTCACGTTTGGCTTTGGAAGCGAAAATCGTATTCATGCAGCGGATGTGTCCACAGACTGGCGTCGGTTTGATGTGATTTGCGACGGCGAAAAGTATTGCCACTTTAAATTACCCGTCCACGGCCACCACAATGCCATCAATGCTCTGGCAGCGGCGGGTGTGGCATGGATGTTGGGAATTCCTGGTGAAGCTGTAGAGGCGGGACTGGCCACCTTCCATGGTGCAGGACGTCGATTGGAGTTCAAAGGAACTTACAACGGAGCAGATGTGTATGATGACTATGCCCACCATCCCGGCGAATTGGCAGCTACGATGGATGCGGTGCGCACCATGGGCTACAAGCGTGTGATTTTTGCGTTCCAGCCCCATACCTACACCCGTACCAGGGCACTGTTTGATGATTTTGTAGAGCAACTGAAGCGGCCGGATATTGTGGTGCTGGCGGAGATTTACGCAGCGCGGGAGCGCAATACCATTGGTATTTCCTCCAAGGATTTGCTTGATAAGCTGCCCAGCGGCTTCTACTGCGAAACGCTGCCAGAGGTCACGAAAAAGTTGCAGGAACTGGCGCAACCGGGAGATGTGATCCTCACTGTCGGCGCAGGCGATATTTATCGGGCCGGCGAAGCTTTGCTGGAGAACATCTGACCACCTATTAACTGCGATTTTAGGAAATGAGGCGATCATTTTGAAAAAACTTAGCGTTTGCGTACTGTTTGGCGGCATCAGCCCGGAGCATGAGGTATCTTTGCGCTCTGCGGAGTTTGTGCTGAACAGCCTGGATCAGGAAAAGTTCAATGTGTTCCCGGTGGGCATCACCAAGAACGGTGATTGGATCCTCTATACCGGTACCGATTATTCGCTTCTGCCCACCGGTGAGTGGAAGGATTACCCGGAAAATCGCCGGGCGGCAATCTCTCCTGTCCGCGGACAAGGCTTGCTGAGCTTTGAGGGCGACTGTGTAGTGCGGGAATGGATTGATGTGGTATTCCCGGTTCTCCACGGTGAAAACGGCGAGGACGGCGCGATGCAGGGTTTACTGCAGATGGCGGGCATACCCTATGTCGGCCCCCATGTAGCGGCATCGGCGGTGGCAATGGATAAGACACTGGCCAAGCTGGTAGTCGACCAGGCGGGCATCCGTCAGGCGGCATGGATGCTGGTGCGCAATGCGGATCTGGATGTGCGCCTGGATTGGGTCATGGATCAGGTGGAGAAGAAGTTCTCCTATCCCGTGTTTGTTAAGCCTGCGGGCACCGGTTCTTCTGTTGGCGTATCAAAAGCAGCTGACCGCAATTTATTAAAAGATGCCCTTTTGAAGGCTGGCACTTATGACGGCAAGATCCTGGTGGAGGAATTCATCCACGGCCGGGAAATTGAGGTGGCTGTTATGGGTAACGAGAGCCCAGTGGCCTCTATTTGCGGCGAGATCGATTCCGGTGCGGAGTTTTACGATTACGATGCCAAATATATTACCGACACTTCCGTGGCTTACATTCCTGCCAGGATCCCTGACGATGTGGAAGAGCAGGTTCGTGATGCGGCGGTGCAGATCTATTCCGCCGTTGGCTGCCAGGGCTTGAGCCGCGTGGACTTCTTTGTGACCTATGAAGGGAACGAAGTGGTGTTCAATGAAATTAACACCCTGCCCGGCTTTACTTCCATTTCTATGTTCCCTAAATTGTTCGCTGCCAGCGGCATCCCTGCAGAGCAGCTGGTGGAAGAGCTTCTGAAGCTTGCTATGGAGGCAGCCGGGTGAGACACAAAGTATTGCTGTCCATTATGGGAAAACAGTCCTACCAGGATCAGGAGCCAGAGGTCATGGAGTTGGTGACCGAGGGCACGATGGAATTTACCGATGGCGGCTGGGATATTTCCTATCTGGAAAGTGATCTGACCGGGTTGCAGGGTGTGACCACCACGTTCCGGATAGAGCCGGAGCAAGTGACTTTGACACGAACCGGCCCACTGCGTTCCACGATGATGTTTCGTGTGGGCCAGTCCCACGACAGCTTATACCAAATGGATTTTGGAACGCTGATGATCACAGTGACGACCCGGCATCTGTTTTATGATATCTTGCCGGAAGGCGGTTGTATCGATCTGGTGTACGACATTGAGATCGAAAAAACCGAGAGCGGTAGGGTAGACTATCATTTGGACATTCGTGCCGTTGATTAAAGTATAAAAAAGAGTGCTGCAATCGCAGCAGTCTTTTTTGTTATTGGTTTTGATTATTGTCTTCATTCTCAGCAAGGTTGCCGCCAGAGCTTGTAGGCTGGGATGCCGGTTCAGAAGGCACGCTGGAAGCAGGGGGCTCGGAGGGCACGCTGGAAGTAGGTGGTTCGGTGGGTTTCTGTTGCAGTTTTACGACTACAGAATCCCGGGCCTCATAGGTGTAGGAGTTGACAAGGCGTTTGTCTTGCAGGTGGCCGTCCTCCTCGTCATACATGGAACTATATATTTCTACCTCGTAGCCATTCACACCGGCGACAAGCTCCTGCCCATTTTTATATCCACCGGGATTATCATGGACCATCACATTATACAGTTTTCCGGGGGAGATGGTCTTAATAATCGTGACGCTGATCTCAACGTTGTAATTACGGGTGTCTGTGCCCTCAATGCTGACAAAAATATTGCCATTTTCCACTTCCGCTTTAATGCGGATGGGCTCGGAGCGGTTATTGCGGAAACGGAAGTCTGCCTTGCCTTCGGCCACATAGACATCCCGTCCTACCTCGATAAAGCTGGTAGCATAGGTGTGGTTATGGCGCTCCAAAATCTCCAGTTCTGCTTCTAACGCACTGTTGTACAGAACGCTGGCAACGTGAGTGACACCACCACCCATCACCTTCTGAGCTACAGTGCCCCGGTAGGCTAATGCCTCCTGGTAGCCTTTTCCTTCTGTCAGTTCGCCCAAGACATCACTAAAGGAGAAGGTGTCACCGACCTGGATGATTAGACCGTTCAGTTTCTCACAGGCCAGGAAGGCGTTGCCGTTCCAGGCGGCTTCAGCACCAAGGGCAGAGGAGTAATCACCGAGCACATCCTGGAATAAATTTCCGGTAAGCAGTTCCTCGGTAATGTTGGGGGCTAGATAGCCCACAGGTATTGTAATGGTTTCTCCATAGGGTGTTTTGGCGATCTGCTCCTTGACCTGATCCAGGTTAAAGCCATAACCGTAAATCTCGGGTTTCACTTCATAGGTAGTAGGATTCATTTGGGCATCCACAGGCGCTACGTATACATCATTGTAAATAGTAAGCAACTTGTCTTCGATAGAATCGGGGGCTACCACGGTACATGTACCTACCACCTGGAAGATGTTGATGTTGTAATATTCCAGAACCTGGTTATACAGTTTATTGGTGTCAAGACCATACTCGGCAGTACCGACGTAAATTGTCAGAGTTTGATGTACCTGGTTGATATCCGGCTTGGCAACGCCCATCTGCGGCTTTTGACCATCGAGCTTAACCCAGGCATCCTCCAACGTACTGCTGAACTGTGTTCCCAGCTTGGTGATCTCGCTGCGGATAAAGTCTGTGTCCAAATTCAGGTGGGGGGTAATGGGGATGATTACCGAATTGGTTAGCGCGTTGTTCTTTGCCTGGTTCCGTTCGGCACGGCTGCCGGTACGGCCGTAGTTGTAAGCGTCCTCTACCACTGCCTGGATATCCAGTCTCGCACCGGTATCCTCCGGTGACAGGGAGATATGGGAATCCAGGACTGTTACTACCATGTCCAGCTTGGTATATGTATCGGCAGTCGCTTCCTCCAAAGCAACAGCTGCTTGCTCTGGAGTCATTCCGCCGAGATTGACGCCGGCGGCCACCACGCCCTTAAGAATCTTGCCGTCGTCTGCAGGTTCTGCGAACATAGATGAGATCATAATGATCGCTGCGATGAGCAGTATCACGGCAACGGACGCCAGGGAGATCAAGACGATCTTTTCTCTTTTTGTCATATACCAGCGCTTCTTTTTGCGATTACGCTGCGGATTCTCGGGGTGCGCACCGGCGGGACGGGCTGGCGTTTGTGCAGCGTTATCCAGACGCACTCGCTGAGTCATCTCCTTGTTAGGTTCCGGGACCTCGTTGTGGGAAATGTCAATATGTTGATCGTTAATAGTAAACCTCTCCAATCTGTCAGCGGCAGGGCCGCGCGCAGTGTTTGCATTCTAGGAGTATTGTACCACATTTTACACAAATTGCAATGTCATTTCGTTACCAAAGGATGAAAATACTGTAAAGAAGAGGGTTTATCAGCCTTGAATACAGCAATTTTGGTACTTCTCAAGAAAAACCTTGGTCTGCCGCAAACTGTCCACACCGCTTGCAAGCTTTAGTCGAAGAGTGGGCTGTTTGGCTGTGGCCACCAGATGGATGCGCTTTGCATAGTCCTTGTCACTGCAGATGCGCCCAATGCTGTCGAAGTTCAGCTCTGTCATGGTGATCAGTACCTCGCCTGCCTTTTGTCGGATATCGCAAATGTGCAATTTTTGTGCCTGGGCACGGAGCAAGGCAATGTCGATCAGATTCAGCACGCCCTTAGGTGGATCACCGTAACGGTCGATGATTTCGTCCAGCAAGTCGTCGGCATCCTCTTGAGATCGGATGGCGGCCATGCGACGGTACAGATCCATTCGTTCCTCGCCCCGGGCGACATAGTCCTGGCTGACATTGGCGGTAACATTGAGGTCGGCGGTACAGTCCGGTTCTTTTGGCTTTTCACCTTTTTCTTCCAACACTGCCTCATCCAGCAATTTCAGATACATATCATAGCCCACGCTCATCATATGGCCGGATTGTTCTGCACCTAATAGATTGCCTGCGCCCCGGATCTCCAGGTCGCGCATAGCAATCTTAAAGCCGGAGCCAAATTCCGCAAAGTCCCGGATGGCAGACAGCCGTTTTTCGGCAACTTCTGTCAGATTTTTGTCCGGACGGTAGGTGAAATAGGCATAAGCATGCCGGGTGGAGCGACCTACGCGGCCACGAAGCTGATGAAGCTGGGATAAACCGAAACGGTCGGCATTTTCAATGATGAGGGTGTTCACGTTGGGAATGTCAAGGCCGGTTTCAATGATGGTGGTGCACACCAGCACCTGAATTTCGCCCTCTGCCATAGTCTGCATCACATCGCTGAGGGCATCCTCACCCATTTGCCCGTGGGCAACAGCGACGGACAGACCGGGAATCCGCTTTTGCAATGCACTGGCGCACCGGTCAATGGTCTCCACCCGGTTGTGAAGGTAGTAAACCTGTCCGCCTCGTTCGATCTCCCGACGGATGGCATCGTCCACGATGGCATTATTGTGTTCCATCACAAAGGTCTGCACCGGGTAGCGGTCTGCCGGGGGCTCTTCAATGGTGGACATATCCCGGATGCCAGAGAGGGCCATATTCAGTGTACGGGGGATAGGGGTGGCGGAAAGGGTCAGTACATCCACTCCTTTTGAGATCTCCTTGAGGCGCTCCTTGTGGCTAACGCCGAAGCGCTGTTCTTCGTCAATGATCAGCAGCCCCAGGTCTTTGTATTCAATGCTTTTTTGCAGCAGCTTGTGAGTACCGATGACCAAGTCTACGCCGCCGCTGCGCAGATTTTGAATGGTCTTCTTCTGCTGCGCTGCACTGCGGAAGCGGCTGAGCACGTCGATATTTACCGGAAAGCCACGGAAACGGGCAATGGCGGTCTGATAATGCTGCTGGGCAAGCACCGTTGTGGGTACCAAAATGGCCACTTGCTTGCCGTCCATGATGGCCTTCATCACCGCGCGCAAAGCCACCTCAGTCTTGCCGAAGCCCACATCGCCGCACAGCAGGCGATCCATGGGGGTGGGGGACACCATATCCGCCTTGATGTCCGCAATACAGCGAAGCTGATCGTCGGTCTCTGGGTAGGGGAAATTGTCTTCAAATTCCCTTTGCCAGGGAGAGTCCGCAGAGAACGGATAGCCCTCCTGCCGTTTCCGGGCGGCATAGAGCTGGATCAGCTCACCGGCCATATCCTTGGCAGCTTTGCGGGCTTTGGCCTTTGTTTTCTGCCATGCATCGGAGCCAATTTTGTTTAGTTTTACTGTAGCATCCTCACCGCCCGAGCCAATGTATTTGCTCACCAGGTCCAACTGGGTGGCGGGAACGAACAACGTGTCAGAGCCCTGGTAGGCAATCTTGACATAGTCTTTCACTGCACCGTCCACTTTGATCTGCTCCATGGCAACAAAGCGGCCAATACCGTAGTTTTCGTGTACTACCAGGTCGCCGGGGGTCAAGTCCGTAAAGGAATTCAGTTTTTGGCGGTTGGTGGCGTTTTTCTTCGCCTTTTTCCGGGGTGCGGCCTTGGTGATCAGCTGCCCCTCTGTTAAAATGGCGATCTTCGCATTAGGATATTCCATGCCGAAAGGCAGTGTACCCTCGGCAAGCAATATCTGCCCCGGCTTGGGCATGGTGGTCAGCGGTATGCAAAGAAATGCAGAAAGCCCCCGATTATGCAGCTGTTCTTGCAATAGCTCCGCACGACGGCGTGTTCCGCAAAGCACCAAGCTGGAGAATTCCATTTTTTGATAGTGAGCAAGGTCGGTGGCGGCGGTGTCCAGACTGCCGCCGTAGCCGGGCAGTTGTTTTGCGGTCATGGGAAGTAGCTGTTTTGGGGGATTCTCTTCCGGATAGGAAGTGCCACCGAAAGAATCAAAATAGATGGTGGTTTTTCCCTCTAGTTTAGGGCAGAAATCCTCCCACTGGCAGGCGTAGTCGCAGAGTTCACCGGCCAACAGTCCGCATTGGAGGAGACTATCCAGCTGCATACCCAGTTCATCCATCCGTGCCCGGGCAGTGCGCTTTAGGGCACTGTGGTCACACAGAACGATGGTTGCGTTCTGAGGAATGTAATCCCATGCAGTGGCCATTTCCGGGTAGATCAGAGCCATATAGCGATCCGATGCGGGATTTTGCACATCATTCTGATATTTTTCCCAGTCCCGTTCCAGGGTTTTGATCAGATCTTCATTGATGTTCTTGCGCCGCTTTTGCCTTGTGATCAGATTCTCCAAATCTCTGCAAAGCCCCTCTAAGCCTTGCGGATGAAGATGGGGCTGAGTCTCGCCCACGGGCAAGATGACGATGGAAGAGATATTCTCCGTCCGACGCTGGGTGTCGGTATCGAAATAGCCCATGGTATCCAGCTCTTCACCGAAGAATTCCACACGCACAGGTAAGTCAGCGGCGGGGGAGAAGATGTCCAAAATGCCGCCTCGGACGGCAAACTGACCAGGGCCTTCCACCATGCTAGTGCGGCTGTACCCCGCGCTGGACAGTCGGGCGGCTAAGGCATCCAGGTCATATTCTTCGCCGATCTCCAAGGTAAAAGCACAGCCCATCAAAACAGCTGGGGGCATGGTGCGCTGGCTCATAGCTTCCCAGGACATAATTTGCAAAGAGGTCTTACCCTGCATCAGTTCGTATAGCTGCCGCAGGCGCTTTTGCTCCCACGCCCGGCTGACGACGGTGGTATCGTAGAGGGTCAGTTCCCGATTGGGCAGAACCGGATAAGTTTCTCCAAGAAATGCTTTCAGTTCTTCCTGCAACCGCTTGGCGGCCATATCGTCCTGGCAGAGAACCACAATGGGCGCAGTGGTATCGGTATGCAGTGCGGCAATCATATGGCTGCGGTTCATCTGACCGATGCCGGTAATGGCCCCACTTTCCCCATGGGATACGCAGTCCAAAAGAGCGCCGTATTCTGGCATGGTTTTCAGAAGAGAAAGAAGCTTTTCCATAAGTTTTCCTCCACGTAACAATGCGGAAAGGGGGAAAATACCCCCCTTTCCGTGGTTTTTAGACAATATTTACGGATGGCTGCCGTTAAAGCGGTTTGCCGCTTCCGGGACGCCCTTATCGATGATGCACAGGGCGGCATCGGCAGCGCGTTCCAGAGCAGAGATCAGCGCTTTTTCTTCCAATGCAGACATGGAAGACAGCACCCAATCGGCAAGATCCTGCTCCGGATGCGACTTGGCACCTACACCGATCTTCACCCGGGGGAAGTCTTGGCAACCCAATTCGGAGATGATAGACTTAATGCCGTTATGACCGCCGGCAGAACCGTCTGAACGGATACGCAACCGGCCGGGCTCCAAGGAAATATCGTCGAACAGGACGATGATCCGCTGAGGTGGCACATGAAAATACGCAGACAACTGCAAAACAGAACGCCCGGATAAATTCATATAGGTCAGCGGCTTCAGGAGAAACAGCTTGCTGCCAGCGTATTTTGTTTGTCCATACAGGCCTTGAAATTTTGATTTGTCGATCTTACAGCCCAATTTCTCTGCCACAAGATCAATGGCGCGCCAGCCTGCATTGTGCCGGGTCTTTTCGTATTCCTTGCCGGGATTACCAAGACCGACGATCAGCCAGTTTTCGCTTTTTTTACCAAACATACTTAGAACAGATCTGCGATGGATGTGCCGCCGTGGACGTGGTCAATGGCGTGTGCAAACACGGGAGCGACATCCAAGTACACCAGCTTGCCGCTGGGGGTGTTGCCAACCTGAGGAATGGTGTTGAGGAAGACCATTTCCTTAATGGGGCTTTCTTCAATGCGGTCATAAGCAGGACCGGACAGCACACCGTGGGTGGCACAGGCGTAGACTTCCTTAGCACCGCCAACATCGATCAGTGCCTTGGCGGCAATGCAAAGAGAACCCGCGGTATCCACCAGGTCATCGTACAGGATGCAGGTCTTGCCCTTGACATCGCCGATGATGTTCATGACCTCGGATATATTGGCCTTGGGACGGCGCTTGTCCACAATGGCCAGACCCATATGCAGCTTCTTTGCAAAGGTACGGGCGCGACCGACGGAGCCCACGTCGGGGGAGACAATCACAAAGTCATCGTAGTTATTGGTCTCCTCAGGGAATTTGGTAGTGAAGTAATGATAGAAAGTGGGATTTCCCAGCAGATGATCTACAGGAATATCGAAGAAGCCCTGGATCTGTGCGGCGTGGAGATCCATGGTCAGCACCCGGTCAGCACCGGCGGCGGCGATCATGTTAGCAACCAGCTTGGCAGAGATGGGGTCACGGCTCTTGGCCTTGCGATCCTGACGGGCATAACCGAAGTAGGGGATGACAGCAGTGATGCGGCCGGCGGATGCACGGCGGCAGGCGTCAATCATCACTAACAGCTCCATCAGATGGTCGTTGACGGGCTTGCAGGTGGACTGGACCAGGAAAACGTCAGCGCCACGGACAGTCTCGTTAAGACTGACGGAAGCCTCGCCGTCAGCGAAGGTTTTTACGTCGCTGTCACCCAGGGTGATGCCCAGCTCCTTGCAGATGGTGCGGGCAAATTCGGGGTTGGAATTGCCGCAGAAGACCTGAATGTTTTCTCCATACGCGATCATCAAGAAATACCTCACTTTATTCTTTTTCTATTGCGCGGGGATATATCAGCATTATTATAGCATTGCATAAAGAAAAAAAGCAACTGCTTTTCCGGAAAAATACGCCCAATATTCGAGAAAAAATTTGTCAGAATTTGGGTAAAACCACCGCGAAGAGAAAATGTAAATAAATAAAGAATTTTTCAAGCAGGGGTTGCAATTTGAAAATGGCGTGGTATAATATTAGCACTCACGTCAAAAGAGTGCTAAAACACGAAGGAGCGAATCTGCACTATGGAAAGAATGCAATTTAAAGCAGAATCCCAGCGCCTGCTGGATCTGATGATCAATTCCATCTATACGCACAAGGAAATTTTCCTCCGGGAGATCATCAGTAACGCCAGCGATGCCATTGACAAATTGGCATATACAGCCCTGACCGATGAAAAGGTTGGGCTGTCCCGGGAGGATTTTGCCATTACCATCACCCGTAACGAAACCGCGCGAACCATTACTGTGTCCGACAACGGCATCGGTATGAGCCGGGAGGAAATGGAAGAGAATCTCGGTACGATCTGCAAGTCTGGATCTTTGGGCTTTAAGCAGACCATGGAAAAGCAGGAGGATATCGACATCATCGGCCAGTTCGGTGTGGGTTTTTATTCTGCCTTTATGGTGGCCCAGTCCGTGACGGTGATTTCCCGGAAGTACGGTTCGGATGTAGCATATCGCTGGGTGTCCGACGGTGCTGATGGTTATACCATTGAAGAAGCCGAGCGCGCCTATCCCGGTACGGATGTGATCATGACCATCAAAACCGATACCGAGGAGGAAAAGTATTCTGAGTTTCTGGAAGAATACCGCTTGCGTAGCTTGATCCGCAAGTATTCTGACTATATCCGCTATCCCATCCGCATGGAGGTATCCAAGTCCAGAAAGAAAGAGGATTCTGACGAGTATGAGGAATACTTTGAGGAAGAGACCCTCAACTCTATGGTGCCCATCTGGCAGAGAAATAAAAAAGATGTCACTGACGAGGAGTACGAGACCTTCTACCGGGAAAAGTTCTTTGACTATAACAAGCCCCTGTCCACCATGCACATTAACAGCGAAGGCAGTGTCAGCTTTAAGGCTCTGCTGTATATTCCCGGCAAAGCACCCTTTGATTTCTACACCAAGGATTTTAAGCGGGGTCTTCAGCTGTACAGTTCCGGCGTGATGATCATGGAAAATTGCGAGGAACTACTTCCTGAGCATTTCCGTTTTGTCCGTGGCATTGTGGACAGCCAGGATCTGTCCCTGAATATCAGCCGGGAAATGCTTCAGCATAACCGCCAGTTGAGCATTATTGCCCGGGGCATCGAGAAGAAGATCAAGTCCGAGCTGAAAAATCTGCTGGAGAACAGCCGGGAGAAGTATGAGGAATTTTACGGCGTGTTTGGCCGTCAGCTGAAGTACGGTGCAGTGGCAGATTACGGCGCACACAAGGATGCGGTGCAGGATCTTCTGCTGTTCTGGAGCAACCGCCAGGGTAAGTTCATCACCCTCAAGGAATACGCAGATGCTATGGCCGAGGGCCAGGAAAAAATCTATTTTGCTCCCGGTGAGAATAAGGATCGCCTGGCACAACTGCCACAGGTTAAGGCTTTGGAGAAAAAGGGCTATGATGTTTTGCTGTTTACCGAGGATGTGGATGAGTTCATTCCCCAAAGTCTGATGACTTATGCCGAACAGTCCTTCTGCAATGTGTCCTCTGAGGATCTGGAACTGCAGACCGAGGAAGAAAAGAAGGAACTGGAAAACAAGGCGGAAGAGCTGAAGGGTATTCTGACCTTTGTAAAGGAGACCTTGGGTGAGCAGGTCAAGGAAGTAAAGCTTTCCGGCAACCTGGGGGATGCCCCTGTGGCCATGACTCCCGATGCAGGTATGAGCTTTGAAATGGAGAAGTATATGAAGCGGGCAAACCCCGATTTTGCCTTCTCCGTTGGCCGGATTTTGGAGCTGAATGCAGAGCATGAAGCCGTCAAAGCCATGATCGCCGCGGTCACTACCGATGTGGAAAAGGCAAAGGATTATGCCCGGCTTCTGTGCAGTCAGGCACAGCTGATGGCAGACCTGCCATTGGAAAACCCTGCGGAGTATACCGCCCTGGTTTGCAAACTGATGAAATAACGCTTACGGCGCATCCTGTGGGGTGCGCCGTAAAATATATTGCAAACAGGGCAAAAATATGGTAAAATTACAGCATCCTTAAAGGAGGTAATGATATGGGCGATATAGATTTAATGATGACTGAATTTTTTAACGAATTCGGAAATGGAGCTGTATCTTTGAACTTTGCCACCAGTGGGTTGGGTGTGCTTGTGTATGTATTGCAGGCATTGGCACTTTATACCATTGCCCAGCGCAGAGGGATCAAAAAGCCCTGGCTTTCCTGGATTCCTGTGGTAAATGTGTGGATTTTGGGTTCTATCTCTGATCAGTACCAGTATGTGGTCAAAAGACAAGTGAAGAATAAGCGCAAGGTGCTGTTAGGGCTGAATATTGCTATGTCAGTGATCGGATCAGTTGTACTGGTTGCGGTGGTGTGGTTGTTCGCAGTTTTGATGCTCATGATCATATCAATCCCTACGATTTCATCCCCGGAAATACTGTTCAGCAATTTGATGTACTATGCAGGGAATAATATTGTGTTGCTGAATTTACTGGCTCTGGCGGGAATTCTTGCGATACCACTTGCAGTATTATCTGTGATTCAAACCGTTTATTTCTACGTGGCCATGTACGATGTGTTCCATTCCTGTGATCCCAAGAACAGCACACTGTATTTGGTATTGAGTCTGGTGGGAAATATCGTTGTTTCCGGGGCTTATTGCATCTTCTTGATGCTGTGCAAGGATAAGGATTTGGGTATGCCGCCGCGGAAGCCGGAAGTGGTCACTCCGCCGGAAATTCCGGAGGATGTCCCGGAAAATGCGGAAGAAGCTCCCAAAAATACGGAAGAATAAGCACAAAACCCGCTGCGTTTGCAGCGGGTTTTTCCGTTTTTGCGGTTGAAAATCCCACAAAAATATGCTATAATCTACTTGTAGCCATGCTACCAAGAGAGCGATGTAGCCTATCTGTTTTCCGCGGCAGCCGGGGATAGATAAACGACACGTTTCGCTCAGTCCTCTCTGAATTAAGCCCTGCATTCTGCCCGGATGACAAGGCTATGAGAGGAGGAAATATCCATGGAACGCACCATAGATGCCATACGAAAAGATATTCAAAATCTGTTTGAGACGAATCCCCATATCCATGTGAATGTGACCATGCGCCACCCCAAGGTGAGCGTGCAAAATGGATCTGCCGTGATCAAGGGCGTATATCCAAATATCTTTCAGATAGAGGAAAATGAAAACGGATATGTAAGATGCCACTCGGTGCAGTATAACGATGTACTCATCGGCCGGGTGGAGGTTTTGGAACTGCAAGACAGGTAAAAAAGACACCCCGGCGGGGTGTCTTTTATTATTTCGACAATACCTTCTTGTGGAAGGGCAATTCCTTGTTTTGCAGATAATAGGTCAATAGGAAGATCAAGTATGCACCCAGGCATACTGCGAAGATGTAAATGGGGGTGTTGATGTACCAGCCGAACCATTCAGAAAACAGGGAAAATACGGCAAGAGGCGAGTTCCCCGGGCCTACAAAAAACATATTCATGGATTCACCCAGGCCAAACTGCACAAAGCAATTCAAACCAAAGGCAATGCCGCATAGGGCGAGGAATGTCCAGGTAGCACCCACGTAGTCATTTTTCTGATTGCCGCCCCGCTTGGAGAAGCAAATGAACAGTCCGATGAACACAAGCACCATGTGCCAGACCAATGCGTGGACCGTCAGAAACCAGTGACCATGCAAAAGTCCGGAGGGCTCGGCAAAGGAGATAGCACCGCCCAGGAGATTGTATAAAACCATGAAGCTGTACATACCCCGTTGCAGCTTTCCGTTCTTCAGCCAGGGCGCGATCAGACATAGATAGATGGGAATGCTGCACAGCTGGAACGGAAAATCACCCCAAGCATAGCGGTTGTTTTCCATGACGAAGAAGTAGAAAAGCTGTTTCCAAACTTCGGAAACTGCGAGTACTACACCAATGGAAAACAGAATCCATTTGGCTGCTTTATCGTTGACGCTACGCAGTTTCCATGCGGCAATGCCGCACACGGCAAAGCCAATCAGCGTGTAAAGAATGTGAAACGGGCCGTAAGCCGGCGGAGGGGTCATGGGCCAGGCGGTGGATTCAAAAAATGCGTCCAATGTTGCGGTCATATTTCTCTCTTCCTTCTATTTCTGAGATTATTTTGCGAAATCCAGCAGCTTTTGTGCGTCCAGCTTATCGTAATTTGCGATAAAGGCAGCAAGCTCGTTGGCAATCTTCTTCGCTCCACCCACACAGTTGCTTTCGATGTTCAGCGGCAGCAGGGGATCGTGGAGGGAAAGACGGAGCAAGAACCATCCGTCGCCGTGATCGGCATCCAGATTTACGCGAACGCCCTCGAAATTACTGGGAGCAAGACTCCAACCGGGCTGATTCTGGGCATAAGCAGCCAGTTCCTCGATAACCTGCTGGCCGTAGGGCTTGAAATCATCCAGCAGAATGTTCATACGGAACTCCACGCTCTCGGCAGGCTCTTCCAGGGATGCGATGAGGGATTCCAAAGTGTAGCCTTCCTTCTTGCCCCGGGCAAGCTCAATGAGCAGCTTGGTTACGAGATAAGCGCCGTCATCCAGGAAATAGTTTTCTTTCAATGCACCGTGGCCGGAAGTTTCGATGGCGAGTTGGCTGTCCTGTCCCTGTGCGTTCAGACGGACGGACTCGTTGATAACATTGCGATAGCCTCTCTTGAAGCGGTGGTGTACGCCACCCTTTTCCGCAATGAACTTGGCAAGGCCGGTGGAAGTAATGGAGTCAGTGACGATGGTCGTGCCGGGGTGCTCACGAAGCAGGATGGCTGCCAGCATAGCAATGATCCGGTTGCGGTTCAGTTCGCTGCCATCAGAGAGGACTGCGCCTGCCCGGTCTACATCGGTATCGAAGATGATGCCCAAATCTGCTTTGGCAGTGTTCACGGCTTCGGTGATGGCGGCCATGGCAGTCTTGTCTTCGGGATTGGGAATGTGGTTGGGGAAGCTGCCATCGGGATCAAGATAACGGCTGCCCTCAGTATTTGCACCCAGGGGCTTCAGTACCTTGTCTACATAGAAACCACCTGCGCCGTTGCCGGCATCGACGACAATGCGGAAGCCCTCCAGGGGCTTGTCCTCGCCGGTGGCGGTGCGAATTTTATCTGCCAGGATCTTGGCGTAGGTATCCATAAAAGAACCGGTGATCAGACTGCCGGCAGACAGACAGGTGGCTTCGTCACTTTCCGCATAAGCAAGGATCTGCTTGATGTCAGCGGATTCCAGACCGCCTTGGGAGGTGAAGAACTTAAAGCCGTTGCGGTTAAAGGGCAGGTGGCTGGCGGTGATCATTACGCTGCCGTCAAAATTGTAACCATCGGTGACAGTGGACATGAACATGGCAGGCGTGCTGGCCATGCCGAAATCCGTCACTTCCAGGCCGGATGCGGCCATAGCATCGCAGATCCAGCCGCACAGTGTTTCACCGGACAGACGGGAGTCCCGGCCGACGGCAACCCGGATACCGGCAGTTTTTCCGGTTTTTTTCATCATCCAAAGGGCAAAACCCCGGCCGATATCCCGGCAGACCTGCTCGGTCAGATTGATGTGCTGACCCTCGATGCCTTCCAAGGCCACACCCCGGATATCACTGCCATTTTGCAATTTCTTATAATCCATGCTTGTTCCTCCTAAAACCAACATTTTCTACATTGTAGCATGGAAATGTGCTACAATCAACGAAAATCGAAAATTTTATGAAATATGAGAGAGGACTTTCAGGCAAGTGAAAATGCCCGATGCATCTGCATCGGACATTTTTAGTCGTTTGTCAAATCACCGTTGCCCCAAATGGGAATGGCTTCGCCAAGATAGGTGGGCGCGGGCTGAAAAAGGGAAGTGAGGAAATCCTTGTTTCGAGCCAAGACCTCCCGGATGTCCCGGGCGGTCTGCCCGGAGTATCTGCGGTAGTCGGCATTCACACCGTAGGCTTCGATGCCCAGAGCGTTGGCGATGTACAGTGCGCGATAGAGGTGGTATTCCTGAGTCACGATGATGATTTTCCTTGCCTGGAAAATATCCTGTGCCCGATAAAGACTTTCGTAAGTGGAAAAACCTGCATGATCCATAAAAATATCGGAAGAAGCGATATCATGATCAATGGCGTATTGCTTCATGCTCTGCACTTCATTGTAGGTCATGGTGCCATGGTCACCACTCATCAGAAGCTTTGGAGCAGCTCCGGCATGGAAAAGCTCCACGCCCCGGCGCAGACGGTCTTCCAGCATATCGCTGGGCACGCCGCTGGATTTTACCTTACAGCCAAGGACAAGGATACAGTCTACATCCTCGATTTTTGCGGCTTCTTCCGGTGTCAGCAGCTGTGCTGAGGTACTGTGTACCACATAGGCATCGACACCGAAAACAATCCCCGTACCCACCAAACAAAGCCCTAAAACAGCAAGCAGACAGATCAGCAGGATCCGGTGAACTTTCTTCGTTTTCATGGCTGCCCCCTCATTCCATCAGATGTTATGTCTACTATAACAGAAGATCCGACAAAATGCAACTATGCTTGCCACAACTGTATGAATATGGTATACTATTTTCAACTTGCAGAGGTGAAAACAAATGAAATACGAGAATATGGTAATGGGCAGATTTCTGTGCCGGCCCAACCGCTTCGTTGCCCATGTGGAGATTGACGGAAAAATGGAGATCGTCCACGTTAAAAATACCGGCCGGTGTCGGGAATTGCTGCCGGAAGATGCGCAGGTCTGGTGTCAAAGGAGCGATAATCCCAACCGAAAGACAAAATATGATCTGATCAGCGTTCAAAAAGGCAAACGGCTGATCAATATGGATTCCCAAGCACCCAACGCGGCAGTGGGGGAGTGGCTTTGCGGTGGCGGATTTGGAGAGGTCAGCAAGGTGCGCCCAGAGGTCACATACGGCAAATCCCGGTTTGATTTTGCCTTTCAAAAAGATGGTAATCCCTGCTTTATGGAAGTCAAGGGCGTAACACTTGAAAACGACGGGATCTGCGCGTTTCCTGATGCGCCGACGTTGCGAGGAACAAAGCATTTGACGGAATTAACACAGGCAGCGCAGGCGGGCTATGATGCATATGTGCTGTTTGTGATCCAAATGGAAAACGTACAGTATTTGTACCCAAATGAGGCCACTGACCCGGAGTTTGCATCAGCGCTTCGACAGGCTGCCCAGGCAGGTGTGCATGTGCTGGCTATGGACTGTTTGGTAACGCCGGAACGCATAAGCCTGCACAAGCCGGTGCGGGTTTGTTTGTAATTGACGAGACATCCAAATTCTCCAGGGAAAAAATGTAACAATAAACCGTTGCATCCAGTTGACAAATGTGATATAATTCCACTATCTAGGTGAATTTCGGCCACTCCACCCAAATGGCCGCCGTTCATCAAAAAAGGAGGAAAAACACCCGCAGGACTCGCGGTGCAGCAGTGTGGAGACCTGTTGTAATGCCTTCGCCGTTTTGCTCGGCGTTGTGCGAGAATGCACGCGAAATTTAGGTGCATTTAGAGTCAAGAAAGTATGGCAAGTGTAACCCTGAAGAACATCAAGAAGATCTATCCGTTCAGTGGTGACGAGGGCAAGAAAGCCAAGAAGACCAAGAAGGTCAAGAAGGACGAACAGCCCGAGGAGAAGAAGGTTAACCTGCAGGTTACCGACAAGGGCGTCGTAGCCGTCCAGGAGTTCAGCCTGGAGATCGCCGACAAGGAATTTATCGTTCTCGTTGGTCCTTCCGGCTGCGGTAAGTCCACCACTCTGCGTATGATCGCCGGTCTGGAAGACATTTCCGAGGGCGAGCTGTACATCGGTGACCGTCTGGTCAATGATGTTGCACCCAAGGACCGTGACATCGCAATGGTGTTCCAGAACTACGCATTGTATCCCCCCATGACCGTGTATGACAACCTGGCTTTCGCTCTGAAGCTGCGTCATACTCCCAAGGCTGAGATCGATAAGGCTGTTAAGCAGGCTGCTGAGATCCTGGACATCACCCAGTACCTGGGCCGTAAGCCCAAGGCTCTGTCCGGCGGTCAGCGTCAGCGTGTGGCCATCGGCCGCGCCATCGTCCGCGACCCCAAGGTCATGCTGATGGACGAGCCCCTCAGTAACCTGGACGCCAAGCTGCGTAACCAGATGCGTGCTGAGATCATCAAGCTGCGCGAGCGTATCGATACCACCTTTATCTATGTTACCCACGACCAGACTGAGGCTATGACCCTGGGCGACCGTATCGTCATCATGAAGGACGGCGAAGTTCAGCAGATCGGCACTCCTCAGCAGGT
>JAZURL010000079.1:0-8826 GCA_045606205.1 Faecousia sp. | reverse complement strand
CAATTTTTCCGCTGATTCCGACCGTCAATACATCCACATCGGCCCGCCGCAGCAGATCCAGGGGGGCGATGGCCTCTGTTTCTTCAAAACCGGTACCCAATAACATGTAAACCATAATCAGTCCTCCAGACAGGCCGCCACGTGGCGGTAGATTTCTTCATGAATGTCCTCAATGGAACCCATAACACCGTCACGGACACAGTCGATAACGGTCCAGCCGTAAAAATCGGCGGCAGCTTTGCCGGTCCGGCGGCAGGTAGCAAGATAATCAAGATCCCGCTCGTGGATATCGGCAGAAGTGTTGGTGGCGGCTTCCCGGGAGCGCATCATTTTCTCGGTAAAGTCCGTGGGTACGTCCAGATAGATCACCAGATCCGGTTTCGGAAGTCCCAGCTTGTCATATTCGAATTCGTAGAGCCACTTGAGGAACGCACTCTGCTGTTCGGCAGGCTCCTTGGAGGCCTGGTGTACGGCGTTGGAGGTGGTGTAGCGGGCAGAGAGTACCAACCCGCCGTGTTCGTACCAGTCACCCCAAACCTTTTTATAGGAGGCATAGCGATCCACAGCATAGAATGCAGATGCCGCGTAGGCATTCACATCAGAGGGGCTGCGGCCAAATTCACCGCCCAGGTACATTTTGATCAGAGCAGAGCTGGGTTCAGAATACTGGGGGAATTCCAGCTGCCGGAAAGCATGTCCTTCCCGCTCCAGACGCTCGGTCAGAAGCCGAAACTGGGTGGATTTACCGGAACCGTCGGTGCCTTCAATTACGATTAGTTTACCCATTCACAACAATCTCCTCTCCGGATTCCAAAAGAACCCGTTTGAAGTTTCAGGAAATCCAAAAGTCCATAATGACTCATAATATGATATGTTATCATACCATATCTCCGGCGGTTTGTCCACCGATAGTGCATTTTCAAATCTTAATTTTCTTGTAACATGGAAAGACAGTTGCACTTTTGGTGGAAAACTGGTAGAATGAACCGGAAAGATTTCAGAGAAAAAGGACGTTGTTTATGGAATGCAATGCGATTACCTTTCAGGATTTGGGTCTGAGTGACGCAATGCTGAAAGCATTGGAAAAGAAGGGCTACGGCTATCCCACCACCATTCAGGCAGAGGCCATTCCCCACTTCATGCAGTGGAAGGATGTGATTGCCAAAGCACCTACCGGCACCGGTAAGACCTTTGCCTTTGGTATTCCCATGATCGAGCATATTGATGCGCAGTCCGAAGCGGTCCAGGGATTGATCCTGGCACCCACCCGGGAACTGGCCATTCAGATCGGTGATGAACTCCGGGGTCTGCTGACCTATTATCAGGGAATCCGGGTGGCGGTGCGCTACGGCGGGGCCGGTATCGGCGGTCAGATCAGGCAGCTGGAGAAGAAGCCCCAGATCGTGGTGGCTACTCCCGGCCGACTGATGGATCACTATAACCGCAAGACCATCCGCCTGGACAAAATTCAGACGGTGGTGCTGGATGAAGCCGACCGGATGCTGGATATGGGCTTTTTCAAGGATGTGACCAAGATCATCGAAAAGGTGAAAAACCGCAAGAATCTGGGCCTGTTTTCTGCCACCATCTCCCAGGAAGTCATGACCGTTTCCTGGATGTATCAGCGGGACGAGGTGGAGATCACCGTGGAGCCCAAGCAGCAGGACAAGCCGGATATTGACCAGTACAGTATGACGGTAACACCTTTGGAAAAGGCAGAAACCACCCTGCGTCTGATTCGCAGCCAAGGCTACGAGCGCGTTATCATCTTCTGCAACACCAAGCATATGTGCCAGCGGCTGTGTGACGAGTTCCAACGGGCCGGACTGGATTGCGAGTGCATCCACGGTGATATCAAGCAGAGCCAGCGGGAAAAGACCATGCAGCGCTACCGTGCCGGAAAACTGGCGGTGCTGATCGCTACGGATGTGGCATCCCGGGGCATCGATGTAGATGACGTGGAATGCGTTATCAACTATGACATTCCCGAAGAAAATGAGTATTACGTCCACCGAATCGGCCGTACCGGTCGGGCAAGACGCAAAGGCAGTGCATATTCTATGATAGGCAACTTCCCGGAGAAGGCGAAACTGGATGAGATCGCAAAGTTCTCCGGCTATACCATCCGGCCTATGTTTTTACAGGCGGATGGTACGCTGACGGAAGAAGTCGTCACAGCTCCTGCGCCCAAGCCGCGCAGACGTTTTCGATGAACGCCCGGGAAGCGGGGTTTCTGCTTCTGGGCAGTACCCTTGGAAATCCGGAGCGAAAGCCCCTGACGATCGCCCAACTGCGTTCCTTGGCTGACCGGGTGTCGGTCATGGAGCGACCCACCGAGGATCGGGAATTGACGGCTTCAGATCTGACCGCTATGGGCTATGGCCCGGAGATGGCTGATAGAATCTTGGGCCTTTTGACGGAAACAGAGCTGCTCCGCCGGTATCTTGTCCGGGCAAAGCGGGCGGATTGCGTGCCGCTGACCCGGGTCAGCAAAGGATACCCGGTGAATCTGCGCCGCCGGTTGGGGCTGGATAGTCCCGGCGTATTGTGGGCCAAAGGAGATCTGTCAATCCTTCAGCGGCCGCAGATCGCGTTGGTGGGCAGTCGGGATATTGCTGCGCCCAATGCAGAATTTGCCGCCCAAGTAGGCCGTGAGGCTGCCCGGCAGGGATATGTGTTGGTGTCCGGTAATGCCCGGGGCGCAGATCGCATTGCACAAAGCGCCTGCCTCGCCGCAGGAGGGCAGATTATCAGTGTGGTGGCAGATGAACTGGAAAAGCAGAAATGCCGGGAAAATGTGCTATACCTCAGTGAAGAGGGCTTCGATTGCTCATTTACATCCGTGCGGGCGCTAAGTCGTAACCGGGTGATTCACGCACTGGGGGAGAAGACCTTTGTTGCCCAGTGCACTGTGGGCATGGGCGGTACGTGGAGCGGAACGATGCGCAATCTCAAGGAAGGTTGGAGCCCACTGTTCTGCTTTCTCGACGGCAGTGAGGGCGCACAGAAGTTGGTGCAGCTGGGAGTATGTGGAGTTGACCTGCTGAGCTTGGTGAACTTTGCCAAATTAGAGAGTCAGACCATTTGCCTGTTTTAAACAAAAATGTAAAAAATTGAAAACTGCAAAATTATAGTTGAAAAATACACATAGAAGGTGTACAATAGGAAATGCCAATGCGGTCTGCCACTGGGCGGGCCGCCATTTCGTTAGGAGGTTATTCTATGTGTGGCATAGTTGGATATGCAGGAAATCGGCAGGCGGCTCCCATTTTGCTGGAGGGTCTGTCCAAACTGGAGTACCGGGGCTATGACTCTGCCGGTATTTGTGTACATGGAGCGAAGCAGATGCAGGTGGCCAAGGCCAAGGGCAGACTCCAGGTACTCTGTGATAAGACCGAAGATGGCGCCGCCCTGCCCGGTGTGGTGGGTATCGGTCACACCCGCTGGGCAACTCATGGTGCACCGTCGGATGTGAACAGCCATCCTCATTTGTCAGACAGCGGTAAGATTGCGGTGGTGCACAATGGTATTATCGAAAATGAAGCAAAACTGCGCCGGTGGCTGACGGACAGAAACGTTCAGTTCCATTCCGAAACGGATACGGAAGTGGTGGCGAATTTGGTGGGCTATTATTACGAAAAAACCGGTAATTTCATTGCCTCCGTACGCCAGGGCCTCAGCAGGCTGGAGGGTAGCTACGCACTGGGCATTCTGTGCACAGATCTGCCGGATACTGTTGTGGCCGCTAAAAAGGATTCTCCGTTGATCTTTGGCTACGGTGATGGCGAGAATTACATCGCATCCGACGTCCCCGCCATTTTGAAGCACACCCAGACCGTATCCTATATGGAAGACGGAGAAATGGTGGTGTTCAATGGCAAATGCGTGCGCTTTTTTGACGCACTGGGCGAGCCGCTGGATAAAAAGAAGGAGACCATTACCTGGGAGCTGTCCGCTGCAGAGCGGGGCGGCTATGACCACTTCATGCTCAAGGAGATCTACGAGCAGCCCAAGGCATTGCGGGATACCCTCAGCCCTCGGCTGAAGAATGGAGAGGTGGTGCTGGACGGCATCGACCTGTCCGCCGTGTATCTGAAGGATGTGCGCAAGCTCTATTTGGTGGCCTGCGGCTCTGCTTACTATGTATCGGTTCTTGCTAAGTATATCATCGAAAAGGCCTGTCGCATCCCCACGGAAGCGGTGATGGCATCCGAATTTCGCTATGCCAACCCCGTGGTGGACGAACACAATTTGGTGATCATCATCAGCCAGTCCGGTGAGACCGCTGATACCCTGGCGGCACTTCGTGAAGCAAAGCGGCTGGGTGCGAAGACCCTGGCGGTGGTCAACGTGGTTGGCTCTGCCATTGCCAAAACCGCTGACCAAACCATTTACACCTGGGCCGGCCCAGAAATTGCCGTGGCCACCACCAAGGCATTTTCTACTCAGCTGGCAGTGGTGTACCTGCTGGCGGCATATATGGCCCGGCGGCTGAACACCATGGACGATGCCACCTATCATGCATGGGTGCGGGGATTGGAAGAGTTGCCTGCCGCCGCAGAGAAGGCGCTGACGGAAGAGAATGTGCAGAAGGTGCAGTATTATGCCAGCCGCTACTACGGCCATCATGATGCATTCTACATCGGCCGTAATGTGGATAGCGCCATCTGCCTGGAGGGAAGCTTGAAGCTGAAAGAGGTTGCATACCTGCACAGTGAGGCATACCCTGCCGGTGAATTGAAGCACGGGCCCATTTCTCTCATTGAAAATGGCACGCTGGTGGTAGCGCTGGCCACCGTGCAGCCCCTGTTTGACAAGACCATGGCCAATGTCCGGGAGGTCAAGGCCCGGGGCGCAGATGTGCTGTGTGTCACGCTGGAGGAAATTGCAGAAGAGGCTGCCAAGCAGGCGGACGGCATTTTGACCGTACCCACCGTACTTCCGGTGCTGCAGCCCAGTCTGACACTAATCCCCCTGCAGCTGCTGTCGTATTACGTGGCGCTGAACCGTGGGTGTGATGTGGATAAGCCGAGAAATTTGGCGAAATCCGTTACTGTGGAATAAACGCAAAGCGGGGGCGAAAGCTCCCGCTTTTGTAGTAACCTTCCCGTTTTCCGCATACACTAAAAGAGCCTATGCAAAGGAGGGAGTGTATGGAGTTTCCAAAGGGTGGACTCATTGGAAAGGTTTGGAGTTATCTCCAGCAATTTTCACAAATACAAATTGGTCTGCATGCTGCAAATGCCGGATATTTTATTGTCCTGTCCGTCTTTCCTACATTGGTGCTTTTGCTGGGCCTGCTGCGCTATACCGGCATGGATGCCGGTGACTTGCTGTCCGTGCTTTCCGGAATCTTGCCTGAGGTACTGCTGCCGGCGGCGGAGAAACTGATTATCACCACCTACGCCTACACCTCTACCACGGTGATGTCTGTGTCCGCCATTGGTGTGCTGTGGTCAGCCAGCCGGGGGATCTATGGCCTTTTGATGGGTCTTAACGCCATTTATGGAGTTCAAGAGAACAGAAGCTATATTTACACCAGGGCTATCAGTGTGTTTTATACGTTTTTATTTCTGCTGGTGCTGGTGCTGACACTGGTGCTCAATGTTTTTGGGGAATCTATTTTGGATAGGCTGCCACCGGTTCGGGGAGCGCTGTGGGAGTTTTTCTCGGAGATCGTGGATCTTCGTTTTGTTCTTCTGCTGCTTTTACAAACAGGATTGTTCACCGCCATGTTTATGGCGCTACCCAACCGAAAGAACAAGTTTTCTGACAGCTTCCCCGGGGCGGTGCTGGCATCCTTCGGATGGCTGCTGTTTTCCAATCTTTTCTCCATTTATGTGGAGTATTTCTCTAACTATGCCAGCATCTACGGTTCGGTGTACGCCATCGCGCTGAGCATGCTGTGGTTGTATTTTTGTCTGTGTCTGGTATTTTGTGGCGGGGCATTGAACCGTTTGCTGATGAAGGAATAAAAATTATTTTCGTTTATCCTCTGTTCATATCTGTTATTTATGATACAATGAAAAAGGAGGGATGGAAATGTTTGGCTTTGTGTCCGCCAGTGTGAAGGAACTGAATAAGCAGCAGCAGACCCGTTACAATGCGGTCTACTGTGGCATTTGCCGGCAGATCCGTATCCGCTCATCTCAGTCTGCCCGGCTGGCACTGAGCTACGACATGGCATTCCTTGCCTTGCTGCTGATGAGCCTGTACGAGCCAAAGGAGACCGCCGGAAATCGGGCGTGCAGTCTGCATCCCATCCGTCCCAAGCCCTGGGTGGATAACGAGTACATCCAATACGCGGCAGATATGAATGTGGCGTTGGCCTATTACAAGGCGCAGGATGATTGGCAGGATGAGAAGGCGCTGTCTGCCCGGATGAAATCCGGCCTGTTTGGCAAGAATTACGGAGAAATTGTAGCGCGTTACCCCCGGCAGTGCAACGCCATTGGGGATTGTATCCATAAAATCAACACCTTGGAAAAGGAAAACTGCCCCAATCCCGACCTGCCTGCCGGTGTATTCGGAGAACTGATGGCCGAACTTCTGGTGTACCGGGAGGACTTGTGGGCACCGACTTTGCGGCAAATAGGCATGGCTCTAGGGCGGTTCATTTATCTTGCGGATGCCGCGGCGGACTATCGCCGGGACAAGCGCAAGGGGAAATACAATCCATTCCTTGCCATGGGTACAGGGGAAGACTGGCCCCGCTGGGAAGAATATTTGGTGCTGGCCATGGCTAGGTGCACCGCAGAATTTGAAAAATTGCCTCTGGTGCAGGACAAGCCTATTCTGGACAATATCCTGTACAGCGGCGTGTGGGGCAATTTCCACAGAAAAAAGAAAGAGGGGAGGGATGGAAGTGACTGATCCATATAAAGTGCTGGGCGTCAGTCCGGATGCATCGGACGAAGAAATCAAAAAGGCCTATCGCAAGCTGGCGAAGAAATACCATCCCGACCTGAACCCGGGAGATAAAGCAGCGGCACAGAAAATGCAGCAGATCAACGCTGCCTATGAGCAAATCAAGAACCCGGAAAAGGATGCGCCCAACCAAGGCCGGGGATATGGCTACGATCCCTTTGGGGGCTTTTATGGTCAGCGCACCTACACCCAGCAGGAAACCGGCGACCGCTATCAGAATGCGGCCTATCAGTACGTGCGCATGGGCCGCTATGCTGAGGCACTGAATATCCTCAGCAACTCTACAAATAAGAATGCCCATTGGTACTATATCAGCGCCATTGCCAACAATGGCCTGGGCAACCAGGTGACGGCTTTAGAGCACATCCGCAAGGCGGTGTCCATGGAGCCGGATAACTATGAGTATCTGCAGATGCTTCAGTACATCGAAAACGGCGGCACGGAATACCGCAGGCACGCAGGAAATTTCCGAGGCTTCGAGATGCGGGGCAGTCCCTGTACAAGTTTTTTGTTGTGCTGGTTTGTAAATCTTTTCTGTTGCCGGGGCCGGTTTTGCTGTTGACATTCCGCGCAAGTAGTGCTATGATGTTCACGACAATTTGATAGAAGTTCCGTGGCAGTTTGGGCGATGAACCTCAGCTGCTGAACAAGATAACCGGGTGCGAATCCCGGACGGTACCGCCGCTGTATGTGGTAAGGCATCCTCTTTTGGCGAAAGCCAGTCACTGGATCTATTCCGGGAAGGCAGAGGTTGCTGCAGGTGTTCCCAGCACCGAAAAGCCACGAGTCAGAAGACCTACGGAATGGATCTCCCCATCTTCGCGTGATTACGAAGATGTGCGTTTGTCGCAGAAAAACGGCTGGGGCACCAATTTTGGTGCCGCAGCCTTATCATTTTTCAGGAGGAAAAAACTATGAAAAAAACAAAAATTTGGATTGCATTGGGCGTACTCCTCTTAGTGGTCGCATTGATGGTGGGCGTATTTTTCATGACCCGCCCGGAAACCCAGGAGGGGGCAAAGACCGTTACCATTACGGTGGTACACAAGGACAAGACGGAAAAGACGGAAACCTATCACACAGATGAAGAATACTTGGGGCCGCTGATGGTCTCCAAGGGCTTGATCCCGGAAGGCAATATTCAAAACGGCATGTTTGACACGGTGGACGGCGAAAAGGCAGTCTGGGCCGATGACGAAGGCTGGTGGGGCATCTATAAGGGTGAGGAAATGACCACTGTGGGCGTTAACGAGCAGGTGATCGCGGACGGAGACACCTTCCGGTTTGTATATATCAATGGCTTCGCATCGTAAATTCCTATCCGTCAAAGAGATGGCATTGTTCGGGGTACTGGGAGCCCTGACCTTTGCCTTGCAGGTGGCAATGGGGCCGCTGCCCAACATTGAGCCGGTGAGCCTGCTGGTAATGCTGTTTGCCGTGACCTTCGGCTGGAAGTGCCTGTATCCCGTCTATATTTTTGTGGTGATGGAGATCCTCTTCTACGGCCTGGGCGTGTGGAATGTGTATTACCTGTACGTATGGCTGATCCTGGCGGTCGCAGCGCTGACAATGCGCAAAACGCAGGAGCCTTTGGCGTGGGCAATTCTGTCCGGGGCTTTTGGTTTGCTGTTCGGCGCGTTGTGCGGTATTGTAGACATTTTTATTGGTGGCTTTGGCTATGCCATCGCCAAATGGGCATCCGGCATTTCCTTTGACCTGATCCATTGCGCCGGTAATTTTGTCATCGCACTGCTTCTTTTTAGGCCCTTGCGGGTATTGCTGAATAAACTGTATCAATAAAAAACTAAGCTGCGTGATGGAGCGGGGTTTTTTAGATCTCTTTGTACATGGCGCCTGCGTCGTCCTTGCGGACAGTATCAGCAACCTGGAAGACCTCCC
>JAZURL010000078.1:0-5783 GCA_045606205.1 Faecousia sp. | reverse complement strand
GGATGGCATGATCGTAGTGTGTCTGAACCTGTCCGGCCAGGACGGAAGCATCATTTCCGGCCCGGACATCATCACCCGAGGCTTTATCTATGTGAAAGAATCCGAAGCATTGATGGAGGGACTGCGCAATGTGGCGATGGAAGCCATTGAGCGTTGCCAGCGCAAGCGGGTTCGGGATTGGTCGGCTATCAAGACTGCCATTAAACACGATCTGAGTGGCTACCTGTATAAGACCACCAAACGCAACCCCATGATCCTGCCCGTCATCACGGAACTGTAAAAAATCGTTCTTGCACTTTCTAAGGCGAACATTATTAAAAAAGCGCGTGTCTTGAAAGACAAGCGCTTTTTTATGGAGCGGGTGGCGAGGCTCGAACTCGCTACCTCCACCTTGGCAAGGTGGCGCTCTACCGGATGAGCTACACCCGCGGAACAAAAGGTATTATAACAGAATTCTGCGTTTTGTCAATACCTTTTCTTCACGTTTTTACGAAATTTCTTCCACCAGCGGATACGCGGAATAATCCCAAACATAGTCCGTCATTTCTTCCTGTGTATGTAATTGGAATGTACCCTCACTGCTACAGCGAAGCAGGTCTAAGTAATAAAAAACTCCGTCGATCCGCACTGCGTTCCACACCCATGGCATACCCTCCCGGGTGCCGGTTACTACATAACCGTCCAATCCCGCCTGGCGGCACATAGCGCCGTAGACCATAGCAAAGGCACGGTTGTCCCCCACACCGTGGAGAAGCAGACTGTATGCCGGTGTGATGGAGGTTTGAATATTGTATTCATACCGATCCATCAAAAAACCGTAAAGCCGCTGGGCTTTTTCTGCTGCCGTCCAATCTCCTGTTGTATGCTGCGCCGCGGAAGAGAATACAGGTGCAACTTTATTCTGCAAGGTTCGAAGCTCCGCCCGGCTGGTCTGATAGGAAAATTTCAATTCCACGATCTGCTCTATCCCCTGCTCCGGGTACAGGCTGACCGTTACTTCTGGCGCTTCCATCACTTTTTGGGGATAAGTCAGTGCATAGTCCGCCACCATTTGGGCGTAATCCACCTGCCCCGGATCTGCAAAATACAGCACCACACCGGCATCACAGGCATCCAGATGATATGCAATGACCTGCTCCACTTGCTCCAGGGTTTGCGCCCGTTGGATCTTATCTGCGTGCGCCCGGTTTTGCAAATACGTGATCTTCACACGGACCGCATTCCGTCCACCGCTGGCGCCAAAAACGTAGCCAATATCCTCCACAGCATAGGCGGCAAAGGGATTATTTTGGCGAATCTCCCGGATTGCTTTGTCAATATCCGCCCGTGCGGCATCTTCGCCGGCATATTGCATGGATAAAATGCCGCTTTCTGCACCGCTTTCTACCAAGGATGCCAGTGCATCCACCAGTTCCTTGTAATCAGATACATTCTCTGCCGGTTTTTCTCCTTGATTGGCAAGTTCCTTGTGGGGCTTCACAGAAGAATAACTGCCATCTGTCCAAAAGCTGCATCCGCTGAGCAGTAAGCACAGCGATACGATCAGCGCCGTCATTCTTCTCACGCTTCCCCACTCCTTTCGTTACAATGCGTCTTTAGAATAACGGGAAAACCCGTCTCCCAAAACCTGGTGTGCCTCCTGCACGATAATGAATGCATCGGGATCCATTTCCACCACCAGGGCCTTCAGTTCTGCTAATTGCTGGCGCTTGACTGCAGTCAGGATCACCTTGGTGTCCTTATGGCTGTACGTGCCCTCACCCTTGAGGAAGGTCGCGCCCCGTCCCAGCTCTACACCGATCTTGCGAGCCACCTCTTCATGGTGCTGGGTAATGATCAGCGCCACCTTGGAATAGTCAAAACGGTAAACCACCGCGTCGATCACCTGTCCCATCACAAATACTGCAATACCACAGTATAGTGCCTTGCTCATATCCCCAAAAGCGATACCCGTAAGGGTCACCACTCCCAGATCAAAGCAGGTATTGATGGTGCCGATCGCCACATTGGGCCAACGGCGTTTCAAAAGACGGACGATGATATCCGATCCGCCGGTGGTTGCCCCGGCAATAAACACCATGCCCAATCCAAGACCGCAGGACACACCGCCGTACAGGGCCGCTACCAGAAAATCCACTTCCGGCACCGGCAAGATAGACAAGGCATCGATGGAAACAGAGGTAGCGAGCATACCGATCAGCGACAGAAAAAAGAATCTTCTTCCCAGTGTCCATCCGCCTATGGCAAACAGCGGGATGTTGATCAAAATGGTCAGCGTACCCACTGTGCCGAAATCCAGCAAGTGTACCAAGATCATGGAAAGGCCGGAAAGGCCGCCCGCGTTCATATCATGGGGCACCATAAACATATTAAAGCCTGCGCCAAACAGCACGCTGCCAATGATGATCTGTAAAAAGCTACCCAATGAACGAAGTTTGGTTTTCACCTGATCACACCTCAAAACTGATTTGCTTTTCTGGCGCATCTTCCTCTTTCAGCGGTGCGCCGGCAGAGGGGATATTTCTGCTGCGATAGCGGCTTTGGTTCACGATGCCGCAGTCGGCAAGCAGTTGCACCCCGGAAACTGCAGCCTTTTTCTTCAAGGATACCACCGAAACACCGATGGTATTCCGGGTGGTCTTGGGCAGCAGCTGTGCCGTAGAGAAGATTACCGCACGACTGTCCGTGGTATAGACGGCCATTTGGGTATCTTCCATCATAGCAAATGCTTCCACCAGCTTACTCTTATCGGAGTATGCACCGGTGAGCTTCTTTCGATTGGTTTTGGTCTCGTAGGCAGACAGAGGCACTTTGGCCGCCTTGCCGTTTTCAAAGAAGAACAGCACGAAGCCCTTGTAATCTCCGGGCAGGACTACCTGCACCACGCTTTCGCCTGAATCCATGCCCAGCTTTTGGGGCAGATAATCGCCCAACTGGGATGCCTTGCCGTCCTCAAAGTCGGAAAGACGGGTCTTGTAACACTGGAACTGATCAGTAAATACCAGCAATTCTTCCTTGTTGCTGGTCTCCACAGTCATGCGCAGGCTGTCGCCCTCTTTGAACTTTTGCTCGCCGCTCATCCGCAGGGATTGGGCAGTGATTTTCTTCAAATAGCCCTCCTTGGACAGGAACAGGGTCACCGGATAATCCGGTACTTGCTCTTCTTCCTCATCGATCTCAATGGATGCGGATTCGTAGATGATCTCTGTCTTCCGGGGCTGACCGTAGGTCTCGGACACCTTCTTTAGCTCGGAGATGATCACATTCTGCAGCTTGGCGTGGCTGTTCAGAATGCCCTTGAGTTCTTTGATTTCTTTCTCCAGATCAGAGATGGCCTTGGTCTGCTTGAGAATGTATTCCTTGTTGATGTTGCGCAGTTTGATTTCTGCAACGAAATTGGCCTGCACTTCGTCAATGCCGAAGCCGATCATCAAATTGGGGATGACCTCTGCATCCAGCTCCGTTTCCCGGATGATATGGATTGCTTTGTCGATATCCAGCAGGATCCGCTCCAAGCCCTTCAACAGATGCAGGCGGTCTTCTTTCTTCTGAATTTGGAAGAAGATACGCCGCTTGACGCATTCAATACGCCAGGCAGTCCACTCTTCCAAAATCTCGCCTACACCCATAACCCGGGGCATGCCGGCAATCAGGATGTTGAAATTACAGGGAAAGCTGTCCTGCAGGGTGGTCAGGCGGAATAGCTTTTGCATCAATTTTTCCGGCTCGACGCCACGTTTCAGATCAATGGTCAGCTTCAGACCGCCCAGGTCGGTCTCGTCACGCATGTCGTTGATCTCTTTGATCTTACCGGCTTTGATGAGCTCCGCCACCTTGTCCATGATGACTTCCGTGGTGGTAGAATAAGGAATCTCATAAATTTCAATGAGATTTCCTTCCTTGACATAGCGCCACTTGGCACGGAGCTTGAAGCTGCCCCGGCCGGTGGTGTAGATCTCCCGCGTGGCGTTTTCATCAAACAAAAGCTCTGCACCGGTGGAGAAATCCGGGCCGGGCAGGGTCTCCAAAATGTCGTGGTCAGGGTTTTCCATCAAAGCGATGGTGGTATCGCAAATTTCTTTCAGATTGAAAGAGCAGATGTTGGACGCCATACCCACAGCAATGCCCTGGTTCGCGGAAACCAACACATTGGGGAATGTGGTGGGAAGCAAGGAAGGCTCTTTCATGGTGGCATCGTAGTTGTCTACCATATCCACCGTATCGGAATCGATATCCCGGAACAGTTCATCGCAGAACTTATCCAGTTTGGCTTCTGTGTAACGGGAGGCCGCGTAGGCCATATCCCGGGAGTAGACCTTGCCGAAGTTACCCTTGGAATCCACAAAAGGATGCAAAAGGGTTTCGTTGCCTCGGGCAAGACGCACCATAGTCTCGTAAATGGCCGCGTCACCGTGGGGATTGAGCCGCATGGTCTGACCCACGATATTGGCAGACTTGGTTCGTCCGCCATTCAGCAGGCCCATTTTGTACATGGTGTACAGCAGTTTCCGGTGAGAGGGCTTGAAGCCATCGATCTCAGGAATAGCCCGGGAAACGATCACCGACATGGCATAGGGCATGTAGTTGATCTCCAGAGTCTCGGAGATGGCCTGCTCCGTGGTAGAGCCCACCAGACCCATAATGCCGCTGGTGTCGATTTTTTTCTTATTCTGCTGCGGTTCTTTCTTCTTTCGTGCCATAGTGCACCTCTTTAAGATATATCAGCCAGTTCCAAATACTTGGGGCCGTTTTCTGCGATAAAATTCTTACGCTCCTGCAGTGCATCGCCCAGCAGGACATCGAAATAGTGACTGGTACGCTCCGCATCCTCCGGCATGACCTTAATGAGCCGCCGGGTTTCGGGATTCATGGTGGTCATCCACATCATTTCGGGATCGTTTTCGCCGAGACCCTTGGAGCGCTGGATGGTGACTCTTTTGCCCTCTAACTCGGACAAAATCTTCACCTTTTCCGACTCGTTGTAAGCAAACCAGGTCTTGTCCTTGCAGGTTATTTCAAACAAAGGCGACTCTGCGATATACACATATCCATCACGGATCAGCGTGGGACACAGGCGGTACAGCATGGTCAAAATCAGCGTGCGGATCTGGAAGCCGTCCACGTCCGCGTCGGTACAGATAACCACTTTGTTCCATCTTAGCTGGGAAATGTCAAAACTCGACAGTTCTTTCGCCTTTTTTCCCTGAACTTCCACGCCGCAACCCAGCACTTTCATGAGGTCGGTTATGATGGGGGATGCGAAAATCTTGTTGTAATCCGCTTTCAGACAGTTTAGGATTTTGCCACGGACGGGCATGATGCCCTGGAATTCCGCGTCACGGCTGAGCTTGACGCTGCCCAATGCGGAGTCGCCCTCCACGATATACAGCTCCCGCTTGTCTGTATCCTTACTCCGGCAGTCCACGAATTTCTGCACCCGGTTGGCAATATCCACTTTTGCGCTGAGATTCTTTTTGATGTTGCTCCTGGTTTTCTCTGCGTTCTCACGGGCAGGCTTGTTCACCAGAATTTGCTCCGCTGCCTGATCCGCTTCCTGCTTGTTTTCCAAAAACCAGACCTGCAGTTTTTCTTTAAAGAAGGCAGTCATTGCCTCTTGGGTAAACTTGGAATTTACAGACTTTTTGGTCTGATTTTCAAAACAGCCGATGGTGGAGAAGCAGTTGGTTACCAGAACCAGCACATCCTGAATGTCCTGGTAGATGATCTTGCTCTCATTTTTGGTGTACTTATTGGCATCCTTCAGATACTTATCGAAAGCGGCT
>JAZURL010000077.1:0-12440 GCA_045606205.1 Faecousia sp. | reverse complement strand
ATAATTTGTCTTCCTAAGACCGCTTGGCCTCCGACTTGGCAGCAGTTCGCCGGCGATCTTGTACATATTGGGGATCATCAGCAGCAGACCCTGAGAGGCAGTGTAGGTGGTGGTCAGAGCACCGGCGGCCAGAGAGCCGTGAACGGTACCTGCAGCACCAGCTTCGGACTGCATCTCGACGACCTTAACGGTATCGCCAAAAATGTTCTTGCGACCTGCAGCGGACCACTGGTCCACATTGTCAGCCATGGGGCTGGACGGGGTAATGGGATAAATGCCAGCTACTTCCGTGAATGCGTAACTGACATGGGCGGCAGCAGTATTGCCGTCCATTGTTTTGAATTTTCTTGCCAAAATGAAGTACCTCCTATTACGTATTCAATTTTTTACCGCATATATGATAGCACTTTTGTTTCGATTTGTAAAGTCAAATTAAGCGGACTTTTGCGGAAAAATTGACAAAAAATACCGCGTCCGAAAATCCGGACGCGGGAGCGCATGATATTATTTCTTTACTTTTGGGCCATAAGTGCATTTGCAGGAAATGTGGCGGTCATTAGTATTGGAGCACATTCAAAAACCAAAATAGTAAAAGCAAAACTGAGCCAATCAGTATGATTACCTTCCCAAAGCCTGGCTCCATTCCGTCGTCAGATTCAAACAACAGATGGGTTGCGCTGTAATATAGCCCCAGCTGTCCTGCGAGTAATTCTATCGCAAAAAAGGCATGGAATATCCAATCCATACTATGTCCGAAAATATCGTCTTTCGTTGGCTTTGCATAAGAACGATCAACGCTCCATGCAAAGAAAACCCATGCGGCTATGGATAAGATGACAAAGATGACGGTGTATATTCGTTTGCTTGTTTTCGTTCCCATTTCATTGCTCCCTTCGGGTGGTATGCCTCACTGCCAGAAATGGCAGTGGGGAGTATGGGTATACTCTGACAAAATTAGTCCTTAGCCATAGGGGAAGACCCATGTGAAGTATTCTATCACACTCTCGGGGGTATCAAATTCCTCGGTGGAGGCCAGGTAAATAGCTTCAAGTCCCATCATGGGTTGGGTAGCGTCCATATTGCTCCGGTCATATACCTCAAACATCCAACGATTCAAATTTCTGCTGAAATAGATATTGATTGCAATGGGATAATTGTCGAGATTGCATGCATAATTGTAGTCCGAATAGGCATAGGCTTGGTCGGTTACTTCACCGGGAAGCGTGTTGAAGAGTTGGGAATCCCAGTTGAGAACTCTGTCAGAGGAAGTAACATCAATATCCAGAACATCAGGCTTGAAAAGATATTCTCTCAACTGACCCTTGATGGTAATTTCCACCGTTCCGTCCTCGTTGCCCCATCCATCCCACTTTTGGGCAGACAGGGTGACATCAACAGGCGTAATTCTCGGGGTAAAGTAGACAAACGCGGCAATGATCAAAGCAAGAGCAAGGATGCTGCAGGTGATAAGAATAATCTTCTTACGCATAGTACCCCCCCTTAAAATTGTTACATCAGTATTTTACCATAAAAAGGAAGTCTTGTCAAGGATGAGCGGCCAGGGGCGGGCACTCTACGGAGCGATTTGTACTTGTCTTTTTCTTCTAAATGCAGTACAATGTAAAAAAACAGAGAAGAGAGGATTTTGCGATGATCTGCAGCATCCGCACCTTGGGCATCACCGGCATCCGTGGCACAGGTGTAACGGCGGAGTGTTATATTTCCAACGGACTGCCCGGTTTTGATATTGTGGGCTTGCCTGATGCCGCTGTGAAAGAGGCCCGGGAGCGCGTCCGCGCTGCGGCGAAGAATTCCGGCATGACCTTTCCGGCCAGCCGTATTACAGTCAATCTCGCACCGGCTAATTTGAAAAAAGCGGGCACTCATTACGATCTACCCATTCTTTTGAGCATTCTTTGCGCCGCCGGTGCCATTCGCAGACCCCGTTCCACCAGTGCCTTTTTGGGTGAGGTGAGTCTTGATGGCCAGCTGCGCCCCATTTCCGGTGTGCTGCCCATGGCGTTAGCTGCAAAGCGGGAGGGCATCAAAGCCCTGTTCGTTCCGGCAGAGAATGCCGCGGAAGCCACCCTGGCTCGTGGGCCGGAGGTTTACGGTGTGCGTAATCTGCGAGAGTTGGCCGCCGGACTGAATGGGGAAACCACACTACAACCCGAACCCCTGTGGCAGCCCACTCAGGGCACACTCGGCGGCCTGGATTTCAAGGATGTGCTTGGTCAGGAAAATGTAAAGCGCGCACTTGAGGTTGCGGCAGCAGGATCTCACAATGTTCTGCTCATAGGCCCTCCCGGCTCGGGTAAGAGCATGCTTTCCAAGCGTCTGCCATCCATTTTGCCGGACATGACCTGGGATGAGGCCCTGGAAGTCAGTCAGATATATTCCGTTATGGGTATGCTGACAGCAAAAGAGCCGCTGGTATCCCACCGGCCGTTCCGTTCACCCCATCATACCATTTCCAATGCCGGACTTGCCGGTGGCGGTACGAATCCCAAGCCTGGCGAGATATCCATGGCGCACAAGGGCGTGCTGTTTTTGGATGAATTGCCGGAGTTCCGGAAAGATACCCTGGACATGATGCGTCAGCCTTTGGAAGATGGCCAGGTGACCATTTCCCGGGTTGCCGGTGCAGTTTCCTATCCTGCGGAATTCATGCTGGTGTGCGCCATGAACCCCTGCAAATGCGGCTGGTACGGCGACGCATCCGGCAGATGCACCTGTTCTGAAATGGCGGTGCAGAATTATCGCGGACGAATCTCCGGACCGCTTCTTGACCGGATCGATATTGTGGTGGAAGTTCCCTCGGTGCATTTTGAAGATCTGCGCACTCGCGCGGAAGCAGAGCCTTCTTCGGAGGTTAAGAGGCGTGTGGATGCCGCCCGTCAGCGCCAACATGAACGCTTTGGAGACAAGACGACCATGTGCAACGCCCGGATGGGCCCGGACGAAATGCGTGCATACTGCACCTTGGATGAAGCAGGGCAGACCCTTATGAAACAGGCGTTTGATGCCCTGGGACTGACCGCCCGGAGTTACGACAGAATTTTGAAGGTCGCCCGTACTGTGGCCGATTTGGATGGCAGTGCGCAGATTCAGCCCCAGCATATTGCTGAAGCCATCCAGTACCGGGCTGTGAATTTGGGAAATCGATAAATGTGAGGAAAGATAATGAACGAGATTTTTTTGATGAAACTGGGCGAAATCGTGCTGAAAGGTGCGAATAAACGCCAGTTTGAGAACAAGCTGCGTCAGAATGTCCGCCGCCGCATGAAGCCCTACGGCAATTTTGATGTTTACATCATGCAGTCCACCGTCTATGTTGTTCCCGAGGACGACCAGGCGGATGTAGACGGTGCATGGGATGCCTGCCATTCTATTTTCGGCGTGGTCAGCCTGTGCCGTTGCCGTCCCTGTGAAAAGAACTTGGATGCGATCTTTAATGCTATTGAGGAATATTTAGGAGAAGACCTGGATTGCGCCAAGAGCTTCAAAGTAGAGTCCAAGCGCTCCGACAAGCAGTTTCCCTATAATTCTATTCAGATTTCCCAGGAGATCGGCGGCCGTTTGGCGGAAGCCCATCCTACTGTTGCGGTGGATGTCCACAACCCGGAATATACCGTTTATGTGGAAGTCCGGGATTTGGCGGCCTATGTCCATGGCCCTGCCGAGCCCGGTGCGGGCGGCCTGCCCACCGGTGTGGGTGGCCGTGCCATGTGCCTGCTCTCCGGTGGCATTGACTCTCCTGTCGCGGCCTACATGATCGCAAAGCGAGGTGTGGAAATTGAGTGCGTGCACTTCTTCTCCTATCCTTACACCTCTCAGCTGGCAAAGGATAAGGTACTGGAACTTGCGCGCTTGGTTACACGCTATTCCGGCCGGATGACGGTGAACATCGTTTCCTTTACCGAGATCCAGGAAGCCATCCGGGATAACTGTCCGGAAGAGTATTTTACTTTGATCATGCGTCGCTTTATGATGGAAATTGCCCAGAAACTGGCAAAAAACGACGGTTGCGGCGCGTTGATCACCGGCGAAAACTTGGGCCAGGTGGCCAGCCAGACCATGGAAGCCATGACGGTTACCGGCGCAGTGGTGGATATCCCCATCTTCATGCCCCTGGTTGGTATGGACAAGGAAGAAATCGTGACCATTGCCCGGAAGATTGGCACTATGGAAACATCCATTTTGCCTTATGAGGATTGCTGTACTGTCTTTACCCCCAAGCATCCCAAGACCAAGCCCACGATCGGACAACTGCTCCATGCAGAAGCCAAGCTGGACCGTCAGGCGATGATCGACAAGGCTGTGGAGACAGTTGAACGCATCCAGGTGAAGTATCATGACGAGCCTCGCATTTGATGTGATTACATGCCTGCAGGGCAAGACCTTGGCCACGGCGGAAAGCTGTACCGGCGGCGGTATCGGAGATGCTCTGACGGCTGTTCCGGGGGCATCCAGGGTGTACAAGGGGGGCATCATCAGCTACTGCAACGAGATCAAGAATAAGCTGCTGAACGTCTCGGAGGAGATATTGACTAAGTATGGTGCGGTTTCTGCTCCGGTGGCAGAAGCCATGGCACAGGGGGCAAGAGATGCGCTGAATGTGGATATTGCAGTGTCCGTTACCGGGCTTGCAGGTCCATCCGGGGATGAATTTGGAAACCCGGTTGGTACGGTTTATATCGGCTATGCAGAGGAAAAAATGTGCTTGTCCCGTCGGTATTTGTTTGCTGGGAGTAGGGAAGAGATCCGGGCGCAGTCAGTGGAGGCGGCGCTGAAACTAATACTGGAATACACGTAACAAAAGGTCCGTTGCGTTTGCAACGGACCTTCTTTATCTGAATTTATTGGGAAATTTTGGAGTTAGCTATTGCAAACTCTGAGACATTGTACTATACTTCAGTTAATAACAGCAATCACCAAGTCAGAAGGATATATGAATTTGGAGGATAAGATGACAATTAATGACCTGAAAATCGGTGAAAGCGGCATTATTTCCACAGTCGGTGGGGAAGGGCCGCTGCGTCTGCGATTTCTTGATATGGGGCTGATCCCCGGAACAATGGTGACACTTCAGAAGGTTGCACCTATGGATGATCCAATTCAGATCCATCTGCGCGGTTACGAACTGACCATCCGCCGTGAGGATGCAAAGCAGATTACACTGCAGGAGGTGCTGGAATGATTTTTGCATTGGCTGGCAATCAGAACTGCGGCAAGACCACACTTTTTAATGCGCTCACCGGATCCAATCAGCACGTGGGCAATTTTCCGGGTGTAACGGTGGATCAGAAGACCGGTGTGATCAGGGGCACAGAGCATAAAGTTGTGGATCTGCCCGGCATCTATTCCATTCGCCCTTATTCTGAGGAAGAGGTGGTGACCCGGGATTTTATTTTGAAGCAGCATCCCGATGCGATTATTAACATCGTGGATGCCACCAATTTGGAACGGAATCTGTATTTAACCCTTCAGCTGTTGGCCCTGCGCGTGCCCACGGTCATCGCGCTGAATATGATGGATGAGCTTCACGGTAACGGGGGTAGTGTGGATGTACAAAAATTGGCGGAGTCGTTGGGCGTTCCCGTTGTGCCCATCAGTGCGGTAAAGCATGAAGGCGTTTCGGAACTTGTAGATACTTTGATAAAGACAGCCAAGGCACAAATTCTTCCCAAGGTCATCGACTTCTGTGCCGATGGCCCGGTACACCGCTGTATCCATGCAGTGAGCCATCTCATTGAGGACCATGCCCGGAATGTAGGTGTTTCCCGCCGCTTTTGTGCCATTAAGCTGATCGAGGACGACCGAGATTTCCTTGAAATACTGGAGCTGAATCAGAATGAAAAGGAATTGCTGGAGCACTTTGTGATCGAAATGGAGTATGAGACCGGTTTGGATCGCAATGCGGCATTGGCGGATGTTCGGTATAACTTCATTGAGTCCGTTTGTGAAGAATCTTTGGTCAAGGCCAAGGAAAGCAAGGAATATCGAAGAAGTGTGCAGATCGACAAGGTGCTGACCCATCGGGTATTGGCCCTGCCGCTGTTTGTAGGCATTATGGGCTTAGTTTTTTACTTGACATTTGAGGTGTTTGGTGCGTGGCTGTCTGACCTGTTGGCGTACGCCATCGACGGGCTCACTATATTTGTAGACAATGTACTTACAAATTATCAGATCAACCCCGTTGTCCACAGCCTGATCATTGATGGCATCTTCGCCGGCGTGGGAAGTGTGCTCAGTTTTTTGCCATTGATTGTGGTGCTGTTTTTCTTCTTATCTATTTTGGAGGATTCCGGTTATATGGCCCGGGTGGCCTTTGTGATGGACAAGCTGCTTCGGAAGATTGGTCTGTCGGGGCGCAGCTTTGTGCCCATGCTCATTGGCTTTGGCTGCAGTGTGCCTGCCATTATGGCAACCAGAACCCTATCCTCGGAGCGAGATCGGAAAATGACCATTGTGCTGACCCCTTACATGAGCTGTTCGGCAAAGATCCCGATCTATTCTGTCTTTGCGGCAGCATTCTTCCCGGGGTATGAAGTTCTGGCAATGGTTGCCCTTTACTTTGGAGGGATGCTTGTGGGTGTTTTGGCGGCATTGGTGATGAAATCCACTGCATTCCGTGGCAAGCCTGTGCCATTTGTGATGGAGTTACCCAATTACCGTTTCCCGTCGCCAAGAAGTGTTGTTCTACTGATGTGGGAAAAGGCCAATGATTTCCTGCAGCGTGCCTTTGGTGTGATCCTTGTGATCACCATTATTATTTGGTTTTTACAGAATTTCAATCTGCAGTTGAATGTGGTGGCGGACAGTGCGGATTCCATTATTGCAAGTGTGGGTAAATTTGTTGCGCCTGTCTTTGCTCCGCTGGGCTTTGGGGATTGGCGGATGGTTACCGCACTGGTGTCCGGCTTTACGGCAAAAGAGGCGGTTGTTGGTACGTTTGGTGTCATTCTGGGCGTCAGCAATGAGCAGTTGGCCACTGCCCTTCATCAGTTGTTTGATCTGCGCAGTGCCTGCAGCTTTCTGACATTTACACTGCTGTACACACCCTGCGTAGCGGCTGTGGCTACCATTAAGCGGGAGATGAACTCTGGCTGGAAGACATTGGGCATCGTTGTGATGCAGTGTATCGTGGCATGGGTCGTTGCCTGGATCGTATATCTGGCAGGAGGTCTGATATGGGCGTAATGGATTGGATCTTGCTCCTGTTGATTGCGTTGTATACGGGCTTCGTGATCTTCTCTAAAAAGAAAAACAACTGCTGCGGAAATTGTTCCCAGTGCAGCAGTTGTAAAAATTGTAGTGAAAAAACCCCGCTGTGAAGCGGGGTTTTCTTATGTTGGATCGTAATTTACAATGACACTCATTTCGGTGAGCTTGGAAACATCTTTTACATAGTTACCAAACACGCTCACCCGCACCAACATCCGACATTCGGCCAGAGGATTGATATTGGAGAGTTTGTTGTGGTCCAGCATTACATAGTTCAGACAGGACAGACCCCTCAGAGGGGAAACGGACGTGATCTTATTGTAAGAGACGTCCAGCTCAACAAGGGCACAGTTCTTGCTCCAGCTGGGTAGTGTGGTGATCTGATTGTGAGAGAGATTCACAGAAGCGAGCTTATTCAAGCCGGACAGGCTTTTGACATCGGTGATCAGATTGTAAGCAAGATCAAGACCCGTGAGTGATGTGTATTTGCTCAGAGGTGCAATGTTTGTCAGCTCGTTGCTGGTTAGTGTCAGAGTAGTTAATACAGTTGTGTTGTCGAATACGGGAATTTCCTTAATCTGATTATTGGAAGCGATCAAAACACAGAGCTTGGGACATGTGGCCAGCGGTGCAAGGGAAGTCAGGGAGTTATAAGACACATCCAAGGAACTCAGATTTTCTAAAGCACTTAAGTGGCTGAGATTTGTCAAAGCATTACCACTCAGATTTAAGTCTGCAAGCTTATCCATAAAGGACAGGGGGGCTAGATCCTTGATGGCATTGTCTCTCAAATCCAAACTTACCAGCCGGGATGCATTGGACAGACCGGAGATATTGGTAAGGGAGCAGTTGGTAAGGCTCAGATTTTCCAAATTGGGAAGCGCGCCGATGACATTCAGATCTGCGGCAGACAGAGGACAACCGCGAATGGTCAGATTTTTCAGCTGGGTCAAGGAAGAGAGCATCTGCAGTCCGGTTACATTCTGACCGTCGATCACCAAAGTTTCCAAATAAGTAAGCCGGCCAATATCCGTATAATCTTCCACACCCTTGGGAACAGTCAGGGAAGTAATGGTCCACAAATCATCGGTAAACAGCTTGTCGGTTGCACCCACATTCAGCAACTCCCGGTAATGACTGTCCAGCACTGGGTCTGAAATGGTGACCTCTTCAATGACACCGCCGACGATGTAACTGAAATAGGACGGAACGCTCACCAGGCCGTTTGCATCCACAGCGATGGCGTTGATCTTATTTTCGCCGCCAGCCAAGGTGATCCCGCCTTGATAGGTATTTTGGATGGAGGGGAAATCCTTGTTTGTGGCCACATACAGAGCAGTACCCTTATCAGCCTCAATGGTCACATTGATGTATTGGGTGTAATAGCCGGCAACGGGAGTGGCCACAGGTGCAGAAGGACGCTGGGCATCCAACTGTGCCTTAATCTTGGGATTTGTAATATTTTCCAGCATTTCCACTGCATCCATCAGTTTGTCTTGTTCCACATAAGTGCGGGAAAGGGCAATATACAGATCAGCAGAACCGCCTTCTTTGATGGCATTGGTAAGCACCACTTCGGCTTGGGTGTAATTACCGATTTTTTTGAACCGTTCCGCCAGTTCAATAATGACACCGTCATCATTACCGGAGTAGAGATAGGCTTGATTATACAGCCATGTTGCAATCGAATGATTACCCTGCTGCTCAAAATACCGGGCACTGCCCAGCAGGATATCCTGCATAAAGCCCCTGTCATAGGCAAAAAGATACCAAATGATGCTGCAAATAATAACCAAACTTAACAAGATTGGCAAAAAACGTTTCATGGTTCGCTTCATAAATTGCTCCGTTTCGAGGTTTTCTGTCATTAAATTATAACTGCTTCCGTATACCCTGTCAAGAACTGCCGTATGTTTGGAAAAATTTTCGTCCTTTTCTGCCAAGAATCACCCTGCCATTTTGGTAAAATAGCGGTAGGGGGGATATACATGATGGAAAAATGCCTGCGGGTGGTGGCAGCCATTCTGTTGGGGCTTGTTTTGCCGGGGTTTGTAATCGGGCTTGCCACGGCTCAACCGGAGCGTCATCAGACGCAATCAACGGAAGCAACACACGAAATAGATGGAGAAGCAATACCTGGGCTCTGGGTGCTTATGAGTGACGGAAGCACCAAGTGGATGATATTGGAAGAATATCTGATCGGGGTTATCTTAGCTGAAATGCCCACAACATATATGCATGAGGCTCTGTGTGCACAGGCAGTGGTTGCGCGCACCTATGCGCTGAAACGACAGGGCGGGGTGCGTCACCCCCAGGGAGCTGTTTGCACCGACCCAGCCTGTTGCCAAGCCTATGTGGAGGTAGCGCGTTATCTGGACGGTCTCGGATATTTGGAAGATGTGGACATAGCTAAGGCCGCGACAGAAGCAACAGCTGGTATGGTGGTGACCTATGACAATGTGCTGATCGAGGCTACATATTTTCACTGTTCCGGCGGCCGTACGGAGGATGCGGTGGTGGTATGGGGCGTGGATTATCCCTATTTACAGGCGGTGGAAAGCCCCGGTGAAGAGGAAATGGATGGCTATTACCAGCGTGTTTTCTATACAAAAGCGGAGTTGGAGCGGCTCTTGGAAAGAGAGCTTCCCGGTTCGCCCGGCAGTTGGTTGGGGTGGACGACGTATACCATCGGCAACGGCGTGGAAACCATGTTACTTGCTGGAATACAGTACAGTGGAATTCAGCTGCGCAGCCTGCTGAATCTGAATTCCACCATTTTCTCAATGGAGGCTGATTCAGATGGTTTATGGATCACCACCTATGGAAAAGGACATCGCGTAGGCATGAGTCAGACAGGTGCACAGGCAATGGCTCTGCAGGGCAGTACGTGGCAGCAAATCCTTGCTCATTATTATCCGGGGACAAGAATTGACAAAATGGAGGATGTGGGGTAAAATACTTTCAAAATCCCTGAGGAGTGATTTCTTTGCCTATTCGTATTCCCAATGATCTTCCCGCAGCCGGGACGTTGCAGCAGGAGAATATTTTCGTGATGTCCCAGGATCGGGCGATCACACAGGATATTCGTCCTCTGGAGATTGTGCTGCTGAATTTAATGCCCACGAAAATTGCAACAGAGACACAGCTCAGCCGTTTACTGGGTAATACCCCGTTGCAGGTGAATTTGGAACTGATGCACACCAGCTCCCATAAATCCAAGAATGTTTCAAAGGAGCATTTGCTGTCTTTTTACAAGAGCTTTGATGAGCTGAAGGATCGTAAGTTTGACGGCATGGTGATCACCGGCGCACCGGTGGAGCTGATGGAATTCGAGCAAGTGGATTACTGGCCTGAGCTTTGCAAAATTATGGAGTGGAGCAAGACCCATGTCCATTCCACTTTCCACATCTGCTGGGGCGCGCAGGCTGGACTTTACTATCATTACGGCATCAACAAACAGCCGTTGCCGGAAAAGCTTTTTGGTGTCTATCCCCATCAGGTGGAATATAAGCGTTCTATTCTGCTCCGGGGCTTTGATGATCGTTTTTGGGTGCCCCATTCCAGGCATACCACTATATCCCGTGAAGATATCGAGGCAGTGCCAGAGCTGAAGATCCTGGCATCCTCGGAAGAGGCTGGGATATATGCGTTGATGAATAAGGGCGGCCGTCAGATCTTTGTCACCGGACACTCCGAGTACGACCCGGAGACCTTGAAAGGGGAGTACCTGCGGGATAAATCTCAGAGCCTGCCCATCAGTGTGCCGGAAAATTATTTTCCTAATGACGATGATACCCGCGATCCCATTGTTCGATGGAGGGGACACGCAAACCTGCTGTTTTCCAACTGGCTCAATTACTTCGTCTATCAGACCACACCATACGATATTATGACCATCGGCAATGAAGATGCATAGGTGAACACCGGCGCACTGCGCCGGTGTTATTTTTTCTGTCAACATATTTCCCGATGCTTCACAAGTGCTCTGTGCTATACTGGTTTAGGAGAATGGGAAATGGGGCAATCTGATGCCGCGGAAGAATCTGCGGATATGGCGACAGTGCGCCTGTGACACGTTTCCCGGAAGGTTCTTTCCTATGAAAACCCCCAACGCGCAGGCGTTGGGGGACAGTTTATGCGTTTTCTTCTTTTTCGGACTGGTCCAGCTTTTGGATCATTGCGCCGTGAGTAAAATATGTGATGGCGTAATGCAGGAAAGCAGTCAACAGCAGGACAGCATCCACCAGCATGATTACATTGACCCATACGGAATCCATTCTGGGGAACATTACCAGTACGATGAGACTGACAAACAGAACGGCGGTAGAGATCTTACCGGTGAACAATGCGCCGGTAAGCATCTGCCCCTTGCGCAGAGTCAGCAGACCGGCAACGAGCTGGAACACTTCTTTGATAAAGAACAGCACCAACAACGGTATCAATACAGGATACTCAATGGCAAGGCATACAATCAGTGAAAACTGGGTGACCTTATCTGCTAAAGGATCCAGAATCTTGCCGATGGTAGAGATCATGTTGAAGTGCCGGGCAATTTGGCCGTCGATCATATCCGTCAGACAGGAAACTGCCAAGATACCGCCTGCGATGTAGTAGTCTATATCCGCATCCGCATTGAGGTAGATTACGATATAGACAGGGATCAGCAACAGACGAAACAGACTGAGCATATTTGGAATTGTAAAGAAATCTTTCTTCCAGTCCTTGATAAACATTCCCATTTCCTCCGATGACTGCCGGGCAGTCGGTACATTACATTATATTATAGTAAACATAAATGGGATAATCAAGTATTAAAACAGGAAATTCATAGAAAGTTTATGAATTTTCTTCCGTTTTAGGGATCGTTGCCATGGGATAATGGAGTGCAAGATTCTTCCAAGTCTGCCGATCCAGCTCGCCGGTGGCGGGAAGCAGAGTGAGAACCTGGAATTCCGACAGAGCATTGGCGGTTGGAATATCCAAAATTCCCGTTACAGCCGGGGCGGTGATGCTGTTATAGGATTGGGCCAACACGATCAGCATTGCCTGAACCAGATAGAGATTCGGGTTGTTTTCTCCCTGCCGGATCACCTGATTCGGCTCCAGTATAATTTCCAGCGGTTGTACCGGACCGACGGCAATTAACGCAGGTTCGTAGGCCCTCACGATCTGTTCCCAAGTTTGTTGGTCTGCTACACCGGTAACGGGAAGAC
>JAZURL010000076.1:0-14590 GCA_045606205.1 Faecousia sp. | reverse complement strand
CCCTTCTTGATGAAGTCCATCATCTTACCCAGGTTGATGAACTCGTAACCGGTGATCAGGTTGTCCTCGTCCAGAGCGATGCGGGTCACGTAACCCTCAGCCATCTCCAGGTAACGAGGGCCCTTTGCCTTGGTGGCAAACATGGTGCCCACCTGGCTACGCAGGCCCTTGCCCAGGTCTTCCAGGGAAGCGCCCACTGCCAAGCCATCCTCAGAGAATGCGGACTGACTGCGGCCGTAAACGATCTGCAGGAACAGTTCGCGCATCGCGGTGTTGATGGCGTCACACACCAGGTCGGTGTTCAGAGCTTCCAGCAGAGTCTTACCGATGAGGATTTCGGAAGCCATTGCGGCAGAGTGGGTCATGCCGGAGCAGCCCAGTGTTTCTACCAAAGCTTCTTCAATGATGCCTTCCTTCACGTTCAGGGTCAGCTTGCAGCAACCCTGCTGAGGAGCGCACCAGCCGATGCCGTGGGTAAAACAGGAGACATCCTTGATTTCTTTGACCTGCACCCACTTACCCTCTTCAGGAATGGGAGCGGGGCCGTGATAAGCGCCCTTGGCAACGCTGCACATATGTTGTACTTCGCTACTATAAATCATGGCAAATTTCCTTTCTTATGGAGGCAAAGCGTCTTTACCCCTTAATTTCCGCGTATATTATACAGGCCGTGGCAGGAAAAGTCAATTCCTTGCCACGGCTTTTTCTGTCATATTTTCGCTTACGCCTGGATCTTTTTCACAAAGGCTGCCCGGTCGGCTGCCTTAAAGTAAGCAGAACCCGCTACCAGCACTTCTGCGCCGTTTTCCTTGCAGACGGTGCAGGTGTTTTCATCCACGCCACCGTCCACCTCCAAAATGCAGTCAGGGTTGACTTCATCCAGCATTTGGCGGAGTTTTTTCAGCTTGGGCATCATATCAGCCATGAATTTCTGACCACCGAAGCCGGGTTCTACGGTCATCACCAAAATCATGTCCACCTTATCCAGGTAAGGAATGGCGGCTTCGGCAGGAGTACCGGGTTTCAGAGAAATAGCAGCCTTGCAACCCATGGCACGGATCTTTTCCAGCGCCTCCAATGTATTGTTGGGCTGGTCAGCTTCTACATGGATTGTCAACCAGTCGGCACCCGCCTTGACAAATCGTTCCACATAACGAATGGGACGGTCAATCATCAGGTGCACATCTAAAACCATATCTGTCAGCGGGCGAACCGCCTGAATCAGTGGGAAGCCAAAGGATATATTGGGAACAAAAACACCATCCATCACATCCATGTGTACCCAATCAGCACCGGCTTCTTTTAACTGCCGAATATCCCGTTCCATATTTGCAAAGTCAGCAGACAAAATGGAAGGCGCAATTTTTGCCATGGTAAAATCTCCTTGTCACTTTTTTCTTAATCATATCACGCAAGCAGCTTAATTGCAAGAAAATGAAAAAAATCCCCGTATTTCTTTTTGCATACGGGACATACTAATTCTGAACCCAAACAAAAGGAGGAAACCAACATGAATAACAAGGCAAATAAGTGTATTGAATGCACCGTTCAGCAGTGCGCTTACCACTGCGATTCCGAAAACTACTGCTCCCTGGATCGCATCCTGGTAGGCACTCACGAGCAGAATCCTACCGTGGATCAGTGCACCGACTGCAAGTCTTTCCGCAAGAAGTGATAAACTGGGTCATTGCGAGGAGCATAGCGACGTGGCAATCCCCATAGGTTTCTGAAAGTCTCGCGAGATTGCCACACCAGTGACCTCGGGTCACTGGTTCGCAATGACATACGGGCGGGGGCTTAAAGCCGCCGTCTTTCTTTTTGAAGGCTTGACGGGTGGGTGGAAAAATAGTATGATAATGAAAATATTTACAGAAAATGTTTATAAATCATTTGGTATCTGTACATATTTTTTTCACATGACCCCTTTACCATAAGAGCGTATAGAAAACTCCGGGAGGAATTACCATGGAAAATTATGAAAATATCCCTCAGGATCCCACCCCTCAGCAAAACACCCCGAAAGAATCCCCTTTCGCCGATTCTCCCTATGTAATAGAGCAACCGCAAGAGCCTGTTGATGCTCCCAGCACTGAGCAGGAAGCACCTGCTGTGCAGCCAAAGTCTCGTAAAAAGGGCCGGGGCAAGAAAGCTTTGAAAGCATTTTTCGTCAGCCTGTTGGTAGTTGCATTGACCTCCACGGCATGTGGCATTACCGCTTTTTTCGTCAATAATTACTGGAGTTTGCAGCAAAAGACTGTCATCAACGACCTGTACGTGCAAATTCAAAAACTGGAAGAAAAAATCGAGGACAATTCCTATACCGGACAGGGCAACTCCATTTCCGGTACACCTGTTCCCGTGGAGGGTCTGACTCCCGGTCAGATCCACGCGCAGAATAAAAACAGTGTGGTGGGCATCGCCAACCAGGGTATCACCACCAACATCTTCGGCCAGACCACGGAAACTGCCTCCTCCGGCTCCGGCTTTATCATCTCCGAGGACGGCTATATCGTCACCAATTACCACGTGATCGAAGGCGCTACCACACTGACCGTCATCACCAATAATGAAGAGGAATATCCTGCAACTGTGGTGGGCTACGACGACGGAAATGATTTTGCACTGATCAAAATCGACGTTACCGGCCTGACTCCCGTGAAGCTGGGCTCCAGTGATGACCTGATCGTAGGCGACCAGGTGGTAGCCATCGGCAACCCCCTGGGTGAGATGACCAACTCTCTGACCGTTGGCTATATCAGCGTCAAGGACAGGGACGTGACCATTGATAACAGCATCATCAACATGCTCCAGACGGATACTGCCATCAATCCCGGTAACTCCGGCGGCCCGCTGTTTAACATGAAGGGCGAGGTCATCGGCATCACCACCGCCAAATATTCCGGCACTGCTGTGGAAAGCATCGGCTTTGCCATTCCCATTGACGATGTGACCCAAATGATCGACGAGCTGCTGGAAAACGGCTATATTTCCGCTCCCTATATGGGCATTCAGATCACCACGGAAACGGACGGCATCGGTGTCTATGTGTACAGTGTGGAAGCAAATTCTCCTGCCGCTGCCGCGGGCCTGCGCAAGGGCGATATCATCGTGGGCCTTGGCTCTTACGAAACTCCCACCCTGGCCTCTTTGGACAAAGCCCTGCGGAATTTTGAGCCCAACGACACCACGACCCTTCAGGTATACCGCAACCGCCAGGTGCTGGAGCTGACCATCACCTTCGGCGCAAAAAATCCGTCCAACTCTTAAGAAAAACGCAACAGCCTGCTCCGTTGAGCAGGCTGTTTTTCCACTTTACGCATAATTTTCAAGGCCATTTGATACACTAAATCATACTTACTTCCCTTATCTATAAATTTTTTTGCAATTTTTAATAAAGTACTGGCTTTTTCTGTCGAACAGAGGTATAATGTGTTAATGATACTTTGGCATGTGCCAGTAAATTGGAGGCCCCAATATGAAAAGTTCAAAAGGTCCGCTGCGTATTTCCTGGCAGCGCGTGTCCTTGAGTATTCTGTGTGTGATCTTGGCGCTGGTTCTATTCGTGATGCTGTTTGCAACTGCATATATACATCATCTGCTGAGTCTGGTCACCAGTAATAACAACAATGATCTGACCGCAACCATTGATCCGACGGCCACAATTCCCCCGGATGATGATCATGATCCGGATTTCACCGGCCCTACTGCACATCCCAGTGATGTTCCCGTAAATACCATCCCCAGCCAGCCTATTGAAAATCTGCAGACAGAGGGCATCATCAATATCATGCTCATCGGCGAAGACCGTCGTCCCGGCCAGGGCCGTCAGCGTTCCGACTCCATGATCCTGTGCAGCTTCAACACCAAGACCCACACCCTCACCATGATCTCCTTCCTTCGGGATACGTATATCCCGCAGATCCCCGGATATAAAGCCGAAAAGCTGAATGCTGCCTACGCCAAGGGCGGTGTCAACATGTTGGATCAGACCCTGGCTGCCTATTTCGGTGTTCATGTGGATGCAAACATTGCCGTGCAGTTTGACGGCTTCAAGGCCATCATCGACCTGCTGGGCGGCGTGGATATCGAGCTGACGAAAAAGGAAGTCAACCATTTGAAAGAGAATGCCGATATCTACGGCAACTCCTGGAATCTCAAGGTCGGCATGAACCACTTGAATGGCGAGCAGGCACTGGCCTATTCCCGTATCCGCAAAATCGATATGGATGCCATGCGGGCACAGCGTCAGCGCAAGGTGCTTACCGCGATCATCAACGCCTACAAGAGCAAGCCCCTGAACGAAATGCTGACCCTGGCAAGTGACATTTTGAAGACCGGCTTTGTCCAAACCGATATGACTCCCAACGAAGTGTTGAGTTATGTTTCCACACTCTTCCCTATGCTGGCAACTGCCACCATCAACAGCCAGCAGATCCCGGCAGAAAACACCTACACATCCATGACCGTAGGCAGCATATCTGCCACAAAGGTTTGCGATTTTGACATAAACCGCAAGATCCTGCAAAAGCTTTTTCAGTAAATAACAGATCCCGGAAGTGCGATGCACTTCCGGGATTCTTCTTTATTTTAGAAAACGGTCAAAACCGAAGTAATGCAAGGTGTTGTAGTAACTGATGTTCTCCACCATATTACCCAGATAAGTCCAATTGGCAGGATATTCTCCGTCCTCCACCATTTGGCCAAAGAGGTTGCACAGTATTCTGCGGAAGTACTCATGCCGGGTATAGCTGAGGAAGCTCCGGGAGTCGGTGAGCATACCGTTGAAGGTACCCATAGCGCCCAGGCTCATCAGGCCCTTCATCTGCTCTTCCATGCCGATCTTGTGGTCATTGAACCACCAGGCAGAGCCCTGTTGGATCTTGCCGGGGATGGGACTGTCGGTCTGGAACGCACCCATCAGCGTGCCGATGATGCCGTTGTCTGCAGGATTCAAAGAGTACAGAATGGTCTTGCCCAGTGCGCCTGCTTCTTCCAGTGCGTTCAGCAGCTTGGAAAGGCCAACACCGTTAGCAGCATCGTTCATGGAATCAAAGCCGGTATCCGGGCCTAACTTGCGAAACATCTCCTGAGAATTATCTCGCAGACAGCCAAAGTGCAGCTGCAGCACCCAGTCCCGCTTGGCATATTCCTTACCCACGGACAGGAGCAGCGCTGTATGGTAAGCCAGTTGCTCATCCCAGGTGATGGGCTTGCCTGCTTTTGCACGGGCAAAAATGTCATCCAGGGTAACCTCATCGGCATCCACGTAGAAGCAGTAGTCCAAGCCATGGTCGGAAACACAGCAACCCCGGTCAGCAAAGTAGGCGATCCGGTCGTTCAGAGCCTTGCGCATATCAGCTACAGTGTTGATGGCGTAGCCAACCACAGTTTCCAACTGCGCAACGTAAGCGGGGAAGGTTTCCTTGTCTGCACGCATGGCCTTGTCAGGCCGGAATGCCGGTAGCACCACAGCAGGGGCTGTGGTGTCAGCAGCCAAAAGCTCATGGGCCTTCAGATCATCCACAGGATCATCGGTGGTGCAAATCAGCTTCACTCCGGACTTGCGGATGATACCCCGCACAGACATATCCGGTTGCGCCAAAATCTTGTTACACTTCTCGTAAATTTCCATGGCATTCTCGCCGGTCAGTGGCTCGGTAATGCCAAAGTAACGCTGTAATTCCAAATGCGTCCAGTGATAAAGAGGATTACCGATCAGGTTGGGCATGGTCTGGCCCCACTTTTGGAACTTCTCCGCAGGTGTGGCATCGCCGGTGATATAACGCTCCGGCACGCCGCAGGAACGCATGGCGCGCCACTTATAGTGGTCACCGCCCAGCCACACCTCAGTAATGGTGCCGTAACGCTTATCCTCATAGATATCCATGGGATTGATGTGACAATGGTAGTCAATAATGGGCATCTTAGCCGCGTGATCATGGTAAAGCTTCTTTGCCGCCTTTGTCTTCAGAAGAAAGTCCTTATCCATAAATTTTCTCATAGACAAAACTCCTTTGTTGATTTTTTGTTTATCATACCCCACTATTCGGGGTATTGTCAAGTTTTACGGCACGACACTGCTGTGCCATTTGTTGCATTGACAGGAAACCAACGGGGCTGTATGATAAATGGAGATAAGGAGTTTTGCTATGCGATATTACTTTGCACCCATGGAAGGCCTGACGGACAGCGTGTACCGCCGTCTGCACCACGAACATTTCGGCGGCGTTGACCGCTACTACATGCCCTTTCTTTCGCCCACCATGCACCAAACACTCACGGGAAAAGAGGACCGCGAACTGCCCCAGGCAGATTCTGTAGATTTTGTTGCTATCCCACAGGTATTGACAAAGGTTGCCGAGGATTTTCTTTGGGCGGCCAGTGTCTGTCAGGATCGGGGCTATACAGAAGTGAATTTAAATGTGGGCTGTCCTTCCGGCACTGTGGTCGCCAAGGGCAAGGGCGCAGGTATGCTGGCTGATCCCGACAGCTTGGATCGGTTTTTGGATGCCATCTTTGCGAAATCTCCCTTGCCCATTTCCGTCAAGACCCGACTTGGTATTGCAGATCCTGGTGAATTTTCTGCTCTTTTGGAAGTGTTCAACCGCTATCCCATCCGGGAGCTGACCATCCACCCCCGGGTGCGCAAGCAGTTTTACCAAGGGGATGTGGACATGGAACTGTTCCGATACGCATCCGCCAACAGCTGCAATCCCCTGTGCTACAACGGAAATCTCTTTTCCCCGCAGGATATTGACGCAATTACTGCAGAATTCCCCCAGGTGAAGGCGGTGATGCTGGGCCGGGGGTTGGCAGCGGATCCGGGGATGCTTCTGCCCGGCGGCACAACCCGGGAAACGCTGGAAGTATTCCACAATGCCTTGCTTGAAGCGTACCTCGTGCTTTTCGGCGGCAGTCGCAACGCCATGTTCCGCTTAAAAGAAAACTGGAGCTACTGGCTGACCCAATTCCAAAACAGCGAAAGCTTAGCCAAACGCCTGTGTAAGAGCACGAATCTCGGAGAATATCGCAATATCACTGCGGAAATTTTTCATACACTGTCTTTAAAAACAGATTAAAAAATGCGCTGCTGATCGCAGCGCATTTTTGTTATTGATTGATGGCCAGGAAGTAATCCGCCACACCATGTGCTATCGCTTCTGCTTTGGTCAACACTTTCGCAGCATCTATCATGGATGTTAGATCGTTCAGATTGGACATATAGCCATTCTCCGTTAGGATCACAGGGCATACAGTTTGCCGCATCATGAAGTAGTTCACCGACCACTGATAGCGCGCCTTTGTGTAAATTCCGGTATCCTTGGTATATGTTGCAATATTCTTTGCTGCAGCATAAGACCATGGTGTGAAATAGAAAGTATCAAATCCCCCTATTTTGGCATCGCTGTGAGAGTTTTGATGAATGGCAATGCAAATATCCGGGGCTGTTTCCATCAGATTCCGCAGACGGTCATTGATGTTAATGCTCTTATCACTGGAGCGATTCAAAATGACGTTCGCACCTACGCTCTCAAGTTCTATTTTCAGAGCATTGGCCAATGCAAGATTGCAGTCAGCTTCTTCATACATCTGAACCGCTTCCTTGCAGGTAGGACAATTTTTCTTATTGAGCAGCTGCTTCTTATCCGTCCAGGAAAGCTTGCATTTTTCGCAATAGTAGGCAACTGCGCCACCGTCAACGCCACCGTGTCCGACGTCAATCATCACCGTAACACCGGTAAGATCTGCGCCATATTTGTTCTCTGCTGTAACAGCCTTGACAGGATTCAGGAATTTGAAGCAAAGCTGATCATTATCATTGTAGTATGCATGCCAGCCATACAGGGAACCCGTCTTGCGCAGGTACAGCCGCAGCGTGTAATCGGATTCATTTTTGATGACCTCCGCAGATTTGAACAGCGGGTGGTTCGCAGGAATGGACGCATTGCCTGTAAAAACCGTAGTATAGCAGAACGTGATATCCACATAGGTGGCATTGTTGCTTGTTACTGCATAATTGCGGTCCTTGCCACCGTTGGGATTTGCGTAGCCGGATTGATTGGTTTCAAAATAGAAGGGTGCTTTCCACAGGCTGTCCAATGTCAGAATGGAGTGCCGCCCCACTGTTTCCAAAGACACAATTCCGATCTCGTTGTGATCCGGCAGGGTACCATTATATTGCTTCACCTCCGCGACGGCGCGGGTGATCGGTTCTTGCTCAAAGGGATATACCTTCTTTTCCAAATACACTCGATGACCGCTACGCAGCTTCACATATTTCGTATTGCTGCCGTACACCAGCTCCTTGTCGCAGTAATCCACAGTGCCTTCGGGTAAGTAATTGTTGGTAGGGTGGGAATAGTCGTCAAATGTGGTGCCGGTAAAGGTCTCCACGTTGGCCTGAACCACCTCTGCAATATAGCCGGAACCCACGTTGATGTAATTCCCTCCGCTTGGTGTCACCGGAAGCTTCGGTGCGGTAGAGGGTGGCACAGAAGAAGTTGACGGAACAACGCTGGAAGAGGGCTGTGTCACCGCACTGCTGGATTCGGAGGATCCTGCGGAGCTGCTGCTCATCCCACTGTTCAGTGCGTTATCTGCCGGGTCTGTGGCGTTGTTACCCACAAGGCTTCCGCTGATCACCAGCAGCACAATCAAAACTGCCGACAGAATTCCCACCAAAATCAACAAGGTCTGATTATTGAGCACTATGCCGGATCTGCGCTTCCGGCGCGGTCTTTTATCCATGGCCATTACGGTCCTCCTGTGTTTTTCTCCCACAACTATAACATTTTTCTCTTTTTCTGTCAATGGAAAACAGCCTCGGCTAACTCCCGCAAAAAGCCCAGGGCAGCTCGTTGCTGCCCCGGTGCGGTATGACTTTATTCTGTTTCCGCGCGCTGGCTGAGTACAACAGCCCAATAGCGCACATCGATGGGTCGCGCATCGGTATAGGACTGCATCATGCTTTCCGCAGTTTCATTCTGCAAGCCGTCCTGACACCATACTTTCCATTCTATCGCATCACCCACGTAGTAGACGACCTGATAGCCGTCTTCCGTTTTGATCAGCGCAGTGTCCCCTGCCTTGCGGCCCTCGGCAAATGCCCAATCGTCCACCGGGCCGTTGCGATCCACGAAATACATCACATGATAGCCGTACTGGGTTTTGACAAGACCGGTATCACCTGCCTTGCGGCTTCCGTCAAAGATCCACTCTTCAAAGGGCTTAACCATCTGGCCTACGTAGACATCTGCATACAGCCCGCCATTGGTCACTTTGCCATTCTGATCCTGGCTGTGCTCATTGGCCATTGCGCCAAAGACTGCCTCGGTCTTCTCTCCTGCCAGATACTGATCTAATAGAGCCTGGGCTTTTATCCGGCAAGCCTCCCACTCTTCCTCTGTGTAAGTGCTGCCTGTGCTGCTCTCGGGCATGATCAGAATGTGTCGCACATCCACCGTTGCCAGATCATTTTTGCCCACATATTGATACAAGCCACCATTGGAGGCAGTATTCTTATCCTCAGATTTGTTTTTTGCCAGTTCAGCGAAGACTTCCTCACTGAGTTCCTTGCTCTGCAGGGTGTCCATGATCTCCTGTGCTTTTTGCCGGCAGGTTTCCCATGCTTCATCGGTAATAACCGACTTGCCGTCCTCATTCTTTGTGGCAACAGGCTTGATGAGAATATTCCGGAAATCCACCAACAGGCTGTCATCCTTAAAAACGCCGTAACCTTCCAGGGATTCCTTGTTTTTCTCATAGAATGCTTCCAGTTCTGCATCCGTAAATGCCAGCTTGGAAATCATTTCATTGAAATAAGCGTTGCCCATCCAGCACATTTCCAAATAGTAGTAGTAATCCTCAAAGGTCACTGTTTTACCCAACTGCGCCTGGAGCAGTTCCTCCCCGCTGTTATATCCCTGTTCCTTAGCGTCCGCCTCCAAAGAAGAGTGCAGCTCCGCCAATTCTTTCTGAGATTCTGCAGGCATTTGGAAACCAGCTTTTTTTGCTTCATCAACCATTGCTTGATAACGATTCCAGGTGTAAAAAGCAGCGTCCAGGAAGTATTGCTCCCAGGTCATACCTGTCTCTTCGTTGTAAATCTGTTCATCCAGGGGCTTGCTCAGATCAATGCCCAAATAGTATACGGCGTACTCACCGTACTGTTCTATGTAGTAATTGATCAGATCATACACATGCATCCACAAAAACACCTGCAGGCGGCCATTGGTCAACTGATAATCGCCCATGGTGGCAACCACTTGATCACGGGCGGCATTGGCCCAAAAATCAGAAGCAAGATATTTTTCCCTGTTGAAAACATCATTCTGCCATGGTTTGAGTAAGCAAAGGCCTACGCCCACAATGGACAACAGCATCGACACTACCACGGACACCGCAATAATGGAAATCTTTGCCTTCTTGCTCAGCTTTTTCTTAGGCGGTTTCACCTGATTATCTTCGCCGCAGTCAGGGCAAATAGTCTGATTCTCTTCCAGCGACGCACCGCAATTCTTGCACTCCATAGATTCCTCTTTCTCCCGAAGATCGGGCATAGAATACGAGAATTCTACCATGTTGTGCCATAAAAAGCAAGACGCAACACAGTTTGTTTACAAATCTGCGCAATGACATTGCAAATCCCCACTGCCAAAGCAGTGGGGATCTCTTATCACACTTCGCTGTCTTCCGACATAACTTGTTCTTTGCACAACTCCAGCAATGCTTTTAGATCCGCATTGGGGTCAGTGGATGCAACAAAGTAACGGTCATATTCGGATACGACAAAAACTGCAAATTGTTCCTCTGGGAAAATCACAAAATTTAATGGAATAGGCTTCTTTAAGGCAGGTTCGTAATATGAAGCGTAACCGAAAACGTAAAACGGGCAGGTATCGGTTGCATTCCCTTTAGAGTTTGAACGGACAGAATACATTTCTGTTCCATAATTCATATAATTGAGAGCTTCCGGCCAAGTGAAGTTTAATTCAGCCTGTTTTGAATTTGCTCCGTCATATTCGACGGGAACCGATCCGCGTATAGATAGTTCGTTACTCCCTATAACCTTCCCATCTTCTGAAATCCATGCTCCCTGCAGCTCCCAGTTGACTTCCTGCATGGGCTCTTTGGGCAAGCACGCACTCAGGGGTAAGACAAACATAGCAATCAAAAGAAAAAATTCAGAAACACGGCGAAGCTTCATCAGAGTACCCCCTAATCTAAAAAAATCAGTCTGTGTCTGGTAATGTAATAGAAGTGCTTCTGTAATGAGTAAATAGTGGTTCCTCTGATACACCAAAAATTGCCGTTCCAGTTTCGTTACTAAAATAGAATTTGACGCAGTATACACAAAAGTCCGTTCATTTTTCAGCTGCTCTTAGCAGTTTTCGTACCAGGTACATATCCCGGGGCAAGGCCTTTGAAATATTGCACGATTTCTTCAACAGTATGTTCGCCCGAGGCCGAAGCGACGTAGTAGATCGGTTGGCCATTATCGTCTGCACGAAAAAACCAGTATTCAAAATCTTTGCTAACAATAATCGTTCCAAAATCGTAATCGTCCTTTGAAGTATTCCACGCCCCAAATGTGATTTCATAAAATTCACCAAAGAGATCTGTCAGCTCGGACTGTGAATCCCATCTGCTGTCGCCGGAAAAACTTATACTCTTGAGCATCCCAAATGGGGCAATATGCAGCTCAATCGTGTCCTCCTTGAATCGGTAATCCCTAAAAATGCCTTGCATTGCAATTTCTTCCGTGCCGATTATATTACCGTCCTTGTCCAATTGTATCGCATTCAGGGTTTGAGTAATTTTTGTATGCTGAGGGATACAGGTTATTAACGAAACAATCAAAGCAATGCTCACGATAATAGTAGCAATAATTACCAATACCTTCTTCATTGTACACTCCCCCTTGTTTTAATATTCTTCAAGGTTCGTACCCCAAGTATTCTTGCCTCCGTGTGTGTATAATCACAGTCTCTCCAGCAAATTTGTATTCAACATACTGAACTTTATCGCACCACCTTGCATTATTTTCATAAGCAAGTGCAGCATATTCCTTCATCGTATTTTTGTCATCGTAAAGAGAGGAATAAATCACATCATATGTTTCCCCATCGCTAGCAGTAAATTCATATTGATTGGTGGCCGGATCATAGTATGCACATTGAACTGCATATCTTAAAGTAGCGTATTCAACTGATCCACAGAGCACCCACATTTCTTCTTGAAAATTATAAATTTGCGTGTATGTAATGGTCCAATTTGTCCCACCTATGTACTGAAGAACGCTAGGCTGAACATTATTGATATTTGGTACTATGGCAGAAAACAAAGAGTACACTGTTCCTGTATACGGCAAAAGCCCCAGAGACGAAGCAATTGTTATAGGCAAATTGAGCGCATTAATTAAATTGCTTGCACCATATTCCTGCAGCAAATTAATAGATGTAGTTCTGCCCAAAGATGCTTCATCTTCAGCGGTCACGGTTACATACCGCATGTAATATGTCGTGCCATTATAGGTATACGAAAAATACGCAGGATCGCCGCCATCCGGAGCCTGTGCGTTACCAACATTAGGGTTAGGTCCACGAGCATGATTGGATGCACTATCCTCTTCACCGCTTATGGTAATGATATAGGAACCATCCGGATCAAGACCCATATCCGCAAAATCAGTCTGTAATTGAGCTTCCAGCGTTTTGTAATTTTCGGATGTCAAATTATATGCTTCGTATCCGGCGGCATTTAAGGTGTCCACAGTTTCCTGCTCCAAGGTTTTTCCGGAATTTCCAACACTCCGGGAATTGGCGGAAGCGCGCCCCGTCTGCTGGGCAGCTTCTGCTTCAAAGGCCTTTTGGTGGTACTCGCTCAGAATCTCCTCCACCGTGGGCCGTGGGACGTTATCGTCAGCGGCTACGGCAGGTGTAAAGGGGACGAGCATTGCGAAAGCGAGAAACAGCACAATCATTCGTTTTTTCATTTTTTTAATTCCTTTCTTTCGTTAGTCTAGACACAGAACTCAGCCAAAAGCAAGGAATATACAATTATTTCCAAGCTTATTTTAACACACTGGAATTCCTGCGTCAACAAAAATAACGAAAATACAGGCGCGCATTAGACACGAAACAAGAATTTTTCCATAAAAATCTTTTTTCCCAAAGGTATTGTGAAAAAAGTATTACTTCCCCTTGAAAATCCGGCAAAAAAATGCTATTATTTTATGTTGAGAAAGCATTACCCGGAGGATACCCCATGAACACCAAAACCACCGTTATTTCCCAGGAGCAACTGAATACGCAGTATGCCTTCTGCGATCGAATCAACGCCTATTGGCTGGCTGAAAACCGCACCCCCACTGCCTATGTGGAGACCTACGGCTGTCAGCAAAATGAGGCGGATTCTGAGAAAATCCGTGGATATCTGACCCAAAGCGGTTACGCCATCGTGCAGGAGGCCGAGGGGGCGGATGTGGTGGTGATGAACACCTGCGCCATCCGGGAACACGCCGAGCAACGGGTTTTCGGCAACCTGGGTGCATTGACCCACACCAAAAAGCGTCATCCTGCCCAGAAGATTTTCCTGTGCGGCTGTATGGCGGGCGAAACCAAGGTCTCCGACCGCATCCGCAAGAGCTACCCCCATGTGGATGGCTGTTTCTCCACCCATCATCTGTGGCAGTTCCCGGAGATTCTGTGGAATGTGCTGAGTAAGGGCACACGCCAGTTCTATATTGAAGACGAACCCGGCTCTATCGCTGAGGGCATCCCCCAGGTGCGTGACAACACCCTGAAAGCCTGGGTGTCCATCATGTATGGCTGCAACAATTTCTGTACGTATTGCATCGTGCCCTATGTCCGGGGACGGGAGCGCAGCCGCAAAAAAGAGGATATTTTAGCGGAGTGCCGATGCCTCATTGAAAACGGATGCAAGGAAATCACCCTGCTGGGCCAGAATGTGAACTCCTACGGCAAGGATCTGGGAGATGGCGTAGATTTTTCCGATCTGCTTGCCGAAATCGCCGCTATAGACGGAGATTTCCTCATTCGCTTTATGACCAGCCATCCCCGGGATGCCGGCAAAAAGCTGTTTGATACCATGGCATCCTCTCCCAAAATCGCAAAGCAGCTACATCTTCCCTTCCAGTCCGGTTCTTCCCGGGTGCTGAAGGCCATGAACCGCCACTACGACCGGGAGAAGTATTTGGATCTGGTGTCTTACGCCAAGTCCGTTATGCCTGAGCTGGTTCTGACTTCCGATGTCATCGTGGGCTTCCCCGGAGAAACAGAAGAAGAATTTGAGGAGACAATCTCCCTCATCCAGCAGGTGCGCTACGATTCCCTCTTCACCTTTATCTTCTCCCCCCGTACCGGCACACCTGCCGCATCCATGGATGATCCCACTCCCAAGGAAGAAAAGAATCGCCGTTTTGACCGGCTTTGCGCAGTACAAAACGGCATTTCCGAGGAGATTCACGAAAGCTATGTGGGCAAGTGCCTTCGCTGTTTGGTGGACGGCACAGACAAGGACTTCCTCACCGCCCGCACCGAGGGCGGACGGCTGGTCCGTTTTAGAGGTG
>JAZURL010000075.1:0-8824 GCA_045606205.1 Faecousia sp. | reverse complement strand
TGTGAAGATGGTTTCAGTATACCTGCCTGATCTCAAAAAGTTGGTCGCATCCTTGTCCGCTATCCGCGACAAATCCTCCCTGCCCTTGCGTGATTTTGGGACAAACCTGCGCATACACACAGAAAGCGGCAGCCGAATTTATCGGCTGCCGCTTGAATCTGTCGAGGAGTTTTCACTTTTACTGATTGACCGGATATTTTTTTCTGCTTTGAACCGGGGAACCATAATCTCATGTCCACAGCCCAAGCACCGCAGGCGAAAATCTGCGCCGGTGCGAAGCACCTGCCACCGCTTTTCTCCGCAAGGATGGGGCTTTTTCATGGTGAGAATATCATTGACCTGAACGTCCATAACCACCCTCACTTTCCCTTGATCGCATCCCAGTACTGCTTTGCAGACTGCTCTAGCTTGTTGGGGCCCTATTCATAGTAGGTCTTCCCCGCAATATCATCCGGAAGATACTGTTGCTTCACATAATGATTGGGGAAATTGTGGGGATACTGATACCCCTGTTCCCTCTCCATGGTATAGGAGTCCGCATGGACGTTCTGTAAATGCCGGGGGAATCCCCTGCCCAGGCCGTTACGAACATCTTCCCAAGCCGCATCCAGGGCAACATGGGCGGAGTTGGATTTTGGTGATGTTGCCATCAGTACCGCCGCATCACCCAAAGGAATGCGAGCTTCCGGCATGCCCAGCATCAGCGCCGCATCCACGCAGGATTTGACGATGGGAATGATCTGGGGAAACGCAAGACCTACATCCTCGCAGGCAATGACCATTAGCCGACGACAGGCCGCCTGCATCTGCCCAGCCTCCAAAAGACGGGCCAAATAATGGCAGGCCGCATCCGGATCAGACCCGCGGATGGACTTTTGCATGGCAGACAGCAGATCGTAGAAATTATCTCCATCCCGGTCTGCCCGGAGGGCGCTCTTCTGAGAAACCGCTTTGGCGTCTTCCAAGGTCAGCACCAGTTCGCCCTTTTCCGGCTTTCCAGCAGAAAACAGCACTTCTACCGCATTCATGGCCTTGCGCAGATCACCGCCGCAAGAGCCAGCAATGTATTCCAAAGCACCCTCTTCCGGCTTTGCTTTCAAGGCTGTGCGCTCTTCCAAAAATGCAACTGCCCGCTTCACTGCTTTCAGGGCAGCCTTGGAATCGATCTGCTTGAATTCAAAGATGGTAGAGCGGCTAAGAATCGCGTTGAACACATAGAAATAGGGATTTTCCGTGGTAGAGGCGATCAAGGTGATCTTTCCGCTTTCGATATAGTCAAGGAGAATCTGCTGTTGCTTTTTATTAAAGGACTGGATCTCGTCTAAATACAGCAAAATGCCGTTGGGCGCAAGGAAAGTATCCAGTTGCGCGGCGATCTCTTTGATGTCCGCCGTGGATGCAGTGGTGGCATTGAGTTGATACAATGTGCGATTGGTCTGCTGGGCAATGATCTTGGCAACGGTGGTCTTACCTGTTCCGCTGGGGCCATAGAAGATCATATTGGGCACATTGCCCCCATCCACTAAGCGGCGCAGAATGCCGTTCTCTCCCAAAATATGTTCCTGCCCAAAGACCTCATCCAGGGTCTGAGGCCGCAAAAGGTCTGCAAGTGGCTGATACATAGGCCGCTCCTTTCCTGTTTTTCATCAGTATAACACACCTTGCGCAAAAATGCATCAATTATTTTTCATATTTTCGAATTTTTGTTCTAGAATTGTATTCTGTTGATTTGCAGTTAATTTTTGCATTATTTTAAAAAATTTTCTCTGTACTTTTTACAGAACTATGCTATAATGGATTCGATATAGTGTAAATTTTACTTGCGGAGGTTTTCATGGAAGTATTACTTCAGAACTTTGCCAACATCACCTGGCAGTCCGTGGTCATGTGGGGCATCGGCGGCATCCTCATTTACCTTGCCATTGTCAAGGAAATGGAACCTACTTTGCTGCTTCCTATGGGCTTTGGCGCTATTTTGATGAACCTGCCAGTTGCTGAAGTCGGCACCGGTGTACAGGCTGTCATCAACGCCCTGTTTGCCATCGGTATCGATTATCACGAACTGTTCCCCCTGTTGCTGTTTGTGGGTATCGGCGCCATGATCGACTTTGGTCCCCTGCTGAGCAATCCCAAGTTGATGATCTTCGGTGCAGCCGCCCAGTTTGGCATCTTCTTTACATTATTCATGGCAACGCTGTTCGGTTTTGAACTAAAGGATGCCGCTTCCATTGCCATTATCGGCGCGGCCGACGGCCCCACCGCTATTTATGTGGCCGGCCAGCTGGTATCCAATTACATGGCACCCATTATGGTGGCCGCCTATTCTTACATGGCGCTTGTTCCCTTGGTACAGCCCCCCATCATCAAGCTGTGCACCACCAAGAAGGAACGCCGCATTAAGATGGCTTACGAGGGCAAGAACGTTTCCAAGCGCACCAAGATCCTCTTCCCCATCGTGGTCACCATGATCGTTGCTTTCGTCGCCCCCGACGCTGTTGCGCTGATCGGTTTCCTGATGTTCGGCAACCTGATCCGGGAGTGCGGCGTGCTCAACTCCCTGTCCGAGACCGCACAGAATGTGCTGGCAAACCTCATTACCCTGTTTTTGGGCATCACCATCGCTGCCCGGATGCGCGCAGAGGAATTCTTACAGATTGAGACCCTGTTGATCATGGGTCTGGGCTTGGTTGCATTCGTGGTGGATACCTTCGGCGGCATCATGATCGCCAAGCTGATGAACATCTTCCTGCCCGAGGGCAAGAAGATCAACCCCATGATCGGTGCAGCCGGCATCTCTGCTTTCCCCATGTCCGCCCGTGTTGTCCATAAGATGGGTCTGGAGGAAGACAATCAGAACTTCCTGCTTATGCACTCCATCGGTGTTAATGTGTCCGGCCAGATCGCATCCGTCATTGCCGGCGGTTTGATCCTGGCACTGGTCAAGAGCCAGCTGGGACTGTAAGAGGAGGTTACTATGAACGAGATGGCAATTAAGATCGGAACTGCTGTTGCACAGTTCTTTGTTGGTATCGATACCGCAGCCCTGCTGAACGCTCTGAGCATTGTGGGCGTTGGTATGCTGGGCATCTTCACCGTGACCTTGGTTATCATCGGTGTAGTCACTCTGTTGGATAAGCTGTTCTCCAAGTAAAAAGTTCCGGGTCTGCGATACCGCAGACCCGGTTTTTAAGGCTCCCTTGTGTAAAGGGAGCTGGATTTTTGCGAAGCAAAAAGACTGAGGAATTGGCAGAGCAGGAGCGGCTGAAAAAACTGCTGGGAGAATAATCCTTGCTTTTTGCATAAGGGTCGTTTATAATAAGGGCAAAGGAGTGTGGTAACTATGTTTTGCCCCAATTGTGGAAACGACTGTGCGGAAATGAAATTCTGCCCCATGTGTGGTACAAAAGTACCTGAAATGGAAACGGCAAAAAAGGAGCAGGAAGATTCGTACGAAATTCCATATGGTAAGTATGGCGGTAATGCTTCTAATCTGGTGGAATTCACAAAAGAGTGTCTGATCGTGCACCATAAGCCATTATTCCAGAAAATGATTGTTGCTAAGATCCAGTATGATCAAATCATGAAAGTAATTTATTCAAGAAATGAAAAGGAATATGGAAGACTTCATTTTTACTGGAACGATGAAGGAAACGAGAGAGTAATATCCATTGGCTTTCTTACGGGATATGATGAATTAGGCCATGAAGCAGTGTTCCACTTTTTTACAGTACTAAAGTCTTTAGTGCCGTCTACTGCAACATTTATGCTGGATATCCCTGTCTGCGATACGAGCGGTATTGATTTTGATGCTTATTTTGAAAAATTTTCTCCCTACCGCAGACGCGCTATTAAGGCATTATCGAGAGAACGCGTTTTGACGAGGGAAGCAGCGACTACTATGATCAATACAGAGTTTGAGCGTCGTCAAATGGAACTATATGCCGCAGAACCCGCTCTGGCAATTAGAGATTTGAATCGTGTCATTGCAGAGCGCTACCGCTTGTATAGGGAGTATGACAGAAAGACAATGGAACGTGCGATCCTAAGAGGAGGATAACGGCACTTTAATAGATAATAAGTCGTGGCACCCGTCAGAGATACTGGCGGGTGTTTCTAATTAAAGAGGTGAAATGAATGACATATAACGAAGTTGTACAGTTGGAAGTGCAACTTGATACGAGTAATTTTGAAAAAGAGATAACAGAAGCTATCGCGCTACTCGAGGGTTGGGAAAAAATATCAAAAAATGTCGGAAATGTAGTAAACGATGCATTTAGTTTTGATGCCGACGGTTTACAAACGATACTGACAAATATCGGCGATATGGCAACCAATTTAGATGTGGTAGCAACCAAAATGCAGGAAGTTGTAAGCCTGATGACACCGCAAGAAGAAACATGGTTTGGTGGTGTGGTAGAGGATTTTAATGCACTGGCAGACGTACGAGTGAATTTGGAGGAAATTACCACAGACATTGGCAAAGGTCTTAAGCACGTTTCTGAAAATCAAGGAACTAAATTTAATCTTTTCACCGCATTATTTCCCAAAACACAAGAAATGACAACGCAAATTAAAAAGTCATTTGAAGGTATTAGTTGGGAAAGCATCAAAAGTAGTATTCCTGACTTTTGGGATAGCATCAAAGCGAAGATTATCGGAAATGATAATTCACTTGGCAATAGTGTGAAGAATGCATGGCAGCCTTTTTTAGAAGTTTGTTCTAACGCAGGACAAAAGATGCGGGATTTTGGCAGTGCCATTGGAACTGCGTTCAGCAAATTCGGTGCGACTATAGCCCAACTCGCGAGTAGTACCGGAGCATGGATCGCCAACACCGCAGCAAAGGTAGCCAATACAACTGCTCAATGGGCGCAGGTTGCAGCAACTACAGCGTGGCAGGCGATATGCACTGCCGCCACAGCCGTTACCACTGCCTTTGGCGCGGCGATGAATTTCCTGGCATCTCCCATCGGGTTGGTCGTGATCGCGATTGTGGCCCTGATTGCCATTATCGTCCTGCTGATCGCCAACTGGGATACAGTCAAGGCGGCGGTGCTGACAGCCTGGGAGGCCATCACAGGCGCGCTGGCAACCGCGGCAGATTGGTTTAACACAAATGTGATTCAGCCCATCGTAGGATTCTTTACAACGGCAATTGATTGGATTTCCACAAAATTGCAGGAGGGAATGGCCTTTGTACAGGGAATTTTTGCAGGGATCAGCGAATTCCTGCAGGGTATGTTCGCCAAGGACTGGACAGAACAGTTTGGAGCATTCGGCAATGTGCTGAATGCTTTTTTTGCAAATGTTGAGAATGTTTGGAATGCGGTCAAGGATATCTTTAACGGCATCGTCGGCTTCGTCAAAAATGTTTTTGCCGGAGACTGTCTGTTTTCTGAAATTCTGTTAACAAACAGGATTTCAGAAAGCTGATAGCTGGAACGGCCGTCGGTTATTGGCTAAAAAGAGGAAAGGAGGAAATTGTCTTGAAAAACTGACACAGAAATGCTCTTGCTTTTTGTATCCGTGGCACTTATAATAAGGGCAAAGGAGCGTGGTAACTATGTTTTGCCCGAATTGTGGAAACGACTGCGCCGATGCGAATTTTTGTCCCAACTGTGGGCAGAAGATAATATCATCAAATAGTGATGCATCTGTCAACATTCAGGAACCGCCGATCGGTAGATATGATGGTATGGATGGGTATATGGATATTTCGTACTACACACTGTCGATTCATAAGGATATTGAACAGAATACGATTGAGACAGTTATAGATTATCGCAATATTTCCGAGATTATTTTTAGCCCTGCCGAAGGCTACTCAAACGGCTACTTAGCAGTACGAGAGAAAACAGAAACATCGCCATTCGTCCATGACGAATGGGATGCTGTATGTAATGAAAAGGCGTTGGTTTTTAATAAGGAGATGAACGGAAATATTCAACGTGCATGGGAATATTTGCAACAATTTTCTCTCAAAACCGGCACTACCGATGAAGAAGAAAACAATTGCGGGCATATCCGCAGTACAGGATTAATTTGTTGCCCTCGATGCAAATCAAGCAAATATTTTGTGCATGAAAAAGAACGAAGCCGTGTGTTTATGAGAGGTAAGTCGGCGGTGCTTGCTTTACTTATGATTGTGCTATATTTTTGCGAAAAGTGCTTCGCAAAAAGAACAGAGTATGTCTGTCTTGAATGTGGGTATAAATGGAATTAAAGTTAATAATAAATATGGAGGTTGTACTATTTGATGTACAACCTCCGGCTTGTTTTTTTATATGGTTTTCGGCAAATTGGTACAAAGTTCGCCAAGAAAATCACAAGTTCCCCGTTCCTCTTCCCGGAATTGACCATCGTAAGTGTAAACGGTCACGGAAGCATTGGGTACCCAGGGGATCTCCTGCGCCCCCTCTGCAGAGCCGGCAAGGATAAAGCTTTCCATCATCCGGATGGGTGTGGCGTGGCACACGAAGCAGACTGTTTCTTCCGGCATCTCCAATACTTTTGTGAAAAATTCCGTCACCCGGTCATAGAGCTGTTTGCAGGTCTCTCCCCCATCCGGGGTGGCAAGGCCGATATTCTCTCTCCAAACCTTATAGGTTTGGGGATATTTTTCTGCAATTTCCGTAAAGGTCAAACCCTGCCACAGGCCGGAATTGATCTCCATCAGCTCATCCCGCTTTTCCACAGGGCAGTTTTGGCGCAGAGCGATGGGCTGTGCCGTCTCCACCGCCCGTTCCAAAGAACTTACATAAATCTTATCGATCCGGTATTTGTCCAAATACTGAGCCATCCGCAGCGCCTGTTCCCTGCCGGTTTGCGTTAAAAGTGCATTCAGCTGGCCGGTGAACGTCTTTTTCACGTTGCTTTCGCTCTGCCCATGGCGCACCATAATGACGGTTTTCACACTGCCGCCCTCCTCTGTAAAACTCTTGACTTATTATACTGCAAACCTTATAATAAAGCAATCGGAAAAGAAAAAGCAGGTGCAATTATGATCAAACTTTGTATCTTTGACCTGGACGGCACAGTGCTGGACACGGTACATACCATCGCCTACTACGGCAATTACGCCCTGAGCAAGCACGGCATCGAGCCTATCGACGATAAGGAATATAACTATTTTGCCGGCAACGGTGCTGTGAATCTCATCAAACGGGCGCTTCGTTTCCGGAATGCGTTGACAGATGAAACTTTCGAGAAAGTCTTTGCAGATTATAACACTGCCTACAACGCAAATACGTCCTATCTTACCGCTCCATTTGAGGGTATTCAGGAAACCCTGAACGCCATCAAGGCCCAGGGCATCCAAATGGCGATCCTGTCCAACAAACCCCATTTTGCCACTTGCGGTGTGATTAATTCCCTGTTCGGTGAGGGCTACTTTAGATGTGTCTACGGCCAGCGGGAGGGTGTTCCCATCAAGCCCGATCCTACGGCTGTTTATGGAATAATGGAAGAATGCAACGCCAAACCGGAAGAGTGCCTGTACATCGGTGACACCGGCACGGATATGAAAACCGGAAAAAATGCAAATCTTTGCACAGTCGGTGTTACTTGGGGCTTCCGTGGTAAGGACGAACTGCTGGAAAGCGGTGCGGATACCATTATTGAAAAACCCCAACAATTACTTGACTGCATTGCCGCACACGGAAAGGTTGGTGCACTATGAATCAAATCTATATTCCCGAGGGCTACTGCCCCGTGCTGGATGCTTACGACACCCAGCGAGCCATAGCCTACATTAAGGAAACATTTCAAGAGGAGTTTTCCACCGCGCTGAATTTGAAGCGGGTATCCGCTCCTCTGTTCGTCACAGAGGAATCCGGTCTGAACGATAACCTCAACGGTTACGAGCGCGCCGTGTCCTTTGATGTGCCTGCCGTGGGTGAGGATGCCCAGGTGGTGCATTCTTTGGCCAAGTGGAGACGCCTGGCGCTGAAGCGGTACAATTTCAGCGTGGGCAACGGCCTGTACACAGACATGAACGCCATCCGTCGGGACGAAAGCCTGGACAATATCCACTCCATCTATGTAGACCAGTGGGACTGGGAAAAGGTCATCACCAAGGAAAACCGGAATCTTGAGTATCTGAAGCTGATTGTCCGGGCCATTGTCCGGGCCATTTGCGACACCAACGATCGGCTCCATGTACGTTTCCCCCAACTGCGTGTGGAACTGGATCGGGAAGTTTCGTTTATCACCACCCAAGAGTTGGAGGATCTGTATCCCGATTTGACCGGTTCTCAGCGGGAAAAGGCGTATGTGAAGGAACATCACACCGCCTGCATCTTGCAGATCGGCGGCAAGTTGGCATCCGGCAAGCCCCATGACGGCCGCGCCCCTGACTATGACGACTGGAGTCTGAACTGCGATATTTTCTTCTGGGATGAAGTGCTTGACCGGGCATTAGAGATCTCCTCCATGGGCATTCGTGTGGATGCTGAGGCTCTTGCCTACCAATTAAAGGAAGCGAACTGCATGAATCGAGCAGAACTGCCTTTCCACAAAATGCTTCTGAATAACGAACTGCCTTTGACCATTGGCGGTGGTATCGGTCAATCCCGTTTGTGTATGCTCATGATGGGCTGCACCCACATTGGTGAAGTACAGGCAAGCATTTGGGACGCCGAAACTGTGAATGCCTGCGAAAAGGCCGGAATCCGGTTGCTGTAAATTTAGGTTCTATAATAAATGTTGGGGTCAGGCGATGAGCCTGGCCCCATTGTCATAAATATAAGTTGAGCATAGAGAACAAAAACCTTAGAATAAAAAGTACCACCAATCCATCCAAAGGAGATTCCCTATGCTCACGAAA
>JAZURL010000074.1:0-57238 GCA_045606205.1 Faecousia sp. | reverse complement strand
AAGCTAAGGATTTTGAAAAATTTATCAAAAATTCAATTGCCAAAGGTGTAAGTTTATGAATTTGAAACACACGAAGCATCTCATCATCGGTGCCGGTATTTCCGGTTTGACCTATGCAAATTACTGCAAGGGCGATTATCTAATCGTTGAAAAAGAAAATGAAGTGGGCGGGTATTGTCGCACCATCAAAAACGGTGAATATGTTTGGGATTATGCCGGCCATTTCTTTCACTTTAATACCGAAGAGTTCAAAAAGAAATTTCTGGACCAAATGCCCAAGGAAGATATTATCTACAACGAAAAGTGTACCAAAATCGTCCATGGTGACCGGTTCGTGGACTTCCCTTTCCAGACCAACATCCATCAACTGGATAAAGAAGAGTTCATTGACTGCCTTTACGATCTTTTTAACAAAGAAGAGAAAGACAAGTATGATAACTTCCTGGATATGCTTTACGGTAAATTCGGCAGATCCATCGTCGAAAAGTTCCTGAAGCCTTATAACGAAAAACTCTACGCCATCGATCTGCAGGAACTGGATGTGGATGCCATGGGGCGCTTCTTCCCCTACGCCGACAAGGAGGCCATCATCCGCAATATGCGAAAGCAGGAGGTCAATTCCTACAACGCCAGCTTTCTGTATCCCAAAAACGGCGCCGGCAGTTTTATCGAGATCCTGTATAATGCCCTGGACTCTGATAAGGTCTTGCTGAACACCGAAGTGCAAAGCGTGGATTTGGAGAAAAAGGTCGCTGTTCTTTCCTGCGGCGACACGGTGGAATATGAGCATTTGATCAACACGATCCCTCTGAATCGTTTCCTTGCCCTGGTTGGCGGATACGAAGCTTTGGTCGCCGAAATGTCCTGTAACAAGGTTTTGGTCTTCAATCTGGGCTTCAACAAGGCCTCCCCCCTTTGCACCAAGGAACATTGGCTGTATGTGGCTGATAAGGCCTGCAATTTCTACCGTTGCGGGTTCTATAACAACATCCTGGGTGCAGAAAATCTGAGTATGTATATTGAAATCGGTTATCCTCAGGATGCCGTTGTAACAGAGGCTGATATTGCACAGCAGCTTGCCCTCACTTTGGAGAATCTAAAAAAGCTGGGCATTACCGATGAGCAAACAGAGCTTGTGGCACACTCAGTAATCATGATGGATCCTGCCTATGTGCATATCAATACCGCTACCAACGCGAAACTGGATGATGTAAAAGCATCCTTTGCACAGAAAGACGTTTATACCATTGGCCGTTACGGCGCTTGGATCTACAACTCCATGGAAGATTCCATGCTGAAAGCCAAGGAACTCGCAGAGAAAATACGATAAGCGAGGATATTATGAACAAAATTAAAGTAATGAGCATTTTCGGTACCCGGCCGGAAGCCATCAAAATGGCCCCTCTGGTGAAGGAACTGGAAAAGCGCGAGGAAATTGAAAGCATCGTCTGTGTCACTGCACAGCACCGGGAAATGCTGGACCAAGTGCTTGCCACTTTCCAAATCACCCCCGACTATGATCTGAACATGATGAAGCAGGGCCAGACCCTTTCTGACATCACCATCCGCGCTCTGGACGGCATTGACGGCGTTCTGAAAGAAGCACGTCCCGACATCGTGCTGGTCCATGGCGACACTTCCACCACCTTTGCCGGTGCGCTGGCGGCCTTCTACAATCAAATCGCCATCGGCCATGTGGAAGCCGGTCTGCGTACCTACGACAAGTACTCCCCCTACCCCGAGGAAATGAACCGTCAGATGGTCGATTGCATGACCGATATGTATTTCGCCCCCACGGAGCTCAGCCGGGAGAATCTTCTGAAAGAAAATCTTCCCGACGAAAAGATCTATGTCACCGGCAATACCGTCATTGATGCCATGAGCACCACCGTTGACGAAAATTACACCCACCCCGAACTGGAATGGCTGGACGGGGACAAGTTGATTCTCCTCACTGCCCACCGCAGAGAAAACCTCGGCGAACCCATGCGTAACATTTTCCGTGGCATTCGCAAAGTGCTGGACGAAGTTCCGGGTTGCAAAGTCATCTACCCCATCCACAAGAATCCCTTGGTCCGTGCTGCCGCCGATGAAATCTTCGGCGATTGCGATCGGGTCAAACTGATCGAGCCCTTGGAAGTGTTCGACTTCCACAACTTCCAAAACAAGGCATATATTATTCTGTCCGACAGCGGCGGAATCCAGGAAGAAGCCCCCTCTCTTGGCAAGCCGGTATTGGTTCTTCGTAACACCACCGAGCGTCCAGAGGGTATTGCTGCCGGTACGTTGAAACTGGTGGGCACAGACAGCGAGGTCATCTATCACGAAACTCTGCGTCTGCTGACGGACAGCGCAGAATACGACCGCATGAGCAAGGCCAGTAATCCCTATGGAGACGGCCACGCCAGCGAGCGCATTGTAGATGCCATCATCGAAAAGTTCAAGCAGTAAAATAAAAATCACCCGAAATCTTTCGGGTGATTTTTTGTGCCTTACAGATTAAAATACTTGTCATATTCTGCCGGATGGGGAATGGCAGAAAGCTCTGCGCATTCAGCCCGCTTGGTCTTGATGAAGTTCTTGATCAACTCCTCAGGGAAGACACCGCCGACGGTCAGATAGTCATGATCCTGCTCCAAAGCGTCCAGCGCCTCTTCCAAAGAAGTGGGCAGGCCCTGCAGTTTTGCCTTTTCTTCCTCCGGCAGGTGGTACAGGTTCACATCGTAGGGGCCCCATCCGTTTTCATGGGGATTGATCTTGTTCTTCACACCGTCCAAACCTGCCATCAGGATGGCAGCGTAGCAGAAATAGGGGTTGCAGGTGGCGTCCGGGTTGCGCAGTTCAAAGCGACGCTTCTCCGGGCTCTTGGCGTAAGCCGGGATGCGGATAACCGCACTACGATTGGATGTGGCATAGCCAACGGTGACGGGCGCCTCATAACCGGGCACCAGCCGCTTAAAGGAGTTGGTGCTGGGGTTGGTCAAGGCACAAAGGGATGCAATGTGCTTTAATAGACCGCCCATGAAATAGTGTGCCGTTTCACTTAAGTGAGCATAGCCGTTGTCGTCAGAGAACACGGGCTTTCCGTCTTTCATCAGCAACATATGCACGTGCATACCGCTGCCTGCCTCTCCGTAGATGGGCTTTGGCATGAAGGTTGCGGTCTTGCCGTACTTCAACGCAGTGTTATGGATGATGTATTTGATCATCATGGTGGCATCCGCCATGTGGACCATTTCTCCCAACTGGGGTTCGATCTCAAACTGGCCGGAAGCAGCTACCTCGGGATGGTGGTAGTTGATTTCAATGCCTGCATCCAACATGTGCATGCACATCTCACTGCGGCACTCATAGGAAATGTCAAAGGGCTTTGCAATGTGGTAATTCTTCTGCTTGGGCACGACCACGCCCAGGCCCTCGGATGCGCTGTTCCAGTAAGACTGCTTGGCATCCACAAAGGCGCTGATCTCCCGGCCACTGACTTCCCAGCCCGCCTGGTCAAACAGATAGAATTCAAACTCCGGCAGGATGTACATGGTATCCGCCACGCCACTGTCACGCATTTGTTGAACAGCCGCCCGGACAATATTGCGGGGATACTGGGGCAAAGGCCGGTTTTCAGGGGTATCGATGATCATTGCGTTGCCGGTCATTGACAATGTGGGGACAGAACAGAACGGATCGATCACTGCGGTATCGGGGTCGGGGATAAAGACCATGTCGCTTTTTTCCACCACGGCATAGCCATAGTTGGAGGCATCAAAGCCGATACCGCTTTTCATCGTCTCCTCGGAAAAATTCTGTGCAGGAATGGTGACATGACGGTACTGACCGTTGATATCCACCATTTTAAAATCCACCATTTGGATATGGTTTTCACGGATCATATCCAAGATTTGACTGATACTCTTTCCCATAATGATCTCCTTCTTTCACATAATTGATTCTTCGCAGGAACAAATTAACAAACTTATTATACTGCGCGCATTGATAAAAAATCAACCGTAATTTTTTGTTTCAATTCTGCCGATTAATGATCTGCTCTTTTGCCAGCGGATATTGGAATAGCTGTCCGCTGTCCAAATTGCATCGGTACATATCCACGGCGGAAATACAGGAATTATCATAGGTCGTGTAGTAATAGATTCCCTTGTCTATGTTCATGCAGGAGGTGTACAGGGTGATCTCGAAGCGCCCGTCTGGCATTTGTGCACAGCCTCTTTGCTGATCAACAGAACCTAAAATGTGAAAGAACTGGCTGACGCTTTCCATTTCCCCTTCCCCGGACACAGAATTTAATTTCACGAAAGATGCCCGGACAAAACGGGATGCGGAGCTGAGATCTCCAGGCAGTCCGATAGCCCCCATGCCTCTGCTGTAAAGGGGCAATTCCACCTTGCCGAAGCGATTTTCCGGTGCTTGATTGGTCAGGTTCAGATAATCGCACAGATGGGTCATGTGATAATCAAAAGGCGGATTATTGGTCAACACCCCCACAGGGTTTTCATGGATCTTCAGCCCATCAGCCATACTTTCCACTGTGATCGCCCCATTGCGGTCGGCAATGATCCAATGCAAGGGTGACAACGGGAGCTCTTTGCTGAAATGGATATTGCAAAGATTGATTTTACCCAGCAGTTCCCGGGCCTCCGTAAGGTCTTTGCACTGCCCCAAGATCCACGGGATGAACTCAAATGGGGCGATGTTGTCCTTGCCTGGGATTCCCTCAAAATAGTGAGCATTGCCGGGAAAATTCAGCCCGGCCATGGCAAGGCCATGCTCATTGGATGCTTCGTAGTATAGAGGATAGCCGTCCGCAACCGTGGCCATGCCAATGATTGCCGCGTGGTTGTCCACGACTCCCTTGGTGCGAAATACAAATGGAAACTGGCGGGGCGTGACCACAACGCTTTCCTTGTAGGAATGCTCCAGATCCAGAGTGCGTCCAAAATAATGATCCTTGGTTTTATAGATGACAGCTGTGCACATAGTCTGTTTCCTTTCGTTTTAGAGTTAGTATACACACCTTCTACCCTGTTGCATTCGTCTTTTTCCCATGGTATAATGAAGAAAAGGTAAGCCGATTCGGCAGAAAAGGAGTATTTCTATGGAACTGAATCAACTTTGCAAACAGTACAATTTCATTTTGACACAGATCCGTCCCATTCCCGGCAGCAATGCCGAACTGGTGCAGATGGTATACACCAAGACCGGCACGGAACTGTGCTGGGTCAAGAGCAGCGAGCGCAACAAACTTTTCGGCATCGCCTTTAAGACGATCCCTGAGGATGACACTGGTGTATTCCATATTTTGGAGCACTCCGTTCTATGTGGCTCTGCCAAGTATCCGGTAAAGGAGCCCTTCGTGGAAATGCTGAAAAGTTCCATGAACACATTCCTCAACGCCATGACCTTCCCGGACAAGACGGTCTACCCCATCTCCAGCCGCAATGACCAGGATTTTCTAAATCTGACTGAAGTATACCTGGATGCCGTCTTCGCTCCCAACATCCTTAAAAACCCCAATATTTTCCGCCAGGAGGGCTGGCACTACGAGCTGCAGGAAGACAATCTCGTCTATAACGGCGTGGTGTTCAACGAAATGAAGGGCGCTATGTCCTCCGTGGACCAAGCCTCCTACCGTGGTTTGATGAAAGTGCTGTATCCCGATCTGTGTTACAGTTACAATTCTGGTGGTGATCCCACAGCCATCCCGGATCTTACTTACGAGCAGTTCATCGACTCCTACCGCAAAAATTACCACCCCACCAACGCCCGGGTGTTCCTGGATGGCGATATCCCCGTAGAAAAAACTCTGGCTCTGCTGGATGAGTATTTTTCTAAGTACGAAATGGGCAAAAAACAGGCGCTAACCATGCAAATACCTGTCCGGCAGGAACAGACCATCTATTATGAAGCTGTGAATGACGGCACGCCCAAAGCACAACTGTTGTTGGGTAAAATTCTTGGCACTTTCGAAGAAAAGTTGCAGTTACTGGCTCGGCAGGTGCTGTGCGATGTGCTGGCAGGCTCCAACGACGCCCCTCTAAAACGGACGATTCTGGAGACCGGCCTGTGCCAGGATGTAACCCTGGCGGTAGAAGACGGCATGATCCAGCCCTTTATGATGCTCCGCCTGCACAATATCCAGGATGAAGATGCCACCAAGCTGGCATCTGTCGTTCGGGAATGTGCGAAAAAATTGGTGGTCAATGGCATCGAAAAGGACCGGCTGATTGCGTCCATTAACCGCTTTATTTTCCAACTTCAGCAAATGAAAGAACCCCAGGGCCTAATTCGTGGCTTGAACTGCATGAATTCCTGGCTCTACGACGGTGACCCCATGCAGTATCTGCATTTTGAGGATTGCTTCGCCCAGTTGCGGGCCATGGCCGAAAACGGTGGATTTGAGCCTCTGCTGAAAGAGATGCTGGTAGACGAACAGGGTCTGTGTAAACTGCATATACTGCCTAGCGAAACTTACGGTGCTGACTTACGAGAGGCCGAAACCGCCCGTCTTGCCAAAGAAAAGGCCACCTTGACCGCGGAGCAGTTGGATGCGATTGCTCAGGAATTTGCTGCTCTGTCTCAGTGGCAGCAGACACCCGATTCTGCCGAACAACTGGCCACCCTGCCCAAACTGGATCTATCTGAGATCTCTACCGAGCCTGTGCGGTGCGAAACCTCCGTGGAAACCTGCGATGGCGTAACGATTCTGCGGCACAAGGCCGCCAGCAATGGCATCGTGCATGTCAGCATGTATTTCCGCCTTGCCGATCGCACTTTGGACGATCTGACCAAACTCTCTCTTCTGTCGAAATTACTGGGCACTCTGCCCACGAAAGCCAAGGACGCCACCACATTGCAAAACGAGATCAAGACCTGGTTGGGCGAACTGAAATTTGCAGTAGAGGTAAATCCCAAGCTCGGTCAAAAGGATCTCTGTACGCCCCTGCTGGCAGTCCACTGCAGCGTATTGAAAGAAAACATGGGCAAGGCAGAGGAGTTAATCTGCGAGATCCTCACCACCACTGATTTTGCCCAGGCAGATCGGATTTCTGAAATTGTGAAACAGCAGGAGACCGAACAGCAACAAATCGGCATGATGAATGGCCACTTGCTGGCTTTCCTATCCGCCCAATCTCATTTCAGTGCCGGCGGCGCAGCCCAGGCGGCAACTCGCGGCATTTCTTACATCCAGTGGCTGCATACCCTGTCCAAGAATTTTGACGCAGAACTGCCCGGCTTTATAGCTTTGGTAGAAAACACCCTTGCAAACGCTGTGTGCAAACAGCGCATGGTTCTCAGTTTCACCGAGGACGGCCACAGCGATGCTTGCTCTTTCCTGGCAAAATTCCCCGAGGGCACAAAAATTGCGGACACCTGCACCTATGCTACGGATCTTCCCAAGAAACTGGGTATCCGCATCCCTGCTCAGGTCAGTTATGCATCTTTGGCCACTTCTTTGGATATCCCCTACGAGGGCTCTGCCCGTCTGCTAAGCAATGTACTGTCCCTGGCCTACTTATGGAACGAAGTCCGTGTTAAGGGCGGTGCATACGGCGCAGGTATGCGCATTGGCAGAAGCGGTGGGCTTTTCACCTATTCCTACCGGGATCCCAGTCCTGCTAACTCTTTGAATGTGTATCGCTCCATGGCAGACTGTGTCCGTTCTCTGGTGGATGCCGGACAGGACATCTCCGGCTTTATCATCAGCACCGTTGCGGAGACGGAACCGCTGGAAGATGCCGCTCGGATCGGCCAGACTGCGGACGCTGACTGGTTCTTCGGCTGGGGTTCGGAGCAGGCATTTGCTGAACGCAAGCAACTGCTCAGCGCCACCACAGAGGAGCTGAGCAAGTGGTGCAATACTCTGGAATCCCTCAAGGAAGATGCCGGCATTTGCGTCGTTGGCTATGCTGATGCTTTGGCTGCCTGCGAAGCAGAGGGCTTGACCGTTTGGGACATCTGATCCATCAAACAAAAAGAACACCGTCCAATCGGATGGTGTTCTTTTCTTTTACTGCTTGGCAATATCTCGAGCCACATGCACACCGCTGGCGGAGGCGTGGGACAGAGAATGGGTGATGCCGCTTCCGTCGCCAATAATGTACAGACCCGGATGCCGGGACTCCAGCTTCTCATTGACTTCCACTTCCATATTGTAGAATTTTACTTCCACACCGTACAACAGGGTATCGTCGTTAGCCGTACCGGGAGCTACCTTGTCCAGAGCATAGATCATTTCGATGATGCCGTCCAAGATTCGCTTGGGCAAAACCAGGCTCAGATCGCCGGGGGTAGCATTGAGGGTGGGGATGGTAAAGGACTCCTGAATGCGGCTGGCAGTAGACCGGCGACCCTGGATCAGATCCCCGAATCGCTGAACGATGACACCGCCGCCCAGCATATTACTGAGCCTTGCAATGGATTCGCCATAGCCGTTGGAATCCTTAAAGGGCTCAGAGAAGTGCTTGGCAACCAAGAGGGCGAAGTTGGTATTCTCAGTCTGCTTGGCCGGATCTTCGTAGCTGTGACCGTTGACGGTGATGATGGCGTAGGTATTCTCGTTGACCACCGCGCCCCTGGGATTCATACAGAAGGTACGCACCTTATCACCGTACTTTTCCGTGCGGTAAACGATCTTGCTTTCGTAAAGCTCGTCAGTCAGATGGGCAAATACTGCCGCGGGCAGCTCCACTCGGACACCGATGTCCACACGGCTGGACTCAGTTGGGATATCCAATTCCCTGCAGACCTGCTCCATCCACTTACTGCCACTGCGACCCACGGAAATAATACAGTCGGCGCAGGTATAAGTGCCGTCCTTGCAGATCACTTCGTAACCGCCATCCATTACCTTGACGGATTGGACAGGAGTATCAAAGAAAAACTCCACCTTATCCTTCAGCTCTGCATACAGATTCTCCAAAACAACATAGTTGATATCCGTACCCAAATGGCGCACAGACGCATCCAAAAGATGCAGATTGTTTTGAATGCAGATGGTCTTAAAACGGCTTTTTGCGGTAGAGTACAGCTTCGTACCCGCCCCGCCATAGCGCATATTGATCTCATCCACATACTTCATCAAATCCAGAGCCTGCTGCTTGCCCACATACTCAAACAGCGTGCCGCCGAAATCGTTGGTGATGTTGTATTTACCGTCAGAAAATGCGCCTGCGCCGCCAAAGCCGCTCATAATGGAGCAGCTGCTGCAGCCAATGCAGCTTTTGACCTTGTTGCCGTCAATGGGGCACTTGCGTTTATTGAGGGCATGGCCCGCTTCAAAAACCGCCACTTTCAGGTTCGTATCCAACCGGGTCAGCTCGTAGGCAGAAAAAATGCCGCCGGGGCCGGCGCCAATGATGATCACATCGTAATTCATAATTCCTCCAATTTGCGGGGTATTTTATAGGACATTGTTATTTTATCACAGATTATCCGCTTGTGCAAGGGCAATATTTGTCAAATTAGCACAGCAAAAGCGGTGTCGCCTGTATAGGCAACACCGCTTTATTTTTCATCCCTCCAGGATGCAAATATCTTGTAAATTTTACATGGCGCTGTACAAACAGCGCCATGCAGACAAACCTATTAAATCTTCGGAGGCCGGTTGCGCTTGGACGCAGAGATGATGGAAGTATCATCTCCCACAATCTGAGGCACCTTGCTGACGCCTAGACGATCTGCACCCGGAAATGAGTGCAGTTCTCATTATGTATGTGTTTTTGCAGCAATCTGCTTAACCTTTTCCGTTGCCCTGCAGATTATCCATATCCACTTCGCCGTTGCCGCCGATCTCAATGGGCGGGTTCTCCGACTCGTAGGCTTCCTTGGCGGCATTGTACCAGTTAAAGAACGCCTCGATATTCTCAAAGCTTTCCTGGAATTTTCGCTGATCCTCACCGGACAGAGCCCGGAAGGTCGCGTAATCCATTGTGGTGGTATCCACTACAGGGGGTGTGGAGGGCTTGGTAGTCACATCCACGGGACCGCTGGGTATAGATGTGGAATTGCCGCTACCGGTGCTGGACGGGGGCGTTTGCTCACTTCCGCTACCGGTGCTGGATGGAGGTGTTTGCTCATTTCCGCTCCCGGTGCCGGACGGAGGCGTTTGCTCACTTCCGCTCCCGGTGCTGGACGGAGGCGTGTGCTCATTTCCGCTACCAGTGCTGGATGGAGGCGTTTGCTCATTTCCGCTCCCGGTGCTGGACGGAGGCGTTTGGACGCTTCCGCCGGAGCTGGGGTTATCAAAAATACTGTCCTGTATAGCGCCCTGCTCCGACGAGGACGCGCCAGTGGCGGTGGTATGGGCACAGGCCGTGAGCATCAGCACTGCCAGCATCATTACAATAGTTGTGTAAAATGTCTTTTTCATAAGTATGTCCTTCGGGCTCCTTCTAGCATGGTTTCATAGCTTAACTGCGCGGCTGACGCCTCCGGCAGATTTTCCAGCTCGTATATAGGAATGCGCGCCAGCAATTTTTCCAAATGCCGAAGCAGCAGATCCAGACGGGATGGATCCTCCAACCTGTGCAAGGTCTGCCCCAGCAGCTTCGGGATCGCCTCAGCCGGAGCCATGCGTCGGATCCGGTTATGGGGTGCCTGTACCAGGAAACAGATCCCGGCCAGCGGCAGTTTTTCGTTGCGATTGATGCCATCCTTACCGCACCAGGGGGTGCCATAGGCGTACCAAACGCCGTCAATAAAACGCAGCGCGGGTTTGTCGTCGTTAATGATACGGCTATCACCGCCGAAGGTGTCCAACCAAAGCTTGGCATGGGTGGACTTGCCGGCGCCACAGTGTCCGGAAAACAGGAAGGCCTTGCCGTCACGCACCACAGCGGACGCGTGCAGATACAGGCCGTCGTAGTCCAGAAGCTGGTTGTAGAACTGAATCGCTGCTTCTATATAGGCAACGGTTTCCGGCTTGCTGTCGGGATGATAACGCTCCCATCGGTAGTGCTCTTTGCGGACAGTGATATCCGGCACAGAAGCTTCGTCATGCAAATAAGACTGACAACGGACGGCCAGGCCGTCCGTTGGAGGAATCTCTGCAATCAGATCAGCGATTTTGTAAATCATATCTGATGCTTGTAAAATTAGCCGAAGACACCGCTGGCGTCCTCGACGCCGGGCGTGCCGTCAACCTTGTCTTGCGTGATCTCATCCTGGGGGGACAAGCTGATGATTGCCAACTCTGGCTCCTGAAAAATATTCTTCATGAGTATTTGCTCCTTTTTGTGATACGAGACAAAGTTCACCTCATTTTTGAGGTGATTCGTTCTTGCCGTGCCGGGATTCCTCCCGACACGGCAAGCGTGTTTAAGTGTTAGGGATTTTGCAAGATTGGCTTAATTCAGCCTGATGACATGCAGCCATCCAAATTAATCGAGAATCTGGGTGATATCCTCAAAAACTTCGAAGGACACTGCGAGGTCACCGTCAACCTTATCTGTGACTGTAATATGCAGAGTAGTAGTCTTACAGAAGTGGTAGTCCGTAATGGTGACAGTAGCTGCGCCCTCGCCGAAGAAGACCAGAGTGCCCTGAGTCCAGTCAGTGGTATTGGCAATGTAGATGCCGCTGACGGTGCTGTTCTCGCCTTCAGGAGAAACGAAGATCTGAACATTGACGTCCTGGATGGCAACGCCCGCATTCTGGATCGCAGCAAACAGATCACCAACGGTAATCGTTGTCCGGCCCACAACTACGCTATCGCTGTCCTCAGCCTTCTCAAACTTCTCAACAGAGTAAGCCTCGTCACGGTCCAGGAGCTCAACGCCTTCAAGTTCACCAAGACCCTTGCTGGTAACGCCCCAGCCGTAGCCGGTGAACAGCTGATCAAACTCACGGTAGATAAGCTGTTTGTCTTCCTTCAGTGTTTGTTCGCCGTTAACGGTTTCGTACACCTCAGGATTATCGGCATCTGCCTCATCATGCTTATGCTGCACGCCGTTCACAAAGTGGTAGCAGGTAGCGAATTCAGTGCCGTCGCCATGGATCCAAGCGCCGTTCTTATCCTTACCCTTAACCACAACATAGTTGTAACGACCAGTGTCGGGAATGGCGGTAGTCACACCCTCCAAGGAGGTAACCTGCATGGTCTCTGGATTCACGTCAAGAACCTGCAACAGACGGCTCATCTGATGGTCATGGGTGTAGGACGCCAGAGAGTTGGCAACCAGTTCGCAGTAATAGTAATCGTTCCAGTCACCGAAGTGGACTGTGCAGTCCTGAGCGGTGATGCCATCCATCTTGGGGTAAACATGACCGTCTGCTCCAGTCACATTCTCACGAACAGAGCCGATCAGAATGCCGGAATAACGGTATGCGTAATACTGATAGTTAGCACAAACGTCGTTGTAAACGTCGATCTGTGCTGCCACGTGACAGTTCTCGAAGGAAACGCCCGGATTCTTGGGGTAGTTAGCCGAGCTTTGGCCGCTGGTGGGATAGTACTGACCTACGATACCGCCGCAGGCAACATCCCAGGAGCCCCACAGTGCAGAGATCTTATTGGAATTGTCGACGGTGATGTTTTTAAAGGTGACCTTCACTTCGGTCTCATCCACCGTATACCAACCGACACAGCCGACGATGCCGCCGTTGCCAATGTTATACACGCGGGGGTTGCAGTCCACGATAGAGATATTCTCGAAGGTTGCACCGCAGTCCGCATAGGCGGCGATGCTGCCGGTAGTGGTGAACTCGCCGTCGGAGGAGAAGTTCTTCACAGTCAGGTTCTTGACGGTACCGCCGTAAACCTTGCCGAACAGGCCCATACCGTCGCGGTAGTACTGCAGGGTACGATCATAATACTCATTGTCGCCCTTCATCTCCCAGGTGTTCTGGTAGAAGTTGGAGATGGTGTGACCGTTGCCGTCGAAAGTGCCTTCAAAGGTCTTGAAGCCACTGGTGATAGATACCTCGGTTCTTTCGTATGTACCATCGCTGTTGTAATAGCCGATGGGGTAAAAAATCTTACCTTCATCATTGTTTGCTTCGTCATCAGCCAGGTTGATGTCAGCGATCAGCTTGACAGTCTTGCCAGCGAAAGAATCACGAGTCTTTTCATTCATGCCGCCCACAATAGCACTAAAGGCTGCCAGCTGGTCAGCGTTTGCGATGGTCAGCTCAGTTGCATCGGCATCATACCAGGAATAGTCGAAATTACCGGTCCATGCCTTTGTGGTATCAGAAGCCACGGCAATTTCGGAGAAGGTAGCCAGTGCCATAGTGATGGTACCGGTAGCGATGTCGTAGTAGTACTCGTTGTGCTCATCCACCTCGGACAGAGTGTAGACGCGGGTCATTTCCACAGTCACGCCATTTTCCACATGGTACAGCTTCAGGTTGCCCTGGTTCAGGAACTCAGGAGCCAGCTTATCCAGGGTCACGATAATGGGCACAGTGTTCTCAACGGAAACGCCCTCCACGTGCACATCCACAGACTGCATCTGCTCGTTCTTCTCCAGAGTAACATTGCTGGCGGTCTCCTTCAGCTCAGTAACGCTCAGTGTCACCTTGTTGGTGCCACTGTTCAGCTGAGTACCGGTGGCGACAACCGCGGATGCAGTGCCGTTATCCAGGATGACCTGATCCACTACCTGGCTGTTGGAGTCAGTGGTAACATTGCTTTCAGCATCTTTCTTTTCTGCAGTGGAAATAACAACCTTTGTGCTGGAAACCAGCTCTGCAGCAAAGCTCAGATCTTCAATACCCTCGGTATTATTCAGCGTTAGAGTAAACATCTTGCTGTACTTGCCGGTAGCGGGATTGTAGGAATCCAGGAACTGTGTCAGCAGGTCGTCATTGTACACGAACTGCTGAGAACGGTAACCTTCTGTCTGCTTCCAGCCGACCTGTACTTCCACGGTCAAACCGGTCTCATTGCCGCCCTTTTTCAGCAGCTCCAGCGCTGCACCCTCGAACAGGGGTTGGAATGCAAACTTGGTTGCATTGATCATTGCGGTATTGATCTTTGTGACTTCAAAGAATCGATAGCCGTCGCCATCCTTGAGGGGCAGCTGCTTGTTGTCTTCACGAATCAAAAAGCGACTCTCGGCGACATTCAGCAGACCGGTGTTCGCGTCACTGCTGTCGATCAAATTGCCATAACAAGTCGCGTAATACGCGTCCAGGGTATGGCCGTTCAGATCCAGAGTGGTATTTTCCAGGACAGTGACGGTTGTTACGGAAGTATCCTTTAACAACGTCACAGTTTCTCCGGTGAAGCAATCCTCCAGCGCCAGCTCTAAACTGGTGTAGAACTCGCCGGTTGCAGCGATAGTTGCCACATAGGTATCCTCGTTGTTTTCCACCGCCAGGGCCTGGCCAGGGATGCAGGAGAGCATCATCACCAGAACCAATGCGAAACTCAGAAACCGTTTGATATGTTGCATTTCATTCATCCTTTCTGTAATGTCTACCAAAAACAGTGGTAGATATGCTGTTACAGTATATACTATATACTTATTTCTCACAAAATGCAATACTTATTTTACTTGTTTTTACGACAAATAGCATAAAATATATAAAAAAGCGGCAAATTTGAAAACATTTTTCCTTTTCATGCGCTTTATCCCGCGACCGGAAGGAGTGCCTTGCATTTTCGCCTTTGGCGAAAACTATTGTGTTGCCGACGTCCAGCCGTCGGCAAGCAACAGTCCCCTGGACTGTTGCATTTAGATCGGTTCGAGTCCTTCCCTTCCTTGTTCCGCCCCCGGCGGCGGCCGGCTCGCTCCCCACCGGGAACCCGGAGGTCGCTTGGAATCTTTCTTCATAACGAAAGAAAACACCACCCAAATGGGTGGTGTTTTCTTTGGCTCATAGCACCGAAAAAGATATCGGCTTGTTTACTGTTTTATGCTTATGTTAATATCACCGGTTGCGGTTGTGATTTCACATTTTCCGCCTGATGTTGTTTTAGGTACATTGATGCTGCCGGTAGAGGTTTCCGTAATGAACACCTTTTCTGAAAGCAATGTGCCGGTAACATCACCGGTGTCGGTTTTTACAGATATTTCAGTAGCGTCACTACCTTCAAATCTTACATCACCCGTATCGCTTTCAATAGAAATAGTACCCGTTGCCACAACGTTCTTCAAGGTTATAGTGCCTGTATCTGTTTCAATATCAATGTTATTCTTGGCGGTTACAGAGTTGATAGCAATTTCGCCCGTTGTTGTAGTAAGTTTTATTTGATCTGCTGTAATGCTATCTATAATAATATCACCGGTGCTTAATTCGATATCAAGAACATTGGCGACAGGGGTAAAGCAACTTACATCCGATGTGTCACCGTCTATTTCAATTTTATCAAAGGCAAAATCTTTAGGAATATTAATATCTCCGGTATCCGTTTCTATGATCAATGAAGCGTATTCATTTTGCGGTAAGTAAACGGTCATTTTGGGAGAGCCGAGGGCAATGCAGATGTGGTCATACCATTTTCGTGTATCCACCGTGCTGATTATCAGCGTTCCGTTTTGTACAGTAGCAGAACGTTTTACTTGTTCTGCTTCAAAGGAAACGATACTGCAAGACTCATTCTCGGTAGGTACAAATTCAATTTCCGTTGTGTCCACATTGATTGATATTTTGTCAAATTCATCGCTAACCTCGTAGGTGTTAGTTACATATGTAACAGTGCTAAGTTTGGTAAAGTCCCAATCGTATTGTGCCATCACGCCTGCAAATAGTATCGCCCCAAGTGTGACGAGTGCCGTCGCAGTAATGAGCCATATTTTTGTTGTTTTACTCATTTTGCTGCCTCCTTTCCAACAAATAAGGATTTAATACCTAAAGCCATCTTCTTTGTCAGCAATAAGATTCCTTTTGTAACCGCCTTACATCCGTAAAGCATAAAAATAGAAAGTCCCGCACAGATAACACCAGCACTCAGCATTGCAAGTCCCGTAAACCCATTCCCTTGAAATGAAAAAACTGTCGCTGATACAATGCCTCCAAGTGTGCACGCCGCAAAAGATGCTTCTATTGACCATAATGTAATGACAACAGACCATACTACAATGTAGGCGGCAAGAATTATTGCAAATGCTGCAATTAAAAGCGAAAGCCATATTGGAGAACCTAATATGAGAAGTACAATTCCCCAAGGCTTTACCGTTCTTTTTGGTTTAGCTTTCTCTTTAACAAGTTTTGTAAGTGGTGTGTCTGATAAAATTTGTGTAATAATAGCATCCACCATTCCTATCGCACTTACAGCTTCCGATTCTGACAGCCCTTCTTCCATTCGATCATCTATCATTTCGCTGTAAAACGTCAAGCGTTCCTCAATGTCCTCTTGAGGTAAACCTGACAGGCCTTTGCGTAATTGCACAAGAAACTCTTGTTTACCCATTACCATTATCCTCCTTGGTTACGAATCGATATATAGACAGTATTTCTTTCCACTCATCCTTGAAATCCTCAATGCGTTTTAGTCCCTCGTTGGTTATCCGGTAATATTTCCGAAGTCTACCGCCGTGCTCGGCGGTGCGAACAGTCAGCATGTTGGCTGTTTCCAGACGCTTCAAAATGGTATATAAGGTCGATTCGGAAAGTTCAATGTACGGTTTCATATCTTTTATGATCTTATAGCCGTAGGAATCTTCACTCTTGATTGCCGATAATACGCATACATCCAAGAGACCGCGTTTTAACTGAATATCCATAGTATACCTCCCATTGTGTAATACATCGTATCACGAAGTATTGTTTTTGTCAATAGATTTTGCAAAAGCGTCAAAAAAGAAAGCAAAAAAAGGAGCAGACTCTGCGAACATAATCGCAGTGACTGCTCCTAAAAGCTCAAGTATTTCGTTCATGTCCTCCCCAAAGGTCTTTTTGGGGAAATGATATCTTTTGAATTGCACCTTAAAAAATGGCACGAAAAAACCACGAAACCGCTGTGGTTTCGTGGTTTTCCGAACCGATATCTTTTTCGGTTCGCATTGTTGGTTGCGGAGGCAGGACTCGAATTAGCAGGAGCATTTACTTTTCATAGAATACCATCGAATTTCGGTGCATTATATCTCCAAAACACCGCTTTTGTGGCATTCTGCGGTACTTACAAGAATGTCACAGAGCGGATTAAAGGGAAAATATAAGGGAAACTTTTTGCATTTCAGGTTTTATCAGGTTCTGCCGCGCTCTTTAAGCATCTGCTGCAACTTCTCCCGGGCTTCCGGGGATAGACTCTGCATCATTTCCTCAATGAACGGATCACGGTGCCGGTTTTCCTTCTTTGCTTGTTGCTCAGCCAACCATTTTCGTTTGTCTTCCATTCGGCGATTCCACTCTTCATCGCGGCGCTTCCGTTCCTGAGCTTCCCGCTCTCTCCGCTCTTCTTCTATTACCAAGTATCGTTCTTGTACGCTCATTCCTGTCTGGTTGAACGCTCTGAGGCTTGTGTGGCAATAGAAATCAAAATCATAAAACGGTCGCAAGTGACAGGCGTTGCGAGGTTGGCGCAACAAGCGAATGCATTTGTTCTCCATCTGCCGCACTCTTTCCTTGCTGACACCACGCAGTTCCCCAATGTCCTCCAGCGTCATGTTCTCCCAGTATCGCAAGTGCAAGATATCTCGGTGTTGCTCCGGTAGGGTTGACAGAGCAGCCCCCATGGCCTCCTGCAACTCTTTCTGCCACATGGAGTCTTCCACGGATTCCTGCCACTGCAAACCTTTCGGATCTGCAATCACATCCATTAGAGCGTCACTGTCTGTATCATCGGTCAGCGGTGTATCCAAGCTGAGATAATTGTTCAGTGGCTCTTGGCGGCCCTTCTGTGTACGGTAGCCGGTAGCCTCTGCAAATGCTGTCTTCAAGTGATACATAAACCAAGTTACGAAATTACCGCCGGCATTCGGATCGTAAGTATTCACCGCCGTCACCATAGCCAGATATCCGGACTGGTACAGATCCTCAAATTCTACACCACGTCCTGGGTAACCCTCTAGAACGGTCATGATGCGGTTAGCCTTCCATTTGATTAGCCTCTCCACCTGCTCCCACAGTTCATCCATGCGCTCAGTTGCCCCGGCCTGGATCTCCGCCACCAATTCCTCATTTGACATTTGCGCCACCCTCCTGTATAATCAGTTTTGTCATAAACCATACACAGAGCGCAGCTCCTGGCCATCCGCTGGGGGCTGTGTTTTTCTTTTGGTAGGGGGTAACGAAACGTTATACCCCTAATGCTAAGTTTCTCGCCGCTTCCTCGCCGCTTCGACCTTGCGCGTTATCGTGTCTAAAAATTCAATTTGACCTCGCTTCATCCTCGCTTCAAGGGCTATTTTCTCGGCGTTCGCTCGGCGTTCGATCTCTATTGTTCGCCTGTTCCTCGCCTGTTCGAGATGGCCCATTTCTCGGGCTTCGCTCGAGCTTCAAAGAGGCTTGTCGCTCTGTTTGCTCTCTGTTCGATATATTTTTTAGAGTAGCCAACAGGGCGCACAAGCCACGCCTGTACGCCCTGTCTTTTTGCGTCACGCGCCCCCTTGGGTAATGGCCATTCGGCGATTGTATCGGTTGGCAGCTTGTCCAATGGTGGTATCTCCCACTTCAATACTGTCAACGCTGCCACGTAAGTTTCGCACCTCTTCCACCACTGCCTCAAAGCCGGCCATCATACCGCCAAACACATCCGATATTTCATCCTTAATAATGTCACGAATAAGCCCTTCCGGAGCCTCTAAGTTACGTCCATTCTTCTGATCGCCTAAAACCGCATAGAATGGAGCGCTCGGAGGAATAACGGCACCTTTTGCCAAATACGGGATTTGTGGGATTGTGTACTTTGCGATGTCAATAGTAGGTATGTTGAAACCAAAGCGTTGTCCTCCGATCTCTGGAATCCAGTCCGGAATATCAAAGCTTAATTTATTCAGCGCTCCAATCACAAAGTTAATTCCACCCAAGATACCACTAATTAGACTATTAACGGCATTGATAAGGCCATTCAGTGCGCGAGTCCAGTCTCCGGTAAATATACCGGCTAGAAAGTCTGTAATACCCACAAGGGAATCAATAATTGACTTGCTAAACTCTGCCGCTATATCGCCGATCACATCAAAGACAACTTCAAATTTTTCTTTTAATGCATCCAGTATTGGCTCTATTGCTGTCCATACTGCTGTAATAACTTCCGAAAGGTTGTTGAAAACCTTCTCTATTTCTGGACTCTTATCCTGGATCACCTGCACAACTTTGTCAAACTGCTCTCGCAATTGATCAATGACCCAAATCGCCGTATCTCCCATCCAATCAAATATTGGTTTGCAGGTCTCCCACAATGCTTTAAGTCCATCAAGAACCGGCGCAAGAATTGCAGAAAGCAATTCAAAAGACGATGACAATCTGTCGATCATTGCTGGCGCGAGTTCTTCAACAGTCCATTCCGACAGCGGGATTAAAAGATTAAACCACGCCCACTCCAAGGAGTCCGAAATGATGCCACCTAGTTTTTTAATAGATCCTCCGAGGTGGCCAAACGCTCTCATGGCTGGTTGAAAATCTATTTGCCTTAACGGCTCAATCAATTCCTTGATTTTATCTGCCACAATTTGAATAGACGAAGGTACTTGATCATCAACTTTTCCGTTGACCGATATTGTACCTACAGATGTTTCCGTTGAGGCAGATTCAGAAGAAGATCCGGACTGCAAAATATTAAGTTCATCAAATCCTGCGAGGACTTTTTTCGTTGCATTGCCTGCGCGTGTAATTTCATCTGTTAAAACTCCTGCATTTTCTGCTGATGCTTTAAGAGCATTTGCAATACCGGTAGATCCGCTTCCATTACCAACAAGAGAAGTTGTAAATTCGCGGAAACTTTCCGCCAAGGCCTGGAACTTGCTGATCAGCTCATTCAACACTTTTAGAACAGGGGTAAGTACATTGATCAAACCCATTCCAACGGTGGCCTTCAGTTGTTCGAACTGCAGTGACAGGATTCTCGTTTGGTTCGCCCAACTGTCCTGCGTTCTCACAAAGTCGCCACTGGCCCCGCTCAGCTGTTCCATAACAAACTGATATCGAAGCGCTACCTTTTCCTGCTCGGACATTTGGCTTGTAGTCTTTGCTAAGCCTTTACGCAATGCAAAATCGTCCAGTGCGGTCTGGGTCATGACAACGCCAAGGTCTTTCAGCGTCTCTGTTTCACCGGTAAAAACGGATTTTAGTTTGGTATACGCTACATCCTGTGTCAGATTATAGAATGACGCTACATCACCGGACAACTGCGTAAGGGAAGTGGCCATTGCATAGGCATCTTCCTCTGAGAACTTGAAACTCTTGGCCATGGCACCGAATGTACCGGTGTACCGCTTAGCCATTGTTTCCGACAGACCGGCAGCCTGCATCGCGCTCTTGGCGAACTGGTTGACCTGTTCGTTCATGGTGGTAAAGGTCACATCTACCACATTCTGAACTTCCTGCAGGTCTGATCCAAGTTTTACTGCCTCTTTACCAAAATTGACAATTGCCCTCACAGAGAATGCTGCAGCAATCATGCCACCCAGTTTTCCAACAACTGATCCTAGGCCGGCAAACTGAGACTTTAAGTTTCCAACGCCTTTGCTAAGTCCTTTTGTATCAAGTCTGGTGTCAATAATGACAGAGCCGTCCGCTCTAGACACAATAATCACCTCCTTATCTGGTCCAAATCATAAGTCACTTCACATATTTCGCGACATGCTTAGAAACCGCTTTCGCCATGGCTTGCTGGCGCTTCTTGATTTCCGGGCCAACGGCCTTTGTAATTCGCTCCATAACATGAACCACAAACAAATTGCCATCGCCCATAATGGAGGTGGCAGAGATCAAACCGAATAGGCTCTGCTTGACATCATAGCCCAGCAGATAGCAAATCTTTTCTTCCAACTCATCGTTGAACTTGACAGCATCCTCCAAAGTTGCATTGTCCGGGGTTTTATCCCGCAGATCTTCAAAAAATGCAGATACTTCCTGGCAGCGCTGTACCAGTTTAATATCTGCGGGGTTCATGCGGAAAGATGCTACCACCTCTCCATCCTCATCACTAAAGGTGAACTTCAGCAAAGAGGAACTAACGTTTTCATTAATTCTTGTACTCACGATTTATACCTCCGTTTTAGTTTCATTATCTTCCTCAGTATGAGGATGTAAATCAATGTCATAATCGAACAGTTCAACAAGTGCCCCGCAATGATCGTTGTAGATCTGTGTCCACAGCAGGTATAGGTGCATTTTCAGCCTGGCCATCTCTCGATCAGTCATGCGCATACCGCAATTGGGGCACTTGTGTTCTGTCAATGTTTCCAGTGTTTTGTTATCGACAGCTGTTACTGTCCTGCATTTTCTGCAGGTAATGGTTGTGTGACCGTATTCGATTTTCACGCTACGCGGCCCTCATTGTCAATCAGACGCGCCAAGCCCCATAACTGCCCGGAGCTGTGCGTTCAACGCACCAGAGGTATCTACGATCTCTCTGAATTTCTTGGTGAGGTCCACGCCCATAGCCTCGGCAAACTTTTCCAAATTACTGCCGAAGGTTACAGCGACCATCATATTTTCCCCGGGTGCTGACACCATACGGCTGGCCATGTCGTTCAGTTCCTGCAGTTCGCTTGCTGAGTTGCGAATCACGCCTTGGAAGTAAGCCTCTGCCGCGATACCTACAGACGCATAGGCCGCCTTCAGCAAGGAAAGCGCCTGCCGCTGCCCTTTGAACTGTTCCACCAGTTTAATGCGCGTTTCTCCAGGAAGTGCACTCCCCAAAGTCTTAACCACAGAAAGGGCGTTCTGAAGGTCTTCTCCGAGATCCAGCAGTTGATCCATTTCCTCAGCAGCTGTGCGGATCAGATCCAAATTGCGCTGGATATCCTCGTAAAAGCCTTGCGCGGTGTTTTTCAGCTTTTCTGTTGCTTTGTTGACCATACGCTCCTGCTCCTGCTGGATATAGGGCGTGGCGGCGATCTGTCGCTTTTCCTCATTAAAGGCATTCACGGCCTTGTGGTACTTGTCCAATGTATAAAAGCAACTCTGGCAGGCCGTGTCAATCTTGTGGCGGTTATCAACAATAATCTGATTCATGGTTATCCCCTTCCTTTATCAGCGGCCCTCTAAGGGCTTAAATCCAAAGTCAAACACTGCCTTGGGCGTTTCTGCTGCAGATTGCTCCTTAATGCCAAAAATAGCAAGTTCCAGGCGCTGCGACATATTACCAGACTGCCCCCACAGAGCCAGTGTGTCGCTGTCTGTGGAATAGCCGAGGTTGCCGGAAATGTTGGAAATCATGTTGTTGGCACCATTGGCAAATGCCTCATAGGCGCTCACCTTATCTTCCACATTGGGAACATAGCCAGTTGTAATGCTGTGCTCCTTGGCATACTTGGCAATAGCATTCACCATCACACCGTTCTGCTGATGCTTTACCAGCAGGGCGTTCAGATCCTCCACGGACAGATTGAAATCACCCCGCAGCAATTCCAGATCTGCTGCATCGATCTTGGTACCATCAGGCATTGCCCATTGCTTAGCGGCGCTTACGGCCTGCTGCAGAATGCTGGCAATTTGCTCCCGTGCGGTTGCTTCTTCCTGCTTGAGTTGATCTTGGAGTTTTGCAATCTCACTCGCTGCAATGTCATCCTTATACTGCTCCTGGGCAGCCTGCTTCTTCTTGCGGATATCCAAGGCCGTGTTATTAAAGGCTACAAGGACATCCTTCATCTTTCCTACATACTTACTCATAAATATTCTCCTTTCGTTTTTTCCTCCCTTTTTCCGGCAGCCCGGAGTGAGGGAAAGGAGGAGAAACCCCACCCCGGGCAAAAGTCAAACAATCTAAGCAAAAAGAAAAAGCGCATAGGAACGGCAATAGCCATTTCCCATGCGCTTAAACGCTAACCTTTATAGGCGGTACTCAAATCGTTATTCTTTGCTTAATATTATACCACATTTTTCTCACTTTTGCAAGGCTTTTGTGTCGTTAAGTAAATATGCTTATAAGGAGGGTGACGGTCACTAGTGCGCACCTTTATGTCAGGGATCATGCACCGGACAGCCGTCACAACAGCATTCGCCAACGGCTCCATATTAGGCAGGAATGCAATGGTTATCTTCATTGTGCGTTCCCTCCAAATGTTCGGAAATGATCTGCACGGCGGTAGCAAATGCCTTCACCGGATCTTGATGCTGCCGTAAAAGCATTATCAGATCACTTTCTGTTTTTGTTAATTTCATACTTGATTTTCCTCCTTATTTTTCATACAATGGAGGTGGAATTCGGGGCTGTCAATTCCCTTTCCACCTTGCCGTCTCCGGTGTTCGCAGCACTGGGGGCGGTTTTTTCGTCCTGGCAGGTACAACGTTCTCCCGGATCAAGCGACGCTCCGCACCATGGACAGGTTTTGTAATACGCCATTTGTATTCCTCCTATCTTTTTTGCCTAAATCAACGGGCATTTTGGTTTTTTGTTGGTGTATAGATTTTCGTAGGATCTCTGCCAATGTTGCCGATATAGGGATCGCACATTTCATACACCCTTCTGTGGATTGCTTCGTCCAAATAGTGCAAATCATCCAGGGACATCTCAGTAGAAATGATCGTTCTCAGATTATGGCTGTATCGATAATCCAAAATTTCAAAAGCCAAGCGTACATCCGCATCCGAAGGCTCAGAATCCCGCTTGCACTTAAGAAGATCATCGATGTACAGCAAACTACACTTTTTGAAATCATTAAGCAGCCGATCGTCGCCCTCTTTGGCTGTCGCCTTGATCCTGCGTCCATCTGAGTTCCATAACAAATAGCGCCCGTCTATTCCACGGTCAAAACTGAGTTGCACAAAAGCCGCTGTACATAGATGAGTCTTACCGGTGCCGCTTTGGCCGCAAAGTAGCAGCCACTTTGGCTCCTGTTCTGCTATGTACCTCTGCACAAGGCTCTTTAAGACCCTTTGCGTGTCTGTCGCTGTTTGGAAATTGTCTAGGGTCTTTTTCTTTGATGCTTCGTAGAGATCCTGTGCTTGAAGCCGTGCGACTGTCAGACGTGCCCCGGAACACTTGCACGGGCGAATGGTAAATCTACCTTCCTCACTGAGAAATGCTATTCTTCCCCGGTTATTGCACGCATCGCACTGTATACCGGTTTTATCATCTTCTCCGCAGCTTTGGTTGTAAGTATCCACCTTGTTTTTCTCCACAGCTACAAAAGCATCTTCATTTTCACGAACTATATGCATACCATACTCACCTCCTATATTGTAGGTACTTTTAAGTGTTCCGGTATCTCTCTGCGAGTGGACTGAGGAATTACCTTGTCTTTCTCTCTGCTGTTCCAACCCCTTACTGCAGCCTTCCAGTCTTTCATTTTGTTCTTTCCTACCATCCAACCATTTGAAGCATAGTAGTCAACAAAACGTTGCGGATCAACCGCTGTATAGCCTTGTTCACTACAATAAGCACGAACATCATCTACAGATGGTGGAGAAAACCGAGGGCGCGCAGGCGGCTTGTCCGCCTCTATACTATCATTCTCCTTTTCCTTCTCCTTTTCCTTTTCCTTCTCCTTTTCCTTGGGTTTTTTGGGTTTTTCTAAAAACCGTTCGGTTTCTGAAATAACCGCTTGCTTTTTAGGTCTACCACCAAGTTTACCATTCTTCTTATTTTTCTCACATTTTCCCTGATATGTAGCTGAATCACGGTCTATCTGTTCTTGAATTGTAGGCCATATATACCGCTCATTGCCTTCAAAAAGTGGCAGTTCTCCTGTGGCAGCATAATTCAGCATTGCCGTCATAATCCTGCCCCGCTCTTCATCGGAAAATGGAGCAAATGTTTTGCTGTAGCTTAAATAAAGGCATACATAAGTAAGCGCTCCCATTAAACCGTCACACCTTCTTCCGGGATAACCTCGACAATACCGGAATCTTCAATACCACCATCATCTGGGCAGAATCCTCGCATCAAACATCCGTTACAAGGATATTGATCAAGTATCTGCGCTTGTTCGCAGCGACGAATAAGTTGGGAATACTCCTTTTGCGTGCACGCAATCATCATCCTTCACCCTCCTGCCCTGACTGCTCCCGAACCAGTTTCTCCAGATCGACCGTCAGTTCCACCTTTCGGGGCGGCTTGGCGATATCCAGCACCTTGTAGCCCCGCTGATTATAGGTACGGCAAATCAGATCCTCGTCAGTCATGCCGATCAATCCGGCCGCCTGCAGCATCTCCTTGGACAGCACGATCATATCGCTGCTTGTCTCTCCGGTGCGGTGATCCTTCAGCTTCACCGGATAAGCACGAACCTGAATTTTAATTTCTGTTTTCATCGTTTGGCTCCTTTCTTCTTTCTACGAGCAGAGATAGCATTGAGTCGATCTGCCAAAGCCCGGCAATCATAGTTGCGCTCAATTGCTGCAAACATTTTCTTGTTGAACTTGTCCATTTGTTATACCTCCACTTTGTTCTGCTCCTGGCTGCGCACCCACTCCCGTAGACCTTCACGGGATACCCGGGTACGCCGTCCAATTTTGATGGTTGGAAAGTCTGCCCGGTGGGTCAGTTGGTATGCGATCTTTGTGCAGATCCCCAACTGTTGGGCCGCTTCCTCTACGCTCATAGTTAAACTTTCGATTGCTGGCATAGTTATTCCTCCTTTTAATTTCGTTTCTGACGGCTGAAATGCTACCGTAGCGAAACAATTTCAGTTTTTTATGATTATGGCGGGTAAGTTATACCCCGTAATCATTGTGCTGAAATCGTCGCGCTACTGCGTGATTTCTGCCTTGTTTTCGTTACCCATGCGATATCGCCACAATGGGCACTTTGTAACAGAGCACCGGCGAACCTCGGCACTGTTGCCACAGCAGCAGTCCAGGCATTTAAGCCGAATTGCCTTACCTCTAGTAATTCTTTCTTCCATTGGTTTAATACTCCTTTGCGATTTCTGCTACACTGACGCCCAGGGCCTTTGCAATTTTACCAACCTTAACAGTAGAACAGGTTCCACGAGCCAACAGTATACTGACATTTTGTCGGGAACTCCCGCACCGCTCGGCAAGAACGGTCTGATTAATTTCCTGTTCGGCCATCAGCAACTTGATTTTGACGCTATCGATTTTCATTTTCTCACCACCTTTCGTTGTTACCATTTGGTAACCTTAAAATATCATAGTTGTTGCCGTTTGTCAAGTGTTTAATTATGTTTTTTGTTGACAATCGGAAACTTGCATGTTATTGTATGGTTGAGGTGATGTACTTGTACACAATTGGTGAAAACATTAAAGCAGCACGTATAAGATTGGGTCTTAACCAATCTCAGTTGGCACAAATGGCAGGAATCACTAAGGCCGCAATAAGTCGATACGAGGCCGGATTACGAGAGCCTAGAATAGAACACCTGCGCTCTATCGCCAACGCTTTAGAAGTGACTGTTGGATATCTAGAAGGTTACGAAGATATCAACTCTAAAAAAGTATTGGACGCAGTAGGTCGCCGAGATTCTGAAAGTGTTGAAAAACTAATGGGCTTGCCCAGTGGAAGCATTAAATTTCTACCCAAAGAGGAAGAAAGCCGTTTAATAAGCGAGCATAAAAACGAAAGAGAAGAAAAAGATCGTCTGCTCTCAAAGTTAAAGATCATTTTCAAATTTCAGTTTAGAACACTTACAGAAAGCGACTGTGACGAGATTTCTAATCTTATAAGACCTTTTTCCCAACTTAATGGTGAAGGTCGCAGACGAGCCATCGAGCGTGTCGAGGAACTCACCGAGATCCCCAAATATAAAAAAGATCCGCCCCAGGACTAACCCAGAGCGGATAAAATAAATGCCCCACGCAAGGTGGGGCGGTGTAGATGCTTTATTTTGAAGCGACTGGTTCTTTTTTCTTTCGCGGCTTAAAATCTTTCTTGTAAGACTTACAGGCACTTTCTAGCGCCTTGAAGTCGCAGGAAATGCTCATCAAGAATTTATTACTCTTGTTAACCACATCGAAATAAGTCATTTGGGCATGGTTCAAAATATCCGCTTTCATGCTGTTGCACAAGGAAGCCTGCCGTTTTAGCAACTCTCGATACTTTACATCCTTTTCAGCGTTAATGTCAAACTCAATCAAAGCATCTTTATGTACCGGAATCATGTTATTGAAGCCGAGGATGCCGTACTTTCCGCCATCGAGTTTTATGATGTGTTTGCCGGGCTTAATATTTGCATGATTGGGTTTCGGCGATTCCATTGGCACAAAATATTTGTAGCCACCAAAGCTGAACACAACACCAACATAGGGGCGTTTGGCACCTTTGTTATACTGAACCTTAGAATCTCTACTATTCAAGAATCGAATATAGTGATCGCTCACTTTATATATGCGAAGAGTTTCCACAGATTTCCCTCTCTTTCTATTATGAGGAATGGCGAGACAGAGCGCTCTATCTCGCCATTTTTAAGGCCCTACTTTCGGCAAGGGCTATCCGCTTTTTTGAGTCCCAACTTGCGGTATGGGCTGACCGCTTTTTTAAGGTCCAATTTTTACGGCATGGACTTTCCGCTTTAGAAAGGAGGTGAAAGATAATGCATGGGCATTACATTCAACTCTATGCGGATTGCTCCGCATTATCATTATACCCGGGTGTTCACAAAATGTAAACTGTAAGTTTTGACAAAAAAACACACAATGTGCACCACCACATATACTATTTTCCATGCATTTTGTTGCAAATATGCGCATTATTTCGCATTATTGCATTACTAGGCGAACGATTTTCATCTCCATTCACCCAAATAGAAATAACATGAATTTGTTGCACCCACATGTGCAACCTAAAACAAAAAGAGCTGACACACCGTCACACCTCCAAAGGAGGATAACCGACAGCGACCAGCTCTCGGTAGTATTATATCACACATCTATCAATATTGCAACACAAAAACCGCCCAGGCGCTACCAACACCTGGACGGTCACTGCACAAATACCACGACGATCAAATCATAGGCACCAGTGCGCTCTTATTATACCCTTTTTTAGGCGCACTGTCAAGAAAGGAGTATATTTATGGCAAGAAAAGCAGCAGCCGGTACCGGCACGATCCGCAAGAAGACGATCACACGCAATGGCAAGGAATATACCTACTGGGAGGCCCGCTATACATCTGGCCGAGATCCCGGCACCGGCAAGCAGATCCAGCGATCTATCACCGGCAAGACACAGAAAGAGGTGGCCCAAAAACTGAAAGCCGCCACCGCTGCCATCGATGAAGGCACCTACACAGCGCCCAGCAAAATGACCGTGGGGCAATGGCTGGATATCTGGACCACGGAATACCTGGGAGCGGTCAAGCCGCGGACAGTTGACCTTTACAAGAGCGTTGTCAAGTCCAGGATCAAGCCAGGACTGGGAGCCGTGAAGCTGGAAGCCCTTACCCCTCACACCGTCCAAAGCTTCTACAATGCCATCAGCAAGCCCCAGGGCGGCACAGAGGGCCTAGCACCCAAGACCACAAGGAACATCCACGGGATACTCCACAAGGCCCTCCAACAGGCTGTATCCAACGGATATATCAAAACCAACCCCGCCGATTCCTGCATCCTGCCCCGGGCGATCCGCAAAGAATTAAAGCCCCTGGACGAGGATATGATCACAGCATTTCTGAAGGCCATACAAGGCCACCCATTCGGCGATCTGTTCACCGTTACCTTGTTCACCGGAATGCGTGAAGGTGAAGCCCTGGGCCTGCTGTGGGACTGCGTGGACCTCACGAAGGGCAGGATCACGGTAGACAAACAGCTGCAGCTGATCCGTGGCAGCGGTGGGCAGTATCAAATGGTCCCCACAAAGAACAGCAAAAGCCGCTCGATCACCCTTGCCGCCTCTGTGGTGAAGGTGCTGCGTGATGTGAAACGAAAGCAGTTGGAGAACCGGCTCCGGTACGGTTCTATGTGGGAGGCTAGTGACTTTGTCTTTACTGACGAGTTGGGGCATCATCTCTCTGCATCCTCTGTGTATAAATCCTTCAAGAAGGTTATGGAGCAGATAGGCAGCCCCGAGACCCGCTTCCACGATCTCCGGCACTCCTATGCGGTAGCCTCCATCAGATCCGGAAACGATATCAAAACGGTGCAGGAAAATCTAGGGCACGCCACAGCTGCATTTACACTGGATGTTTACGGCCATGTCACGGAGAAAATGAAGCAAGAAAGTGCCGCCCAACTGGATCAATTTATACAGACAGTGAACGGGTAAGGGAAAACAAAAGGGAAACAAAACAAACCTCTCTAAGACTTTCCAATATTTCATGCCCTAAAACGGCCATATATACAAGAAAAACCCAGTATCCATAACAGATACTGGGTAATTTCTTTGGTTGCGGAGGCAGGACTCGAACCTACGACCTCCGGGTTATGAGCCCGACGAGCTTCCAACTGCTCTACTCCGCGATATTTCGTTGCACTCTTGAGCGCTTGGGTATTATATCACGGGCTGATTTGTTTGTCAAGCCTTTTTCGTTCCCCCGGTTTTGACAAAAAAGGACAGGCCTGGTGGCCTGTCCTCTCTCTTTTAGAAATAGCACTTTTCGGCGATATAGGCTTTCAGTTCGCTGATGGGAACACGCACCTGCTCCATGGTATCTCTGTCACGGACGGTGACGCAGTTATCGGCAGGGCTGTTCTCATCGCCCACAGTCTGGAAGTCCACAGTGATGCACAGTGGGGTGCCGATCTCGTCCTCCCGGCGGTAACGCTTGCCGATAGAACCGGAATCGTCGAAATCCACCATGAAATCCTTACGCAGCTCTGCGTAGATTTCCTCGGCCTTGGGGGACAGCTTCTTACTCAGAGGTAAGATGGCCGCCTTGAAAGGTGCAAGAGCCGGATGCAGGTGCAGCACAGTGCGGACATCGTCCTTGCCGTTCTTGTCCTGGCCGACCACTTCCTCGTCGTAAGCCTCGCACAGGAATGCCAAAGCCACACGGTCACAGCCCAAAGAGGGCTCAATGACATAGGGGATATAATGCACGTTGCGCTCCTGATCATAGTACTCCAGGCTCTTGCCGGAAGCCTCCTGGTGACGGCCCAAATCGTAATCGGTACGGTCCGCAATGCCCCACAGTTCGCCCCAGCCGCCGCCGAAGGGGAACTGGTACTCGATATCGGTAGTAGCACGGGAATAGAAGGCCAATTCAGCCGGATCGTGGTCACGCAGACGCAGGGAATCTTCCTTGATGCCCAAGGAAATCAGCCAGTTTTTGCAGAAATCTTTCCAATAGGCAAACCACTCCAGGTCGGTGCCGGGCTGACAAAAGAATTCGCACTCCATCTGCTCAAATTCACGGGTGCGGAAGGTGAAGTTACCGGGGGTGATCTCATTACGGAAGGCCTTGCCCACCTGGCACACGCCAAAGGGCAGCTTCTTCCGGGTGGTACGCTGGATGTTGGCAAAGTTCACGAAGATGCCCTGTGCGGTCTCGGGCCGCATGGAGACGGTGGAGGAAGAATCCTCAGTAACGCCCATCTGCGTCTTGAACATCAGATTGAACTTGCGGATAGAAGTAAAGTGATGCTTGCCGCAGCTGGGGCAGATCACGTCCTCATGGGAAGCGATGTACGCATCCATTTCCTCCTGGCTCATGGCATCCACATTCACATCCTTGCCGGACTCGGATGCAGAGATCAGCTGGTCAGCCCGCTGACGGGAGCCGCAGCCCTTGCAATCCACCAGAGGGTCAGAGAAAGAACCCACATGGCCGGTAGTGACCCAAGTGGTGGGGTTCATCAGAATGGCGGCATCCAGACCCACATTGTAGGGAGATTCCTGTACAAACTTCTTCAGCCATGCCTTCTTTACATTGTTCTTAAACTCAACGCCCAAAGGACCATAGTCCCAGGAGTTGGCCAGACCGCCGTAAATTTCAGAGCCTGCATAGACAAAACCTCGGTTCTTGCAGAGGTTTGCGATCATATCCAAAGTCTTTTCGCTGTTTTTCATAGTTATTTCCTCCAAATTCTCGAAAGAGATTTTGTTGATAATTCATTATACATAGGTTTTTCTTGGAAATCAAGGAATTTCTTCCTGTGCCACCCGCTCCGGGCCAAGATCCTCCGCCATAAGGGTATAGGTCATGTCGGCGATCTCCACGGTGGTCATTCCCGCGTATTCCTCCGGCTGGATGGTCTTGATCAGATGCAGGTCAATGTCCGTAGGCTTCAGCCGCAAAAGGTTTCGGATGATATGATTGGTATTGGTGATGGTGCACACCACAATGGGAACATTTGTCTTTGTGGCGATCTTGAACACGCCGCTGCGGAAATGATGAAGCTTTCGGTCCGGTTTGATATACCCTTCCGGGAAGACCGCAACGGAGGCCTCGTCCTCTTTGATCAGCCGGATGCAGTTTATGATGGTTTTCAGCGCTTCCCGGTCATTTTCCCGGTTGACGGGCTGGCACAGGATCTTGTGCATCAGACGGCCCACCAAAAACATACTCTGTACTTCCTGCTTGGTGATGAAAGTCAGTTGGCTTTTGCGAAAAAAATGTAGCAGGATCACCGGATCTGCCTCATGTAAATGGTTGCACACCAACAGAAAACGTCCACTCTTGGGCGTCTGCTCCAGTCCTTTGGTATGCATCCGAACCCGCGCCAACGGAATCAGCAGCGCCACGTACAGATCGATCAGCGTGCGGTAAAACCGGCTGTCATGCTGTTGGGGCTTTTGGGGATTCGCCAAAAGACTTGCTCCCCATAAGAACAAAAACGCCATCAAAAACAAGCTTAGAAAGCTTCCCAAAAAGCTCACGGGTGCCAGCCAAAGACTGTGCAGGCCGGCATCATTGCCTATGCAAACGCCCACGGCAGCCAGCAGGGAAAGGACGGTCATTCCGCCGAAAAGCATAGAATTTCCTCCAAAAATGAATTTTTCTCTATTATACTCTATTGCGTCAAGGGAAACAAGTGTAAATTAAGCGCTTCGGGGGTAGAAATTACGGGGATAAGCTGTTATAATATAATATTATCATTCAACAAGGAGGCACAGCAGGAATATGAAGAAGCGAATTTGGGAGCTGGATGCTCTGCGGGGTCTGTGCATCCTGGGTATGGTGGTTGTGCATGTTATCTATGACCTGGTGGAGCTGTACGGCCTGATTGTGTGGGAGTATCCTCCCCTGTTTACCTTTGTTCAAAGTTGGGGCGGCGTGCTGTTTTTGCTGATTTCCGGCATCTGCGTCACCTTGGGTTTCCGATGTATCCACCGGGGCGCACTGGTATTTGCATGCGGCATAGTGGTGGGCGCCGTCACATATGGCATGTATCATTTTGGTCTTTCCGATAAAGGCATCATCATCTATTTCGGCGTTCTGCATTGCCTGGGCGCGTGCATGCTCTTGTGGCCGGTATTTCGCAGGCTTCCCCATTGGGCGCTGGCTCTGCTGGGGGCAATTTTGGTGGCTGTGGGACTATATTTACGTGCGCTTCCCGGTGCAGACTTCCCTTGGCTGATGCCTCTGGGGCTTCCCTGGAAGGGCTTTGCTTCCTCTGATTATTTCCCACTGCTTCCCTATTTGGGATTTTTCCTACTGGGCAGCGCCCTTGGAAAAAGCGTGTACCGCAACAAGGAAAGCCTTATGCCCAGAGTCAATACAAAGAATTTTCTCATTCGCTTTTTCCTTCTGTGCGGCAAGCAGTCGCTGTGGATCTATATGCTCCATCAACCGATCCTCAGCGGCATTTTCTATCTGATTACCATGATCTGACGGAGGTGCTCCATGAAACGTTATTTGAAGCTAGCATATCTGCCCTTGGCCATTTTGGGCTGCGGCGTGCTCACCTGCCTGCTGCGGCTGTGGTTGTTTGCACTGGGTGAAGACGACCGGGGGCTTTTGTCCGTGGGCAGTTTTCCCGATGTGATGAGCTGGATCATTGTGGCCGCCACCATGTCCCTTCTCGGGGTAAGTACGTGGCAGCTACGAGGCGGTGTAAAGTACAACCACAATTTCCACGCTTCCATGCCTGCGGCCATCGGCATGGCCCTCGCCGCAGTGAGCTTTTGCATCACCTCCGTCGCTGATCTTGCCGCCGGAGGCGACTCCGTGGGCACAACCAGTGCGGTGTTTGGCTTTTTGGCCGGTGCGGCGCTTTTGGCACTGGCTTACGGCAGATATCAGGGTGTGCATCTGAGCATGCTTTTCCATGGCGTTGTCTGCCTGTATCTGATGCTCCATTTGGTATCCCATTACCGGCTGTGGAGCTCCTACCCTCAGCTGCAAAGCTACGCGTTCGAGCTGCTGGCCATCGTGTTCGTCATGCTGGCCTGCTATCAGCGCGCGGCCTTTGATGCCGGAAAGGGCGACCGGCGTGCTTATTCTTTCTTCTCTTTGGCTGCGTTGTTTTTCTGTGTGGCCGCTCTGCCCGGCTGTAACAATGCCGCCTTTTTCATCGGCTGCGCCGCATGGATGTATTTCACCCCCTGCCGCCTGTCTCTTCCTGCCAAGAAGGAGGAGTAAGTATGTTCCTTCCGGAATATGTAAGGCAATGCATGGATGTCTTGGAGCGCCGGGGCTTTACCTGCTACGCTGTGGGCGGCTGTGTACGGGATTCCCTGTTGGGTCTGTCCCCTCACGATTACGACCTTTGCACCGATGCCCTGCCTGCCGATACCCAAGCCATCTTTGCCCACCGCACATTGGTGCTGGCTGGGGAAAAGCATGGCACCGTGGGTGTGGTCACCGACGGCGGTGTGGTGGAGATCACCACATTCCGCACGGAAGGGGCTTATACTGACAACCGTCACCCCGGCTGGGTGGAATTTGTAAAGACCATCGAGGGGGATCTTTCCCGCCGGGATTTTACTGTTAATGCCATGGCCTGGTCACCTGTCCGGGGTCTTGCCGATCCCTTTGGCGGTCAGCAAGATTTAACAAATCATATTTTGCGCGCCGTTGGAGATGCAGACGCCCGATTTACCGAGGACGCTCTGCGGATTTTACGGGGTGTGCGCTTTTCCGTACGGTATCAACTACTCCCGGAAGAAAAAACCTTGCAGGCTATGATCGCCCATGCACCATTACTGAAAAACATCGCCCGGGAGCGGGTATTTGAAGAGTTATGTAAACTTCTTCCCTTGATGGGTGTTGAGGATATTTTGCGTTTTGCGCCCATTCTGACTCAAGTCATCCCGGAACTTGCTCCCACCATGGCCTTTGAACAGCACAATTCCAATCATCGTTACGATGTGTATACCCATATCGCTCACGTCACCGCAGCCGTGCCGGCAGAGCTTTCTTTGCGATGGGCCGCACTGCTCCATGACATCGGCAAAGTCACCTGCTTTACCATGGGTGAGGATGGTCAGGGTCATTTCTACGGCCATGACCGGGTGAGCGCGCAGATGGCAGATGAGATCCTGCACCGTCTGAAAGCCCCCAATGCGCTGCGGGAAGAGGTGGTATTCCTTATTGACCATCACATGACCCCCCTCGTCCCGGACAAGAAGCTTTTACGTCGGTGGATGAGCAAATGGGGGCCAGAACGGATGAAAAAGCTACTGGTTCTCCAGCAGGCCGACCAGGGCAGCAAGGGCAGCAAGACCCACCCCTTCCCTTTTGAGGAAATCGGTGCAATAGTGACGGAACTGATGGAAGAAAACAGTTGCCTCACACTAAGAGATTTGAACATCAACGGTCACGACCTGACGGCCCTCGGTCTTTCCGGTAGCCGTATCGGTGACTGTCTGAATGGGCTGCTCGCCCAGGTTTTAAACGAAGAAATACCCAACGAAAAGGCGGCACTGCTTGCCGCAGCTAGGAGGATGTTATGAAAATCGCCATTGTTACAGGTGCCAGCTCCGGCATGGGCCGGGAATTCGTCCTGCAATTAGGCAATTACGTGCAGGTGGATGAGATTTGGGCCATTGCCCGTCGGCAGGAGGCGCTGAACTCTCTGAAAAATGAGGTTTCCACTCCCGTGCGGCCCCTTCCTTTGGATCTGACGGATTCTAAAAGCTTTGAAACCTTCGCCGCCCTTCTGCAGGAAGAAAAACCGGACATCCGTCTGCTTGTAAACGCCGCCGGCTTCGGCAAATTTGGAAGCTTTGAGCAGATTGACCTCATTGATGACTGTCATATGATCGACCTAAACTGCAAGGCGCTGGTGATGATGACCCGTCTTTGCATCCCCCATATGCAGCCTGGCAGTCACATCCTGCAGCTGGACAGCCTGTCTGCCTTCCAGCCCGTGCCTTACATCACCACCTACGGTGCGACCAAGGCATTCGTCCTCAGTTACTCCCGGGCCATGAACCGAGAGTTGAAGTCTAAGGGCATCCGGATGATGGCTCTAAATCCCGGCTGGGTGAAAACGGAATTTTTTAACCACGCCTGTCAGACCAACGGCGGCCAGGTACAGTACTACGATCGGCTGTATGATGCCGATTTCTGCGTTGCATACGGTCTGAACGACCTGTACCGCAACAAAAAGGATTATTCCGTCCCCGGATTCTTCACGAGAATGCAGGTGCGGCTGGTCAAGCTGCTCCCTCACAGCCTTGTGATGAACACCTGGCTGAACCAGCAGAAAAAGCCCAAAAACAACAAAAATCTTACAGTGGAGGGCCGCAAATGAGAAAACTTCTGGCAGCCCTGTTATTATTAAGCCTACTTCTGACCGGCTGCGCCGCTTCGCCAGAACAGGAAGACCTGGAAGAACTAGTCATCCACTTTGTAGATGTGGATCAGGCGGACTGCATGCTTCTGATCGTGGGCGAAACCACGGTGATGATTGATGGCGGCAATACCGGCACTTCCTGGGATGTTTTGACCTATCTGCGCCGTTATGGGGTGGAACAGATCGATCTGATGGTGAACACCCATCCCCACGGGGATCATTTGGGCGGATTGCCCACTGTACTGGGCAGTATCCCAACGGACGAAATTTGGTGCTCTGATTCAACCTACGATACCGCTCTATACAAGAATTTCACACAGCTTGTTGCGCAAAAAAATCTCAGCATTTCTCATCCCGAACCCGGCACGATTTTTCAAGAGAGTGGTTTGACCATTACTGTCCTGGGCCCTTTGAATCGTGCGGATACATATACCGACCTGAATGACACTTCCCTGGTGCTGATGGTGGAGTACGGCCAACGCAGATTCCTGTTCACCGGGGATATGGAAGCCTATGCAGAGGCAGAACTGCTGGCATCACAGTTTCATTTAAAAGCAGATGTGCTGAAAGTGGGTCACCATGGCAGTTACAGTTCCACCAGCCAGGCTTTCCTGGATAAAGTAGACCCGGACTACGGCATTATCTCCTGTGGCCGGGACAACGAATACGGCCACCCCCACGATGCGCCCATGCACCGTTTGGAACGGGCAGAAGTGGAGCTTTATCGCACGGACTTAATGGGAAGTGTGGTGCTGGTCACCGACGGCGATACCATCGCTTTCTTCCTGGAAACCGCCAACACAGAACGAAACGGCTACGACAAAGCCGCATAAGCGTATAAAAACTGCCGCTCGAATGAGCGGCAGTTTTTTATTAAATTGCGTTTTGCAGGCTCTGCGCCTGCTTTTGTCCGGCGGCTTTGCGCAGGTCCGCAAGACTCACGCCATCCAAAATCAGCCGGTACATATCCAAAATCATCTGTGCCAGGGGCTCGTCCTTCTCCAAGCCAGACACTTGGCACAGGACCTCTGCAGCATTTTCCATGGACTGGGCCTTTTCGTTTTCTGCCAGATACCGGCACACACCTGCGGCGGCACCCACGGCAATGTGGCAAGGCATAATTCCCTGCCCAAGTGCCAATTTTCCTGCACCGATCAGCCGGTCTTCCGGGCTCAGTTTCCGGGCAGGGTCGCCACCCACACGCTGGCAGGTATCTCCCAGGGCGCTGTTCGTAAATCTGCCCAGCAGATCGTCAATGTGATCCATCAGCGGCTTAATAGGGGCGTCATACTGGGAAGATAACGCTTGCGCACTTTCCAGCATGGCGTTTTTCACCAGAATGTACACATCCGCCACATCAATGGACTGGTAGATGTAGGACAGGCCTAAAATATCACCTAAGTAAGCGCAGGTTGCATGGCCCATGTTGTGAATATAAAGTTTGCGTTTCAGATAGAAGTCAAAGGGAGAATAGGGCACCAGATTGGATATCTCCGGGATCGCGCCCTTGAACGCATCCTTATCCACAGGCAGGAAGCCATATCTCTCCACGCAGACCCGCAGGGGGTTTCCGTCCTTCATTTCCTCTGTCTGCACCGGAACCATCCGGCCGATGGAGGCTTCCACCAGGCCAACGGTCTTGTCCAACATTGCGCATTCTTCCGGGGTCATTTGCTCCTTGAGCATCCCCTCCAGAATGTGATTGGCATTCATCAGATTTTCGCATATGATGATATTCAGTTCTCCACGGCCCTCAGCCCAGCGCTTGCGCAGGCCGGCCACGATATTGGGCACGATCCAAGGAAGCACCCGGACACCCACTGCGGTGGCCATGATGTCGCATTCTGCGATTTTCTCAGCGACTGCTTCTGCATCCTTGCCATCCACGGCGGCAACATTTCGGATCCATACATCTTCATACCCTGCATTGGACACATACCGCACGGGGTAGGTGTTTTCTTCCTGCAGGGCTTTCACCACCGGCTCTGCCACATCCACAAAAGTGACAGCATAGCCTGCCTGGCTGAATGTGGCACCGATAAAGCCACGGCCGATATTGCCGCCACCGTACATAACTGCTTGTTTCATAGTTCGCTCCTTTACAGAGTCACATTCTGTCGGGGAAGATCAGTGCAAAATTCCTTGATTGCTTTTTCCTCCACCAGTCCGCTGGTGGCATCCGCGCTACCCAAGGCCATCACAGCAGTGGCAGATGCAAATTCCAGGATCTGCACATCGGACCAGCCCTCGTAAATACCGTACAGCGCGCCTGCGCAGAACGCATCTCCTGCTCCGGTGGTGCCCTTAATGTAACCGGCCGGCAGTGCGTAAGAAGGTAGCATTGTAAACCCGGCATCACTCAGACACACCGCGCAGTCCGGCTTGTGAATAATCACCTTTTCACGGACGCCCACGGTCTTCAGCGCCTGAGCAATGGCCCGCAGATTGGCATTTGTGGGCTCGATTCCTACAAGCATACCGGCTTCCATCTCGTTGATGATCAGATAGTCCGTATAGGGCAAGCAGGGCTTGACCAATGCGTAACGGTCAGAATTTTCGCTAACCAGGTCGATGGATGTGCGAATCCCCCGCTCCTTTGCGGCCTTGAGAATCTCAAGACCATCACCGTCATCCACTTGCTGCAGAAGCAGGAAGTAGCCCAAGTGCAAGATTTCCGGTAGTGTATCCCCGAAATTCACATCTTCTATGCCAAACGCAGCGCTGGCGCCGGAATAGGTGAAAAAAGTGCGCTGACCGCCGGTGACGCTCATCACCTCTGTAAAACTGGTGGACGCATTTTCATCGGTGCGCAGGCCGGATGTGTCCAAACCGGCATCATCCAAGATCTGCCGCACATATGCACCGTCCTCATCCTTGCCCACCCGTCCAAATACACGGACGGGTAGCGCAGGATTCATTTTCTTCAAATCCAAGGCGACATTGGGCACACAGCCTCCAACGGCCTTCTGAATGCTTGATATTTGGGTCAACTCACCGCTTTTGGGGTAGGCAGAAATCTCGTTAATCCGGTCGACAATCACCGTACCGGCAACGGCAATTCCGTTTTTCTTTTCCATAACTTAGTTGCACTCTGCTTCCAGCGGACCTGCCAGATCCTTGAGGAAGAACAGACGGCCGGGCAGTGTGGGGATGTAAGAAGAGGTGATCCAAGGGGTCTTGCCGTAACGCAGGGTCATCCACAGAGACATGCCCTGCCACTGCATGCCACGGCCCAGAGTGCCGTCTGCACCGCCAATGGCGTAATCTGCCTGCAGGAACAGGCCGGGGCCAATGGTGTTGGCGCGGCAAGGAACCAGAGTGGTTCTGGACTTGAAGCTGGTCAGTGCATTCTGCTCAACAGTCAGGGGGTGAATCTTCGCAGCAATGCGGTAAGGAGCAGTCTCCCACTCCTGAGCAGTTTCATAATCTGCAGCAAAGGTGGGCTCCCAGAAAGCAATGTGGCACATTCTGCCGATGCCGTATACCAGCACCAACTTTGCGCCCTCAGCCTTCAAGCTAGCGATCTTGCCGGGATAGGTGGGCAGGTTTTCCTTGGTGGCAAAGTTTCTCTGATTTGCAGGCACAGTCAGTTCACCCAGAGGATTGAACAGCGCCTGCTCCATGGCGTACTGGAATGCACCGGAGTTGTCGGGTGCCAGTGAGTTGCCCTCAGCGTCTGCCCTCTCGTCCATATTGAAGGTATAGACATGGTCACAAGATACGTTCCACTCTTTCAGGAAGTAGACCACCCACTTGTACATACCCATGGGGCCAACAGGCAGGATGAAAGCAATCTTCTCACCATTTTCCTTGGCGATGCGGATCTGCATGGCAATCTCGTGACCCATATAGGTCTCAAACTCGCCCAAAGAATCACACTGGATGGGGCTGAAGCCCTCGTTCCAATGGGCCTGGCGGGCAGTAATGTTCTCAGGTGCGTCGATGCAAGCATCAATCTTGTCAAAATCCCAACCTGCGGGGTAGAAACCTTCCAGGGCAGAGCCCTTCACAGTAGAATTAAAGTTCATAATATGTTCCTCCTTGAAATTTTATATTTAGGGCAACAAACGCTTGGTTGTGCCCTTTAAATACACTTGGCATTGGCGAAAGCCTTCGGCATACTCCGCACCGCACTGATAACCGCGATACCGGGAGCAGGTCTTTACCATATCCGGGAAATCGATGCCATCGTGGTCACGCATCCAAACCACTTGGGATTCGTGACATTCCAGCATTTCCAACTTTTTATCGATGTGATCACTGACATCCACAAATTCTGTGGGGTTAAAGTTCACACCGGCAAGGGTATCCATGTAGTAGATAGGCACCAGACGAGCCGCACCCGGCACTTTTGTATGATAATTAGGCAGTGTGGCAGTGAAACTGGCATCGAACACCAGCCGGGAAACTGCCGTATGGTCCGGCATGTAATCATCGGGGTCGTGGGTGATAATAAAATCCGGATTGACGGACTTAATCACGTCCACCACCTTATCCCGGGCCTCTTTGTTATTGTCATAGATCGCCAAATCATCAAAACTGCTGTGAATGATCTCAAAACCGGCCATTTCGGCAGAGCGCTCCGCTTCCTTGGCGCGAATTTGGATGAGTTCTTCCGGGGGGATCACCACATGACCCAGATTTCCACTACTGAGATGGCATACCACCACCCGGTCACCACGCTCTTTACACTTGAGGAGTGTGCCGGCACAGGCGATCTCCATATCGTCGGGATGGCAGGAAATAACTAAAACAGTGTACATATTGACTCCCTTAACGTTTTTATCCGTTTTCTTTTTTATTATAATTGCATAAAGGTTGCAATGGAGTGTGAAATCGGTTATAATACTTATAAAATCAGACAGTGAGGCGCGCATATGCAAGATAATTTTACATGTATGGGATTTGACCGAATTTTTAACATCGACAAAATCATCACCCTGTTTTACATGGAACTTTCCAAAAATTTTTACTATGACGGCGAACAGCACGACTTTTGGGAGATGGTATACATCGATAAGGGTGAGATGATTTGCACCGCTGACAAAAACCGTTTCATCCTGAAAAGCGGTGAGATGACTTTTCATAAGCCTAATGAATTCCACAATTTGTCCGGTAACAACACGGTAGCGCCCAACGTCAGCATCATCACCTTTGAGTGTAAGAGCCGGGCCATGAAATTCTTTGAGGGCAAGATCTTCCGGCTGAACGCAGAAGAAAAAAGTCTGCTTTCCATGCTCTTTTCTGAGGGCCTGTCCTGTTTTCGGCTGGAAGACGAGCACAATCCCCTGCTACAGCGGCTGGAGAAGATCGAACCCAGTCCCTTGGGCAGCAGTCAGATGACCAAAAACCTGTTGGAGGTATTTCTGATCAAACTCTGCCGCCACACCGACGTAGTCACTAAGACCATGCGGCAAAGCTATGTGATCGACGGCGTGGATGTCCCCTACCATGTGAAAGAGATCCTTGATTTTCTTTACCAAAACATCTACGGAAAAATTACGGTAGCAGACGTTGCCCGGCACGTGGGAAAGAGTGCGAGCGCCGTCAAGCAGCAGTTTTGCCTGTACCGCAAAAGTGGCATTATGAAGTATTACAATACTCTTAAAATCAAAGAAGCCCGGCGGCTGATCCGCGAGGGAAAATACAACATGACCCAGATCTCGGATATGCTTCATTTCGACAATCCTCAGTATTTTTCCAAGTGCTTCAAAGCCTACTGTAATATGACCCCCCGGGAATACAAAGCCTCCATCGTGGGATAACAAAAGCCCTGCTGCATACGCAGCAGGGCTTTGTCGTTATACTTTTTCGGTTTCTTGGGGGCAAAGTTGCACATAGGCATGGGCATAGGTGACGGCAACTTCATTGCGCTTCCACCAGTACAGGGCCAGCTGCGCACACAAATACAGCACAAAGAAGAGCATGTAACTGCCAAAGGCATCCGTGGTCATTTCCACACCCATGGCCCCCAGTACCACATCACCGTAGCACAAAACTGTGACGAAAAGCTCTAACAGATAGAACCACCAAAAGCTGAAATCCACCCGGAGCATGGCTTTCCAGTTGCCCTGCATCAGCTGGCGGCTCTCACGCAGAGCGGCCAATGCGCCGCCTTGAGGATGGTCCATCAGCCACAGCTCGGCAAAACGGAAGCGGCAAAACAGGAAAAAGCTACCGGCCAAAAAGCATAGGCCGAAAATAATCATAATCGGAATGGTTGCATTCTTGGTTATGGCGATGATGGAATCCAGAAGCGCCTGCTCGTCCAAGGTAGTGGCCATCAGCGCCTCCATCTCCTGCATCATAGGGATGGCCCAGGGGGTCAGAACGAAGAGAAAACTGCTCACATAGGTGCTGGCAAGAATCAGCAGGACAGCCATTCCCCCAACCAACATTTTCAGCCGCAGAACAGGGCCAATGCGGCGGAAGCCCTCGGTAAGATCAGAAAGGCCTGCTTTTTGCCCTTGGGCAACCTTGAGGGTGTAATAGGTGTAGCCGATCTGCCAAAAGGGCAGCATCACAGCTTGGGTCAGCCGGAGCATGGATTGAACGGTGGTTAGGATGGACCGCATTCCCATACCGCTGAGGCCGCCGGTTGTACTGATCTGCCGGTTCAGCAGAAAATCTGCTGCCGTCAGCAAAAGGGAGATCAGCAGCACGACGCCGGTATGTATCAAAATGACCCGTCCGGGTTTCTCGGCTCGTTCTAAGCTGCCGGTGGCGGCAGTGCGCAGAGCGGAAGGTTCAAGAAGCATAACCTGCCTCCTTTACTTGGTATTTTCTTTATGTTAAACCAAAAAGAGGAAAATAGCAAATGAATTTTTTGTAATAGTGGAAATCCGACAGGATATGTGCTACAATGGGGTAAATCACAATTACCGGGAGGGAGCTTATGGATATCGGGAGCAAATTAAAACAAGCGCGGCTGGAGGCAGGACTGTCCCAGCGACAGCTGTGCGCTGATGTGATCACCCGTAATATGCTGTCTCTCATCGAAAACGGCTCTGCCCGACCATCCATGGACACCCTTGCCTATTTAGCAGAGCGGCTGAAAAAGCCCATCAGCTTCTTTTTGGAGGAAGGACCCGCGCTGTCCACCAACGCAGCCTGCATGGAAAAAGCCCGGGCGGCCTATGAAAAAAGGGAATTTGCGGGCGCGCAGACTATTTTGCAGGAATACCAAGGGCCGGACGGAGCATTGGACAACGAATTCAGCCTGCTGAAAACGTTGATTTTGCTGTCTTTGGCAGAGTCAGCGCTCAATCGGCCTATTTATGCAAAAGAGTTGCTGGAAGAAGCGGGCACTGCCATGAAATGCACTTGCTATGCCACCTGGGAATTGGAACAGCGACGGCTGTTACTGCTATCCCAGGTGAATCAAGAGCCGATAAATTTGCCGAATGATGACCGTCCTTTGCTTTGCCGGGCGCAAAACGCACTGAAAGAAGGAAATGCTACCCGATGTGTGACCCTGCTGGATGCCTGCGAGGATCGACACAGCGTCCATTGGCATTACCTGCGGGCAGAAGCGGCATTTATGCTTGGGGATTACGCCCAGGCGGCAGAGCATTATCCTCCGGACAGCTACGCAAAGCTGGAAGAATGCTACCGCAATTTGGGAGATTACAAAAAGGCTTACGAATATGCCTGTAAACAACGCTGACCCTCTTCCATTTTACGAAAAAGATTGTATAATAGAAGAAACATATCGTCGGGAGGACTCCTTATGTCAAATTTGAAACTTCAGCCTGCACAGAAGCAACAGCTGGACGCAGGATTTTTTGCCGCCTTTGGCGGTGTGCCGGAGCGGTATTTCTCCGCCCCCGGACGGACGGAGATCGGTGGCAACCATACAGACCATCAGCGCGGCCGCGTTTTGGCCGGTGCGGTGAACTTGGACACGATCGCAGCCGTGGGGCGCAATGGCACAGACACAATCCGCGTCCTGTCCAAAGGCTATCCCATGAGCGTTGTGGCGCTAAGCGTGCTGACCCCGGTAGCAGAAGAGATCAACAGCACTCCGGCGCTGATCCGGGGCGTAGCTGCTCGCTTTATAGAACTGGGATGCCCGGTTGAGGGCTTCGACGCCTATGTGGAATCCACGGTTCTGGCCGGTTCAGGTCTAAGCTCCTCTGCGGCCTTCGAGGTGCTGGTAGGAACGATCATCAACCATTTGTTCTTTGACGGCAAGGTAAGCCAGCCTGAAATCGCCATGATCGGCCAGTATGCAGAAAACGTGTTCTTTGGTAAGCCTTGTGGACTCATGGATCAGACGGCCTCTGCCGTTGGTGGCATGGTCACCATCGATTTTGCAGACCCCAAAGCCCCGGATATTCAGCCGGTGGAATATGATTTTGCATCCTGCGGCCATGCCCTGTGCATCATTGACAGCGGCGCGGATCACGCTGACCTGACAGACGAATATGCAGCGGTAACCCAGGAATTCAAAGCGCTGTGTGCCCATTTCGGTAAAGAAGTGCTGACAGAAGTGCCGGAGGAGGATTTTTATGCCGCCATTCCTGCTCTGCGAGAAAAATGCGGAGACCGGGCGGTGATGCGGGGTATCCATGAGTATGCGGAAAATAAGCGGGTGGTGCAGCAAGTGGCGGCACTACGCAACGGCGACTTTGACCGCTTTTTGACCCTGATCAAGGAAAGTGGTTATTCTTCCTATATGTACCTGCAGAATGTGATTCCTGCGGGCTATGTGCAACATCAGGACATGGCAGTGGCCTTGGGCCTGTGCGAACATTATTTACAGGGCAAGGGCGCATACCGTGTCCACGGCGGCGGTTTTGCCGGTACGGTACAGGCCTTTGTGCCCTTTGATCTGCTGGATTCCTTCCGGGCGGGTATTGACGGCGCACTGGGCGATGGCGCGTGCCATGTGCTGTCCATCCGTCCTCAGGGCGGCGTAGAAATGGAGATTTGATAAAAACCCGGTGGGGAAATTCCCACCGGGTTCGCTTATTCATCCAAAAGATAGTGTACCGCAGCAACCTGCTTGCCGTTTTGGTAGTAGAGTCGGGGCACCCGGCGGCTGATGCCGCAGACAAACTCATAATTGAAACTGTCAGCCATGGCGGAAATCTCTTCCACGGTGATGGTCTGGCCGTCATTTTGGCCCACCAGGGTCACAAGCTCATCCGGCTTTACATCGGGGATGTTCGTCACATCCACCATCATCTGATCCATGCAGATCCGGCCCAAAATAGGTGCTTTCTGTCCCCGGATCAACACGTAGAAATTTCCGCTCAAGCTGCGGCGGTAACCATCCGCATAGCCTACGGGAATGGTCGCGATGGTAGTAGGGGCGGTAGTGACATAAGTGCCACCGTAGCTGATGGGGCAGCCGGCGGGAAGTGTCTTTACATGGGACACATGACTCACCCATTCCAAGGCAGGGGTAAGCGGGAGCAGTTTAGGATCTACCTCGTCGCTGGGGTACATGCCGTAGGTAACGATACCGGAGCGCACCATTTCATACTTGCAGGGGAAATTCATCAAGCCGGCGGAATTATCCAAATGTCGGATGGGAATTACCACACCCCGCTCTTTCAGCATGGCATCAAAATTGTCGAAGATCCGAGCCTGTTCCCGGGCGCGGGTGAGATCTGCGCAGTCAGCAGTAGCGAAATGGCTGAAAAGGCCCTCGACCTCCAAACCCGGCAGGTGGGCAATCTTAGCACACAGATCGGCGGATTCCTCAGTAGGCTGGAAACCAATACGGCCCATGCCGGTGTCTACAGCGAAGTGGAAACGGGCGGTCATCCCCAATTCTACAGCGGCATTGGATAACGCAAGGGCATCCCCGTAGCAGAAAATGGCGGGCCGGATATTCTGCCGGATGGCATCTGCAAATGCAGAAACCGGCGTTCTGCCCAAAATCAGGATCGGCTCATGCAGTCCCACGCGGCGCAGTTCCAGCGCTTCCAGTATGGACGAAACACCGAAAAATGCGCACTTGTTCTGCAAAAGACGGGCAACTTGGATAGCGCCGTGACCGTAGGCATCGGCCTTGACTACCGCCATCACCGGCACACCGGCCTTTTCCTGCACAGCGGCGAGGTTCCGGGCAATGGCATCCAAATCTATTTTTACATATGTATGGTCGAAGTTCATGGAATCAACTCCAAAAGGGATTTGTGTTATTGTAGCACGAAATAAAAAAAAAGTAAACGAGTTAATATTTCTTTCAGAAAAGGTGCGTGCCAGTTGGTACGCACCCTTCTTATCCTCCCAACACTTCATAGAGCTGTCGGGCTTGTTTTAGCTGACATCCCGGTCTGTATCCCGTAATAAACACACTACCGTCTCCACATGGGCGCACCGTGGGAACAGATCTGCGGCGATGGCGTCTTTCAGTCGGTAGCCCCGCTCTTTCAGCAACGCCACATCCCGGGAAAGCGTCGCCGGGTCGCAGGAAACATACACGATCCGCCGGGGCGCGAAGCGAGAAAGTGCCTCGATGGTATCGGCATTCAGCCCCTTCCGGGGCGGATCGACCACTACCACATCCGCCCGGATGCCCTGTTTTTCCAGTTCCAAAGCTGCCTGCCCTGCATCACCGCAGAAAAAGTGGGCATTTTTGATACCATTGCGGGCCGCATTATCCTTGGCATCTTCCACCGCCTGGGGGATGATCTCCACGCCGATGACCCTTCCCGCTGCCTTGGCCATGGCCAAAGTGATTGTACCAACACCGCAGTAAAGATCCAAAACTGTATCATCTTTGGTAATTTCCGCCCGGTCGATGGCGGCCTGGTACAGGCGCTCCGCCTGGTAGTGATTTACCTGATAAAAGGACCGGGGAGACAGGCGGAAATCCAGGCCGCACAGCGTATCCTCAATGTATCCCGGGCCGTAAAGGGTGATGAACTCATCCCCCAGCACCGCATTGCCCACTTTCGTATTCACGGACACCACCAAAGTGGTAAAACCGGGTACTTTCTCCAGTCGTTCGATAAGCGCTTCCGGCTTGGGTAAGCGACGCCCATTCAGCACCAGACATACCAAAATCTGCCCGGAAGCCGCGCCCCTGCGTACATAAATATGCCGAAGCAAACCCTTGTGGGTCTTTTCGTCATAGGGCATGACCCGATATTGGTTTACATAATCTATTACGATGTCCTTGACCGCATCACTCTCCTGAGGCAAAATCAGACACCGCCCGTTTTCCACCACATCGTGACTGCCCGCACGGAAAAATCCGGCATAGGCCTTGCCCTTTTTTACAGAAACGGGATATTGTGCCTTGTTTCGATACCCCTCGCAGGTAGGCGCGGTCAAAATCGGCACGGTTTCCAAATTTTCGCCGCCGATACGGTTCAGGCAAGTGCGAACACGCTCGGCTTTCATCCGGCTTTCCTCTTCGTAATCCATATGGTGAAAGGCACAGCCGCCGCAGAGTTTCGCCACCAGGCAAGCCCGATTAATGCGATGAGGCGAGCGCTCCAAGATCTCCACGATTTTTCCTGCCGCCCAGGTCTTGGCGGCTTTTTCGATGCGGATGCGGCAGACTTCTCCTACAATGGCATTGGGAACGAACACCGCGCACCCCTCCACCTTGGCGATTCCCTGACCCTCGGAGGTGTAGTCCACGATCTGGGCCTCATAAATTTTGCTTTTTTCCAGCATAGCTGCTTTCTCCTCGTTGCATTTGTTTTATTATAGCACGACTGGCGTCCATCTTGCAACCCCGGCAATGTTGTGTTACTATAATGCCATCTGATTTAAGGGATGATCTTATGACCTACTCCAACTGCACCCTCTGCCCCCGAGCATGTGGCATTGACCGCACTGCCGGAGAACTGGGTTTTTGCCGTTGCCCGGATACCGCTCTGGTTGCCAAAACCATGATTCACCACTGGGAAGAGCCGGCCTTAGCCGGTGATGGCGGAAGCGGCGCGATCTTCTTTGGCGGTTGCACATTAGGATGCAAATTCTGCCAAAACGGAGCAATCAGCCATGCACCCACCGGCACACCCATGGACAGTGTGCAACTGCGCCAGGAGATGAAATCACTTATCGCCCAAGGGGCGGAAAATATCGACCTCGTGACCCCCACCCAATTTCTGCCCACCATCCTCCCCGCCCTCACCCCAAAGCTCCCCGTTCCCGTGGTTTACAACTGCGGCGGATACGAAAAAGCGGAAACCATCCGCACCCTTTCGGGAAAAATCGACATCTATCTGCCGGATCTGAAATATGCGGACAATGCTCTGGCAAAGGAACTGTCCGGTATTCCCGACTATTTTGCAGTTGCCACCGCCGCCATCTCCGAAATGGTGCGCCAGGTCGGCCCAGTACAATGGAACGGAGAAAAAGTAGTCAAAGGTGTCATCATTCGCCATTTGATCCTGCCCGGCCATGTAGACAATTCTCTTAGGGCGCTGGACTGGATCGGTGAAACTTTCGCCCCCGGGCAGGTGTTAGTGAGCCTCATGCGCCAGTACACCCCTACGGGTGACCTGCCCGCGCCCATGAACCGACGAGTCACTGACGAAGAGTACGAAGCGGTGCTCAGTTGGATGTATCTGAACGATTTGGAGGGCTTTACCCAGGAATCGGAATCTGCAGATTCCGCATTCATCCCGGAGTTTTAAAAAGCAGGTCTGCTAATGCAGACCTGCTTCGTTTTTATCAAATTCCAGCCAGCTCCTTCAAAACAGGAGCCAGGTCGGTGTTTTCCCAGGGGCGACCCTCCACGCCGAAGTGGCCAACCGCCGCTGTAGGTGCATAAATGGGCCGGCGCAGATCCAACTTACGGATGATGCCCGCAGGGGTCAGGTCCACCGTCTTGCGCAGAAGCTCGGTCATCTTCTCATCAGAGATCACACCTGTGCCGTAACTGTCCACCCGGACGGAGACCGGCTGTGCCACGCCGATGGCGTAAGCCAGCTGCACCTGCACCTGGGTGGCCAGGCCGGCGGCAACCAGGTTCTTTGCCATGTAACGGGCAATGTATGCGCCACTGCGGTCCACTTTGGTGGGGTCTTTGCCGGAGAATGCGCCGCCGCCGTGGGAGAAATAGCCGCCGTAAGTATCTACGATAATCTTCCGGCCAGTCAGGCCGGTGTCGCCGTTGGGGCCACCGATGACGAAATTACCGGTGGGGTTGATGTGGATATTTGCCACATTGGCAATGTCAAAACCGTAAGCCGCCAGCACAGGCGCGATCACACCCTCGCGGACATAACGGCGCAGCTCGCCGATCTCAAAATCCTTACTGTGCATGACGGAAACCACCACTGTATCAATGCCCAGCACATTACCCTGCTCGTCGTACTCTACGCTGACCTGGGTCTTGCCGTCAGCACGAAGCAGGTCGTTGGAGTGGATGCACTGGGTCAAGCGGTTTGCCAGCGCCCGGGACAGTGCCACAGGCAGGGGCATCAGCTCAGAGGTTTGGGTGCAAGCACCGCCAAACATCATACCCTGGTCGCCTGCACCGCCCACTTCGTCGTTGGTGCCCAGGGCGATATCCGCAGACTGAGTGTGAACGCGGCACTGAATTTCAACCGTGTCGGCATCAAAGCCGTCGCCGGGGTACACATAGCCGATCTTCCGGATGGCTTCCCGCGCCACTGCGGCATAGTCCACATTTGCCTTGGTGGTGATCTCACCGCAGATCAGGCAGAAGTTGGTGGTGACCATGGTCTCACAGGCCACACGGGAATTGGGATCTTGCGCCAAGCAAGCATCCAAAATGGCATCGGAAATGGAGTCCGCTACCTTGTCGGGATGGCCGTTGGTCACGCATTCGGACGTAAATAATCTTTTTTCCATTGTCTTTTTTCCTTTCTCTACAATAAAAAACCGCACACCGTCGGACCCGATGTGCGTATATCGAATCCTCATCTCTCGTTTGCCGCCGGATTTGGCACCACGCAGGAGGAATCGCTAAGCAATTCCTCAGCAGGTTGCCGGGTTTCATCGGGCCGTTCCCTCCACCACTCTTGATAAGGCTTGTATGCAGTTTGCTAGGTTATTATAGCGGTTTTTTGGGATTTGTCAAGTATTTTTCTCCCTTTTTCTATTTTATTGTTCACAATTCTGTGGTAGACTTTTCCTATGAATACTGTTACAATGGTTTCAAGTCTTTTACAGGAGGCCGTGGAATGAAAAATCTGCGCACCCGTTTCAACCGGTTTTGCTTGCGCAACCGGGATAAGGGTATTCCCAATTTGATGCTGTACATTACCCTGGGTAATGCCATCGTGCTTTTGATGTCCATGATCAATGGCGGCGGTGTTCTTTACGATCTGCTGTGCTTTGACAAAGGCAAGATCCTCCAGGGACAGGTATGGCGACTGGTGACCTATGTATTTACTCAGTCCGGCAGTGGTTTTCTAGAACTGATCTTCCTATACTTTTTCTATATGCTTGGCAGACATGTGGAACTGAGCATGGGCACTTTCAAGTTTAATATGTTTTACCTGTCCGGTGTGATCTTGATGGATATTTTCGCAATGATCTTCTCCCCCGTCATCCCGGAGGGTGTGATCACCCAGGCAGAATACACCTATCTGACCAATGTCCTGCCGGTATACTGGCAGATGGCTTACTATCTGCATCTGAGCCTGATCCTCACCTTTGCAACCACCCATCCCGAAAGCCAGTTTATGATTTTCTTCATCATCCCGGTCAAGTCATGGCTGATTGCACTGATCTACCTGTTACTAACTGTCATTGAAGTCTTCAATTTGGCAAGTCTGGGACTGTTCCCCCACTGCCTGTTCCCCTTGGTGGCTCTGGGCAATTACTTCCTGTTCACAGGCGGCGATATCGTCAATGTATTCCCCCTGTCTTTCCGGCTAAAACTTTCACGGTTGTTCAAGAAAAAGCCCTCCCAGGGCCCCAAGGTCATCACATTCCAAACCCAGGCAGGCCCTTACAAGACTGCGGAGAAGAATTACACCCACAAGTGCACCATCTGCGGCATCACCGATGCAGACGATCCCAATATGGAATTCCGCTACTGCTCCCGCTGCCAGGGTTATCACTGCTACTGTATCAACCACATCAACAATCACACCCATATAGAGTAAAAACTGCGGCCTACGGGCCGCAGTTTTTATGCCATCAAAGGCTTGATTTTCTTTTTGTAGATACGGGCAAAGAGGAACATCGTAACAAATACGCTAACTGTCTCCGCAATGGGGTATGCCCACCAAACCATTGTGACCTCACCGGTCAGACTCAAAAGGTACGCTGCAGGCAGCAGCACCAGCATTTGCCGGCACAAGGATGTGATGGTGGAGTAGATGCCGTTACCCAGCGCCTGAAAACTGGCACTGACGGAGATTCCAACAGCCGCAAGGGGAAATGCCAGGCTGATGGTCCGCAACGCCTGCCGTCCAATCCGCAGGAATTCGTCGGTGGGATTAAACATCCCCAACAGCAGATCCGGCAGGAACTGGAATGCCGCAAGTCCGATGAGCATGATCACAATATCTGTGACCACCACCCGCTTCAGCGTGCCCATAATCCGTTTGGGATCCCGTGCACCGTAATTAAAGGCCATAATGGAAATCGTTGCATTATTGATGCCAAACAGAGGCATGAAGAAGAAACTCTGCAATTTGAAATAAATGCCAAATACACCTGTGGCCGTTTCGCTGAACCCTTGCAAAATCTGATTCATGGAGAAGTTCATCACAGAGCCGATGGCCACCATAATTACAGAGGGAATGCCCACCGTTAAAATGGGAATCAGTGTGTCCTTCTTCACTTTCAGATACTTGAGGCCGAACTGCACATCGGGGTTGCACTTAAGGTTAAAGATAATCGCCAGAATACCTGCAAGCCATTGGCCGATGACCGTGGCCACCGCCGCACCGGCAAGGCCCATGGCAGGAATACCCAAGGGCTCAAAACCAAAAATAAAAATGGGATCCAGGATAATGTTGGCCACCGCGCCACTGCCTTGGGTCACCAGGGTATAGGCCGTACGGCCGGATGCCTGCAGCAATCGCTCACCCAGAACTTCCACAAAGATACCAAGGCTGAAAATACAGCAGATGCTCAAATAAGCAACGCCGCCTTCCACCGTTTCCTGTACACCGGACTGCATACCGAAAAAGGGCCGCACCGCAAAAGCACCAAACAGAATGAACAGCAACGTCACAATGCCCACCAGCACCATGCCGTTACCGGCGGCCCGGTTGGCGTTTTCCCGGTTGCTTTCGCCCAGGGATTTGGACAGGATGGAGTTCACACCCACACCGATACCGGTGGCAAAACCGATCTGAATGTTCTGCACCGGGAAAGCAAGGCTCAGCGCCGTTACCGCACTTTCAGAAATGCGGGAAACATACAAACTGTCTACCACATTGTATAGGGCCTGCACCAGCATAGCCAAAACCATGGGTACTGCCATATTGATGAGCAATTTCCCCAAGGGCATGGTTCCCATTTTATTTTCACTTAACCGATCCATTTCGTTTCCTTTCGACAAAGAGATTCACAACTGCCGTATTATACCCCATTTTAGCTCTTTTTGCAAGGCCGACATACAAAAAGTCCGCTGCTCTCGCAGCGGACTTTCAGTTATGTGATTACAGATACTTCTTAACTTCTTCGGAAGCCAAGGCCACATCATCGGAAATGGTAATGGTGATGTTCATATTGTTTGCCTCTGCAAACTTAGCGCACCATGCCACAAACTCCTCACCGTTGGCCCGGTGAGTACAGATGGTCTTATACAGGTTGTCGATGTAAACATTGGTTATATCAAAATTGCCGGCATGCAGACCGCTCAGAAAGCCCTTGAGCATGTCGCTGTTGCAGATTGCATACTCCTCAGAATCAACCAGACGGACGCGATAGTTCACATCATAGGTCAGCTTCTTGCCATACTCGATGCATACCACATCACCGCTGGCCTGCTTCACAGTCTCGTTGATGGAATCGATCAGCTTCTTGGTCTTGCCGGAGCCCTTCAGGCCCATAATCACTTTAATCATAGGGATCGCCCTCCTTTGCTCAGCCCGTTTCTTGGCTGTATGGTCATTTTACCAGTTGGCGCCGCATTTTGCAAGAGGTATTTATGAATTCTGCGGCAATTTTTTATTAAATTTCGTAACCGGGTTTACCCAATAGCTGGAACATGTTTCGCTTGTAGAATTCCACACCCGGCTGATTGAAGGGATTGACCCCCAGCATGTAAGCAGAAACGCCGCAGCACAACTCAAAGAAGTAGAATAGTTCACCCAGCTTTGCATCGTTCAGCTCGCCCATATCCACAGTGATCACCGGCACGCCGCCGTCCACGTGAGCCGCCAAAGTGCCCAGATATGCCTGCTCGTCCACGAAATCCAGTTGCTTGCCGGCCAGGTAGTTCAGACCATCCAGATTCTTGGCATCGGAGCCAACCACCGCCACCTTCTCGGGGGCATCGAAACGGATCATGGTTTCGAAAATGTTCCGCTCGCCCTGCTGGATCATCTGACCCAAAGAGTGTAGATCGGCAGTAAACTCCACAGAAACAGGGAAAATACCCTTGCCGTCCTTGCCCTCAGACTCACCAAAGAGCTGCTGCCACCAACCGCCCATCATCTTGTAGCCAGGCTCCCAGGAAGCCATGATCTCGGTGGTTTTGCCGTTGCGGTACAGAAGATTCCGCACACCGGCATACAGCCACACGGGGTTTTCAAAGGAGCGGACATAATTGTACTGCTCCTTGGCATCAAACGCGCCCTTCATCACCTTGCGGATGTCGATGCCAGCCACAGCCATGGGAAGTAGTCCCACTGCAGTCAGCACAGAGAAACGGCCGCCGGCGGCAGGGGGAATAATGAAGCTCTCCCAGCCCTCTTCGGTAGCCATCTGACGCAGCGCGCCCTTGGCAGGATCGGTAATGGCGTAAATGCGCTTGGCGGCCTCAGTCGTGCCGTACTTGCGCTCCAGCATCCACTTCAGTGCCCGGAATGCGATGGCAGGCTCGGTGGTGGTACCGGACTTGGAGATCACAGCCAGAGAAAAATCCTTGCCCTCCAGCAGTCGCTGCAATTCGTTCCATGCCCGGGTGGACAGGGTGTTACCTGCAAAATAGATCTGAGGATCGCCCTTGCCCTTTCCGATGTTGTGATTGCAGCCCTGCATCAGCTCGATGGCGGCGCGGGGGCCCAAATAGCTGCCGCCGATGCCGACAACCACGAACACATCGCTGTTTGCACGGATCTGATCCGCCGCCTTTTGGATGCGCTTCATCTCTTCGGTCTCTTCTGCCCGGGGCAGGTCAAGCCAGCCCAGGAAGTCGTTGCCTGCGCCAGTCCCCTCAGCCAGGGTCTGATGAGCAGCCGCCACCTCATGCTCCACAGCCAGCAGATCCGGCAGAGACAGCTGACCCCATACATTGGAAATATCTACTTTGATCATATTGGAAAATTCCTTTCAGTCTTTGAATTTCTTCCTATATGTTACTGCAAAACAGCCTCAAACGCAAGGGGTTATATAAAGTTTTTTCCTGTTAAGCAGCAAAAAACGGACACCCCCGTTGGGGTGGCCGCCTTCATGCTTATTACGATGTATAAATCAGACTCATCGCTTTGGCCTTGCGGATCTGGCGGATGCCATTTTGCTCCGCCACCCGCCTGACCTCGGTCCAAGTGCAGTCTTCATACCGCTCGGTCTTCCCCTCACAGCAAAGATCCAGCTGGAAGGCCTCCGTAACACCTTGTGTATCCTGAACGCCCCAGGGGATAAATTCCTCCACGGTGATCTCCCAGGGCACGCCCTGCAGATCGCCGTCTGCAGAGCCTGCCTTCTGCTGGGCCGAAAAGCCGCAGGCATAGGGAAGCGTTCTTCCGCCCACCGCAACGGTAAATGCCTCCACTGCGGAAAAAACTGCCTCCACCGGCACACGGAACACGTTGCTCTTGCTCAAAAATTCACATTTTCCCTGCCGGCACACCGCTCCGCTCTCTGCCAGAATATCGCAGGCTGTCAGCGCCTTCTGCTGGCAGGCGTAGCCGCCGCTTTCCTTCGGCCCCAGGATCTCCACCAGCACTGTGACCGTGCCCTTGCTCTGATCCACCTGGCCGATGCTCACTGCCGCGACCGGGGTCAGGATCCGGGTGATCCGTTCAGCAGGAAAGGCCGCCTCTGCGCGCACACCGCCCGCACTGAGCATTGCGACCACCAGTGAAATGCTTACTGTCCCCATGTATCCGTCACCCCTCTCTCCTCGCATAAGCACCAGTCGTACAGGGCTGTGCTTCCCAGCCAAACCTGCTCCACCCGGCGCACGATATGCCATCTGCCGTTATACATCACCTGTTTTCCCACCCGCACTGCATTGATCGGCAGCAGCATCAGGTAATGCCCCTGAGGCAGCTCTCCCAATGGAGTATATTCCGGAAGCAGATGCTTTCTGGCAGAGGTAGCCGTGTGCTGCACAAAGCCCCGCACGGTGGAAACACCTGAGGTCTCCTGCACTGTCAAAGGCACGCCATACCTCTGAAAGATCTTGTCCACCAGTTTTCTCAAGGCTCACACCCCCGCGAACAGAAACTTGTCCTGTAAATAGGGTGCCATCATGAGCTCCGCCTGATATCGCAGACAGCAGGCAGCGGTATCGGGACTTCCCCGGCGCAGGGTCAGATCTCCTGTCCGAATCTGTTCCACCTGCGCCACCTCATCCTGCTCTGACAGAGCCGCCAGCGCAAGCAGGCTGGCAGCGGCAATAAAATCGGCTTTACAGTCCTCCGGAGTGATACCCTCCCGGAGCTTTCGCTGCAAAGTGTTCTCTGCACTGCGGCAAAGCACCTCCAGCATGGGCAGATTCATCTGTGTGGAATCCTGGGTCAGCACCAGTGCCTGGGCATAGATCTGCTCTGCAAGGCTCATATGTTCAAAATAGCGGACGCGCCGTCGCAGATCTTGCCAAAGCCGGAGATGGAGGTAATGGCCGCACGCTCCAGCTGACGGTCGATGAGCTTGTCGTACTCTACCATGACGTCACCGGCACGCACCAGCTCCAGCGCATAGCGGTTGTCAAGGCCGATGATCACGCCGCTGTCCACAGCATTGCAGCGGCACAGCTTTGCTCCCAGAGGCGTGGTCAGCTTGCCGGTGCCCTGGAAATTCAGCCCGGTGAGGGGATTCTGCAATTCCGGTACCTTGAGGATCTTGGTCATGGTCTTGTTGCAGCAGAGCATGGTGTTCATGGTGAAAGGATCAAACTGACCCCAGAATTCCACCATCTGATCATAGCCCAATGTGCCCAACGTACCGGAGATGGGCGGATTGCTGACGCAATACTGCACCGCGGGATTGTCATTGCCGTCACCCTCCACGATCACATCCACAGCGTCCTGTACCAGCTGGTTCTGAATGTGCGCACCGATCTGACGCAGCATCACACCGAACAGATCCAGCTTCTGGAATCGCAGCGCCTCATAGGAGGCCACCAGCATTCTGCCGCGCTTTGTCAGCTTGACCAGCTTTTCCTTGGTGCTGACCTCAGTGGTAGGGATCTCGCCGCCCTCTTCCACACTCTTCAGCTCCTTCTCGCTGTCAGTGGGATTGGAGCAGATGGAACGGTAATCCATGGCGTCGATCACCGTAGTGGTCGCCACGATGTCGGGCAGGATATTGTTTTCCTCCATACCCTGACGGACTGTTCTTGCAATGTACTCAGGGAACAGCACCGCAGAATCCATGGTGCTGAAGAACTTCTCCACAGGAGAAGAACCCGCGCCCTTGGCGCGAATGCCGAAACGCTTCAGCTGCCGCTGAAAGGCATCCGTACCCTCCAACGCAGTGCCCCGATAGTTTTCGCTGGGATCCAGGGATTCCAGCACCTGGGTAAAGCTCATGCCTGTCTGACGGTACATGCCTTTTTCCAGTTTCAGATTGTCATAACCCATTTTTTCGTTTCCTCCTAAAGTAAAAATTTATGGTCACCGGAATTTCCGGTAGTCCCTAGATCAAAAAGCTGCTTTCCAGCTCCTGCTCCCTGTTTCTCGGATGCAGCTGAGTCTGCACGGGCAGATACTCCGCCACGCGCTCCTCCAGTGCTTCTTTCAGCTGCAGCAGTTCCTCTGCGCTGACCTTTTGTGTGATGGAGCGCAGCACCGGCTCGGTAAGGCCCATATCCAGACTTAAAAACAGACGCACCACATCATCGCGCAGCTGCTTTTCATACTTCTGGCCCAGCTTGGCCTGAATATACATCGCCCGATATTCACCCTGCGCACCAAATTCGTCCGCCAAATCCTTCAGGCAGCGGTGGCCCCCGCCCAGACCCTTGATGACCCCCGCCTCCCTTTGGGCAGGCACTGCCACAAAGGAAAATTCGTAGGCATCCATGGGCTCTTTCAGAATGACGCAGCACAGCATTCCGTCATAATACTCCCCCTTCTGATGGCCGCAGGTGCCGTACTCGCTGCCGCAGATGGAGCACACAGCCCGGCCCATGGCGCAACCAACAGAGATCTCCTTTTTGATGCCGGCTTCGATGTCGGCAATGATCTCCTCGGCATTGCCTCCACGGCGGATGTACGCCCAGGCCTTGATGTAGCTGACACCGTCTTCACATACCACCTGAGTCTCAAAGATCCGGGCAACCTGGCCGCTGGCAGAC
>JAZURL010000073.1:0-12572 GCA_045606205.1 Faecousia sp. | reverse complement strand
AGTCTGCGTATGCGGTGCAAGAGTGCCCTCGTTCACGTTGATAACCGGGTGTCCGGCCATCTCATCACCAATCAGCATACGGGAGCTATACTCCGGTCCGCATACATAGGGAACAACATTTTCAGAGTTGACAAGTTTCCATTTTCTTTGATCCATAGTCGTTCAATTGCCTTTCTGATAATTTTGTAAGTATTTATGGATAAAATTTAACTTCACTGATTTCTGTCCATTCGATGGGGGTGCCATGGTTTTCCATCAGATCAATGCGGACATATTTGGCATTCACTGGGGTGTCGAGTGAAATATCCATCCAGCCTTCGGCTTTTTCGGTTTCTACCTCGGTGACAAAGGTCCATGGAACTTCATCAATAGAATTTTCCTTTCGTCTTAAAAGGGCAGGGGCGTCAGTGTCGCTAACATAAATCCGAATGGTTTTGACCAGTTCTTCCAGAATGCTGATATCAAGACCCACGTTGCGGAAAAAACGAATTTTTCCAATGGATTGCGTTTCCCCGAAGAAGTTCAGCACTACAGTAGCAGGACCATAGGTGTTGGCACCCCAGGTACCGCCGTTGCGAGCGGTGTCATCATTGATGAGGTTGCAGACCCAGAAAGTGGGATCGGATTCTGTGTGCGTGCACCAATGAATGCGAGTATAATAAGATCCGTCTCTACGTATACCGTATTGTTCCATAGTTATTTACCTTCCGCACCATAATTTTCATGATACATAGCAATAATTTCAGCCTTAGTTGGCATCGCAACGGCGGAGCCAATTTTTGTGACAGACAAGGCGCCAACCACATTTCCGTAACGGAGGGCAGTGAACAGGTCCTTGCCTTCACTCAGGGCAGTAACAAGGCCACCGTTGAAAGCATCACCGGCACCGGTCGTATCCACAGCCTTTACGCGGAGGCTGGGAAGGAATTCTTGCCGGATGCCATCTGTGGCAAAGGCGCCCATAGAACCCATTGTGATCACAACGTTTTTCGCGCCGCGATCCAGCAGTATCTTGGCAGCTCTGGATGCAGATTCTTGGTCTGTGACAGTCACGCCAGTGATTGCAAGAGTTTCTGCTTCGTTAGGTGTGATACAATACAGCTTCTGCATCACATCTGCCGGTACATCCTGTGCCGGTGCCGGGTTGAGAATGATCTTCACACCGGCTTTCCAGGCAAGGTCAACAACCTTCCACTGTATGTCAAGGTTAACCTCATGCTGCAGCAGCAGGAAATCACAGCTCTGGATCAGTGCTTTGCAGAATTCCACATCCTCCATCTGATAGTTACCGCAAGCACCGGGAACCACCACAATCTGATTTTGAGCCGTTATCTCGTCCACCATGATCAAGGCACTACCGGTTTCTACAGTAGGGTCGGTGATGATATAGGTCGTATCCATTCCTTCACGTTCATAAAACTCACGGCAGACACGTCCGAAAGGATCGTCACCGACTCTGGTAACCATGGTTACATCTGCACCGGCACGATGAGCCGCTACGGCCTGATTGGAACCCTTTCCGCCACAACCCAATAAAAAACGGGAGCCGTTGATTGTTTGACCAGGCACTGGAAGTCCCTTTTGTCGAGAAATAAATTCTTGTATATAGCTACCAAATACAACAACTTTCTGCGTCATAATTTTCCTCCTGTTCTATTGCACACTAAATGCATATTCTGTTTTGAATCGTACAGTTTCGCCTGCCCGAATCACCGGAGAAGGGAAGCTGTAATGGGCCATTCCATCCGGGTACAGTTGCGTCTCCAAACAAATTGCATTTCGTGGCGTCATGATAGAGCCATTTTTGCCCAAACGCTCCGTAAGATGGTTGGAGGAGTATAGCTGCATACCGGGAAGGTCTGTGGATATCGTCAGGGAAATGCCGGATTCCGGCCCCACCAAAATTGCGGCCTGTCTGCCGGACAACGCATAGGTGTGATCATAACCACAGCCGATTGTCAGCTGCGGATGACTGCCGCATATTTGCTCTGACACGATCTTTGGTGTTCGGAAGTCAAAGGGCGTATCCGCTACATCCAAAAAAGCACCGGTGGGAAGACCATCCTGATCTGTCTGAAGAAAACGATCTGCGAAAATTTGCAGCTGATGTCCCATGGCAGTGCCAAAGCCGTTGAGATTATAATAGCAGTGGCTGGTCATGTTTAGGATAGTATCCTGATCAGATACGGCATCATAAGCAAGAGTCAGAACACAGTTATCAGAAAGCGAAAACGTTACCTTGACTCGCAAGTTGCCGGGATACCCTTCTTCTCCATCCGGAGAAAACAGGCTAAATTCCAAACCTTCCTTCTGCTGGCTGACGGACCACATCTTACGGTTAAAGCCCACCAGTCCACCATGGGAATGATTTGGCCCGCAATTAATGGCAAGTGAATAGGTCTTACCATTAAGAGAGAAGACCCCTTTGCCGATGCGGTTGCAGACACGGCCAATGGTCGCACCGAGATAGCCGTCATCAGCCTCGTACGCCGCCACTGTGTCGTAGCCCAGCACCACATCGGTCAGAATTCCATGCCGATTTGGCATTTGCAGCGATTGAATGGTCGCACCGTAATCAAGGATTGTCACGGATGCACCGACGGAATTGATCATTTGATATGCTGTGACTGTATCACCTGCAGCGGTTGTACCAAAGATTGTTTTTTTAATCTCCATAGAAACCTCTCCGATTAACCGATTTGCGGCAGGGTGGAACCTGCGTAGGGCATGACCAGAATACGGGCATCCTGTCCGCAGATTGCATAAATGCGGTTCATAGCAGCTTCCATGTTGCTGCAAGGTTCCAAACCAAGGCTCTGCACAAACGCTTCCGGCAAGTCACTAACCAGCAAAATTGTCGCCTTTTGGGAAACCATAGCAATGGCGGCAGCTTTGTGTCCGCCTAGCTGGAAGTTGATTTTGATCTGTTTAATCCGCTCTTCAGGGACCATTCCGGTCATCCAGCGTTCAAAGCATGCTTCCCCCAATCCTTCCGCACAGGAGGCACAGAGGACGATCACACCGCCGTCCCGGACAGCAAGCTTGGCGTTGTCTAGACCTTTCTGCGCCTGATACAGATTCAAATCCTTGGGATAGCCGCCTACAGAGACGATGACGGCATCGGCTTTTTCCTGCATTGGAACTTTGTACAGCATATCGAGGAATGCACAGCCGGCTCGGTGTGCCTGCAGATAGTGTCCGGCATAGCTCTTCAGAATTTTTTTGTGGGCATCCAGCACCACATTGACAATGTAATCGATTTTGCGAAATTTCGCCACTTCGTCGATATCGGCACGGACCGGATTTCCCTCTAGTCTGCCAGCGGCTGCATTGTCGTCCACCATCATAGAATGGTTGGCTTGAATGGAAGCACGGGTGCAGACACCGGGCATGATGGCCTTTGCGCCGCCGGAATAGCCAGCAAAGTAGTGGAATTCGATGTTTCCAACACAGATTACGCGGTCTGCCTTTGCAACCAAGGTGTACACGTCATAGGGCGTACCGGCAGAAGATGTGCCCATATGGATTGAATCGTTGGTATCGCTGTCCACACAGCGGAAGCGGTCGTAAATCTCCTGACCTACCAGCTTGACCATCTCTTCTGGCGTATGGCAGCGGTGAGAACCAACAGCAAAGACCACGGTAATATCCGCATCCCGTACACCGGCCAACTCTAGCTCCTCGATGATTGGTGGAATGATATCATAGCTAGGCACAGGACGGGTAATGTCGCTGGTTACAATGACGATCTGCTCACCGGGCTTCACGATTTCGGAAAGCCGTGCTGCTCCAATGGGCTGACGAAGACTGCGTCGAACTTCTTCTCTGCCACCAATGGGCACATCAACGGGATTCGGCTCCATGATCTGCAACAGATTTTGTTCGGGAATATCAACAGTGATACCGGTTTTTCCATAACCCAACTGGATGTTCATGGGCAGCTACTCCTTACAGCATCAGGTAGGGATTCTGCAACAGCTTCTTTACTTGCTGCAGGAATTGCGCCGCAGGCGCACCGTCAATCACACGGTGATCATAGGTCAAGGACAATGTCAGAATGGGACGAATCTCAACCTGACCGTTGACGGCGCAGGGCGTATCCACAATGGCACCCACACCCAGAATTCCGACCTCAGGCGGGTTAATGATGGGTGTAAAATCGTCAACCTCATACATACCAAGATTGGTAATGGTAAAGGTACCACCGGTGTACTCATCCCGGGTCAACTTGCTTGCTCTGGCTTTTTCGGCAAGCAGTGCTACCTGCTCGTGAATCTGTGTTACACGCAGATTCTGGGCATTCTTGATGTTGGGTACGATCAGACCATTTTCCACCGCTACGGCAATGCCTAAATTGACACTGCTCTTGCAGATGATTGTTTCACCATCCACTACGGCGTTCATCAAGGGGAATTGCAGCAACGTCTGAGCCACGGCTTTGACCAAAATATCTGTAAAGGAAACCTTGCAGCCTTCGGCCTTCAGCTTTTCCCGGAAACGGACACTTTCGGACATATCCACCTTCATACGATGGTTGGCCTGGGCCATAGTGCTCAGGCTCTTCATCATGTTATCTGCGATAGCCTTTCGCATACCGGAGAAGGGAATCACCGTTTCTTCCTGCTCTGCAACAGGTGCCAATGGCCGATAGGTCAGCACATCCCGTTCAATGATCAAGCCATTGGGACCGCTGCCGGATAGGGTGGAGATGGGAATGTTTTGTTCATCTGCACGCATTTTGGCTCTGGGAGTTGCCAGTGTACGGTCAGAAACAGTCTCTGTTTTTACAGGCGCGGCTTGTGCCACAGATGCGGGTTCTTCCTGCGGTTCTTCTGCAGATGTTTCTTCCGCACTGCTGAGCAGATCTGTGATATCCTCGCCAGGCTCACCCACAACAGCGATCGTCTCTGCCACGGGGATCACTTCGCCCTCTTCATACAAAATTTTCAGCAGTGTACCGGATGCAGACGCATCAATGGTGATGGCCAGCTTGTCGGTCTCCATTTCAAACAGCGGTTCGCCTTCCGTTACGAATTCGCCTTCTTTTTTAAGCCACTCGGTGATCATACCTTCGGTCATTTGCAGACCTTGTTTTGGCATAATGATTTTTTGTGCCATACAGGATACCCCTTTCTTACAGATACAATGTGCGCTTGATCGCGTCGTAGATATCCCGCTCTTGGGGAACGACAGCGTTTTCAAGGTTCAGATTAAAGGGCAGCGGACAGGCTTTTGCACCCAGTCGTTCCACCGGAGCATCCAGCCAGGGAAAGGTCCTTTCGTGGATCTGGGAGGCCAGCTCCGCACCAATACCGCAGACCTTGTGAGCTTCATGTACTACCACCGCTCTGCCGGTTTTTTTCACTGAGGCTGTGATGGTTTCTATGTCCAGAGGAACCAGTGTTCTGGGGTCGATGACCTCCACACTAATGCCTTCCTTTTCCAGCTCGGCGGCCACATTCAGTGCCTTCTGCACATACGTATGGGTGGCAACAACAGTTACATCCGTTCCCTCACGGGCAATGCGAGCCTTTCCGAAAGGAATGCAATAATCAGGATCGTCATTGACTTCTCCCTTGTTGACATACAACGCCTTGTGCTCAATAAAGATCACAGGATTATCATCCCGGATGGCAGTACGCAGCAGACCGGCTGCATCGTCAGCCGTGGAAGGCATGGCCAGCTTCAGACCAGGGAAGTGCATAAACAATGCTTCAAGACTCTGGGAATGTGTGGCAGCATTGCCCCGACCGACACCCTGCTGACCGCGAATGACCAGCGGAATTTTGGCCTTTCCACCAAAAACGTAGCGCGTTTTAGCCACCTGATTTATGATCTGATCTGCAGCCACCAGTGCAAAGTCGAAGTACATCAGCTCCACAATGGGACGCATACCCACACAGGCAGCGCCCAGTCCGGCCCCCACAAAGCCCGCTTCGGAAATCGGCGTATTGCGGACTCTGTCTGTGCCAAACTCTTCAGCTAAGCCTCTGGTGCAGCCAAAAATACCACCCAACACTTCTACATCTTCGCCCATGACAAAGACTTTTTCGTCTCTTCGCATCTCCTGGGCGATGGTATCACGGATCGCTACCGCGTAAGATTTCTCACTCATTGTGCACTGCCTCCTTCATAAAAGACATCTTCTAGCACATTGGCCGGATTGGGCTCCGGTGCGTTCAGGGCATAATCTGCTGCCTGCTCCATTTCCTCATTGGCAGCACACTCCAGCGCATCCAGCTCTGCTTCCGTGCATCCGAATTCGGTCATCAGATATGCTCTCAGCCGCTTGATGGGACATTTTTCCTTCCACTGTGCAACCTCTTCCTTTGTTCTGTAGGGAGTGGGGTCACCGGTCCAGTGACCAAGCCAGCGGTAGGTTTTTGTCTCAATGAGCATGGGGCCGTTGCCGTTTCTGACATAATTCACAGCACGCTCAAATACTTCTGCCAGTGCCACAACGTCGTTTCCATCCACGGTCTCGCCGGGCATATCATAGGACTTGGCGCGAACGGAAATGTCCTTGACAGAGGTGCTCTGCCACTGGGGAACAGAGATGCCGTAACCATTGTTTTCCACAACAAACAGCACCGGCAGCTTCCACACGGAGGCAAGGTTCAGTGCTTCATGAAAGGTACCCTCATTGGTAGCAGAGTCGCCACTCCAGCAGACCACAACACGGTCCTGCTTCTGCATTTTGATACCCAGCGCGGCGCCGGTAGCAATGGGATAGCCGCCGCCAACGATGGCGTTGGCACCCAGATTACCCTTTTCAAAGTCGGCAATATGCATAGAGCCGGAGCGACCCTTGCAGTAGCCGTCTTCCTTACCCATGAGCTCGCACAGCGCTTTATCCAGACGCGCACCCTTGGCAATGCAATGGCCGTGACCACGATGGGTGGAAGTGATGTAGTCCTGATCAGAAATAAAGTTGGCCATGGTTGCAGGACCAGCTTCCTCGCCAACACACAGATGGACAGAGCCTCTGAGCTTGTTTTGCTCAAAGAAGTTCAGTGCCTTCAGTTCAAACGCTCTGATGCGGTACATCAGCAACAGCGTATCCAAATACTGTTGTTTATTCATTTGTTACACACCACACTTTCCGGATTTCTCCATCAGTTCTTTCACAATGCCGACAATATGTGTCGTGGTTTCCGCAATGATCACGCCTGCCTCTCGCAGCGCTTTCTCCTTGTTCTCCGCTGAACCGGTTCCGTCGCTGGAGACAATGGCGCCGGCATGCCCCATGCTTCTGCCCTTCGGTGCGTTTTTACCTGCAATTAGGGCAACCACCGGCTTTTTCATGCCGTTTTTAATCAGATATTCAGCCACAAGCTCTTCCTCGTTGCCGCCAATCTCACCGATCAGAATAATCACGTCTGTCTCTGGATCAGCTTCAAACAGGGGAAGGATATCCATAAATGTGGAACCGGGAATCATATCACCGCCCACACCCACGCAGGTGCTCTGACCGATTCCTGCTTGGGTCAGCATCAACACCGTCTCATAGCAGTTGGTGGCGGAGCGGGACATCAGTCCCACGGAGCCTGGTGTAAACATCCGGTGAGCCATAAAGCCCGCCTTGGATTTACCGGGAGATATGACGCCAAAGGAGTTGGGTCCGACTACGCGGATACCTTTCTGTCTTGCCAGATGATAGGCATACATCATATCATGAACAGGTACATGTTCGGCAATGGTGATAACGGTGGGAACGCCGGCTTCAATGGCCTCAACCAGGCCGGACTTCGTAAATTTTGCAGGTACAAACAGTACCGAGGCGTTGGCGTGAGTGGCTTCCATAGCTTCCTTCACCGTATTGAACACGGGAACGCCCAAAACCTCTGTACCACCTTTGCCGGGCGTTACACCTGCCACAACATTTGTGCCGTATTGCAGCATCTGTTCCGTATGGAAGCGGCCTTCACGGCCAGTGATACCCTGGACAATCAATCTGGTGTTTTTATCGATCAGGATACTCATAGCAGCTGCTCCTTTCTCTTTACCAGTTCATTGACGCCCTGAATCAGGCCGTCAGCATAGATTACATTGTCCAGCCCCTGAATGATTTGCAGGCCGATGTCCCTGTTGGTGCCTTCAAACCGGACGATGATGGGCTTTTGAATGCCGTACAGCTCCTTGGCCAGACGAATACCTCCGGCCACTTCATCACAGCGGGTAATACCGCCAAAAATGTTGATAAACACAGCACGTACTTGATCCCGGGCAGCGATGATCCGAACCGCTTCCTTGATCCGTTCACTGGTAGCGCCGCCACCGAGGTCCAGACCGACGCAAACCTCCATGTCATTGTCGTGGATGCGATCCATACAGGACATAAGCATACCGGAGCCGTTGCTGGCTACGGCAATGGTACCGGTGGGATCACAGGGTATGTACAGGAAGTTCCAAGCTCTGGCCTCTTTAATCAGAGGATCCTCCTCGAGCGCCATCAGCTCCTTGAATTCTGCTGTTTCCGGCTGACGGTACAATGCACTGTCGTCCACGCTGACTTTTCCATCCAGTGCCAGAATTCTGCCTTTTTTATCCACCGCCAGGGGATTGATCTCTGCCAGCAAGCAGTCCCGCTGTAGGAAGAAGGCGTAAAGCTTCTGCAGTGTCTCACAGAAGTCTGCTGCCGTAACACCGGTCAGTCCGGCCTTTGCTGCCAGATCCGCAGCTAGTTCTGCCGTCACGCCGATTAGAGGATTTACGGGGATTTTGTGAATTGCCTCCGGATTGGTCCGGGAGACCTCTTCAATATCCATGCCACCCTGGGCACTGAAAATAATCAACGGGCATTTGGTCAGACGATCCAGCATGATGGATAGGTATAATTCGCTGGCAATTTCCGCTTTTTCCACCGCCATTAGGCGGCGAACCACATGACCTTTGATGTTCATGCCAAGAATTTGTCCGGCGACGGTTTTCAGTTCATCCATATTGTCTGCCATTTTGATGCCGCCGGCCTTGCCGCGACCGCCAACCTGCACCTGTGCTTTGCATACCAGAGGGAATTCTAGTTCGGGGTTCTGCGCTACAGCAGACAACAATCCCTCCACTGTATCGGCAGTAACAGCCCTCTTCACCGGCAAACCTGCCAATTCAAAAAGCTCTCTGGCCTTGTATTCCATTAAATCCATGACATTAACCCCACATTTCTTCGTCGGTGGGAACCGGTCTTTCGATCCGACGTGCCACACGGATATAATTGATTAAGAACTTATAGTCAAAGTTTTCGGAGATTGAGTTATTTCCCCAGGAACAGCAACCCAGGGTGGTGGTAGGAGCCAAATAATTGGTGAATGCACCACCGTTGGACGTGGCACAAATCTGATTGACCAAAACGCGTGCGACCTCCAGTTTTTCCCCAGCATACAGCAGATGCGCCTCGTTGTTGGATTGGATGCTAACAGAGTGGCCGCGTCCTTCTACTTCCAGATTTGCCTGTGCGATGGCAACGGCTTCCTCAAAGGTGTTATATTTATAGGTGGAAATGATTGGGCACATCTTTTCTTTGGATAGCAGATAGTCCTTGCCATAACCGTCAGCCTCAATAATAATGGCCTTAGTGCCTGCGGGAATATCCAGGCCGGCAGCCTCTGCAATCTTAGATACGCTCTGACCCACCAGGTGTTTGTTCATCACACCGTTGGGGAATACCGCCTCCACAAGCTTTTGACGGGCAACGGGATCCTTGGTGAACCAACAGCCTTGACGGACAAATTCATCCATGATCTCATCGTATTTACTCGCAGGTGCAATACAGGTCTGGTCGCCGGAGCAAATGATACCGTTGTCAAAAATTCTCGATGCGATCTGATTAGCGACCGCATTGGGAATATTTACGTCTACGTCAATGATGCCCTGGACATTGCCGGCACCGACACCGTAGGCAGGCTTGCCGGAGGAATAGGCGGCCTTGACCATGCCCATACCACCGGTAGCAACCACGACATCCACGCCCTTCATCAGCTCGGCGGAGTCTTCCACAGAGCAGTCCTCCACGTACTGAAAAATGTTTTCCGGTGCACCGACCTTGGCCAGTGCCTCGTCAAACATCCGCTTGATTTCTGCAGTGCACTTTCTGGCTCTGGGATGGGGGGCAATGATGATGGCGTTTCTGCCTTTAAAGGCGAACATGGCGTTGCACATGGGGGTTACGATGGGGTTGGTACAGGGCGTGATGGCTCCCACTACGCCTACGGGTCGGGCATAGACCGTAATGCCGGTAACGGGATCGTTTTCTACAATACCCACGGTTTTTTTGGTCTTCAGGTTGTTCCAGATGACCTTGGATTTACCCATGTTCTTTTTGACCTTGTCCTCATAGACACCCATGCCTGTCTCTTCAACTGCCATTTTGGCGAAGTACTCGGCGTTTTCGTAGATCACACGGGCGATGGCCTTGACGCAGGCATCCACCTGCTGTTGATCAAAGGTTTCAAACTGTTTTTGCGCAGTTCTTGCTTTGGCAATCAGTGCTTCGATTTTTGTCATGGTTCTTTCCTCCATATTAATGTAGATAGTCCAAAAGGTAATGGCGAATTTCACCATTACCTTTCGATTCAATTAAAAATCTCTTGTATAACCACAAGTCCAGCCACCGTCAATGGTGACAATAGAGCCGGTCATATAACTGGCTTCTTCTGATGCTAAGAAGCAGGTCATGGACGCGATTTCATCGGGGTCGCCGGCACGGTGCATGGGAATATGGGACAGAATAGCTTCTGCCCGCTGTGTGTCGGCGTAGAAAAGTTTCCGAGTGCCTTCAAACATAATGGAACCCGGTGCAATGGCGTTAACACGAATGTTCAACGGCGCCAGTTCCAGCGCCATCGCTTTACTGAGGTTAAACACGCCGGCCTTGGCCGCCGTAAATGCACACTGCAGACGTAGCGGCGTCAGACCCACAATGGAGCCGATGTTGATAATGGAACCACCCCAGCCCTGCTTCTCCATTTGCTGGATCACGGGCTTAGAGCAATAATACACACCGTTAAGATCCACATTGATGATCCGTTCCCACAGATCGTCATCAAACTCATGGATGGGCTTGCGCTGATCAGGACCACCGTTGATACCGGCATTGTTGACCAGACAGTCGATCCTGCCGTAAGCAGCAACGACCTCTTCCACCATACGCTGGGCACTGATCTTGTCGGACACATCGCAGGTTACGGCGATGGCCTCTCCACCGTCGTCCTTGATCTGCTTCACGGTGGCTTCCAGCGTCTGAATTGTGCGTCCCGTGACCACAACTCTGGCGCCGTTGGCCGCCATTTGACGGCAGATAGCTGCGCCAATAGCACCGCCACCGCCGGTTACAATGACTACTTTTTCATTCAGATCTACTTTCATATTTGTTTCCTCCAGAAGAGATGTAATCTGTTACACCAACGTTTTAATATTAACACAATTTTACAATCTTTTCAATACGTTTTTTAAAATTGAAAAACATTTTCTCCCTGTTAGAATTGGTTTCCTACAATTTTTTAGCGCTTTAGCACAGGTATTTGTTTTGAAATATTTGGATTTGTTGGAAATATACAAATTTTTACAATATTTGTATGGTTTGTTATTGCGCTGCAACAACTCGGAATGATTGACATGGTTGGCAAAACATGCTATGATTACCAAAATGAAACTGGTTTCATTCTGGTTTATCCAACTGAAAAGGAGCGACATTATGGATACTGCAATTCAATGGCTGGGACAGGCTGGTTTTCTAATCCGGACCTCTGGCGGTAAAACAATCGCCATTGACCCTTATCTCAGTGATTCCTGCAACGCATTGGTAGGCTTTAAGAGAATGGTGCCCACTCCGGTTTTGCCGGAGCAGTTCGAGGCGGATTATCTTCTGATCTCCCATGAACACCCCGATCATCTCGACATCGAACTGTACCGCGCGCTGGAGGCCAAGCCCCAAGTGCAAATTTTTGCGAACCGACACTGTCAAAAGCTACTGGAAGACAGCGGCTTCAGCAGCCAGAGAATCCATCTGATCGCAGACGGAGACCTGCTGAAGCTGGACGATGTGCAAATCCGGGTCATCCGTGCGGACCACGGAGAAATGTGTCCGGATGCACTGGGCTTTCTCATTACAGACAACGCTCACACTATTTATTTTGCTGGCGATACCGCCCTCACACCGGCACTGCTGCAGCCTGCGCTGGATGCCCGTCCCGAGGTGGCGTTGCTGCCTATCAACGGTGCTTACGGAAACCTTAACTCACAGGAAGCTGCTGAGCTGGCCGGTATGTTGCACTGCAAAACCGTAATCCCGTGTCACTACTGGATGTTCGTGGAGCATGGTTCCTGCCCATTTGATTTTATGAATGCTATGAAAGCCCTGCCGGATATCCGCACCGCTTTCCTCTCTTTGGGAGAGACGCTGACGCTGTAAAATAAAGGAGATACTGATTATGGATTGGAAACTTGTCAACTCTGAAAATGTTGTTCCCTATGTATGCGGACCGGAGTATAGCTCCCGTATGCTGATTGGTGATGAGATGGCCGGACACCCGGTTATCAACGTGAACGAGGGCACTCTTGCACCGCATACGCAGACT
>JAZURL010000072.1:0-24761 GCA_045606205.1 Faecousia sp. | reverse complement strand
GTTGGCTGTTATTTTCGATTCTACATCGCTTAAACAATCCATTTATTGTCCAAGGTGTTAAATAGTTCGTCTCACATTATTCAATTTACAAGGTACAGACGCTCCCCCAAACGGTTAGCTTGCTTATTCTAGCACATCTTGCAAACCCTGTCAAGAACTTTTTTCAGCTTTTTTCAAAGTTTTTTCATGATATGCTTTCTCGCTTCCAGCCCTCAGGCGCTCGCATATAATACCATCTTTGGAAGTTATTTGTCAAGACCAAATTTTACTTTTTTTCGATGTTTTTTACGCACTCAACACCTTGTGCTGCAACCGGAAGAAAACCCCAAAATGTAAGGGCTCCAATCGCCATCCACGAATTATTATTCGGCAAAATGCACATAAGGCCCGCACTAACGGCTACTGCGATCCACACGCTCCATTTCGATGCCTGCGAAAAGCTTTTTTCTGTCAGATGATACACCACACACAAAATTAGGACAAATAGCGCAAACCAGCCAGCCGTTAGTGCACAAGCCACTAATGCCTCAAACCGTTCTGCCACACCGAACAGATTCACGCCTTTGCTGAATTCATAGAAGCTGCTGGCTGCTGTGGATGCAACACCAGAGCCCATAGTCGCATCCATGAGCGCAGACGCAGCAACAGCGGCAACGCCTATTGCAAAAGCTGTCCATCGTGAAGCCTTTGCCGATTCTCTAGGCAGATACATCCCCAAACACGGAAGAAGCAGCAGGCTGACAAGCACTCCGTCCGGAATCTCCAATTCACAGCGGATCCATTTCAGATCAATGTCTGCTGTCCCCGCCAAAAGGACAATGCCCAAAACAGGAAGCACCAGCCACACCAGTGTAGCACCGGTTCGTGCAGCCTGTATTGCACCGCGGTGCGCTGCCAGCGCAGCAAGGAGCAACAGAATCACAGGAATCGGCGGAAATGCATCTACTTTTATCCAGCAAGCACCGCTGAGCTTGGCCAATCCGCCCAAGAAAACAAGCAGCCACCCAAGTTCCAATATGCACAGCCATTTGGGTAGCTTTCCATGTTTGCATGTGAGCACACAGAAGCAAAGCACGCCCGCGATGATTGCTGTCAACAGCACTGTAATCCATCCATTTCGTCCGGCAATGCTGAAAACAGCCGGTATGAGCGCCACCAATAGCCAAGCATTCAGCTGTGTGGCAGGTATTTTATTCTGCATCCCACTCAAACCTCCCCGCCCGCTCTCTGAGCACAGGCAAGTTCCTTTGATCTACTTGCCGCTGCCGTAAAGTCGTCTTTGGCTCATGTGCTGCCAAATATGCCGCAGCAGCCTCCATATCCGGCATCGTTTCAGCCGTGCACACCATGCACGACGGTCTTAGTATGTCATAGACCTGCTCAAACAGCACTTCTGCGCCCTGTTCCACGATCAAATAGTCCGCCGTCTCCAAGAATACCGAGCCCGATGCGGCGGCTTTCATATTCTCCAGCGCGGAACGGACATCCGCGCCCCAGCCTACATCGCCGGTATCGGTTTCCAAATATACCTGTCCGCCCATCTCCGTCAGCCATACCACCTCAACCGGAGCAAGACTGGCGATGTCCGTACCGCGAAATGGTGTCGCAGCCAAAAGGGCTACGGTTGCGATATAGAAAATCCAGCGTTTCATTCTTTCACCCCTGCTTTTTCAGCCGCCGCAGTAAGAGCGGTTTTTTTCCAGCGGAAAACGGTTTCAGATAGGGTGTATCCAAGCTTGTCAGGCTACTTAAGTGGATAACCAGGAGCAACAATCCCACCGTCCAGCCAAACAGGCCAGCGATGGCCGACAGTGCCGCCAGCACAAATCGCCATACCCGGATGGCATCGGCAAGATCCCGATTGGGCAGAACATAGCCACAAACCCCCGCCACGCTGACGATGATCAGCGCCGCCGGGGAGATAAATTTTGCCTCCACTGACGCAGATCCCACCACGATCCCGCCGATGATTGACACCGACTGTCCAATGGACGGTGGCAGATGCACCCCAGACTCCTGCAAAATCTCAAAAGCCAACAGGAGCACTAGCACTTCCAATGTAGTAGAAAAGGGTACGGATTCCTTGCTTTCGATCATGGCACGGAGCAGTTGCAGCGGAATCATTTCCTGGTGGAATGTGGCCATAGCAATAAACAGCCCCGGCAGAAGCAGACTCAGCAACAGCGCACCGTAGCGCAGGATGCGAATAGCCGATGCCGACACATAGTCCTTTCCCCAGTCCTCGGGAGATTGCATCAGCACACCCACATCTACCGGCGCCAGGTAGCCCAGGGGGATGCCGTCCACGATCACACCCACCCGTCCGGCAAGTAAGCCCTCGCAGAACCGGTCGGCTCGCTCTGTGTATTGTAATAACGGAAAGGCGGTGCTGCGACCGCCGGTGATCAGTTCTTCCACTGCCGCAGGCGTGACTAAACCATCAGTGCGTATCGTGTCCAGACGCTTTTTCATCCTGGCCACCAATTCTATATCCGTCACTCCGTCGATCCAGGCAACAGACACATTGGTAACAGAATGCTGCCCCACCTGGGTTTCGTAGATCCGCAAGTCAGGGGTGCGCAGGTGGCGGCGGATCAAACTGGTGTTGGTGCGGTTCGTCTCCACAAATGCATCTTTTGCACCCTTGGCAGTGTGCTCCATCTCCGGGGCGGATATTCCCCGTTTTTCCGGAGTTTTGACTTCAAAGGCAATCGCCCCCGCCCCCGGAAACAGCACCACGCAAAATCCGTTGACCAGCATCAAAGCCGCCATATCTAAATCTTTGCAGGGTCGTGCCACGGAATTGTAGATCATGCCGTCCAATGCCGCGTCATACAGTTCTTGCAGATTTTCCCCACACAAATGGTCGGTGATAGGCTTAAAAATGTACTCGGACGCATTAGCCCCGGCGGTCAAACCGTCGATGGCATAGGTGTAGAGGGTAAATTTTCCGCATTGCACAGGGCGGTAATTAAAATCCGCCGCATTTTCAAAGATCTTGCGGATGTTTTCATCGGTCATTTCCCCGGGATATCTTGCCATCATGCTCACCTCCCGGATAGTATGCCCAATTATTTGGAGAATAAAAGGGACTGCCGCAGTCTACAGCAGTCCCTTACATTAATATAGATTACACATTGAACAGGAAGTTGACGATGTCGCCGTCTTTCATCACATATTCCTTGCCCTCGCTGCGGACCTTGCCCACAGCCTTGGCATTGGCCATGGTGCCGTATTCCTTCAGGTCGTCAAAAGCAATAACCTCAGCACGGATAAAGCCACGCTCAAAATCCGTGTGGATCTTACCGGCGGCCTGGGGCGCTTTCGTACCTTTCTTGATAGTCCATGCCCGGCATTCATCGCTGCCTGCAGTCAGGAAAGAGATCAGTCCCAACAGCGCATAAGAACTGCGGATCAGTTTATCCAAACCGGCCTCGTTCACGCCCAGCTCTTCCATGAACATGGCCTTTTCCTCGGGATCATCCAGTTCCGCAATATCTGCCTCCAGCTTGGCACAGATGGGAATCAGCTGACTGCCCTCGGCCTCTGCCAGTTCCTTAACAGCCATATAATGACGGTTGTTTTCCGGCTCGTTGATCTCATTTTCAGCCAGGTTGGCAACATAAATGGTCTTCTTCAAGGTCAGTAGGTCGGAAGTACCGATTAGCGCCATATCTTCTGCGTCGTCGGTAAAGGTACGGGCCAATTTGCCCTCATTCAGGTGAGCAAGCAACTGAGTAAACAGTTCTGCCTCCCGGGCGCACTTCTTGTCGCCGCCCTTCATAGCCTTTTGTGCCTTGTCGATGCGGCGCTCCACCATTTCGATGTCCGCCATCACCAATTCCAGGTTGATGATATCGATGTCACGGATGGGGTCGGTAGAACCCTCCACATGAGTGACATTGGAATCGTCAAAACAGCGAACCACATGGACGATAGCGTCGGAGGTGCGGATGTTGCTGAGGTACTTGTTGCCCAGGCCCTCGCCTTTGCTTGCGCCCTTGACAAGGCCGGCAATGTCCACGAACTCGATGACCGCCGGGGTGTGCTTCTTGGGCTGATAGAAGTCAGCCAACCAGTCAAGCCGCTCGTCGGGGACAGAAACTACGCCCACATTGGGGTCGATGGTACAGAATGCGTAGTTGTCCGCAGGTACACCTGCATTGGTGATTGCGTTAAACAGAGTGGACTTGCCCACATTCGGAAGTCCCACGATACCTAGTTTCATATATTTCTTCCTTTCGGCTGTCTTTTTCTTTCTCCGAACAAGTATAGCAGACATTTTTAAGAATTACAAGTCAATTTCCGTTGTTTTCAGCGCCTCCAAACTCAATTCTCCTGCCAATTTGAACAGGGCATCCGAAAGCACCTGTTCCAAGGGCAATCCAGACACTGCGGCAATATGTGCATAAAACCGGACAACTGCCGGTTCTAAGGTCAATGTAATAGGGATCATAAGGGGCCTCCTTTGCGGAGCAAAAACTTCAAACCATCCTATGCAGGCCTTGACAATCATGCTATAATATAATGTATCGAAGTATGGAAACCGAGAGGATGAAATATTATGGCAAAAGATAAAAAGGTCACAGAGATCACCGACATGGAGGTCGATTTTGCCCAATGGTTCACTGATGTTTGTACCAAGGCACAGCTGATTGACTATTCTTCCATTAAGGGCGTGTTCATCTACCGTCCCTACGGCTACGCCATTTGGGAGAACATCCAGCAGATCATGGATAAGATGTTCAAGGCCCAGGGCGTGGAGAATGTCTATATGCCTCTGCTGATCCCCGAAAGCCTTCTGCAGAAGGAAAAGGATCATGTGGAAGGCTTTGCACCCGAGTGCGCGTGGGTCGCCCATGGCGGTGTGGACAAGTTGGAGGAACGTTATGCCATCCGCCCCACTTCCGAGACTTTGTTCTGTGAGCATTTTGCCCACGTCCTGCAGTCTCACCGGGATCTGCCTATGAAGTATAACCAGTGGTGCAGTGTTCTGCGTTGGGAGAAGACCTCCCGTCCGTTCCTGCGTCACAGAGAATTTTTGTGGCAGGAAGGCCACACCATCCACGCCACCGCACAGGAAGCCCAGCAGTTCACCGAGACCATGTTGAATGTCTATGCTGATTTCTGCGAGAACGTGCTGGCTATGCCTGTGACCAAGGGCCGCAAAACCGACAAGGAAAAGTTCAACGGCGCGGAAGCCACCTATACCATCGAGTGCATGATGCATGACCGCAAGGCTCTGCAGGCCGGTACTTCCCACTATTTCGGTGATGGCTTCGCCAAGGCTTTTGAGATCGAATTCACGGATAAGAACAATCAAAAGACCAATCCCCACGAAACTTCCTGGGGCGTTTCCACCCGTCTCATCGGCGGTATTATCATGACCCACGGCGACAACAACGGTCTGGTGCTCCCTCCCCTGGTTGCTCCTGTGCAGGTGGTCATCCTGCCTGTTGCCCAGCATAAGAGCGGCGTTTTGGAAGCCGCTGCTGATCTGAAGAGTCGTCTGATCGCCGCAGGTCTGCGGGTCAAGATGGACGATTCCGACAACTCCATGGGCTGGAAGTGCGCCGAGTACGAAATGAAAGGCGTTCCTGTTCGCGTAGAGTGCGGTCCCCGGGACTTGGAGAATGGCGAGTGCGTCATTGTCCGCCGTACCGACCGGGAAAAGATCGTTGTCAAGTTGGAAAACCTGGAAACAGCCGTTGCAGAGCAGTTGAAAGTTGTTCAGCAACAGATGTACGACAAGGCAAAGCGTAATCTTGACGAGCACATCTACGAGGCCCACTCACTGGAAGAAGCCAAGGCTCTGCAGGAACAAAACGGCGGCTACATTAAGACCATGTGGTGCGGCGATCTGGAGTGCGAGCTGGCCATGAAAGAAAAGGCCGGCATGTCCTCCCGATGCATCCCCTTCGCTCAAGAAAAATTGGGTGAGACCTGCGCCTGCTGTGGCAAACCCGCCAGCAAGATGGTCTACTGGGGCATCGCCTACTAAAAAAACTATGAAAGCCCCCTTGCACAAGGGGGCTTTCCCATTGGAGAAGCATTATGAAACAACTTCTTGCCCACATTTTTGAAAAGCAGACCCTCACCGGGCTGACCCTCAGCAAACCTGAGGACAAAACCGTCCTGCGCACAACCGGTCGGTTGGTCAGGATAAAGGACGGCGTATATCTCGCTTTGGAAAGTTTCCTTTCCGACGGCAAGGCTGTCCACAGGAATATCCCCATCGCGCATGCGGCTGATACTCTTTTGGAACTGATCCCTGCCCAATACAAGCAGGCAAATATCCGCACCACCGGCGGTGACTGCGAGATCAAAGTGTCGAAAAAGGGCAAAGTCACAGTCATGGACCGCATCCGCAAGGAAACTGCCGCCACCGCCAATCTGGATCACAACCGGGAAAAGCAGTATATCATCCCAGCGGATAAACCTGTGGATTTTCTCATTGCTCTGGGCGTGCAGGATAAAGATGGCCGTATTTTTGATAAGAAGCGCTCCAAATTCCGGCAGATCAATCGTTTTTTGGAGATGGTCGCAGATATTGAGCATCACATCACAGGCTCTGAAGAATTGTACATTCTAGACCTGTGCTGTGGCAAGAGTTATCTGAGTTTTGCCCTGTATTACTACTTCACCCAAGTTAAGGGACGCAAAGTTGTCATGGACTGCGTGGATTTGAAGCAGGATGTGATCGCTTACTGTGCAGAAGTCGCTGAAAAACTGGGCTACGAGGATTTGCACTTTGTTGCCGGGGACATCCGGGAATTTCCCATCCGCCGCACTCCCGATCTGACAGTATCTCTGCACGCCTGCGATATTGCAACGGATATTGTTTTAGCCAAAGGTATCGACTCCGGCGCGAAGGTGATCCTGTCCACTCCCTGCTGTCACCACGAAATGATGCACCAATTGAAGCCCACAGGAAATGCAACCGATCTTCTGCTGGAGCATTCCATTCTCACGCAAAAATTTGCGGATGCGGCTACCGATGCCCTGCGGTGTAAGGTGTTGCAAATCAACGGCTACGAGGTATGCGCTTTGGAACTCATCGACCCGGAGGAAACTCCGAAAAATGTGCTCATCCGGGCGGTCAAAGCCAAGAATCCCAATGCTCAAAAGATTGCGCAGTACAAACGCGAATACGAAGAACTCTGCCAAATGCTGAACATCCACCCCTACCTGCAGGACGGATATACAAAATAAAAACCTTTCTCCATAGAAAAATGCCCCCTCGGATGAGGGGGCATCATTATGTCCGTAAAGGAGAATTAGTAATTTCTCTTCTTGTTGCCGATGACCAGAGCAGCCAGCGCGGTAACGGCCAGCAGCATAACAGCAGTCATGCTAACGATACCGGTGTTGTCGCCGACCTTGTCGGGAGCGGCAGTACCCTGGGTAGCGCCGGTGGTGCCAGCAGGAGCGGAAGTGGAAGGAGTCTGAGCCTTCTCGATAGCAGTCAGAGTGGGCTGATCCAGCTCATAATCGCCATTGTAGTTCTTTGCGCTTGTAACTTTCAGGGTGATCTTGTCACCAACAGCCAGTGTTTTAATATCCCCAACATCGACAGTGCCGGCTTTGTAACGGAATACGATGATTTCCTTATCGTTACCCTCAACCTTAATGGTCACAGTACCGTTGCTATATTGCTCATTCCACACTTCAGTAGCAGCAACAATGGTGCCGGTCATGGTGAAAGACTCGAACTTGTAGTACTGGCTCAAATTCTCACCGCTCTGCAGAGCATAGATTGCGTCTACGATATCAGAAGCGGACGTAGGCAGGTCTTGTCGGTTGTCGCCGGGCATTGCGCCAGTCCACTTGTAGAACTTAACATTCTGCTTTGTATGATTAGTCTTGGGTTCAACATCGTTATACAATGTGTAGCATCTAAAGTTGCTTGCAGCACCACTGACAAAATATACACCTAAGGTTCTAAAGTTGCCACTCGTATCATCAGCAGTCAGATAAGTGTAATCAGCACCTTCGATTGTATAGGTGGACAGAGACCAAACAGCGGCAGTATCATCTACTCGCACACCATTGTTATCGTTGATCATATAAAGGTATTTGGATGCGTCTCCATAAGGCTTAATGTTGTAACCGCCGGTAACAGCAGCCACATTCCACAACATTGCGCTGGTTGCTTCGGTAGAAGCAGCGTCAAAAGATGCCAAAGGGCCCTTTGTTGCATTGTTTAGCAGGGCATAAGATGCACCATCCTTGACAACAACAATAGCAATTGCATCGTTTGCGCCAACATTGGACAGTTGAACTTCGGTCCAGTTGCTGGCAGCTGCAGCACCCATGGGCAGGATGGACAGAGCCATAGCCAGAACCAAAACTACTGCAAAGATTTTGCTGAGTTTCTTCATTTTGTTTTTCCTCCTTAAAATATCCCTTTTGGGGTAAAAATTTATTATTGGCACCGTATCACGGCCCAACATCTCACAAAATCATTGTAGCATCTAATTCTACAATTTGCAACCATAATTTTGCAGAATTTTCATGATTTTGCACCAAAGCCTTCCCCTCACAGGCTGTCATTCCGAGCCAGTGCGCACACTGGCGTGGGAATCCGCATCCTTGCGGATCACAGATCCGCACGAGCCAAGGGCCCGCAAGAAAACGGATTGCCACACCAGTGACATCGGTCACTGGTTCGCAATGACATAAAAAAGGGAACGGCCCGGAGGCCGTTCCCAAATAAATTATTTACTGAATTTTCCGTGCATATTGGTCTTGCGGCTGCGGATGAATTCGATTACCAGCAGAACCACGCCAATGATCAACAGGACAATGGCCGCAATACCGGCCCATTGCCAGGGGAATCTTTCAGATTCAGCAGGCTCTGTAGGCTTCTGCGTAACGGGCGGCTGTGTGGTCGGAATCGTGCTGGGCTCTGTTCCCAGCGGCTCATCCGTCACCAGCTGTTTTGCACAAACCGTGCAGGTGTACTGCATCTTGCCGTCTTCCAGCTCCGTACCCTCGTCCCACTCATGGGGCTCCATGGAAGTTACTTCCGAACAATACTGACCCTTACAGCTTTGCCAATGGGCGTCATCATCATGATGCCAGGTGTCCCCAAAATCGTGGACATGGCTCAGTTCCATCTTAATGATGAAATTACACTCCGTACAGGTCTGCGGCTCGGTGTCCGTTGCCGCAGGGCCGGGTACATGCTCCATCACCTCGGACTTGGCATCACACAATACGCACACCTGCCAGTGACCCTGGGCGTTGGCCTGAAGTTCAGGCTTATAATTGTGGGGTGCTTCCCGGATATATCCACAGGTATTGCAGTTGACATCACAATCGTTGTCATAGTCATGCTTAGCCTTATCTGCCACATGATAACAGGACGGATTTTTCTTTTCGCAACGATGCCAGTGGTAAATGGAGTCAGTGGTCCACTCGGTTTCCATTACATGCTCGTGAGAAATAGCAGGCGCGATCTCATAATTGCACACTGTACAGACCTGGGCAGAACTTTCCGTAGCCGCCGGTCCGGGGGTATGCGTCCCCCAACTGCCGGGCTTCAACTCGCCGCAGCTACACCTATACCAGTGAGCATCTTCGTCCGTGGTCAACACATAGTTGTGGGAAACCTGGCGGGTCGTGCCACAGCCGTTGTTGCAGGTGCTGTCACAGTCGTTGTCGTACTGGTGACCGATGGGATCAAGATTCTCGTCTTTTGTGGTATGACAGATCAAGCAGGTGTATTTAATTGTACTAGCCTGGTCACAACTGGGATTGCCCTCACCGTCGTTCCAGTCGTGCTCCTCCAGCTTGGGTGTGCCGCACTTTTCGCAAGTTTGCTTGTGCTTGTCACCCTCCTGGGTATAGATGAACTTGCCATCCGGGTCTTTGGGATAGGTGTGTTCGCATGCCAGTGCGATCTGCACGGAATTTGTACCCACTGTTACATCGGTGTTTTCATTTTTACATGCCGCATCACTGAATGTGATGGTGGTATTGCCGGGTGTTGCTTTCTTGACGACCAGGGTAATTTTGATCATTTCCCCGGCATAGGCACTTGCATCTTCCCAAACAGCAGTCACTTTGCCGGAATCTGCATCGAAGCTCTTGGTATTCGCATCCACAATGGCTGCGCCCCAGGAACGGCTCTTGTATTCAAAAACCGAAGTGTCGTACTGGAGGAAGAAACCCATGGATGTATACGGTGTCGTGCCGGAGGTGCTGATGGTAATGGTCACCTCGTCGCCTAAATAGGCAGTGGTTTTGGATGCCGTGGCAGTCAAATTAAAATCTGCCGCCATTGCCGGTGATGCCAGCACAACCAACAGCATCACGCACAAAAGCATTAATAAAAACTTCTTCATTTAATTCACCTTATTCCTAATTTTAAAAAGTACAACTTAATTGGGCAGCGGATACCTGTCAGGGAACAAAACATGGTCTAAAAGATACAGCACATCCCGATCATTGATAAATCCGTCACCATTCATATCCCCTGTTCCCTTCAGAGGATACTTGTCGGAGAACAAAACATGGTCCAAAAGATACAGCACATCCCGGTCATTGATAAAGGTATCTCCGTTCAGATCGCCTACCAATTCCTTTTGCTCAAACTGGGCAATATACACCGCATTGCCATCGCAGATGGTTACAATTTCTTTGTCCCAGCCGGAGAAAATGTAATAGCCGTTGCCGTCAGTGGGCTTAGTGGGGTTTTCCGGGATCTCCACGGTATCACCGATCAAATACTCTTTCTCGCTGATGACTGTGCCGTCTTCCATTTGGAAAACAACCTTTGCCTTCACGATCTGCACCTCAAAGGTGGCTGTTTGCCCCTCATAGGTAACTGTGAGCGTGTTGGTGCCCACGTTGGTATTGTCGAAACCTGTCACCATCTCAGGGGTAATATCCACTACCGCAGTAGAGCCATCCGTATAGGTGATCAGCAGCTTGCCGCCGGTGATATCCAGCGCGTCCACCTTGTGAACATAGGAAAGTTTGTTGGGATTTTGCGTGATCTGAATGGACTGCACTGTTTGATCCGGAGGCAAAACGCCTTCAAAGGTCACATACGGAAGGGCGACCCAGCCCTCATTGATCTTGCCCCACATCATGCCTCGCCACAGCGAGGAATAGTCTGCCTTCCACTCTGTGATCAGCAGCAGATCGCCCTGCACCTTTTGCACGCCCTCTACCAGGGCGTAATCCGTGCCGGCGCCTTTTCTTACATTCAGCGTGGTGCTTGTCACTCTGCCCCACATGGGCAGATATTGATTCAGCACATCGCTATAGTCTGTATATTTTAATGCGATCCACTTGTCATTGCTGCATCCCCATAACAGATCGTTACGGGTCGTCACTTCGGAAATTTCCAGCACTTCCCCAGGATAGGCCTTATAAAGAGAATGGAAATAGGTATCCGGGCCGGTACGAACATTCACACCCTCACCGGTAACGGTAACTTTGATTTTCAGATTGCTTTCCAGTTGGGGGATCTCAACCGGTGTGCCACCGGGAGTTTTCCAATGGGCATACAGTACCATACCGGTGGGGATATTGGCATCCAGCTGCTCGACCTTTGTGCCGCCAACTCGCTCAGTGTACCAGCCGTCCAGCTCATATGTAACAATTGCACCGGTTTCATCCGGGCCTGTGGGATTGCTCTTAAATTCGGTTTTGATTGGAATGGGCTGTTCTGCATCAAAGCCATGCTCTTCGTATTTGACCACACCGCCGTTGCCGTCCATAAAAGCAATGCGGTAGCGATCCGGAATTGCTTCCGCAGCAAAGCAATCTGCTGGATAAATACCATTGGCATAGATATTCAACTCAATAATACGACGGTTGATCAGAATATGACGGGAAGGTTTTTGTCCCGCCATGCTCCACAGCATCATGCCGTACAGCATATGGGAGCCTGTATCACCACTTACAATGGCAGAACACAAATTACCCGTGCTCTTGTATTCCCATGTACTTGTATTGTACATCCAGCTTGCGCCCACATTATACGAGAAGGACACCAGTGCATCATACTGATTCTGCGTCAGTGCCAAACCGAAGTGGCTGATATAGCCATTGATCTCGCTTTCAAAGTAATCCAGTTCCCCACGCAGAAGCTCCTCGGCATATGCCTCGGAAATGGGATTGCTTTGATAATAAGATTCATAGCCCTCTGGACATTTGCTGCCATATCCGATACTCCACTGCTTATAATCCCAGTAGGCATGGGGATTAAAGCCCTCCAACTGTTTCAACACTCGCAGCAGTTCATCAGATACCTTCATAGGGGTGTATCCCCTTGTGGACATTTCCTCTCCAGCAGCCATGACCGTCACGGACAGGATCATGGCAATGCATAGCATAATTGCCACCAAACTGCCACCGATTTTCTTTTTCCTCATTCTATGTTCCCTCCGGGAAGTCAACTTTACAGACATTATACCAAAACTCGGCAGATATTGCAAGTGGCTGCGACAGGAAATGTTTACAAGTTGTTACTTTTTCTTCTTCCAAATTATAGCTCTTTTTGTAATGATTTCCTACGCCCGAAAAGTATTTGCTTTCCGCACCATCGTATGATAAACTGTATAAAAAACAAAGGAAGGAGGATCTCCATGACACAAAAAAAGGCGCTGATCGCCATGAGCGGCGGCGTTGACAGTTCCGTGGCAGCCTATTTGGCCCGCAGGGATGGTTTTTCCTGTATTGGTGCCACCATGCAACTGCATCCAAGCGACGATGCGACATGTCAAATTGAAGATGCCCGCAGCGTTGCAAACCGGTTGGACATTCCCTTCCATGTGCTGGATTTCCGCAAGGAATTCAAGTGTGAAGTCATGGACTGCTTTGTTCGCAGTTACGAGAACGGGCTTACTCCCAACCCCTGCGTGGTATGCAACCAAAAGCTGAAATTTGGTCGTCTTTCGGATGCGGCATTGGAGCTGGGCTGTGATTATGTGGTTACCGGTCACTACGCCCGGATCGCTCAAGATCCTCAAACCGGCCGCTATTTTTTACGCAAGGCAGCCGATGAAACCAAGGATCAATCCTATTTTCTTTACGGTTTGACGCAAGACCAGTTATCCCATATTCGTTTTCCCTTAGGCGAACTTACCAAAACCGAAGCCCGGCAAATTGCCGAAGCACAGGGCTTCCTCACCGCAAAAAAGAAAGACAGTCAGGACATTTGCTTTATTCCGGACGGCGACTATCTCTGCTTTATGATTCGCCACACCGGCAAGCAGTACCCCGCCGGAGATTTCTTGGACAGAGCCGGAAATGTTGTGGGCAAGCACAATGGAGCGGTCGGCTACACTTTGGGTCAGCGCAAGGGACTGGGACTTTCCATGGGCGAACCTGTATATGTGTGCGGCAAGGATATGCAAAACAATACCGTTACCGTTGGCCCCAATGATGCGCTTTTCTCCGGCGCGCTGCGGGCAACGAATTGGTTTTGGCATACCATCCCAGAATTGACCGCTCCCCTGCGCGTTTGTGCCAAGGCACGTTCTCGAATGACAGAACAACCTGCCACCATCTATCCTGAGGAAAATGGATCTGTCAGAGTAGAATTCGACGAACCTCAGCGCGCCCTCACTCCGGGGCAGGCTGTGGTGCTTTATGATGGCCAGACCGTGGTAGGTGGCGGCACCATCACAGAGATCCTGTAAAAAGGCTTTCGGCCTGCTGCACATTGCAGCAGGCCGTTCTTTATGTCAAATATTGTTCCCAAAGGAACGCTGTTTCCACTTTTTTCAGTCCATAGGCTTCCCGGATACCCTTGCAGATTCGCTTAAGCTTTTCCTGCATGGTATTGGTCTGGAAAGAATCCGCGTTGCCTGGCATACAGGCATATTCAAAGATCTGCGCCCGATCTTCCTTGGCGTAGCTCATGGAAAACAGGTCAATGAAATATTTGTTTCCGCCTGTGATGTAGGTGGTGTCCGTACGTTCCAGATTGGTAATGTAGTTGTTGTCGTAAGCAAAATCAGATGGATTGAGACGGAACCATTCGTACAGTGCAGCAGATTTGCTCAAGATCCTGGTTTCCATGTAAAGATACACGCCATGGTAGAGATTCTGTTCAAAATCCTCTCCTAAGGTCACTGCCACTACCGGCGTTTTGCCATTCCAAAACTGCACACAATCTGTTTCGGCAAGTGTTCCCCATGCGGGCTCGCCGGTGATTTTCTGCACCAGTGCAATCTGCAGTTTTTCCATGGAGGAGTGGGTGAAGAAGCCCTCTGGGAATATGGACAAAGCCTGCTCCAGTTTTGAAAGATACAGATCATATAGCTGCGTCACATGCTCTTCCGTGAAAAACTGATCAGCCGGGGCCGTAGCTGCCGCATCCTTCCAAACTAAAATATCAACGCCAAACCGATTGCCTACCTCTGTCGCATTTTGAGCCACTTGGGCGAGGCCTTCGTTGTCGGGTTCTTCTTTGGTATACCAGGGCGCTGTATAGTCCATTTCATCACCGGTTGAACTTTTGTCGGTGTTCCAGTGATAAAGCCATGTTATTCCGGACGCGTCCTTCCCGAACAGCCAAACGCCTTTCTTTCCGTCTCCCTGCACGCTCCACACTTCCGCCACACCCTCCAAAGTAATGGCGGCAGTCCGGGCGCCAGTCTGAAGATCATAGTAAGCAAGGCTGATACTGCTTTCTCCTTGCTGCACCATCATCATCGCCTGGTCAGCAAACAGCATTTCCGGCTGTGCATTTTCTTCAGCAGGCCACAGGATCTGATGGCCTTGCCCATCACCAAAACGCAGTTGGCGAACCCCTCTGTCCGACTGAATCAGAAAATACTGCTCATTCCTCGTTGCCAGCGCATTCAGATAGTCACCTTCCTGCAATACAAGACCTGTTTCGGCATCGATCAAAAGTATCTTTCTGTGTCCTTCGGAGATCTCCAACTCATAACGCAGCACTTCTCCGTTTCCGAGACCGCCGGTGATCTGCTGATAAAAGGCATTCTGCTCTTTCAGTAGGCGGGAAATTCCTGTCTGTAAATTCATAGCATGGATGCCCTTATCCGTGCAATAGTACACCATCTGCCAATCCGGAGACAGCCATGCATCCCCCAGCAGTTCTGCCGGCAGGTGCATACGTCCGGTTTCTACAAAATCCCCGTTCAGAAACACAATATCTTTGTTTACGTCATCAAAATAGCCGATGCCTTGTTCGCCGATCTGCATTTGTGCATGGGTGGGGGCAACATTTTTGCCTAAGCTGATGGTTCTGACCTCTTCCAGGTTTTCTCCCCGGTACAGAGCAAATGTTCCTTCCTCCCCTGCCTTACGCATCAGAATCAGCTCGTCTCCCAGCATGGCACAGCCGTAATAGCCGTCCTCCAGCTGGAAGCTCCGTACAGCACCGTCCGTTGCCTGCTCGATGGCACTGTCTGGCATATACAGTCCCGTGGTAATATTTGTGGACTGATTGATATCCTCTGACGGTGCCGTGGGCTCCACGGTGTCCTGGACACAGCCACACAGCAGCAGTGTCAACACCAAAAGCATGCCCAAACATCGAACCATATCATTGCCTCCTTGCAAGTGTGTAATCATCACCCTGGCGGTAATAGGGACAGCGATTCCGCCCGGAGCTGAAAAACCGATAGACCTCATCCTCATCCAGGTCCATCATACAAAAATACTCATCGTATTCCTCGTCGTAGTCATAATACCAGCAAGTATCGCATTCAAATTCCATGCTATTCCTCCAGCAAAACAACGGAAAATACGCCGTTTTCGTATACAAGACAGCTGTGGCTGCCATCCTTGGGGATGGACACACTGCCGGGATTCATACACCGGATGCCGCTACGCACTTCGTCTATTTTTACATGGGTGTGGCCGGAAAGGAACACACTTCCTACCGGCAAGTCCGGCAGATCTTCCGGACTTTTATGATGGCCGTGGGTCAGATAAAACGTGACACCGTCCACATCCAGCTGTGCAGAATCCGCCATGCAGGAAAACGGCAAGACCATCTGATCTACTTCCGCCTCACAGTTGCCCCGAACGGCAGTAATGATATCCTTATGCTTTGATAGCATCTCAATTACCTGTTTAGGGGCATAATCCCGGGGCAGATCGTTCCGGGGACCATGATACAAAAGATCGCCCAGCAGGAACAGTTTGTCCGGTTGAAATCTATCCAGAACTTCCATGAGCTTTCTGCAGTAATATGCAGAGCCGTGAATGTCCGATGCAATCAGTAATTTCATCATTTCTCCTATCGGGCAGCCAAATACGCCGCCACATCAAAGGGTTTTATCTTCTCATCCTTGCGCAGATACAACGGATGATGGGGGTGGCCCTTCTTGGTTACTGCTCCGGCGCAGTACCAGCTTGCGCCGTATTCCTGCCCTGCCTGCACCATATCTCGGACACAGCCGGCAAGGTAATCTCTTTTCTCAATGATGGCACCCCACGCCGCCCAAACCGCAGGCTTTTTGGAAATAGAGAGGACATAGCGAAACGCCGCCATATTCTCAGCGTGCAGCTTTTGGTTGCACTCTTTTTCCATAGCATCCGGGTCAGTCGCCCGCTGGGCATAGACATTAAACATAACAAAACTGTCAAAACCGTTACCAAGGGCGATGCGCTCCACGGATTTGAGGGTGTTGTCCAAAGAATCCGGCGCAGCAGTGGAAGGGTTGATACCAATGCAGATTAGCGGATTCTTTCCCCGTGTGCCCAATATGTACCGATATTCCGAGTAGAAATTAGGGGCATAGAGCCACTTTTCAATGTCATAGTCCTCTGAGGGGGTGTTCGCAGCCGTTAAGGCTTCCTCAAAGGTCACCAATTCTATTTCTGCCGTATTTCCTTTGGGAATGTGCATACTTACTCCTCCATGCTGGGAAACCAGCAGCTGTTTGCAGGGTCATGGAATGGACAGTCTTCCTTGTTGGTATTCGTCTGGCGGCACCAACCGGCAAAGGCTGTATCCAGAAAGAGATACACACCCTTCATATTGGACTGAAGGGATACTGTCCGTCCATCCTGGAAATACAGCTCAATCACAACACTGCCGCCGGTAATCCGGTAGAGCTTCTGCGCGCGGATATCAGCATAGGAATAGACCTTGCTTTTTTTACCGAAGGTGGTCAGGATCAGTGAATCGGCATCATAGTAGATGCCAAAAGTCAGATAATAGACGATCAACGAGGCTCCAAGCAGCATCACAAAGCCGCCGCAAAACAACAGCAATTTGCTTCCGTTCCAGCTTTGGAATATCGCCATCAGACCCAGCAAACAAAGCACAAGCCCCGCGCCGCCATAGTGCTGACTCAAGCGCACGGACTGCCCTGTTTTGTGCTGGGGCTTACTGCGAAATGCACCGGTGAACAGCTTATCCAGCAGAAAGCACAGGCCGAATGTCACCGCGCCGATCAGTAAAATCAGCAAAAATTCCATCATTTCTCCTATCTTTATGCCCACAGCACCCGGTCCACGGGAATGTCGAATTCCTCTGTGGGCAGGTAAGGCACCATTTGAAAATCATAACACAGCGCGATGGTGGGATGATCGGGTTCCGCGGCAAGAAATTTGTCGTAAAAGCCACCGCCGTAGCCGATGCGGTGGCCCTCTTTGTCAAAAGCCAGTCCGGGCATCAGCACCAAAGCCGTGGGATCATCCCCAATGGGATCGTCTGCGATCGGTTCCGGAATACCGGAATAGCCTGTTTCTACCTGAGTCAGATCAGTCAGATAAATGAACTTCATCTCATCGCCGTAGACCTTTGGTACTGCCACCTTTTTACCATCAGACAAAGCCTGCTCCAGCATAGGCACAGTGCGCACCTCCTGGTTATAGGGCAGATAGCCATAAATGGTCTTGGCATTGCGGTATAGCTCCGTTGCCAAGAATAATTCTCCCAGCTTTCGGCTGGCCTCTTCGATCTGCTCCGGCGTCATCGCCCGCTTTTGCTCGCGAATCCGCCTTCTCAGTTCTTTCTTATCCATCTTTCACCTCAACTCCACGAGTCGGCCGGAACATCCGGAACCACAACCAAATGGCCAGTTGGCCGGGAATTCCCAGTAGAAAAATCTTCCAAACGTTCACCCGGAGCAACACCAACAGCATCATGTAGCTGCCCAGTAAGCTTCCCCACATCAATATGGAGATCAGCACGCGGTTGCTTCTAAAATCCCGCCATGCCGAGCGCAAACTCAGAACCACGATGGCATCCGCAGGGATGGCCCAGAAAAATGCCAGCCAGCTATTAGGTACACCAATAGACGAAAGCACCACATACACAAACAGGGCCACAAACCATACCAAAAGCGACGACAGCTGCACAATGATTCGCTTGTCCGCCTTGCGTTTGAGGGTCTTTTGCACCACCTGATCCATAGCCTGCTGTACCGGGCCTGTCTGCTCCGGCAGAGCGTTGGGATCTTTTAATAGGTCATCCACAGTAACACCCAATACCTCCGCAATCGAGACCAGAGTCAAAATATCCGGTGCAGACTCGCCACGCTCCCATTTAGAAACGGCTTTGTCCGAGTAATTTACTTTTTCCGCCAACCCGGCTTGGGTCAAGCCCTGGCTTTTGCGCAGGTTGGAAATGTTCGTGCCGATTTGGGCTTTCAGTCTTTCGTCCGTCATGGGTTTCCTCCAATCAATACTTGAGAACATTATACCAAATTCCTTTAGAATTTGCAACCTTTTCAGCAAAGCAAAGGAGTCTGCCACCGCAGACTCCTTTATATCACTCTTCTTCAAATAAGCGCTGTGAACAGTATTGAATGATGGCCCGGCGGGTAATAATTCCGATGAAGGCATCCTTATCATCCACCACCGGCACAAAGTTCTGAGAGCTGGCCCGCTCCACAAGCTCGTGCATGGAGGTAGTGACCCGAACAGGCACATTGTCCTTTCTTCGGGAGATCTCCATGATCCTATGTGCTTCTGCCTGGCGCATATCCATGTAACACATATTCTTGATCGCCCAAAGCAGATCGCCTTCCGTCAGTGTTCCCCGATATTCTCCCCGTTTATTCAGGATCGGCAGCGCCGCAAAGCCGGCCGATTCCATTTTCTCCAGCGCCTGGCGCATAGTGTAATCATCATACAAATAGGCACACATTGCTTTCGGTGTCAGGAAAAACAAGATGTTGTTATTCATAATTGCTCCTTTATCCTCATTGCATTGTAGGGTGCTCTCACCACTATTAACATTATAGCATAGATTTCTCAAAGGAGTATGAAAAATCATTGAATAGCTGCCTGTTTGCGTGCCGAAAAAAGCTTATATATTTTGGTTGTTTTGCACAAATATTCCTTCCAAAGGCTTCGCTCTGTCATCCAAAGTGGCAACCACCTTGGATTCTCCCGGCAGTAGAATGCGCTTTCTACACCCGGAATAAGGAGTCTATCGATCCATAGACCGAATTTCGCAGCCGTAGAGTGCATTTTCCTGCTGATCCGCTATAATAAACACAGCAAAGGAGGCTTATATTATGAAACGGACCCGTCTTTCTGACCGAATGCTGCCGTCCTATACCTGGGGAGAAGAAACCATGAATATGGTGACCCACATCGTCGGTGGCAGTATTGGTATTTTCGCCTTGATCGGCTGTCTTGCAAAAGCTCTTTTACAGGGCAGTGCTGTCAGCATCGTTGCCGCTGTGATCTACGGTGTCAGCATGATCCTGCTTTATACAACGTCCAGTGTTTATCACGGTCTGAAGCCCTGCATCGGCAAAAAAGTGATGCAGGTCCTGGATCACTGCGCCATTTATCTGCTGATCGCCGGAACCTATACCCCCATTGCGCTGGTGGCCATTCGCCCTGTCTATCCCGCCCTTGGATGGGGTCTTACAATCTTTCAATGGGTGGTTGCAGCGCTGGCTGTTACCCTCACCGCAATCGATCTGAAAAAATACAATGTCTTTTCTATGATCTGTTACATCTGTACCGGCTGGGCAGTACTGCCCTTTATGGCACAAACCCGACAAGTTTTGTCCCAGCCTGGCTTTCTGTTCCTGCTTTGGGGTGGCATTGCCTATACTTTCGGTGCTATTTTATATGGCATTGGCTCCCGGTGTAAGTGGTTTCACAGTGTTTTCCATATTTTCGTAGTACTTGGAAGTCTTCTGCAGTTCATCTGTATCTATTTCTATGTTTTCTGATGCATGCAAAAAGTGGTCTGCCAATGCAGACCACTTTTACTTTATCTTCGTATCCGGGAAATATTCCTTCACAAAGTCCACTTCCTCTACCTGAAACGATCTTCCGTTCAGATGCTCCAGCACACCGGCATCCGTGGTGAAGGCAAAAGTCAGTTTGTAGGAATACAAGGCTTGGTAGTTCCGGTCAAAGCGCTTATCCAGCTTGCCGTATTTGCCGTCGCCCAACAGCGGATGCCCGGCATGGGCAAATTGGGCACGGATCTGATGGGTGCGGCCGGTGATCAGTTCGCATTCCACCAAGGAAAGACCGTTTTGAGAAGCCAGTACCCGGTAATTGGTCTGGCATGTCTTCGCCCCCGTCTGGGGCTTATCTGTCACAAACACCCGGTTCTGCTTGGCATCCTTGAAAAGGTAGCCCTTCAAACTTCCCTTTTGGGGCTTGGGCATTCCCTCTACAATGGCCAAATACCGCTTGTCCAGCTCCCGATCCTTGATCTTCTGATTCATGATCCGCAAAGCTTCCGCGGTTTTCGCCGCAATAACGATTCCGCCGGTGTTGCGGTCAATGCGGTTGCACAGCGCCGGGGTAAAGGAATTTTCCTCTCTCGGCCGCCACTCCCGTTTTTGATAGAGATAGGACTGGATGTGGTCAATGAGCGTGCGCCCATACTCCGCTCCATCGTGGGGATGCACCGCCAAGCCGGGGCGCGTGTCCACCAACAGGATCTGATCATCCTCGTAAACGATGTTCAGTTTCGGCGCCGCCACCGTCAGATAGGCATTGTCCTCTCGGGGCTTGTCGAAAAACTCGTCGTTGATATACAGCTGCAGCACATCTCCGGTCTGTAGACGGGTATCCCGCTGAACTCTTGCGCCGTTGCACTTGATCCGCTTTAAGCGGATGTATTTCTGCGCCAAAGACGCAGGCAGAAGGGGCACGGCTTTCGCCAAGAAGCGATCCAGTCGCTGACCGCTGTCGTTAGCACCGATGGTAAGTTCCTTCATGCATTACTCCCTGTCTGTGATGCAAAATGGTCATTCATCTGCTCGGTAAACTCCAGCGCAGCGTTGTAGCCCATCTTCCGCTGACGGTTATTCATAGCTGCCACTTCCAAAATCAGCGCTAGGTTACGGCCGGGGGTGATAGGGATGGTATTCATGGGGATCTTTACGCCCATGATCTCCATATGCTGTTCTTCCAGACCCAGGCGGTCATAGACCGCCTGGTTATTCCAGGGAACGATATTCACCACCAGATTGATCTCATTTTCCGCCTTAACCGCACCCACACCAAACAGTTTCGCCACATTGATAATGCCAATACCGCGCAGCTCGATATAGTTACGAATCAGTGCAGGTGCAGCGCCCACCAGAGAATTTTCGGCAACCTTATGAATCTCCACCGCATCATCTGCAATGAGCCGGTGGCCACGCTTTAAAAGTTCCACAGCCGCTTCACTTTTGCCGATACCGCTGTCACCAATGAGCAGCAATCCCTCACCGTAAACTTCTACTAAAACGCCATGCCGGGTAATGCGCGGCGCAAGGGCGGTACGCAGGAAGTTGATGATGCCAGAAACCACTGTGCTGGTGGCCTTTGCAGAACGGAGGACCGTTACATTGTGTTTCTTTGCCATTTCAAGGCAGGCCTGGCTGGGCTCAAAGCCCCGGGCCAGCAACAAAGCTGGGAATTTATAGGAGAACAGCCGGTCATAGATTGTCGCCTGCTCCCGAGGCGCCATTTTGTCCATGTAACTCATTTCCACATTGCCCATAACCTGCAAACGCATGGGTTCAAAGTGGTCAAAATAGCCTGCCAGCTGCAGACCGGGACGGGCCACATCCTCAACTGTTAACTGCACCGATTCATAATCTGTAGAGCGGAATGCCACATCCAAGTGAAATTCCTCCACCAGTCGGGTCAACTGCACGCAGTGCTTTTCGTTCATCGGGGCATTCTCCTTTCTTTCACTTTCAACTATTATACTTGGAAAAGCCTAGAATAGCAACAAATTTTTAAAAAAGCCTCCCACCAAAGTGGGAGGCTGAATAACTGAGGTGTCTGATTAGGCCTTGCCAGCACAACCCAGAACGTTCACCAGCTTGTGGCGGACGATCTCCTTGATGTTGGCGCGGGCGGGCTTTAGATATTCACGGGGGTCAAACTTGCTGGGCTGGTCGTTGAAGAACTGACGGATGGTGCCGGTCATTGCAAGACGCAAGTCGGAGTCGATGTTGATCTTGCAGACGGACAGCGCCGCAGCCTTACGCAGTTGCTCCTCGGGCACGCCGATGGCATTGGGCATCTTGCCGCCATTGGCATTGACCATAGCCACGTACTCCTGAGGAACGGAGGAAGAACCGTGCAGAACGATGGGGAAACCGGGCAGACGCTTGGTGACCTCTTCCAGTACATCGAAACGCAGTGCGGGAGGAACCAGGATGCCCTGCTCGTTCAGGGTGCACTGCCCGGGGGTGAACTTGTAAGCGCCGTGGGAAGTACCGATGGCGATGGCCAGAGAGTCACAGCCGGTACGGGTCACAAACTCTTCCACTTCCTCGGGACGAGTGTAGGAAGCAGCTTCAGCGGACACATTCACTTCGTCCTCGATGCCGGCCAGGGAGCCCAACTCAGCCTCGACCACAACACCGTGGTCGTGAGCATACTCAACCACCTTACGGGTGGTCTCGATATTCTCCTCGAAGGACTTGGAGGAAGCGTCGATCATAACGGAAGTAAAACCACCATCGATGCAGGACTTGCAGGTCTCAAAGCTGTCGCCGTGGTCCAGGTGCAGCGCGATGGGAATCTCGGGGCATTCAATCACGGCAGCCTCAACCAGCTTTACCAGGTAAGTATGGTTGGCATAGGCACGTGCGCCCTTGGAAACCTGCAGGATAACAGGAGCTTTCTCCTCCTTGCAGGCCTCGGTGATCGCCTGTACGATCTCCATGTTGTTGACGTTGAAAGCACCGATGGCATAACCGCCGTCATAAGCCTTCTTAAACATCTCAGTTGTAGTTACAAGAGCCATTGGAATCAATCCTTTCAATTTTACAGGAACACCCTGCGTATTTTAGCGTCTACCATTATATCACAATTTTTTTCTTTTTCAATAAAAATATTAAAAATTGGAAATGACTATTTACCTTTTCCAAGAAATGCAGTATAATGACCGATGGATTTATTACGAACAACAACAAGGAGTGTTTTAACATGAAAGTATCCCCTCTTCAGCTGGCCAGATACCAGTACCAGCCCAAGCTGCCCGGTATGCTCAGAAACGGCATTTCTGAGATCTGCGTAAAGAACGGCCAGCCCACTCAGAGCGTCGCTGACCAGGAAAAGATCCAGGCGCTGTTTCCCAACACCTACGGCAAGAACGAAATCACTTTCCAAAAAGGCACCAACACCTCGAAAGCCAAGAAGCAGGTCGTGGGCGTGATTCTCTCGGGCGGTCAGGCCCCCGGCGGTCACAATGTTATCTGCGGTCTGTATGATGCACTGAAGGCCACCGACAAGGACAATGTTCTGTACGGCTTCAAGGGCGGCCCCAGCGGTCTGCTGGAGGATAGCTACGTAATCTTCGACGACGAATATATCAACCAGTATCGCAACACCGGCGGTTTCGACATCATCGGCTCCGGCCGTACCAAGCTGGAGACCGAAGAGCAGTTTGCTGTGGTTGCAGAAGTTTGTAAAAAGCATGGCATCACCGCCATCGTCATCATCGGTGGCGACGACTCCAACACCAACGCAGCGGTTTTGGCTGAGTACTTTGCAGCCCACAACACCGGTGTGCAGGTCATCGGCTGTCCCAAAACCATCGACGGCGACCTGAAAAACGAGGATATTGAATGCTCCTTCGGCTTCGACACCGCCACCAAGACCTACAGCGAAATCGTGGGTAACATTGAGCGTGATGCCAACTCCGCCAAGAAGTACTGGCACTTTGTTAAGGTCATGGGCCGCTCCGCTTCCCATGTGGCTCTGGAAACCGCTTTGCAGACTCAGCCCAACATCTGCCTGATTGGCGAGGAAGTTGCTGCCAAGAAGATGTCCCTGGCACAAATCACCGACTACATTGCCGATTCCGTGGCTGCGCGTGCCGCCAAGGGTTGGAACTTCGGTGTTGCCATCATCCCCGAGGGTATCGTGGAATTCGTTCCCGAGTTCTCCGTGCTGATCGCCGAGATCAACGAACTGCTGGCAGGTGAAAAGGCTGATGCGTTCAACGCCCTGCCCACTTGGGAGGACAAGTACGCATTCATCAAGGCCGGTCTGACCGCTACTTCCATGGCTGTCTTCGAGATTCTGCCCCAAACCATTCAGCAGCAGCTGTTCCTGGAGCGTGACCCCCACGGTAATGTGCAGGTTTCTCTCATCGAATCCGAGAAGCTGTTCTCCGCCATGGTCAAGGAAAACCTGGCTGCCCGTAAAGCTGCCGGTACTTATAGCGGCAAGTTCTCCCCCCTGCATCACTTCCTGGGCTACGAAGGCCGCTGCGCTTTCCCCTCCAATTTTGACGCTGACTACTGCTACAGCCTGGGCTACAACGCTTTCATGCTGATTCAGTACGGCTACACCGGCTACCTGTCCAAGGTTTCCAACCTGTCCAAGCC
>JAZURL010000071.1:0-3603 GCA_045606205.1 Faecousia sp. | reverse complement strand
CCACCGGTGCTGCTAAGGCTATCGGCCTGGTTATCCCCGAGCTGAACGGCAAGCTGATCGGCGCTGCACAGCGTATCCCCACTCCCACCGGCTCCACCACCATCCTGAACGCTGTTGTTGCTAAGGAAGTCACCAAGGAAGTGATCAACGCTGCCATGAAGGCTGCTACCACCGAGTCCTACGGCTACACCGCGGACGGGATCGTCTCCTCCGACATCGTCGGCATGCGCTTCGGCTCCCTGTTCGACGCTACCCAGACCATGGTCAACAAGCTGCCCGGCGGCATGACCCAGGTTCAGGTTGTTTCCTGGTACGACAACGAGAACTCCTACGTTTCTCAGATGGTCCGTACCATCAAGCACTTCGCTAAGCTGCTGTAATTTAACAGGCTGCGTAAAATGTTTCAGCCGCCGTTCTTCGGAACGGCGGCTGTTTTTTTGCGGGCAAAAAAAAATCGGGTAACGAGAAAACCCCTCCCACCGACGGGTGGAAGGGGTTTACATAATTTCTTATTTTACAGGAGAAGCGCTTCTCAGGGTGACATCATGGTAGCCGCCTTCCACAATGGAAACGGAGGAAACCAGAGTCAGCTTGGCCTCCCGCTGCAGGTCGGGAATGGTCAGCACGCCGCAGTTGCACATAGTGGACTTGACCTTGTACAGGGAAGCCTCCACGTTGTCATGCAGAGGACCGGCATAGGTGACGTAGGAATCAACGCCTTCCTCAAAGCTCAGCTTTGTCTTGCCGCCCAGATCGTAGCGCTGCCAGTTACGGGCACGGTTGGAGCCTTCGCCCCAGTACTCCTTCATATAAGCGCCGTTGACCATAACCTTGGGGGTGGGGCCTTCGTCGAAGCGGGCGAAGTAACGGCCCAGCATCAAGAAGTCAGCGCCCATAGCCAGAGCCAGAGTCATGTGGTAGTCATGGACGATACCGCCGTCGGAGCAGATGGGCACATAGATGCCGGTCTCCTTGAAGTACTCGTCGCGGGCAGCCGCAACCTCGATGACAGCCGTAGCCTGACCGCGGCCGATGCCCTTGGTCTCACGGGTAATGCAGATGGAGCCGCCGCCGATGCCGATCTTGACGAAGTCAGCGCCGCACTGAGCCAGGAAACGGAAGCCTTCCCGGTCAACCACGTTGCCTGCGCCGATCTTCACGGTGTCGCCGTAGTTTTCGCGAACCCACTTGATGGTCTTTTCCTGCCAGCAGGAGTAGCCTTCGGAGGAGTCGATGACGAACACGTCAGCGCCTGCTTCCAGCAGAGCGGGAATGCGCTGTGCGTAGTCGCGGGTGTTGATGCCGGCACCGACCAGATAGCGCTTTTTGTCGTCCAGCAGTTCCAGGGGGTTGGCCTTGTGGGAAGCGTAGTCCTTGCGGAAAACGAAGTACATCAGGTGATCGTTCTCATCCACGATAGGCAGGCTGTTCAGCTTGTGATCCCAGATGATGTCATTGGCTTCCTTCAGAGTGGTTTCTGCGGGGGCGGTGACCAGCTTGGCACGGGGGGTCATGAAATCAGCGACCTTGGTATCCTTTTCCATGCGGGAAACGCGGTAGTCACGGCTGGTGACGATGCCCAGCAGCTTGCCGTTGGCGCTGCCGTCCTCGGTGATTGCCACGGTGGAGAAGCCGTTGCGCTCCTTCAGAGCCAGAACGTCAGCCAGAGTGTGATTGGGAGTCAGGTTGGAGGCGGAAACCACAAAGCCGGCCTTATAGCCCTTGACCTTGGCAACCATGGCAGCCTGATCCTCGATGGACTGAGAACCGTAGATAAAGCTGATACCGCCTTCCTTTGCCAGCGCAATGGCCAGGGTATCGTTGGAAACGGACTGCATAACGGCAGAGGTCATGGGAATGTTCAGGGAGATGGCGGGCTCTTCCACACCCTTGCGGTACTTGGTCAGAGGGGTTTTCAGGCTGACGTTGTCGGGAATGCACTCCTCAGAAGTATAGCCGGGGACCAGAAGGTATTCGCTGAAGGTGTGGCTGGGTTCCGGATAATAGTAGGCCATTGTAGTTTCCTCCTGTAAATTTTTATGTATGTAAATTTTTTAATTTTCGATAACCGAGTTGACAGTTGAAAGTTGACAGTTAAGGTGTGTGCTCCGCGCACTATTATAAAATGATTGCCGAAGGCAATACCACAATTGTCAACTGTCAATTGTTAACTGTCAATTTATAACGTTTTTCCGTCGCCGGAATCCAGGACCTGCACCACCTGTCTGCCGTCCTTGGAAAGATTCTTGAAATTACCCATAACCTCGCTGACCGGGTCCATAATAGCGAAGGTAGCAGGATACTTGCGGATAATCCGGGTCACGGAAGCCGCCTGGGTCTTGTTTACCACACAGATCAGCATATTGTGCTCCTTGCCGGAGTACATACCCCGGGCAGGGATCAATGTGGTGGTGTGACCGGTCTTGCGGATGATCTCGTCAGTCAGCTCTCTGGGATAATCGGTGATGATCTCAAAGCAGACCGCTTCCCGTCCGGCTCTCATCTGCCGTTCGGCCACAGTGCTGGACATAAAGGAATAAAGGATGCACAGGATCACAGGCTCCATCTGATAGCCGTAGACAAAGTAGCTGACGATGGCCACGCAGGTATTGATGGTAAAGCTCATGCCGAAGACGGACTTGTTGGGGTCCCGCTTATGGATGATGGCGGAAATAAAGTCCGTGCCGCCGGAATAGGCGCTGGCCTTCACAAGGATGGAGAAAACATAACCCTGAATGACACCGCCCACCAGAGGTCCCAGAATCTTGCTGGTTCCGTTTTCGGTGGCATAGGCAAAGGCGGACAGATCCACATAGTCCAAAAGGACCAAACCCACGGAAAAAACGCCCACATAAACCATGCTCCGCAGAGCCACAGGCTTGCTGACCTCAAAGTAACACCAGATGGCCAGGGGAACGTTGATGATCAGACTCAGGTAACCCACATTGATGCCCCAGATGTACTGGATCATGGTGCAGATACCGTTTAAGCCTGCCGGTGCGAACTGATTCGGAAACACAAAAAGCTCATAATTGACAGCGGACAACAGTGCTACCAGACCGATGACCAGATACGTCCATACTTTTTTTGCAGTACGCATAAGCTGCTCCTGATATGTAATAAAAAGTTATAGTTTCTCATTTTATTACTATTTCTTAATTGTAAATTTTATCACACCTTCCAATCAGGGTCAAGGGAGCAAATCCACAAAATTTGATGTATGTTTGGAAATGGAAATTGACAGTTACAACACCGGAAAAAATGTCCTTACTGAAGTAAATGATTGTTCGGCTGGCAATGCCATATTTATATGTTACGAACACAGGTGATTGTTCAGCGCATCCTGATTGCACTCGACCATAGCTGCGGTAAATTATTGTTTAGCGGGCAAGGCCCGTATCTATGCGTTACGAACGCAGGCAATCATCCCACGCATCCTGATTGCACTCGACCGTTGCTGCGGTAAATTATTGTTTACAGCACCTATTACAACGTATGTCATCGCGAGGAGGGGTGAAACCCCGACGTGGCGATCTCAATTAAAATCCGCTGGATCACCCTATTGATTCGCACTATTTGCGGCGCAAGCGCCGGTCTTAAATT
>JAZURL010000070.1:0-6322 GCA_045606205.1 Faecousia sp. | reverse complement strand
GGTATGTGATAATTAGTTACTAAAAATAAATCTTTTTTCTTCAAACTGACAAAAATAAGTACTTTTATTTGACAAAAAAAGAAAAGGCGGATTATACTGAAGAAAAAGCTTGAAAGCTTGCCGAAACTTGGCCGATACAGTTGGTGGAAGCGCAAGGGTTGGGAAAGGTCTGTGACAAAAGCGCAAGGCTTTTGGGAATGCAAAGGAATATTGGGAAAAGGTAACGCACTTCTTTCACTGTAGTCGGTGATAGAAGTGCGTTTTGCATATGAAAGCAGCCATGTCTTTCCACCTTTTCCGCAAAGCACCAAGCATAGACTTTGGGGCATTGGTCAAACTATGCATGCGGAAAGAAAGACGGTTTCTTCGGAAATTGTCGGAATTTCCGAAGAACGGAAAAGGAGAGAAGAAATATGAAGAGCAACAACCAGATCAATGTTCCCCAGGCTCGTGAGGCTATGGACAAGTTCAAGATGCAGGCTGCTTCCGAGGTGGGTGTGAACCTGACCAACGGTTACAACGGTCACCTGACCTCTCGCGAAGCCGGCTCCGTCGGCGGTCAGATGGTCAAGAAGATGATCGAAGCCTACGAGCAGGGCATGCAGTAAACGGAAACGGACAGTCACACAGGTGACTGTCCGCTTTTGTATTTATTTGCCCAATTCTTTATTCTTGTTATAAGCAGTGACCACGCATTCCATAGCCGCCGAGCGGAAGCCCTTGTCTTCCAGCACCCGGATGCCAGCAATGGTGCTTCCACCGGGGGAACATACGGCATCCTTTAGCGTGCCGGGGTGCTCACCGGAAGTCAGAAACATTTGCGCTGCACCCTCCATAGTGGCGGCAGCGTAACACATTGCCTTGGCCCGGGACAGGCCGCAGGCCACAGCGCCGTCAGCCAAAGCCTCGATCATTAGATACATATAGGCGGGGCCGCTGCCGGATAGGGCGCTTGCTGCATCAATAAGATTTTCCTGCAGGGCATCCACAATGCCGCAGGGGGCCATGTCCTTGAGCCAATCTGCCAAAGTGGCATCGTTCACCAAATCGTTGCAGCAGTAGAGAATCACGCCCTTACCCACAGCGGTGGGGGTGTTGGGCATGATGCGGATGATAGGCAGTTTCGCGCCCACCATGGCTTCAATCTTCTCAATTTCTACACCGGCGGCCATGGAGATCAGCAGAGGCTTTTTCTCGGCCAGCAGATCTTTTAAAGGCGCAAGGCAGGATGCCAGGATGTGAGGCTTGACCGCCAGGAAGATCCGGTCACAGTTTTTTACCAAGGTCTCATTATCCGTGTGGGTAATGCCCAGTTCCTTGGCAAATTCCTTGGATTGTTCAGAAAAGTCAGCGACGGCGATGTCACTGGTGGAATTGTAAAGTGCGCGCACCAGGCTGGAGCCCATGTTGCCGCAGCCAATAAAACCGTATTTCATAACTTCCTCCTTATCGGGTGTGTCCGTTTCCATGGATGACGTACTTATAGGTGGTCAGTTCCCGAAGGCCCATGGGGCCACGGGCATGGAGTTTTTGGGTAGAGATGCCCATTTCGCAGCCAAGGCCAAACTCACCACCATCGGTGAATCGGGTGGATGCATTCACATAGACTGCCGCGCTGTCCACGCAAGTGGTGAAGATGGCTTCCGCCTCGGGGTCCGTAGTGACAATGGCTTCGCTGTGACCGGTGGAGTGGGCGGCAATGTGGCGAACGGCTTCGTTGACGTCCTCCACGCACTTGACAGCCAGAATGTAGTCCAAGAATTCCGTATCGAAATCCGCATCGCTTGCAGGTGTGCCGGGGATGATAGCGGCAGCTTCCTTGTCCAGCCGCAGTTCCACCTGGGAAAGTTCTCTCCGAAGCATGGGCAGAAATTCGGGGGCAATGGCCCGGTCAATCAACAGCACTTCCTCGGCGTTACACACGCTGGGGCGGCTGGTTTTCGCGTTTTTGACAATTTTCAGTGCCATGGCAAGGTCGGCTGTCTTTTCCACATATACATGGCAGATGCCGGTGCCGGTGGCGATGCAGGGGACTGTTGCGGTGCGCACGCAGGTGTTGATCAGTCCCGCGCCGCCCCGGGGAATCAGCAGATCCACATAGCCGTTAGCGGTCATCAGGGCAGTTGCACTGGCCCGGGAAGTATCCTGCACCAAATTGATGGCATTTTCCGGGATACCCACCTTGGTAAGCCCTGCACGCAGAGCGGTGACGATGGCATTTGCACTGCGGAAAGCCTCTTTGCCACCCCGCAGAACGCACACATTGCCGCTTTTTAATGCCAAAGCAGCAGCGTCACTGGTGACGTTGGGTCGGCTTTCGTAGATGATGGCAATGACGCCCATGGGAACGGACACTTTTCGGATGTTCAATCCATCAGAGCGGGTGTGCTCTTCCAGCAGCAAGCCTACAGGATCGGGCAGTTCCGCCACCTCCCGGATACCCTTGGCCATGCCCTCAATGCGCTCGGCAGAAAGGCACAGCCGATCCAGCATTACAGAAGAAATGGTCTCCTTTGCCGCCTCCAAGTCCAGGGCATTGGCGGCCAAAACTGCATCAGTTGCTGCAATTAGCGCATCCGCCATGGCGTGCAGGGCATTATTCTTTTGTTCTTCCGACAGCCGGGCAATGTCTGCTTTGACTGCCCGGGCATTTTGTAGCATTTTCATCATAAGCATTTCCCCGAAAAGGTAGTGCCTACTGCCTTACCATCCAGAATATCATAAAGATTTTCCGGGCGGCTGCCGTTCGCAATGACCATGTCACAGCCGCAGCTTAAGCAAATCTCTGCTGCGTGGAGCTTGGTGACCATGCCGCCGGTACCCTGGGTGGTGGCACTGACACCGGCCAGCGCTAGGATCGTTTCGTCCACTTTGGTGACCCGCTGAAGAAGTACAGCGTTTTTATCCTTGCGGGGATCAGCAGTATACAGTCCATCAATATCCGACAGAAGCACCAAAAGGTCCGCATTGACACTTTGGGCTACAATAGCGGCCAGAGTATCGTTATCGCCGATGACGATCTCATCGGTGGCGATGGTGTCGTTCTCGTTGATGATGGGGAGCGTCCTCAGTTCCAGCAGGCGGTTCAACGTGTTGATAAAATTGGAATGCCGCTTTTCGTTGGCGGTATCGTCCCGGGTGATCAAAAGCTGAGCGACCGTATGGTGATATTCACTGAAGAGCTTATCATATGTATACATGAGCTCACATTGTCCCACTGCGGCGGCCGCCTGTTTGGAGGGAATGTCTGTAGGCCTTTGGTGCAGACCGAGTTTGCCCACGCCCATGCCAATAGCACCGGAGGATACCAAAATCACTTCGTGTCCGGCATTTTTGATGTCGCTCATGATCTTGCAGAGCGTCTCCACCCGGCGAATATTTAGATGGCCGGACGGATGGGCTAAGGTGGAAGTACCGATTTTGACAACGATACGCATAAAATCCCTCCTACACAATAATATCTCATATTGTATACCCTTTGGGCCGTAATGTAAAGAAGAAAAGCGGAAAAAGCAAGAAGAAATTGGAGGACTTATTAATTATTTGTTCATAGTCTGTTGATTTTTGGCGGCCCGCATGGTATAATGTAGCAAGCACAAATTTCCACGATGGAAATACAATTCCGAAATTGATTGATCTGGAGGTAGAAACCATGTTTTGTGAAAATTGTGGCAAACAGATCCCGGACGGTTCTGCGTTCTGCGAGGAATGCGGTACCCGGATTGCGGTAGAAGCAGCACCTGTCGCACCTGCTGCACCTGTTGCTGTGGCTGCTCCTGCAAAGAAGCTGACCTTTGCCGGTTTGGTGGAAAAGGTAAAGGCCATCCATCAGAAGAATAAGTTGATTTTTCCCATTGCGGGCGCTGTGGTGGTGATCGCGATTGCGCTGCTCATCGTGTTCAGCATTTTGGGCAAGCAGGTATCAATGAAAGACTACCTGGAGATCACCATGGAAGGCTATGACGGTTACGGCCAGATGTTCTATGACTTCGGTGATGTCTCCTTCGGCCTGCGTGCTGCCGGCGACAAGGATTGCAAGGAATTCGGCGACGGTGACGATGACGAATACTTCCTGGGCTACGAGAAGAACGATATTCCCAAGGATTACCGTTCCAACCTGAAGAAGGCACAAAAACTGGTGGCTTCCATCGAGATCAGCTATGAGCTGCCCGAGGGAAAGACCAGCGATGAACTGGCCAACGGTGACGTGATCACCTTTACCATCGAGTGTGATGAAGATGTGGCAGAAGACCTGGGGCTGACCATTAAGGACACCACCTTCGAGTACACAGTAGAGGGCTTGAAGCCCATTGCCCAGTTTGATGTGCTGTCCTACTTCGACCTAAAGGCAGAGGGTTATGACGGCTACGGCTCTGTGGAGCTGGTTTGTAACCAAAGCGGTTCCAAGCAGATCGGAGACGTTACCTTTGAGATGGTGGCTGGTGAAAGCCGCATCCGCTGGACGGATGGCGACGGCTACAGCTCTTCTCTTTGGCCTTATCTGGACGGAGAGACCGGTGACGTATTCAACGGAAATACCGTAAAGGCCAAGCTGGATATATTCGCCGATGTCTTGGTGAGCGAAGGCGTGGAGTTGGTTGGCCTGGAGAAGGAATACACTGTCAGCGGTCTGAAGGAGACCACCAAGGTGGACCTGCTGCAGTACTATACGGTGGAATTCACCGGCCTGAACGGCTCCGGACGCGCAACAGTCACTCCCACGCAGGAGACACTGACGGTGGGCGAATATGAGGTGGATCTGACCACCGGCAGATGGACAAAGAACGGGGAATACATCACCAGAACCAGTGTGTGGGTCAATGATGACTGGGGCCTTTCCAATGACGAAAAGATCATGCTGAAGACGGACTCCAGCAATTACACGCTTCAGGAAAGCGGCATCAAGATCACCGTTGCCGAGAAAGAAATCACGGTTTCTAATTTGGCATCCTATGTAACAGCTCTGTCCGAGATCAAGGACTACTCCGCATTTGAGGCAGCCGGCAAGCAGGTCGTGATGGACTACCTGAATGACAACTGGAGCGGTGCTGTTCACGATTCCTGGTTCGGCAGCTACAGCAATCAGAGCATTGGCGATGATATGAAGTTGCACAAGATGGTGCTGACTACACCTAAGAGCAGCAGCTCTTACACGGAGAACACGCTGTGGATGATCTTCTCCGTTACCATCAGCGACAATGAGATCACCACGCCCACCGTATACTATTTTGCTGTTGCCCAGTCCGATGTGGCGGTGTACGTTGACGGCAGCCTATGCTTCGACGATTATTTCAGCAAGCACTCTGGAAAGACCTCTTATGATGCGGTATATACGGAACTGATCGACAGTTATAATCTGAACATTGAAGTCAGTGAATAACATATTTTTAGGAGGATAAGATTATGGCAAAATTTTGTAAGCACTGTGGAACACAGTTAGAAGAAGGCCAGGTTTGCGCCTGTCAGAGCGCACAGGCCGAATTGGCTGCACCTGCCGCTGCTCCCGCACCTGAGGCAGCTGCCCCCGTGGCAACAGCTGCTCCCGCTGCAGCACCGTCTGCTGGCAAGGAGCTTCTGAACAAGGTAAAAGAGGTTTTCCTGGGTTATCTGAAAGCACCCAAGGCAACTGCAGCCAAGGTTGCAGAGGATGCCAAGGGTCTGCCGCTGGCTGGCATCTTCGCCGGTATTAATGCTGTGGCGATCTTCCTATATCTGTGGAAGATCCTGGGCGGCATTATCAGCCTGAGTGGTGATATGGCTCAGGGTCTGATGGACGAGGTGGAGATCACATACCCCATTTTCCAGATGCTGATCGCCGGTATCGTGATGGCTGCTGCGGGCATTCTGATCTCTACTTTGGTCATATTCATTATGTCCAAGGTTGGCAAGCAGGCAGTTGACTTCAAGAAGCTGCTGGTCATTGAGTCCGTCAACACCATTTTCCCCTCTGGGATCCTGCTGGCCGGCACTGTGCTGGGCTTCCTGGGCATGCTGCCCCAGATTCTGGCGGTTGCTTTCCTGTGGGTCGTTTGGTTCCTGAACTGCGCGAATGAAGCTCGGGATATTGGCGGCGCAGATCTGACCGAAAAGGGCAAGAATATGTGGATCATGGTTGTGGTGATGTTGGTTGCTTACGGCATTGCTATGTGGGCATTCAGCGCAATGAGCATGTGGAGCGTTGGCGAACTGTCCATTGAGGGCATCAAGCTGTCCGAGGCTATGGACGAGATGAGCGGCATCGCTGATATTCTGGGTGGTCTGTTCTAAGTTTCTTACATACAAAGGATCGATTTTCGCCAGAGAAATCGGCCTTTTTATAATT
>JAZURL010000069.1:0-4323 GCA_045606205.1 Faecousia sp. | reverse complement strand
GCTTCGCGCCCGTGCAAATGCAATTGATACCACCCTCATCGTGGGCAAGGACGGTGTTACCGAGGCAGTCATCGCAGAGGCTGACCGGCTGCTGACTGCCCGGGAACTGATCAAGGGTAAGGTCCTGGAGACGGCGCTGATGTCTGCACGAGAGGTGTCTGATGAGATCTGTGCCGCCACCGGCGCTGATGGTGTGGCCTGCGTGGGCTACAAGTTCGTCCTTTACCGCTTCAGTGAGAAGTGCCAGGAAGAACGCAATGCTACCGGCCGTGCCAAGCGCAAGCCCACCCCCGTTTCCAAGAAAGACCCGGTGCGTAAGGGTATCCATGCCCGGCGCCAGGCTGCCAAGAAAGTACGGGAGCAGCGTAATGATTATTTCCGGCAGCAGGCCATCGAAAAGGCTATTGAACGCAGCCGGGAAAAGCAACTGCGGGGCGAGGATTAACAACTGAAAACTTCCATGGGTGATGATAAGGAGGAAATGTGTCATGTGCAACGAGTATTTCTGTCCGCCGACGTTGGCTTCCTATATGGAGGAGACCGGATGCTGCGATAAAGGCGCAGACTTCCGGCGACTACCCATGGAGAAATTGGAGCAGGCGGTAATCAGCCTCCTTAAACCAAATCGGGTAGCCCATGTACTGGGCTGCCGGGATACTGCAGTTGCCCTGGCAAAGCACTGGGGTGCAGACGAAGTAGATGCCGCAAGAGCAGGACTGCTTCACGATATCACCAAAGCGCTGGATGGCCCGCGCCAATTGACATTGGCAGGGGAGTATGGTATCATACTGAATGCTTTTGAGCAGAAATATCCCAAAACCCTGCATGCGCTTACCGGCTCGCTGGTGGCAGAGCACTTGTTTGGAGAAAATAATGCGGTGGTACAAGCAATCCGTTATCACACCACCGGAAAAGCGGACATGAATCTGCTGGAGAAGATCGTTTATGTGGCGGATTATATGGAGCCCAACCGGGATTTCCCGGGTGTGGAAGAACTGCGGAAATTGGCGTTTTCCGATTTGGATTCCGCGCTGAAATTTGGGCTTACCATGACTTTGAATTATTTGAATCAGCAGGGGAGCGAAGTATCTCCCGCATCCCGGGAAGCGCTGGACTGGCTGAATGAGAAAGGATAAATCTATGTTGACTGCAAAAGAAGTGGCACTGCAAGTGACCAAGGCCCTGGATGAAAAGAAGGGCATCGATATCAAACTGCTGAGGATCGACGAGGTCTCCAGCCTGGCAGATTATTTTGTGATTTGTACCGGTAGCGTCAACACCCATGTTAAGACCCTGTGCGACTACGCAGAGTACACCATGGAGCAGTTGGGCGAGCCCATGCTGGGCCGTGAGGGACACCGGGGCAACTCCTGGGAACTGCTGGACTTTGGCTCTGTAGTAGTCCATGTGTTTACCGATGAAGCACGGAAATTCTACGATTTGGAGCGCCTGTGGGCGGATGCCGAAGTTGTTGACTTAAAGGATATTATTATCGAGGAGTAATCCCCGGTTGAGAAGAGGTTTTTGGTTATGAACTACGAACATAAGAATGTAGAAGCCAAATGGCAAAAATACTGGGAAGAGAATAAGACTTTCCACACCGATGTGTGGGATTTCTCCAAGCCCAAATACTATGTTTTGGATATGTTCCCGTACCCTTCCGGTGTGGGTCTGCATGCAGGCCATCCTGAGGGTTACACGGCTACGGATATCATGTCCCGCATGAAGCGGATGCAGGGTTACAATGTTTTGCACCCCATGGGTTACGACTCTTTTGGCTTGCCCGCAGAGCAGTATGCGGTGGATACCGGCAACCATCCCAATGGTTTTACACAGAAAAATATTGCCACCTTCTCCGGACAGTTGAAGGAATTGGGCTTCGACTATGACTGGTCCAAGTGTATTGCCACCTCTGATCCGGACTTCTACAAGTGGACGCAATGGATCTTTAAGAAGCTTTACGAGGCAGGTTATGCTAAGCGGATCGAGATGCCTGTCAACTGGTGCGAGGAGCTGGGTACCGTTCTTGCCAATGACGAAGTCATTGACGGCAAGTCCGAGCGTGGTGGTTATCCCGTTGTGAAGAAAATGATGATGCAGTGGGTCATTGACCAGCCTGCCTTTGCTGAGAAGTTGCTGGAAGGTCTGGACGAGATCGATTGGCCCGAGTCCACCAAGGAGATCCAGCGTAACTGGATCGGTAAATCCACCGGCGTGGAAGTGGACTTCAAACTGGTGGGTGGTGGAGAATTCTCCATCTACACCACTTGTATCGAAACCATCTACGGCATCACCTTTATGGTGCTGGCACCTGACGGAAAGATCACTCAGTCCCTCATGGATCGGGTTCAAAACAGGGATGAGGTAGAGGCATACATCAAAGAAGCCGCAAGCAAGAGTGAAATTGATCGTACCGATGCCACGAAGACAAAGACCGGCTGTCCTTTGAAGGGCGTATACGCCATCAACCCCGTCAATGGCAAGGAAGTTCCCGTGTTCATTGGTGACTTTGTTTTGGGCAACTATGGTACTGGTGCGGTTATGGCTGTTCCCAGCCACGATCAGCGTGACTTTGAGTATGCTGTTGCCCATAACATCCCAATGATCCAGGTTATCGAGGGCCGTGATGTATCCGAGCGCGCCTTTGAAAAGCAGGATTACCTGGGGAAAGGTTGCAAACTTATCAATTCCGAGGAATTCACCGGCTTGACTGTGGAGGAGGCCAAGGAGGCCGTCACCTGCAAGTTGGAAAAAGTCGGTGTTGCAAGAAGAAAGGTCAACTACCACTTCCGCGAGTGGATCTTTGCCCGTCAGCGTTACTGGGGTGAGCCTGTTCCCTGTGTGTACACTGAGGACGGCAAGACCGTCTTCCTGCCCGATGAGGAACTGCCCCTGGTTCTGCCGGAACTGGAAGACTACAAGGGCCGCAACGGCCAGGCACCCCTGGAAAATGCCACCGAGTGGAAGCAGTACAACAAAAACGGCATCAAGGGTCTGCGCGAGACCTCTACCATGCCCGGCAGTGCTGGCTCTTCCTGGTATTATCTGCGCTACATCGACCCCAACAATGACAAGGCGTTCTGCGATCCGGAACTTTTGAAGCACTGGATGCCCGTTGACCTTTACATTGGCGGTCCTGAGCATGCTGTGGTTCACTTGATCTACTCCCGTATCTGGAACCGGTTCTTGTATGATAACGGCTTGTCTCCCGTGAAGGAACCCTTCAAGAAGTTGGTCCACCAGGGTATGATCCTGGGCGAAAACGGCATCAAGATGGGTAAGCGTTTCCCGGAATTCGTGGTCAACCCCAGTGATATCGTCCGGGAGTACGGTGCAGACACTCTGCGTCTTTACGAGATGTTCATGGGCCCGCTGGAGGTTTCCAAGCCTTGGAGTACCGCCGCTGTGGCCGGTGCAAGAAAGTTCATCAACCGCGTATGGAACTTCTTTACCGAGAGCGCCAATATTACCGAAGAAGACGATGGCAAGCTGATGAAGGTCTACCACCAGACTGTGAAGAAGGTCACATCTGATTTTGAGGCATTGGCCTTCAACACTGCCATTGCCCAGATGATGGTCTTCGTTAACGATGTCTACAAGAACGGCACTTGCCCCAGAGAGTATGCCGAGGGCTTCATCAAGATGATCTCCTGCATCATCCCCCATGTGGGCGAAGAGATTTGGCAGATCATGGGCCACAACAATACCATCGCTTTCGAGTCCTGGCCGACCTACAGCGAGGAAAAGTGCAAGGACAGCGAGGTGACCATCGCGGTGCAGGTCAACGGCAAGATGCGTGGTACTGTGGAAATGGATGCTGACCTGGATAACGATACCGTGGTGCAGAATGTGCTTGCCAATGAGAAAATCGCCGCATTCCTGGAAAAGAACGGCGGCAATATCGTCAAGACCATCGTGGTCAAGAATAAGCTGGTCAATCTGATTGTGAAGTGATTTTCGCAAGATTTACGGAAAAATGTAATTTCTTGCTTGACAATTTGCGCAAACCTGCTTATAATATGTAAAGCCATCTAGTGGCCCTGAAAGCATCCTGGAATGAGCCGGATGCCATCGGAGGGAGGGAAAACCATGTCTGAAATTCGCGTTAAGGAGAACGAAACTCTGGAGAGCGCTCTGCGTCGTTTCAAGCGTAGCTGTGCCAAGGAGGGCGTTATTGCCGAGGTTAAGAAGCGCGAGCATTATGTCAGCCCCAGCCTGAAGCGTAAGCAGAAGTCCGAGGCTGCCCGTAAGAACAAGAGAAAGTTCTACTAATATCCCTCTTTGTTTTATGCTCACAAAACCGCCTGTCATCCGACAGGCGGT
>JAZURL010000068.1:0-9921 GCA_045606205.1 Faecousia sp. | reverse complement strand
AATCTGACGAGGGTCCAGAGATTGATAACGGAAGCACCTGGTAATAAGGGCGGAGCAGAATTCGTTGTCCGATATTATAACGAACAGGTTTAACAAATTCCAATTTGTAGAAAACTTCTGTAATTGTATTGTTTTGCAACTTTAAGTTGCTCAAATGCAAATATAGATTGGTAGATTTCTCTATGCGTATATCTATAATTAGTTGTGTAAAGGAGGTAAACTATATGAGTTTTGCAGAAAATTTGAAACAATTAAGAAAAGATAAGCAGTTATCGCAAGAGAAGTTAGCAGAGATTCTAGATGTAAGTCGTCAAGCAGTCTCAAAATGGGAACAAGGAATTGGATACCCAGAAGTAGAAAAGCTGCTGTTGCTTTCAAGCAAATTAAATATTTCCCTAGACAGCCTGATGGCAACGGAGGTTACGCAAGAGTCCAATACCCAAAAGCAGAACGTAACAGGAACAATCACGATAACATCACCAATTGAACGCGTAATTGCTACTTGTCATAAGGTTGTGTCTTCTCCAAAAATGTCTGGTGGAAAATCATCGCCGCAGTATGCGCTTTTCGGTAAAAGTGAAGGAAACGGATTTTTCGGTGACGAACCAACGACTTTTTTAGGCTGGTATGCAAACGAAAAGGATATTTCAAAAGAAATCATGGAAATCCACGATGCAATCGTTAAAGGAATTGCGATATATACTTTGAAGTACAGTGTACGAACGAAAAAACGGTTGCTTGGAATTAAAATAGAATTAGAATAACAAATAACCAAATTCCAATTTGTTGAACTGATTTGGGATCTGAACGCACCAAAGCCTCCCCTGTGTAAGGGGAGGCTTTCCTGTTCCTTGATATGTAATGGTTAGTGACAGCTGTGGCTGCCGCAACCGTGGGAGCCGCAGGTGTGGCCCTCACCATGGTGATGGTCGTGATGGCTGCAGCGGGCATTGGGATCATAGTTCAGGGCACTGTTGAGGAACAGTTCCACAGCTTCGTCCGCGTCACCGGATACACCGCCATAAATAGCAATGCCGGCTTCCATCAGGGCATAGCGGGCGCCGCCGCCGATGCCACCGCAGATCAGCACGTTGATGCCCTGCTGACCCAGCAGACCGGCAAGCGCACCGTGGCCGCTGCCGTTGGTGTCCAGAATCTGAGCGGAAACGATCTTGCCGTCAGCTACTTCGTACACCTTGAACTGGGCGGTGTGGCCGAAGTGCTGGAAGATGTTTCCGTTTTCGTAAGTAACTGCGATTTTCATGAAAATGCCTTCTTTCATTGGGATTTAGGACCATTATACCACGTTTCTTGTGTTTGTCCAGTTTCCCCCGGAAAAATCCCCCGGAAAAGATATTTCCGGGGGATTATTACGTGGATTTTAAGACGAAGGAACTGTTGGCCAGGCATCCTGAACGGCGGTTATGGAATCATCGGCATCCGTAGTGCCAACGGCCTGAATGGTTTGGGCAAGGACTGTGACCTTCAGATTGTAGCCGTCCTTTGGAACGCGTTCATTGACGGTTACGAAAGGAACTGATGTATTGGATTGGATTGTATGCTTGTAATAGTAGAATCCATCAGCACCCTGCGTCCAGTTATTGGTGTCGATTTCCAAAGTGTAATCCGCATCGGCTTTGGGCATATCCGCGACAATGGTCTTAAGGGTATCATCACTGTTTTCCCAGTTGACCACCGCGGTTGCCCGGAGATAGACCGCGTAACCGGGGTCAGTTACCGTGATCTTGTAGGTCGTACCTTTCTCGGTTTGCACAGAGGTGACTGTGGCCTGCGGATGCTCTGCAAAAACAAACTGGTTTTCCACTCTGTCGGAGGACCAGGTCAAATAAGCCGAAACGCCGCCCAAGGATATTCCGAGGATCGCAACGATTAAGAGAACCCAGAACAGGGGAGAAGCAGATGCGATATGCTGTTTGATTCGGTTCATTTGTCCACCTCCTTTTGTGATTTAATTGGGGGATGTTACGCAGTACGCACCGTGGCATTCGTCGTGGAGCCAGTCGACATCCTCCTGCCTGTACGTGAACGTTGCCACGTTTGGCTGATTTGCTTTGACCTCAAAATTTTCTTTGGCAGGAACGTTCTTATAGGTCCATGCCCAGTCGGTAGTAATCTCCCGGATGGTGTACTTGCCGGCGGGAATCTGCTCCAGCGTGACGCTGTCGTTGCCGCTGATGGCCACGGTGCAGATCACCTTTTTGGTTTTCTCGTTTACGACCTCATAAATGTTGCTGTCAGAAGCATCTACATTCTCCTGAACAATGGTCAGCGTAATGGGTTCAAAGAGGGCGTAGTAATCATAAATGTAAGTGTCACCTGTAAAGTGGATTTTCGGGACGAGATGTGTACCGCCGGAACTTTCATTGAACCAATCGGAAGCTGTGATTTTGCTGACCTCCGTACAAGCTTTGTCTGTGTACCAGCCCACAAATTGGAAACCTGCTTCCGGCATTGCCTGAGCACCTGCGACGTTGCCTTGATCTTTTGGTGTTTCGCTTGTGCGGCTGGGTTTGCCGTAGGAAGTGGAGGTTGCACCTCGCAGAACAGTGTGGTAATTGATGGTACGCGGAATGGCAGTGTAGTAGAAGGTCAGGATATTAGGACCATACTCCTTCTCTGCGGTCGGGTTTTCTGTAGTTGGTTGCACGTGGTGACCGATGGTCAAAGTTTGTTTTTCGGCACTGTACAACTCATAGCCGGTAATGGATGGGGCAGTCCTTTCTACAGTGGACAGATAAAGGCCAGAGCCGATATCAGATGCACGAAGAGTATTGCCTGTGCCCCATTCCTGATACTGTACCAAATAGGGATAAGTATTGCGCGAGTAATACAAAATCAGTTTCAGAGCATTGCCGCCTTCACCGGAGGTGATTTTTCCGGAAACGGTGTAAGTACCATCAACATTTTTGGTAATGCTTGATTCGTTTTGCAGATTTGCACTGGTGGTATCGTAATCGAAGGTAAAGCCCTGAAGTGTCAGAGAGTTGACAGGGATGATGTCGCCGATTTTTCCGACAGGGGCGGAGGCGTTGGATTCAAGGTAGCTGTTGCCGTCCTCGTTTTGCAGCATATGCGCGATATAATACTTCGCATTTACATTGGTAATGGTACCATCGTCGTCTTCTGTAGCATCGTCATCCTTGGTGTAGTAGAAGATAATCACATTTTCTTCTGCATTTGCCGAAAGAACCAGAGTTTTGTAGAAGGCATCGGGGATGTAGCCTGCAACATACTCAAACTGAGGAGATACAACTGCCGTTTTGTTCTGGGGATCATAATAATCCTCGTGCAGAGTTGCTCCGGTGGCAGCATCCAGATATTTGACTCTGTATGGAGCAAATTCCTTCTTCAGATAAACGAAGGTAAACTCGTTTTTTGTTTCATCTTCGTTCATTAGAATGGAGTGGGAATTTGTATTGGGAAGCCACAGCTCGTCCTGATCGGCTTCGGGAAGCAGGGTCAACTGATCCCTGGATTTTGCCTTAAAGGTTCGGGTAGTACCTGCAAAGGCATAACCGGAATAATCCTTAGCCAGCTTAATGGACTTCCCGTCGCTGTCTGTTTTGATGGAACCGTCTTCGTTACCCTCTACATAGTGGATCGTGTACTTTTTGGAGAGGGAAGAAGTCCACTCGGCATACAGATCCAGATCCTGGCGGACAGCCATTTCCGATGGTTCGAAGGCTACTTTGTTACCGTTGGCATCCCGGTAGAACCAACCGACGAAACGGTAGTTGCTTCCCTTGGAAGGGATCAGCGTTACACCGGTAGTATTCATTCGCTCGCCGTGAGGGATTTTGGTTACGGTCTGAGTGGGAGTCCCGGCCTTAAGTGCGTCATAGTCTATAAAGAAACGTGCGGTATATGTAACTGGCTCCCATTTTGCGTAGACTTCCAGATTGGATGCAGGCATTGTTCCGCTCCAGTCCATCTCCGTACCGGGCAGACACTCCTCAGAAGTGTACCATCCCTTGAAGACGTATGCATTGGGTTCAAGACCTTCGGGATAATGCTGGGTTTGCATGACTGTTGCGTTGGTGTGTTCACCTTCGTCGCCGTACAGTGCCAGAGATTTTCCGTAGGGAATCTGTGCGCCGTTACCATGGCCGATATATCCAGTACGGTTGTGATACTTAAGGTTGTAAGTAATTCTGCTGTAATAAAAGTCTACAATATATCGTTCGCTATAGTTTGAAAGCTCTTCTTCTGTGTATCCGTAGGATAAAAGTGTGCTGTCGTTGACAGGTAAATTATTTGATCCTACAGGATCACCATAAGGCAGATATCCATCCAGAGTTATCTGGGTTTGCTGGCCAATATTAGAGTCATCACAGGTGGCATATTTTTCTTTTAATTTGTAAGTGATACCATTGTATTCCCGAGTTTCAACTCCTGTTAGATCCTCACCTTCTAGAATGGGAAGCCACAGTCTGTAATAATACAATTCAGGGACATTCCAACCCACAAGCGCACCATTCTCCCAGAAGCACATAAAGGAGACTGTCATATCTTCAGGATCGCCAAAATCAGGTCTCCACAATATGTTTTTATCCAGTTTCTGATATTTGCCTTTAATGGTTTGGTTACCCGTTTTGTTGTACTCTGTGTAACAGTATGCTACATGATGCTCACCATTCCATGCACTGGCGTAGGTAGCACTATTATTCCAACTCTGACCTGCAAGATTTGCGCGTTCTACGGATTCAAAGATATCAATGGGCCATTTATCTCCGATGTATTGGCCATATTTTCCGCTGAACATGAGGTAATGAAGATAATAGTCGCCAAATTCTGAACCACTGAAGGATACAGACTCTTTTCCTACGGTATATCCGACAGCCTCTCCCTTACTATTCAGCCGAGGTAGTTCTTTAACCCAACCAATTTGATTTGTATTGGTGGTAAAATATTGAGAAATTAGCGATTTTTCATCATTTTTATCAACGTTATTATTTGCTGAAGAACCAAAAAGATATGTAGTTCCGCCAACGACGTAAGCATACTGATGTCCGTCTGTAGTAGGAAGTTTATCCTCTTGCGTTGACATGGCGTAGTAGAATTTCAAATTGTATACTTTTCGCTTAAAGTACACATTAAGAACAGTAGAACCATCGCCATGGACTACTACTTTTTTTGTTTCAGGATCCAAATCATCGCGATTGTTCTGATCTGCTAAAGTTTTTTCTTCATTGTAATGAATATAAGGGGCATCATCACCGAAGAGTGAGGAAATCGTGGAATTATCGATATGGTCAGATGCAGTTACGAGTTTGCCAGAAAGGACAGATCCATCTGGCTTATTATCGCTACCAAGACCTATGGTTTTGGAAATATAAAAGCTATAACCCTCAGAATTTGCGTTCTCCAGCCAGTATGCAACTGTGTAGGAAGTGGCATTTTCAGTCCAAACAGCCTTATAAGTGCGGTTTTCTGCAGGAATATTGGTGGGGAAGGGCTGTTTCTTTTGTGTGTCGGTGGCAGCAACACCGTTGATCTTGACCAGTTCCCACTCTTTGAAAACATAGCCTGCCTTGGTGGGCTTGGAAACGGAAAATGTGGTTCCATAACGGGCATAGACAGGGGCGGTACCGTAGCCACCGTCCATATCGAAGTTCATCAGGTAGTAATTTCGGTCATAGTAAACCTCAAACACCGTGCTGCCGTCGGCAGCAATGACGTCCGGCTGATGGAACAGAGCGCTAAAGCCGGTGACATTGGGGTAAATAATGTTTACGTCAGGATCAGCACCGGGATAGCCTTTCATGATAATATTGGGGAGAACACTGGGATCTTCTGTGTACAGGTCGTTGTACACATTCTGCATGAAATACCGGGCAGAGTAGGAAACCTTGGTCTCTTTGTATACAACCTTGAAGTCCATGTCTTTCGTCACATTTGTCAAGGAAAGCTTTACGGAAGAGGTATGCTTTATTGTATCTTTGATCAGCTCTGCAGCATCAGGATAATTTGATTCCAGCGTAACGTCATAACCGGGGATGGTCTTGTTGGGAACTTCAACAGTCAGGTCCTGACCCTTCTGGATGTAGGCGACATAGGGGGACCAGGCTTCTTTGTCGGTTGTACCCGTCAGATCATCCCTGTCGCGATAGACGTAGTGAATGGTAATGCAGACAATTTCGGAAGAAGCTTCTCCATCAGCGGCAGCTTCCGTATCGGTAGATTCGTCTGCAATGGGTTCAGTATCTCCCTGAGGAGCGGGGGCGGCAAACACAGGCGCGGTCACCTCAACAGTGTCTTCCAAAACCAGCACAGGCTCAGTAGCTTCGACAGTTTCCATGACCTCGACAGCCTCAGTGACCTCGGGAGCTTCGGTGGCCTCGGGAGCCTCGGTGACCTCGGGAGCCTCGGTGACCTCGGGAGTCTCGGTAACCTCGGGAGCTTCGGTGACCTCGGGAGCTTCGGTGACTTCGGGAGCTTCGGTGACTTCGGGAGCCTCGATAACCTCGGGAGCTTCGGTGACTTCGGGAATTTCGGTGACTTCGGGAGCCTCGGTGACCTCGGGAGCCTCGATAACCTCGGGAGCTTCGGTGACCTCGGGAGTCTCACTAACCTCGGGAGCTTCGGTGACCTCGGGCGCCTCGGTAACTTCAGGAGCTTCCGTAACAACAGGAACATCAGCGGGTTCTGTGACGGTGGGGGCAGGGAATTCCACAACAGGCGCAGCAACCTCAGGAATATCCTCCTGAATTGCCACACGCAGAGAATCGGTGCTGTCCTTTACCTCACTGCCGGAAACAGCATTGCACCGCAGATACGCACAATTGCTGCCGTCGGTCATGCTACCCACAAGGGCATATGTAACATCCAGAATCTGCGCGGTTTTACCCTGAATATCCACCCAGATATCGCTGCCGGGAATCCGAATCTGCCACTGATATGTGCACTCTTCAGGCAGATTTTCCGCTGAAACCTGCACTTTTTCGTGCATGGGCAGTGCGATTTTGGAAACAGCCTGCCCCTCATGGGTGATGACAAAACTGCTTCGCGCGATGGAGAATACGGGGACGCAGGAAATCAGAAGAATCATTGCCAGGACGGCTGACAATATTCTCTTGCTGTATGCAGTTTTCATTGCCAACCCTCCTTTTCATGATTTAGGGATTACTGGATCTATAGGGTGTCGCTTCCTCAAGATAGGCGTAGAATGTTAAGGAGCCTGTGTTTACACCGGACAGCAGTCTCTGGCTGACGGTGATCTCATTGTTTTGCAGAATGCGGATGGGATTGCTTTCGGTGTGGCTTTCCTTGATTTCGATTGGTTCCTTTGTGTCCGGATTGCCGTACACATAGAACGTGCCACCGCGATCCGATGTTTTCAGTTTGGTAGGAATCCAGAAGCTTTCGAGGTCGTATTCCAGCAGCTTATTTCCGTCTTTGTCCACAATCATATTGTCCACGACCTCCAGAAACAGGTAAGCGGGGATGTGGGTGGACTTGCCATTGATAACGATATGAGGGTCTTTGGGAATATCCAGACCGGGGATCAGGATATATTCCTGCTTCTCATTGACCGGCACATATGTGTCACCAAGTGTGTAACTGCCGTCTTCCTGACGCAGGGCTATGTGTTCTTTCAGGTAGAATTCATCGGCAAGTTTGGCGGTGAATTCGACTGTGTAATCCTGACTTATTGTTTTAAAATACTTACCTGCGGCGAAGCCGGACAGGGAAATCAGCAGCGCAAGCAGGATCAGCACCCATGTGCGGAATTTGATATGTTTCATCCCATGGGCCCTCCTTAATCCACCTGCTCAGCGGTGACAGTTACATTGAAATCAATTGTTTCAGTCACGCTGCTGCCGTGGGCATTTTTTGTGATTTGGGTCCAGTCTCGCGGTGTAAATGCGATATTCAGCACGGTTTCACTGTTTGGGGCAAGGATCCAGTTTTCGTTGACAAAACTGTAGGTGTTATCCAGCTCGACCAACGGTGCAATGGCATCTTCAACGGAAATGGTCATGGGATATTCAAAGGACATATCCACTTTGAATCGTACAGTGACCTCGGAATTGTTGGTAACGGTCAGAGCATAGTGCCCGGCCTCGTTTTCGACCGGAGTAAGTTCGTGAACAACGTCAAACTTCGCCACTCTTGCGGAGGCGGAGCCGCCGGAATTTGCTGTGTACCGGGCATACAGTCCGCTGGTCAAATGCACAGAAACCATGGTCAACAGGAGCAGGACCAGCGCTGCGAACATGGGGATATTGAATTTCGGTTCGCGTTTCTGCACGGTCTGCTCACCTCCCGTCAATGGTTCTGTTCTTCTTTCAGGCGGCGGATTTCTTCTTTGATCCGCTCCAGTTCTTCGTTGGATTTATCTTTGGCTTTCCGATAGGGCAGCTCGACGGTGAGCACCGCGCCCAGGATCAGAAGAATGGTTGCCGCAGGGGTCTTCAGCAGACGCACTGCCACACCCAAATGGGGGATCGTGTAAATGACCTTGCCTTTGATATGGCTGCGGTCGATGGGGGCATCCTCGGTGTTGTTGGCATCGCCCCGGGTGGTAACGGTGGTTTCGTCAGAAGCGACGATCCGGTGCACCACCAGCATTCTGCCGGTCTGGTAGACCACGATGTCGCCGTCGGAATAGGTTTCTTCAGCCTTGACGATGATCATATCGCCCGTCATGATGGTGGGTTCCATGCTGCCCGACAGCACCACCGCACCGCCGTAGCCGAAGGGCATGGGCAGCACGTTGCCTGTCAGGCTTCGGGCGTTCCAGCTGTAGATGTTGATGCCCAGCACCAGACTGACGGCGATCAGGAAAACCGTCCGCAGCAGGGAAGTGAGCTTCTTATTCTTCATGGCTCAGCACCGCATTTTCTTCTGCGGCAGCGGCGATGCCGGCAGCCAGTTCCTCTTCGTATTCTTCCAGTGCGTCTTCCAGCTTGTTCAGCTTCCGCTTCAGCCGCCAGACCCAGATGATCAGCAACAGGCAGATCAGGATCAGCAGCCACACCAGATAGCAGCACCAGCAGCAGCCGAAGCCTTCGCCCAGCAGATGCATCATGTGGGCATTGGACTTGACCGGGGTGGGATTGGCGGAAGCATCGGTGGTCACGCCCACCTTGATGCCGGGCAGGATCTCGCCGTTCTGATTGCTAAGGTAAGTGTCGTAGGCATCCTGTTCTTCGCTGACTTCAAAGACCCACTGCCAGCTGACGTGGTAGGTGTAAACCTCGCCGGGATGGATGGAGCCCTTGTGCTGCAGGGCGTTCATGGCTTCGGCGCCGCCCCACTGGGAGTCGCTGCCGAGGACATAGTTGCCGTGGTCGTCCACGATCTTAAATTCCACGGGAACGGGGTCATCGGTGAGGAATTCCACCGTGGGAGTCATCAGAAAATCGATGATCACATCGTCCTTGTTCCGCAGCCGCAGGTCATAGCTGACGGTGGTGCCGGGAGCGACCACGTCAACGCCGTTGGAGCCCTGAACGGTGATCTCACCCAGTTCGTTTTCGTACTGGACGCGGAACAGTTCGATGGCACCTTCCGGGGCATCCACCGCAAGATCTACGGTGTACTGATCCCGTGTGGCCATGTCATACAGCCTCGAACCCAGCACGATGGTGGTCAGCAGGAACAGAATAATGAATATGATCAGCAGCAGGATCAGCCAGGGGCTGCGGTGCTTCTTACGCTTTTTGGTTTCGTTTTCTTTTTCCTGAAGGGCAGTAGACATTGTGAACCGCTCCTTTCTTTGATGATTTGTTGGAAGACCTCTTCCGTCACGGCTTGCGCCGTGCCACCTTCCCCAGAGGGGAAGGCTGCCCTCCCCTTTGGGGAGGGTGCTCCCGCAGGGAGCGGGAGAGGTTAACGGATGGGGTGTGAACTTGCAAAGGCCATCCTGCGTGAGATGGCTTTTGCAAATGCACAACG
>JAZURL010000067.1:0-25003 GCA_045606205.1 Faecousia sp. | reverse complement strand
GAGTCTGTTGAGAAACAAAAAATGGCTGACCTCCCGATCCCTCAACGAAGAAACCGGTAGTCAACCATTTACGGTGGTTTGTAGAAACGCTTACCCCTATCGTAAGCATATACCTTTATGTGCTATTTGACCAAATTTCTCTTTCGGTGGAATGGGATTATATCACACTTGCCCAAAATATGCAAGTACTTTTTTCCTAAAATTCTCCAGAGGCATACATCACAGCAGACAAGGCACACAGCGGGGCTGTCTCGCAACGCAGGATGCGCTTGCCAAGGGTGCAAACCTGCAGACCCATTTCCCAAGCCTGGGCAACTTCCTTCTCTTCCAGACCGCCCTCCGGGCCGGTGAGCAAGCTGATGGTTGCGGCACTTCCCTGCTCCATGGCCATACGCAAAGTGGTGGCCTGTTCGTTTTCATAGAACATCAGCGCCTTGTCCGCCAGGGTGGCTCTTGCAAGGGCATCCTTATAACTGCCAAGCACCAACACCTGGGGCACTCTGCCCCGGCCGGACTGCTCAGCCGCAGATGAGGCGATCTTCTGCCAGCGCTCCAGCTTTTTCTTCAGGCTCTTTTCATCCGGCTTGGAAACGCAACGGGCGGAGGGAAACGCCACGATCTCATAGGCGCCCAGTTCTGTCGCCTTTTGAATCACGTGCTCCAGCTTATCACCCTTTGGGAACGCCATGTAGACACTCACACGCACAGGAGCTTCGGATTCCGATTCTCTGCGGCTTTTTACCACAAGACTGAACTGGCCTTCACTCACATCACTGACAGCGCACAGGCACTCGTGGCCTTCCCCATCGCACACCAGTACCTCTTCTCCGTTTTTTAGCCGCAGTACCTTTGCATGCTGGGCATTTTCCCCGGTAAGTACCAAGAAATTCGGCTGCATTTCCTCTGGCGTTACGAAAAATCTTGTCATATCGCTTCCCCCATTTCTTTTTTGTCATTCTATCACGGGAAAAGCATCCACGCAATAGTTTTCTAATATGTCCTGCATCTTGACATTTCAAGTGTAAAATGATATAGTTTCCGGGTACGGAGAGATGTCCGAGCGGTTTAAGGAGCTAGTCTTGAAAACTAGTGATGGGGCAACCCACCGTGGGTTCGAATCCCACTCTCTCCGCCAAATAAGAACGCCACCCAACAGGGTGGCGTTCTTATTTTTCGGTGTGGGAGAATCCATCGATCCCGGAACGCAGTCCGCAGAGACTGTGGGCTTGGATCAATCTTGTAAATGCACCGGAATCAACATTTCTCTTTTTGCCTACGATTTTGAATTTTCCGCAGCATCACTGCTGTACGGCTAGGCAAATAGATTTGGAATCCAATCCGGCCATCCGGGTGGATGGATGCGGTATAGCTCTGGTGAGCAATACGGCCGTGACCGCCATAGCAGTAATCATCGCTGGACAGGACAACCCGATACTCACCTTCCGCTGCCATAGGTACGAAGTATCCGTCATAAGAACAGCAGGGGTCAAAGTTATAGGCAAAGGTTGCGCCGCCCTTTTGATATACAAGCACATTGTCGCCGTTGTGCACAAGCAACTGCTTATCCTGTCCGGCAATCACTTTGTGCTTTTTCGCCGCGGCAACCATATCTTTTTCAAACGCACGCAGGTACTTGTATTTCAGATCAGGATTATCCGCCAAACTCCACTGCCGGCGGCAATAATGATAACTCCAACCGTTACCCTCTCGGGGAAAATCGATCCACTCGGGATGGCCGAATTCGTTACCCATAAAGGTCAGATATCCCTCGCCGCCCAGAGTCATGGTCAACAGACGAATCATTTTGTGCAGGGCCATACCCCGGTCAATGATGGCACTGTTGTTCCATGCATCCATGGCCCAGTACATCTCCTGGTCGCACAGGCGGAACATGATGGTCTTATCGCCGACCAAGGCCTGATCATGAGATTCGCAGTAGCCAATGACCTTTTCACCCGGCCAGCGATTGGCCAGTTCGTAGTAGATTTGATTGAAATCCCAGTCCTCGTCCTTATGCTCTTTCAGCAAACGGATCCACATATCAGGTTCACCCATGGCAAGGCGGTAGTCGAACCCTATGCCGCCATCCTTAATCGGCAGGCACATGCCGGGCATGGCAGACATATCCTCCGCAATAAGAATGGCGTTGGGATTGATCTCCTTTACAAGGTCAGAAGCCAGTTGCAGGTAGGTCACCGCCTCGGTATCCGTATTCATGGAGAAATACAGCTCCGGACCGGTAAAGGCTGTGCCAAGGCCGTGGTCATGGTACAGCATGGATGTAACACCGTCAAAGCGGAATCCGTCGAAGTGGTACTCTTCCATCCAAAATTTTAGATTGGACAGCAGGAAGTGGATCACCTCGTGCTTGCCGTAGTTGAAGCACTTGGTACCCCATGCGCTGTGGTCGCCCCGGGGGCCGTCGTGGAAGAACTGGTAGGTCGTTCCGTCAAATTCATTAATGCCCTCCCGGGTATTCTTGGATGCATGGGAATGGACAACATCCAAAAGAACCGCAATCCCCATTTCGTGAGCAGCATTGACCAGAGCTTTCAAATCCTCCGGCATGCCAAAACGGGAAGATGCAGCAAAGAAGTTGGTCACTTGATAGCCAAAGGAAGCATAGTAAGGATGCTCCATAACAGCCATAATCTGGATGGTGTTGTAGCCCAAATTTTTGATACGGGGCAGAACATTTTCCCGGAATTCTGTATATGTGCCTACCTTGCCTTCTTCCTGGGCCATGCCGATATGGCACTCGTAGATCAGTAGCTTCTTTTCGGGGCGAAAATCTTCATCCGTCCAGGGGAACTTCGCCATTTTGTGAACAGCTGCATTCCAAGCGTAGGTCTGATGATCCTGCACTACCCGGGTAGCATACAGGGGGATCCGCTCCAGTTCGCGCCCCTGATGGACAACGATGGTCATCACAAGCTGACCTTCCTGCAAGGCATCCGCGCCAGGCAGGAACAGCTCATAAACACCGCCGCCCAGATTGGTCATAGGATGGGCATAACGATCCCAGCCGCAGAAATCACCGGTCAGATACAGCGTATCTGCACCCGGGGCCCATTCCCGGTAATACCAGCCATCCTCAGTTGGATGCAGGCCAAAATAACGGTGACCGTTGGCAAAATCCGACAATGTTTGCCCATCTGTCAACAGCACTGCCTTTGCCGCCTTGTAGTTATCCATCCGCATTTGCAGATCCGATGCAAAGGGCTGCAAGCATGGGTTCATTTTTATGATCTTCAGAGCCATTACATATCCTCCTTACAATCATCCAAGCTGTTGTTCGTTGATAATGAGCTTAAATTGCAGTCCCAGCTTTTCCGCAGCACTGCGGCACAGCAGCATCCGGTTGGTGAAAATTGCAAAATAGTCCAAAACCGGGCTGAAATGAGTATCGACATTCAGTTTCAGCTTGACGATGGTCCTCGCCTCATTGATCTTCAGTTCAGACTTGGTTACCGAGTAATTCACCCGGTCGTGAATATCGAAATCAACTATTTCCTTGGTGCGGACACGGCTGCGACGCACATCGGACTTGTCCGCAAGAATCAGCGCCGCCGCAAGGTCGTTAACAGGGACACCGGTTCCCTCATCGTGATTACCAATGGCAGTTACGATCATCGAGATCTCCTCAGGTGGGAAGCCCCAGCGATCCAGCAAACGGAAGGCCATAATTGCACCACTTTGACTGTGGTCCACCCGGTTGACGAGGTTGCCGATGTCATGCAAAAAACCTGCGATCCTGCCCAATTCCACCGTCCGGGCATCCTTGCCCATGGTTTCCAAAATATAGCCGGTCATCTCCGCCACTCTGCCCACGTGGGCAAAGCTGTGCTCCGTATATCCCAGCGCACCTAATGAGGCATCCGCTTGGGAAATATAGGTTCTGACGGCATCTATTTTTTTAATTTCTTCGTAGGTCATTGTATCTCCTTTGCTGCAATGCTGCTTCGTTGGTTTGTATACACCCTTACTATACACCATTTTTATGAAATTGAAAAGGGTATATTTGCGTAAAAGGCACAGCAGTGCGCTGTGCCTTTCCTATCAGATGATCAAATCTACATTGTAATGCTCCAGCCAGGCATTGACCTGCAGAAGATACGCAACGGTCTGTGGGCGCCGCATAAGCTGACCGTACCACGGCCACACGGGCTCTTCTTCCAGCACGCGCCGGACACTGTCCGGGGATATCAACGCAAAAAGCGGCGCATCCTTTTGTTGAAGCAGTTGTATCATCTGTGCCGTTACCAACTCCAAGTACTTTGGATCCATGGTCTTTGGATACGGGCTTTTCTTCCGCCACAGCACCTCCTCCGGCAGGATGCCGTCCATTGCTGTCCGAAGTAGTCCTTTTTCTTTTCCTTTGTGATCCTTAAAAGCCCATGGAACGCCATACAAATATTCCGCGATTCGATAATCGCAGAACGGTACACGGACCTCCAGCCCAGAATACATGCTCATGCGATCTTTCCGGTCCAAAAGGGTCTGCATGAACCACCGCAGATTCAAATTCACCATCTGCTTCATCCGCACTTCAGCTGGGTCAGTACCCGGCAGAATGTCGCTTTCCCGGCACGTCTTTTCGTAATGCTCCCGAACATAGCTTTCCCCGTCCAGCTTTTCTCTCAGCCCCGACCGGAGCAGTTCCATCCGATATGCCGTATTCTGGGCCCAGGGGAATCCATCCCGGTTACGCACCTGGGGATCCCGATACCAGGGATAACCTCCAAATATCTCATCCGCACATTCTCCGGACAGTGCAACTGTCACATAGGGCTTGATTTGACGGCAGAATGCAAGGAGCGAGAAATCCACATCCGCCATTCCGGGCAGATCCCGGGCGAAGGTAGCGTTTTCCAACTCCGCTACCAGATCTTCCGGGGAGAGAATGCACCAGTGGTGATCTGTATGAAATGACTTTTGCATTAAGCGGATATATTCCCCATCGCAATTGGGCTGAAATTTATTAGGGACAAAATGTTTTTCACTATCCACATAGTCCACGGAGAATGTTGCCAGCCTTTTCCCACCTAACTGTTTTGCACAAATTGCAGTAATTAAACTGGAATCCAGCCCCCCGGATAGGAACGTACCAATTGGTACATCTGAGACTGTCTGTCGTAAGATAGCATCCAATACCAATTCCCGAACATGGGCGGCAGTTTCCTCAAAATTCTCTTGGTGTTCCCGATCAAGAAGCCTCCAATAACGGCGTATATCCATTTTGTCATCCATGTAGTAAGCATACTGCCCAGGTTCCAATTCCCGGATATTGCGAAACACACCGCTTCCTGGCACTCTTCCAGGCCCTAACAGGAGAATCTGCGCCACTCCTTCTCCGTCCAGCTCTGCTTTAATGGCCGGATAGGCCAAAATGGTCTTAATTTCGGATGCAAAAATCAGTCCGTCGTTGACTTGTGCAAAAAACAGTGGCTTGACACCCATTCTGTCTCGGGCTAAGAATAACCTGCGGCGGTTCTTTTCCCAAACCGCAAAGGCAAAAATGCCATTAAGTTTGTCTAAGCACTTCTCACCCCACTGGGCATAACAATGGAGCAAAACCTCCGTATCGGAGTGTCCTAAAAAAGTGTGGCCAAACCGTTCCAGTTCCCGACGAAGTTCTTCCGTATTGTACAATTCTCCATTGTAGACGATGGTGTACTCTTCCTTACAATCGAGATAGGTCATTGGTTGACGGCCGCCTTCCAGGTCGATCACCGCAAGCCGGGCGTGCAGAAGCCAGCCACCCTCGACAGCGCAGATGCCCGTGGCATCGGGGCCCCGGCGAGACATGGTAGAAAGCATTTTCTGTAGTGTTGCGTCATGTGTATGCAGTCCGATGATTCCCGCGATCGCGCACATATTATCGCCTCCTCTTAACAAAACATCCTATGCCATTGCCGTAAAAATGGCACGCATACTTACTTTGATCTTTCACATAATAGGATCGGGTGATAAACATGAAAGACAGCAAAGATATCCTCTCTTCCCTGCTAAAAACCACCCAAATGGGTCAGGTAGGGATTCGCAGTGTTGAGAAAGCCGCGAATGGAGAACAACTAAAAAAGGCCCTGAAATCCCAACTTCAGGAGTATAACCAAATTGAGCAGGAAACTTACGCTTTGGCGCGGGAGCGGGGCTGGCAGTTGGCAGAACTAAATCCCATGGCCCGGACGATGGCCGATATGGCAAGTCGGAGCAAGCTCATGTATAACAAGAACGATTCCAAGATCGCCGAGATGATGGTGCAGGGCAACACCCGAGGTGTCATCAAGAGCCTGAAGAATCTTCACCGTTATCATCAAAATGATGGCCAGGTAACAACCATGGCGCAAAAACTGCTGGACTGCGAAAACAACAACATCAAGCAAATGGAAGGCTTCTTGTAAGGAGGCCTTCCATTTAATGTTTGATCCAAAATGCCAAGGCGAAAATATTTGACATTCCAATACTGTTGTCATATACTTGAGTTATCAAGGAGGTGCGACCATGGAATTTAGACATCTGTTTCCCATCTTCGACAAATTAACACCTGCGCATCAACAGTTAGTCTCCCAAGCCATTGTTGCACGTACCTTAGGCAAGGGTGCTGTGCTTCACGACGGCTCAGCCGATTGCGCCGGACTGGTTTTGATCAAAAGCGGTCAGCTCAGAGCCTATATTCTGTCAGAAGACGGACGGGAAATTACGCTCTATCGCCTGCTGGAGCAGGACATTTGTCTTTTTTCGGCTTCCTGCGTCATGCGCAGTGTGCAGTTTGAGATTATGATCAGCGCAGAAAAGGATTCCGATGTCTACATCATTCCGCCCCACATTTTCAAAAGAGTAATGGGCGAATCCGCTCCCCTTGCAAACTATGTTAACGAACTGATGGCCACCCGGTTTTCTGAAGTCATGTGGCTCATTGAGCAAATCATGTGGAAAAGTGTGGACAAACGGCTGGCAAATTTCCTGTTGGAAGAGGCCACACTGGAAGATTCCGATGTTTTGAAGCTGACCCACGAGGCCATTGCCAACCATTTGGGAACAGCCCGTGAGGTGGTCACCCGGATGCTTCGGTACTTCCAAAATGAAGGCTATGTCAAGCTCACCCGGGGTACAGTAGAGATCTCTGACCGGGATGGAATGGAAACACTGGTCAGCGAATAATGGAGCATATGTCATTGCGTACCGGTGCGCAATGACATATTTTCTTTTGTAGTTGAAAAAAACGCTACTAAGTGGTATAATATCGAAAAAACAAACCGATTGGAGAGAACCCTATGAACAATCTGTTTAATCAATCTCCGATGCTCAGCACAGTTTCTGACAGCACAGCATTCCAACAGGCACTGCGTTCGGCGGTAACGGTGTTGATCGTTCTGCTGGCACTAGTCGCTTTGATTGCGGTAGTGATAGAAGTCATGCGCCTGCGCACCCGCCGGCCGAGTCAAAGAAGATTTTTGCGTATGCTGACCATCCCGGTCTATTTTGTCGCAACGCTCGTTTTGGTCTTTACCATCTACTGCGGCAACCGCCTAAGCAACATGGATGATATTCAAATGCAGCAGCCCTCTTCCAGCACAGATTCTTCCTCTGTGCCGGAATCCAGTATGCCTGCCTCCTCTTCTATGCCGGAGACACAGCCCCCCACCCAGCCCCCCACCCAGCCGGATCCCAGCTTTCCCTCTGCACCTCACAAGACGGACAAGTCCGATCCAACCAACTGGAATATCAAGTGGGAGATCAATGTAAACGGTTCTTTTGTCAATAGCTATCAGCGCCCCGCAAACATCCACTTTGGTATGGGCGAATCCTATTTCAGCCTCCCCGGCGTTGCCGGCTTCCGCGGCAATAACTATCGTGACAGCGCAACCTACGGCACAGTCAACGTGGTGAACAAAGAACTCACCACTGTTTGGGAGCGGGAAATTTCCGCTCTGCCCAAGGCAAGCTCCGGCGCATGGACTGGCGCCGGCTGGACCGGTCAGCCCTTGGTCGTGCAGTGGGATGAGGAAACCAAGGCGATCATGAACCTGAAGCCTGAAGCCAAGGCCAAGAAGGATCTGGTGGAAGTCATTTACGCCACCTTAGACGGCCATATCTACTTCTATGATCTGGAAACCGGCGAATATACCCGTGATCCCCTGTTCATCGGTATGGCCTTTAAAGGTGCCGGCGCGCTGGATCCCAGAGGTTATCCCATCATGTACGTGGGCTCCGGTGACCGCACCCGGGAAAAGAAAGAGCCCCGGATGTATATCATCAGCCTAATCGACTGCTCCATCATGTATGAATATGGCTACGAAAAGCAGTGGAACATCCGTTCTTGGCGCGCCTTTGACGCATCGCCTCTGGTGGATGCGGAAACAGACACATTGATCTGGCCGGGCGAGAACGGCCTGCTGTACACGATCAAGCTGAATACCTCTTATGATAAAGCCGCAGGCACCCTTTCCATCAACCCGGATGCACCTGTGTTCAATCGCTATATGACCAGTTTGAATACCGATCCCAGTAACGATCTTGGTATGGAAAACAGCCCCATCATTGTTGAAAACTATTTGTATGTGGGTGACAACCGGGGCACTTTCTTCTGTGTGGACCTCAACACCATGGCTCTTGTTTGGGCTCAGGAGATCAAGGACGATCAGAACGCCACCGCAGTATTTGAGTGGGGCGACGACGGGCAAGGATATATCTACCTTGGCACTTCCATGGAACACGCCGACGGCACATGCTATATGTACAAACTCAATGCCATGACCGGTGAAATTGTTTGGGAAACCACCTGGGATAACATTGTTTACAACAAGAATGTTTCCGGCGGTATCCTGTCCACACCTCTGCTTGGTAAAAAAGGCACGGATTATGAAGGTATGATTTTCTTCCACGTTGCCAAATCTCCCAGCGAATACGAAGGTACGCTTATGGCTTTAGATACAGATACCGGTAAGGTGATCTGGAAAAAGAACATGAAGTACTGCTGGAGTTCTCCCGTTGCAGTTTACTCCGAAAGCGGAAAGGGCTACATGATCATTTGTGATTCTGTAGGTAATATGCATTTGATCGACGGCAAGACCGGAAATACGATCGATTCCATTGGTTTGGGCAGCAATGTGGAGGCCTCCCCCGTTGTCTTTAATGACATGCTGGTGGTCGGCACCCGCGGACAAAAGGTATACGGCATCAAGATCAGTTAATATTTACACCGGCTGCAAAAATGCAGCCGGTGTTTTTCTTGCACATCTGTATTCCTTTGTGATATAATAAAGAAAAAGTGTTTGGAGGATTGCTATGGAAATGGTATTGCTCACTGCCCTGGGTGTGGGCGGTGCGACAGTGTTCGGTTCCGTCATCGGTTTTATGTTCAAAAGAATATCCCACAAATTCAGCGATATTGTGCTGGCGTTTGCTGCAGGCGTGATGTTGGCTGCAGCCGTTCTGGGTCTGATCCTTCCCTCTGTGGAATATGGTGGTGACTGGGGCCTTCTGATCACCGTGGCAGGTATTTTTACCGGCGCATTGTGCCTTAATCTTATTGATAAGGCTGTTCCCCATCTGCACAAGCTTGCAGGCGCAGATCTGGAGGAACATCAGGGTAACGCAAATTTGAGCAAGGTTCTTCTCTTCGTTACCGCCATCGCCATCCACAACCTGCCGGAAGGCATCGCAGCCGGCGTCAGTTTTGGTTCGGACAATGTTAGTGAAGCACTGATCATTGCAGGCGGTATTGCCCTACAGAACATTCCCGAGGGTATGGTCATCATCGGCCCTATGCTTGCCGCTGGCATCACGCCCAAACGTACATTCCTCTGTGCCATGCTGACGGGTCTGGTGGAAGTTTTGGGAACATTGCTTGGCTACTTTGCCGTGACCGTCGCTTCTGCGATCCTACCATTTGCCCTGGCTTTTGCCGGCGGCACGATGCTCTATGTCATCAGCGACGAAATGATCCCCGAGACCCATGCCCACGGTGCACAGCGTGGTGCAACCTATGCGCTTTTGGTAGGTTTTTGTGTAATGCTGGTATCGGATGTACTATTAGGATAAATTTTCAAAAATAATGCTTGACAACGCAGAATTTATGTGATAGAATGCGTCTGTTGCCAAAGACAGCAGGTGCGTTCCCCGCATAAATCCTGCCGAGGTGCGTCTAACATTTTGATTGTTTGCGTGTCTTTCTGTCTTCTGGCAGGAAGACACTTTTTTATTTTTCGGAGGTGAAAAATCATGCCCAACGCAAAGGTTCTTGAGAGCAAGAAGGCCGTTGTTGAAGCCTTGGCCGCCAAGATCAAGGAATCTACTTCCATTGTTTTTGTCGATTACAAGGGTATCACGGTTGCTCAGGATACCGAGCTGCGTAAGCAGTTCCGCGAAGCCGGTGTTGAGTACTCCGTTGTCAAGAACACTCTGACTAATTTCGCAACCAAGGAAGTTGGTTACGACTTCAGTGAGGTTCTGAACGGTACCACCGCTATGGCTTCCACCACCGGCGACCCCATCGCCCCTGCTCGTATCGTATGCGAGTTTGCTAAGAAGAACAAGGGTATCAACCTGTCCATTAAGGGTGGCGTTGTTGAGGGTTCTGTTCTGTCCGCTGCCGATCTGAACGGCTTCGGCGAACTGCCCAGCAAGAATGCTCTGGTTGCATCCGTCCTTGGTACCTTCCTGGCACCTATCTCCAGCCTTGCTTTTGTCCTGGATCAGGTTCGTATCCAGAAGGAAGGCGGCGCTCCTGCTGCAGAAGCAGAAGCTTAAGTTCGTAGACTCACACACATAATTCAAAACACAAACATTTAGGAGGATTATTATCATGGCTAGTGAAAAAGTCACTGCTCTCGTTGAGGAAGTTAAGGGTCTGACCGTTCTGGAGCTGTCCGAGCTGGTTCACACTCTGGAGGAAGTTTTCGGTGTTTCTGCCGCTGCTGCTGCTGTTGCTGCTCCCGCTGCTGGCGGTGCTGCTGAGGCTGCCGAGGAGAAGACCGAGTTCGATGTCATCCTGAAGGATGCCGGCGCTTCCAAGCTGAACGTCATTAAGGTCGTCCGTGCTGCTACCGGCCTGGGCCTGAAGGACGCTAAGGATCTGGTGGACAACTGCCCCAAGACCCTGAAGGAAGCTATTTCCAAGGAAGATGCAGAGAAGCTGGTTGCCGAGCTGAAGGAAGCTGGCGCTACCGCAGAGCTGAAGTAATTTCAGTCTTCAACATCGCAGCCGCCAGAGATTTTCTGGCGGCTGCTTTTTCTAATTGCAAAATAGGAGGTTTTTTATGGGAGCCTTGTTAAATCAAATCAAATCGTTGGTTGAAAACGAAGTGCAAATGAAGTCATTTCTGACTTTGGCGCTGGTGTTGACCATCGGCTCACTGATCTTCGGCTTTATTGGTCGTTTTGCCTTCGGGAAAAAATCTGTTTTGAATCAGAGCGTTTCTTCCGCGATTGGCATTTTGTTTATTTACGCAGTAACTGTGGTAATTCACAGCTACGGCCTGAACCTGAAATTCCTTGTTTCTCCCCTGCCTTTTGTCACAATTTCCGATGAATGGATGGGTATTTTCCCCATTGCTCAGTCCGGTTATGTGGCCATCTGTGGTGAACTACTGAACATGATTATTTTGGCCTTCCTGGTCAATATCGTCAATCGATGGATGCCTCAAGGGAAAAAGTTATTCAGTTGGCTGTTCTTCCGGATTCTATCCGTGGCGCTGGGTATGATGGCATTCTCTGTTGTCAACTACCTGCTGACCATGTTCCTGCCGGAGGGTCTGCTGACATGGGCACCCGTCATTCTCCTGGGTTTGCTTGTGATCATGTTACTTGTGGGCGCACTGAAGGGTCTGGTGGGTGCTGTACTTGTCTCCGTCAATCCCTTGATCGGTTTTCTGTACACCTTCTTCTTTGCTAATGTGGTAGGCAAGATGCTCTCCCGGGCTATGCTCACCACTGTGCTTCTGGCAGCACTGGTGTATGCCCTCAATTATTTGGGTATTACCGGTCTTGCCATAGGCACTGCCGTGCTGGTAGCCTACATACCTATGCTCCTGCTCCTGTTGGTTCTTTGGTTTATCGTCGGCAAACTACTGTTCTAACGCAAAATCCCTCCGCTTTATGAAGCGGAGGGATTTTATCATTCTCGATTTTCGATTGCGTCAATAACTGCATTTACGCGATCAGTCAAAACAGTTTCCATCTGGCCGTTATCGAATGCCTCAGCAACTGCCGGATCAATAGGCAGCCGGGCCAAAACAGGCAGATCCAGCTGCACGGCAATTTCGTCCAAATGACTCTTGCCGAACACGTTAATCTTCTTGCCGCAATCCGGGCAATTCAGATACGCATAGTTCTCTACAAAACCCAGAACCGGCACATTCATCATATTGGCCATCTTCACAGCCTTGGAAACGATCATGCTTACCAGATCCTGTGGGCTGGTCACGATGACGATGCCGTCCACAGGCAGGCTTTGGAATACCGTCAAGGGTACGTCGCCTGTTCCGGGAGGCATATCCACGAACAGATAATCCACGTCCTCCCAAATTACATCTGTCCAGAACTGCTTGACCGCGCCGGCAATCACCGGGCCGCGCCAAACCACCGGGTCACCAGGGTTATCCAGCAACAGATTGATGGACATGACCTGCATCCCCGTCCGGGTCAGTGCAGGGTACAGACCATCCTCAGATGCACCCTGGCACTCGCTCACGCCGAAAGCGGTGGGAACGGACGGACCGGTGATATCCGCATCCAAAATGCCCACACGCATACCTCTGCGGGCCATGGCAACCGCCAGTAAAGAGGTAACGGTGGACTTGCCAACGCCGCCCTTGCCGGATACAACTGCGATCACTTTCTTAACGTTGGACTTGGGATTCAAAGCCGCCAACAGGCTCTCTTTCTTGCGGTCACCGCAGTCAGAACTGCTACAGGACGCGCAATTTCCGTTACATGAACTCATATTTCTCGCTCCTTAGGATTTTCTTTTTCGTATTATAAGTCTTTCCCAATTACATGTCAACCTATTGCTGAGCATTTTCCCAGGATTCCATCAGTTCCATCAGAACTTCCTCTTCCCGCTCTTTTTCTTCCAGCAGTTGGGTCAATTCCTGATAGTCCGAACCGGATGCCTCGATCCTTTCATCCAACTGGGTAATCAACTGCTCCTGTTTTTCAATTTCCCGTTCCAGGCGGCGAATCAGTTTTTCCTGTTCTTTTGTACCGCCCTTTGGTTTTTCTTTTTTGGACTTCGGTGTTGACTGCGCTTGGAATTTGGACGCTTGCTCATGCTCGATCATGGAGCGGTATTTTGCGTATCCACAGTGAAAATCCCGGATAGTGCCATCTTCGAGGAGCCAAATTCGCTCAGCAAACTTGTCAATAAAATAGCGGTCATGGCTGACAAAGAGCAGTACGCCCTCAAATTCCTCGATGGCCGCTTCTACCCATTCGCGGGAGGCAATGTCCAAATGGTTGGTCGGCTCGTCCAGAATCAGCAGATTGATTTTGTCATCCATGAGCATACACAGCCGCAGACGGCTCTGCTCACCGCCGGAGAGGTTTTCAACAGTTTTGAACACATCTTCCCCTTGGAATAAAAACGCGCCCAAGCGGTCACGAGCTGTCTGTGGGGTACAGTTCTTTTCATAGAGCATGGTATCGTACAAACTGCGCTCGGGGTGGGTAAAGTGAATGATCTGCGGCAGGTAACCCCATTTGACTGTTGGGCCGAATTGAATCTTGCCCTGGCAATCCTCATCCCCCAAAAGGCATTTGATAAGGGTGGATTTTCCGGTGCCGTTGTCGCCCAAAATGGCGATGCGTTCCCCACCCTCCACATTTAGGTTTACGTCAGAAAACAAGGTTCTGTCTCCAAAGGATTTGGAGACATTTTTCATTTTGAACACCACGTCTCCCGAGAAATCCTTTTCTCTAAAGGTGGCTTTCATGGTCTTTTCCGTCTTGGGTTTTTCTGTCTTCTTGATACGCTCCATCCGATGCTGGATGGACATAGCTCGGCGGTATAGCGTGCGGTTGTTGATACCCCAGCCTTTCATCCGTTCCACAGTATATCCCAGTTGCTTCAGTTTTGCCTGTTCCTGCTCATATTGCTTCATTTGCAGGTCAAAACGGGCCTGTTTTTCGTCCATGTAGAAAGAATAATTGCCGGAATAGAACTCCGCATGTCCGTCGGTGATCTCAATGACCCGATCGGCAATACGGTCAATAAAATAGCGATCATGTGAGATAGCCAGCACTGTCCCCTTGAAACTGTTGATATAACCCTCCAGCCATTCTACACTTCGCAGATCCAGGTGGTTGGTGGGTTCATCAAGAAGCAAAATATCTGTCTTCTCCAGCAAAAGTCTGCCCAAATTCACCCGTGTCTTCTCGCCGCCGGAAAGGCTTGCGAATTCCTGCAAGCGCTGTTCGGGCGTGATACCAAGACCGTTGCAGATCTTGTCCACTTCCACGTCCATTTCGTAGCCACCACCGGACTGAAACCGGTTGGTCAGATCATCATATTTTTTAAGTTGTTCCTGTGTCGCACCGGAAAACATCTGCTGTTCCAGGGCTTCCATTTGCTGCTTTACGTTGAGAATCTGCGCATAGGCAGAGTAGAGCACATCCTCCACCATAAAGCCCGCGGGGAACTTGGGAATCTGCGAAATCAGTCCCAGTCGCTTATTGGGATTGACATATACTTCCCCATCGTCATAGTCAATCTGCCCAGTGAGGATATTGAAAAGCGTGGTCTTACCGCAGCCGTTGCGGCCAAGGATCGCCACACATTCTCCTTCCTGGATATCAAAGGTCAGGCCCTCCAGTAGGTTCTCTCCGATCACAAAAAACTTTGTTAAATTGGTTACCGATATATCAACCATTATTGTGCTCCAACGTTTTTACAATGTCGGTCAATTCCTCCAACGTATATAGCAGGTTCAGTGCCTGCAAAAGTGCATTTGCACTCATATGGGCAGGAAGTGACAATCTTTTTTTCAACTGAAGGCGCAACGCACAGCTATTCTTTCCGCCGGAAAGCCCCAGCGCCACCATATCCTGCTTTACAATTCCCCCGGTCTTTTTTTGCAGGCTTTCCTCAAAAGTTGCGCCGGAACGACACAGGGCCTCCAGGATCACTTCCGGAGTCATGCCTTCAACGCCCAGCTTTCCTTCCTTGCTGGGATCAGACTTTCTGCGCTCTTTTCCCAAAATATCCGGGGTATATGCGTGTTTCAAAAACTCCGCGGGGATGGCACTTTTCACATGGTTGCGGATCACAAAGCCAGCGCCGTCCGCATCCGTAAATACGATCAGACCGCGACTTTCTGCCACTCGGCGCAGGAGTGCCATCTGCTCCTTGTTCTTAAAAATACCAAACCCGGACGTTTCAAAAATTGGAGCATCAACGATTTGTCTTAGGGTATTTTTATCGTAACGGCCCTCCACCAAAATGGCCTCTTTGATGCATACCATATCAGTTCTCCCCGGCCAGCTGCAAAAGCAGCATTTCCAGCAGGCGCTCTTGCTCGTCAAAGGATGTTTTCATCCGGTAGTCCGTTTCGAGTATCAGTTGTGCGGCTCTTTTGCAGAATTCAGAGGAGAACCGCCGGGCAGACTCCATAGTCTTCCGGGCAGGATAATCACCGATTTTATAAATACTCGCCAGTTCCGAAGCAGACTTGCCATTATCCATCAGCACCCTCGCAGTACTGATCCGGCGGAAATGACTGCCGATTGCACCCAAAATAGCAATGGGTTCCTGCTGCATTTTCAGGAGCTGCTGCAATTTTTGCAGCGCCTGGGCATATTTCTTCTCACCTAGCAGATTGGTCATCTGATAGACCACAGCATCCATAACCGGCTCCACCACGGCATCAATATCCGCACGACAGATCTCCTCCGCACCGGAATAGGCGCAGATCTTCTTAATCTCGCTGCTAAGGGCCGTCATCGTGCCGCCGGTGATCTCAATGAGGTATGCACACAGATCTGCACTGATTCGCTTTTTATTTGCCAAGAAATGCCGCGTAACCCATGCAATGAGATCCCGCTGATCCTGCTTGGCAAATTCCACGATGGATGCATGATCATTCACCGCTTCCCACAGTGTTTTAAGCCGCTTGTCCGGCTTCCACGTCACCGTTTCATAAGTAAACACGACGGTGCAGTATTCCGGAACATCCCTGAGAATCTCAGCGACCTTATTGCGGTCGGATTCATTTAGCTTAAAAAGATCTATGTCATCCACCTGCACCATGGTTGACTCCGCCATCATAGGAAGATTTTCAACAGCATCGGCAAAGGTCTGAATGTCAAAGGTCTCGTTATTCAGTCTATGGAAATTAAAGGACTCTGTCAGATCATCAATAAGCAATTTCTTCAGCTGCTGCAAATAGTGATTCAGCAGGAATACCTCTTCACCATGGAAAATATACAGCCGCTGGGGGCATTTTTCTTTGATCGCAGTTTTCAGTTCCTGCAGAGCATTGGTTTTTACCTGCTCTTTTGCCATGGTGTTACCTCCTGAAAATGATGGTCCCGTGAATATCAGTTCGATAGATCTCGCATCCGGCATTGATCAGCCGTTCCAGGACTTTATCCGCTGGATGCCCGTAGCGATTGTCCTCGCCGACAGAAATAAATGCAAACTGTGGGGATGTGGCTGCAAGCAGTTCTTCTGAAGTGGAACCTGCCGATCCGTGATGCCCGGCCACCAGTACATCCACCTCCGGGATGGAATGGGACTGCAAAAGCAGCCTTTCCCCTTCTGTGCCTCTGTCACCAGTTATCAATATACCACAATTTTTCCGCTGGAACAAGATGCAGATACTACTTTCATTGTCAGAATTATTAGAATCCGGCGCAAAAACAGTCATTTCTGTACTGCCGAAGGAATATAACATATCTTCACGGATGTATTCCACAGTGCCCACACTGGCAGATACAAGGGGCGCCACCATCCTCTGCGCATCCTCCACATGGGGCAGAATCAAGCGGTCTGTTCGAATCCGTGAAAGCAGGTATTGAACACCACCGAAATGGTCCGAATCATAGTGGGTAACGATGATACCATCCAAACGGGAAATGCCTTGGCTCAAAAGTGCCTCTGCGGTGATGCTTGCGGCATCTTCCCCATGGTCACCACCACAGTCCACAAGAAAGGTTTTGCCATCGCTTTGCAGCAGAATACTTTGCCCCTGTCCCACATCCAGCATAGTGATCCGGAAATCATCCTGCAGCGGTTCCAGCCAGGAAAACACCTGTGTCAGAAGCAGTGTAAAGACGATGCTCGTTAAAAGCAGCACGGGTTGCTTCTTTCTTTGCAGCAAAAAGATACCCAGAAGAACATATACACCGATCAACCACACTACTACATAGGAATCAGAGGTATATACCGCCGCCATAGGCAACCGGGAAATGAAACGGGCAGTTCCCAATACAAACTGAATGGGGATCACAGCTATGACTGCCAGTAACTGTGAAAGGCCGATACTTATCAAGCTTAACAAAAGGCAAACCATGATACCATAGAAAATAAAACTGATGACCCATAGCGTCAGTAGATTTGTTACAACACCAAATACACTGATGCAGCCAAAATAGTATGCAACCAATGGCGTAGTCATCACAGTGGCGCTTAAAGATACAGACACGGATGAAGCAATTCCCTGCCACAGTCTGTTTGCGAGCTTCTGTTCCTTTTTGATATGCTTACTTCCGTATTTCAGCAAATACTGGCGAATCTTCTCAGAAAACAGGAAAATGCCCAGCATACAACCAACAGAAAGCTGAAAGCTCACGGAAAGGATAGTCAAAGGATTACCGACAAGCATCACAAGCACCGCAAAGCAGAGCGCCGTTGGACCGTCGTATTCCCGATCCAGCACCATTGCCAAAAGCATCAGCGACTGCATAATGCAGGCTCTTGTAATGGAGGGCGTAAACCCTGCGATCGCAGCAAACAGGAACAGGGCTGGGATACCCACAAGACAGGATAATATCCGTCTTTTGGCCAAAAGTGTATAGATAAGGCCGAACAGAATGGACACGTGTAAACCGGATACCGCAATGATATGACTAATGCCACTGACCTTGAACGCTGTATCCATCTCATAGGTAATACCACTTCTCTCACCCAACAACAGCGCAGATGCAAAGGCGCCAGTTTCCCCCGGAAGAATCTTGCAGATGCGATTCAATATCTGCCGTCGCCAAATAGCGGGTTGGTGCTTCCACGTAGAATGCTCCGCTGTTTGGATAACGGTAGATCCTACCGGGTATGCCAGCAGAAAGATGCCCTCAGTGCGGTGAGACGTTGGATCTTCCCTACCGCCGTCCGTAGTCAAGCGAAAACGGAATGTACCGGTTACAGTGTCTCCCGGTGTTGCCTGATTTTTGGTATGCAGATAGGCTCTTACCCGGTATTCTCTTTCATTGAGCGTCACCATTCCTTCAACAGCACTGCCGTAGTCCGTTTCGTAACTGTAGTCTGTGGCTTCCATGGTCACAGTAAGGCTTTCACCGTCTGCAATACGGGGAATCGCAACAAAAATGGCATCATAAAGCCCAAACCATAGGAAACCTGCCGTTGAACCAATGAAAATCAGACGGAAAATAGCGGTTTTAGCCCAACCTTTCCCAAAAACGGTGAAAAGTCCGGCAAAAATAAACGAAATGACCGCACACAACAATAGCCAGCCGCCATAGAACACAGCGCCAATCAAAGACGCTGCAGCAAAGCCGGTACTGAACCATACCAATTTTCGCATGCTATCCCCCCCTTCTTTCAGAAAGAGCGCCGCCTGTTGTGGCAGCGCTCTTTACGGTTAGTTCAACTTGGATTGCACAAAATCGTCCACAAGGGCCAAGGCGTTATCCACCTTGCTGGCATCCTTGCCGCCGCCCATTGCAGAATCCGGCTTGCCGCCGCCACTGCCGCCGCAGGCTGTGCAGACAAGCTTCACCAGGTCACCGGCCTTGACACCCTTTGCAATGGCTTCCTTGCCGCAGACAGCCAGGAAGGTGATCTTGTCCCCATTGACAGAAGACAAAACTGCAACCACGCTGTCGGACTTATCGCGCAGGCTGTCACCCATCTGACGGAGTTTGCCAGCATCGGCATTGGGCACCATGGCAGTCAGCACCTTTAAGCCGCCCACCTCATGAGCACCAAACAGGAAGCGGTCCACTTCACCAGCAGTTTCCTTAGCCTGGAAACTTTCAATGGTACGCTTCAGGTTGCGGATCTCCTCGGACTGACCCTGGATCTTATCCAGCAGTTCCGCAGGCTTGGTCTTCAGTGCGGAAGCCGCCGCATACAACTGATCCCGGGACTTCTGCATATCCGCCATGCACGCCTTGCCGGTCACTGCCTCAATACGACGCACACCGGAAGCCACGCTGCCCTCGCTCTCAATGAAGAACGGGCCAACCTTTGCGGTATTGTCCAGGTGCGTACCGCCACACAATTCGATGGAGTAGCCGCTCATATTGACCACGCGGACAGTATCGCCATACTTCTCACTGAACAGCGCCGTTGCGCCCATCTTTTTAGCATCCTCAATGGACATTTCACGAATATCCACAGCATAGCCATCCAGAACAGCAGCCTGCACGATGGCGTCCACCTTTGCCAGTTCCTCAGCAGTCATGGCAGAATAGTGGGTGAAGTCAAAACGCAGGCGGTCAGGTTCTACCAAAGAACCCGCCTGGTGCACATGGTCACCCAGCACAGAAGTCAGCGCCTTTTGCAGCAGGTGGGTTGCAGAGTGGGCACGCATAATGGCCTTGCGGCGCTCCACATCAATAGATGCGCAAACCACATCATCTACCTTAATGGTACCGGCATTCAGTTTGCCGTGATGCAGATACTTACCGGATTTATCCTTTTGCACATTGGTGACCTCAAAGCGGCTGTCGCCAACCAAAATCACGCCGTGGTCAGCCACCTGGCCGCCCATTTCTGCATAGAAAGGTGTCTTGTCCAGTACCAGAATACCGGTCTCGCCACCGGCAATCGAGCCGGAAACTTCCTCGCCAACACAAACTGCCAGCACCTTGGCGCTACAGGAGTTCTCCGTGTATCCCACAAAAGTGGTGGGAGTGTTATCCAGGCCCAGGTCAATACCGGCCCATGCCAAGTCGCCCAAAGCCTTGCGGGCCTCACGGGCGCGGATCTTATCTTCCTCGCGCTGGCGGTTGTACTCGTCCATGTCCACAGTCATGCCCTCGTCCTCAACCATTTCAATAGTCAGGTCGATGGGGAAACCGTAGGTAGCAGCCAACAGGAATGCGTCCGCACCGGAGAAGACGGTCTTGCCGGCGGATTTGTGCTCGGCCATCTTGGCATTGAAGATCTGCATTCCGGTATCGATGGTCTTAGCAAAATTCTCTTCTTCGATCTTGACGATCTTGATGATATAATCCGCGCGCTCACGCAGGTACGTGTAGTGGCTCTCGTTCTCCTGGATGACGGTCTCAACGACCTCATACAGGAACGGGCGGTTTACACCCAGTAGTTTGCCATGACGGGCAGCACGACGAAGCAGTCGGCGCAGAACATAGCCGCGACCCTCGTTGGAGGGCAGCACGCCGTCGGCGATCATAAAGGTGGATGCACGAATGTGATCGGTGATGACACGCAGGCTCACATCGGTCTTGGTGCTCTGACCGTAGGATGCGCCGGTGATGGAAGTCACCTTGTTGGTGATGTTCATAACTGTGTCCACATCAAACAGGCTGTTTACATCCTGGCAGACAACAGCCAAGCGCTCCAGACCCATACCGGTGTCGATATTCTTCTGTGCCAGCTCCGTGTAGTTGCCCTGGCCGTCATTGTCAAACTGGGAGAACACATTGTTCCAAACTTCCATGTAGCGGTCGCAGTCACAACCAACCACACAGTCGGGCTTGCCGCAGCCGTACTTCTCGCCACGGTCGTAGTAGACCTCACTACAAGGGCCGCAGGGACCGGAGCCATGCTCCCAGAAGTTGTCCTTCTTGCCGAAGCGGAAGATGTGGTCAGCGCTCACACCGATCTCCTTGTTCCAAATCTCGAACGCCTCATCGTCATTCTCGTAGATGGAAGGATACAGGCGGTCGGGCTCCAGACCTACCTCCTTGGTCAGAAATTCCCAAGTCCATGCAATGGCTTCATGCTTAAAGTAGTCACCGAAAGAGAAGTTACCCAGCATTTCAAAATAAGTGCCGTGACGGGCTGTTTTACCGATGTTCTCGATATCACCGGTGCGGATGCACTTCTGACAGGTCCAGACACGGCGGCGAGGGGGCTCGACTTCGCCGGTGAAGTAGGGCTTCATGGGTGCCATGCCGGAGTTGATCAGCAGCAGGGATGCGTCATTTTGGGGAATCAAAGAAAAGCTGGGCAGACGCAGGTGACCCTTGCTTTCAAAGAACGCCAGGAATTTTTCCCGGAGTTCATTTACGCCATAAGGTTTATTGCTCATTGGTATTACCTCCAAAGTATTTTTAAAAAATAAACGCTGCCCTTGTACATCAAGGGCGGCGGAAAATCGACGCGGTACCACCTTGTTTCGCAAATGCCGAAAAACAGCAATTTGCCTCAAGACGCTGTAACGGGCGCGCCCGTCCCGGTCATCCCGGGCAACACGAAAGTGGCCTGCAGATCGTACTGCAAGGGGCTTTCACCGTTTCCCCTCTCGCTTTGGTCAGCCAAATCTGCTTTGTTTTCGTATGGTCTTTGCATATCGCATTTATTCTAGCATAAATCCCTAAAATGTCAACATTATTGATGGATATTCTTCATCAAATGTTGGATTCCAGCCACTTTTTCATAGCAGCGCGGCCCTCTTCGGACATAGCGAACACTTCGTGTCCCTCCATTTCGCTCTTTTCATAGCAATACGGGCCGTGCCAGTACTCTGCCACGATGGTGCTTTTTTCAAAATCCACCTCTTTTGAGCCTTCCATCTTCACGACCTCCGGTTTTGCGCGAAAACGGAATGCACCGCAGGAGCCTGTGAAGATATTATTCATGGCAAAGGTGTGGAGCGTGGGGATAAACAAATCGTTCATACTTACAGATCCTTGGTCAGTTCTTCCATCTCGTCCAGCAGTTCATCAAACAGTTGCAGTGCCTGATTGACCGGCTCGGGGGTGGTCATATCCACGCCTGCGCCCTTGAGTAGGTCGATCGGACTCTTGGAGCAGCCGCCGGACAGGAACTCCAGGTAATCCTTAACAGCCGGCTCGCCCTCTTTAAGAATTCTCCGGGACAGGGCGATGGCAGCAGAATAGCCGGTTGCATACTGGAACACATAGTAGTTCATATAGAAGTGGGGAATTCTAGCCCACTCCACTGCAATACGGTCGTCCACCACCATGTCAGGTCCAAAGTACATCTCATTCAGACGCTTATACTCAGCACACAGCACATCGGCAGTCAAGGTCTTGCCCTCGGCAACCATCCGACCAATGTTCAGTTCAAATTCCGCGAACATGGTCTGGCGGTACAACGTGCCCTTAAACTGATCCAGGAAGTGGTTAATGAGGTATGCCCGCTCCTTTTTATCGGCAGTTTTGGATAGCAGGTACTCCATCAGCAAGGCTTCGTTGCAAGTAGAAGCAACCTCCGCCACAAAGATCACATAATTGGCATCTACAGGAGTCTGGTGCTTGTTGGAAAGGTAAGAATGCAGTGCGTGACCCATTTCATGAGCCAGAGTAAACTGGCTGTCCAATGTACCTGTGTAGTTCAGCAAAACATAGGGATGTACCCGGGCACCGGCGGAATATGCGCCGCTGCGCTTGCCCTCGTTGGTGTAAACATCGATCCACCGGTTGTCAAAGCCTTCCTTCAGAATTGCCCGGTAGTCCTCACCCAAGGGTGCCAGGGCATCGTATACTGTCTGCTTTGCCTCTGCAAAGGGAATGTGCTTGTCCACGCCCTCCAACAAGGGAGTGTACACATCGTAAAAGTGCAGCTCATCCACGCCCAGCAGTTTTTTCCGCAGGCGGACATAGCGGTGCATCTTGTCCATATTCTGATGGACGGCTTCAATGAGGTTCAGATATACGGAAGTTGGCACATTGGTGCGGTCAAGTGCCTTTTCAAAAGCGTTGGGATATTTCCGGGCTTCCGCATAGAACTTCAGCTGCTTATTCTGTGCATTCAGCAGACCTGCGGCGGTATTCTTGTAATTGTTGAAGCTATCGTACAGATTTTCATATGCACTCTTACGCAGCTGTCTATCCGGATTTTCTTCATAGGACACGAAATTTCCCTGACGAAGAGGATACTTATTGCCCTGGCTGTCTACAGCATCCGCAAAAGTAATGTCTGCATTTGCAAAGCTGCCGTAGATATTCTGCGGCGCACCTCCCATTTCACCGGATGCAGCCAGCAGCTTCTCCTCTGCAGGTGAAAGGGTGTGCTCCTTCATGCGGCGCTCATCAGTCAGTGCCCGGCGATAGCGTTCCAATGCAGGACAATCCTTGTAGAACTGCTCCAGCGTTTCATCGGAAATTGCCATGATCTCGGGTGCCTCAAAGCTCCGCACCGCACCCATCGCAACAGCAAGACTCATAAACTTACCGCGCATAGCCTGATAAGTGGCATTGCGGGTATCCTCGTCTGCCTTACGCATGCAGTAGTTTGCCAGACGGGAGAAGGTTTCACCCAGTTCCTCTTCGTAGTGCAAATAATCGTACAAGGTCTGTGCACTCTCGCAAAGACGGCCGGCATAAGAAGCAAACACTTCCTTAGCCTTTTCTATACAAGCCAGTTCCGCTTCCCAAGCCTCGTCAGAGGGGTACAGATCTTCCGTAGCCCAGGTATCCTCCACCGCAATTTCAGAGCGTATAGGAATCTTCTTGATTTCAGACATATAAAAACCTCCAAGTACATTTTTCTTTCATTATAACACACAGATTTCAAAATGCAATCTTGCAATTAGCTTCCTTTTGTGATAAAGTTTCCCTCGGTGATGAAAATGTCGAAACAATTCAAAGGCAGCCTGAGTATCATCCTGGCTACCGTCATTTGGGGCTCTACATTTGTTGCACAAAGCGTGGGTGGGGATCATGTCGGCCCTTTTACATTCCTGTCCATCCGTTGCTTTTTGGCAGTTATTGCATTACTGCTGGTGCTGTTTCTGTGTAACCGAAAGGATTTTATGAGAATCCTTGCTGATGTTCGGCTTTGGAAAGCCGGTATCCCCTGCGGTATTGCCTTATTTGCGGCAACTGCCTTACAGCAGATCGGTCTGATCTACACCACCGCAGGCAAGGGCGGTTTTATTACCACCATGTACATCATTATGGTTCCCATCTTTGGCCTGTTTTTGAAGCAAAAGCCACCTAAGACCGTGGGCATCAGTGTGGTGATCGCGGCGGTGGGCCTGTATCTGATCAGCGGTGCTGGTTTTACCGCTATCAACATCGGTGATGTGCTGATGCTTCTGTGCGCTGTGGCTTTCGCGGTGCAGATTCTCATCATGGATCGGGTGGCCGGGGAGCTGAACAGCATGGCGCTGAATATGTCCCAAGCACTGGTGTGTGCTGTGATCTCCGGTATCTGTGCATTGATTTTTGATACCACCACCTGGCAAGGCATTCTGGGTTGTTGGTTTCCCCTTTGCTGGGCTGGCATTATGTCCATGGGCATTGCCTATACCTTGCAGATCGTGGGACAGAAATCCATCGAACCCACCACCGCTTCTCTACTGATGAGTTTTGAGTCCGTATTTGCCGCCATATCCGGCTGGCTGCTGCTGAATGAATCCTTTACCTTGACCGAGGGCATCGGCTGTATTCTGGTATTCGGGGCAATCATGCTGACGCAGATTCCTGTTGGGAACACAAAAAAGGCACCCTGATGGGTGCCTTTTATTTTAGGTTCTATAATAAATGTTGGGGTCAGGCGATGAGCCTGGCCCCATTGTCATAAATATAAGTTGAGCATAGAGAACAAAAACCTTAGAATAAAAAGTACCACCAATCCATCCAAAGGAGATTCCCTATGCTCACGAAA
>JAZURL010000066.1:0-5213 GCA_045606205.1 Faecousia sp. | reverse complement strand
AAATTTTGCTTTCTTATTTCTTTTGTCCTTTTAAAAAGCCTTGCGTAAAACCGATTCGCAGTACTTAAGGTTAATGATTTTTTCTTTCAGATCTTGCATGGTATAGAAATAGTGATTGCTGGACTCATATCCGATTCTGGAATCCATACATCTGAGCTTCATCAAATCAAACACGGTTTGCAGCTCATCTTCTATCATACGAAGCATCCCATCAGAATCCCTGTTCTCTCGCAGCCGGTTAAACCGGATATGATGATAGGCACTCTCGTACTGGCGTAAAACAACTTGTGCCATCAGAATCATTTCATCCAGTTGATGATCTGTTCCTTGATACTTGGAAAGCTCACATAAGCCTTTTTCCCAAAGTGTAATCAACTGACGGTATTCTTCTTCATAAACAGATACAGGATAGATACCCGCCCATTTCTGAACATCGTCATAGGGATAGCCGACCATACTTGCCTCATATCCGGTAGGTTTCAGGAAGAATGGTGCCATAGGGCCGTAATTTTGCGGGCCAAAATAGAGGGTGTCCAGATAAAACGGATAGTGAGAAAAGGCTTCAGACAGCATCAACTGCGCATCATATACACCCTTTGCAACCGTTTCTCCCAGCCAATCTGTGAGAAAATCCAGTAAATTCCCTTTGTCTTCCATCAGCCAGGCCGCCAGCCGCAGATTGGGGCTGGGGCATCCGCCAAGTGTCCAGCTCATTTGCAGATTTTCGATCCCTTGCGCCTTCAAGTTCTCAATATGTCCGGCAACCTTCTCCAGTACCGGAATATAAGGAACAACCGCCATTTCCCAGGTGTTATTGATCTGCACCTTGGCAGAAAGCGGCGTTTTCTGCTTTCTCGCAATCTTCCACAGATTTTTTGCCTTATCTCCGGGGCCGCAAAGGGACATGGTGTAATCCAAAACACTGCCTTTGACTCCGCCAATTTGAAACTGCATCGCTTCTTCACTGGTACACTGCAGAATTTGTCCCTCGGTGAGTAACGGAACTACTTTTCCCGCCCACTCGTCTTTCCATCCCCATGCCCAAACAACAGCTTTTGCATTGGGACAAGCATCGTGAGCGCCCTTTGCCATCAAATTGTTGACCTCTGCCACAACCTCCCACGGCTTTCTTTCGCGACACCGCGGGCAAGCCATCTCGCCCTCCAAACGGGAGTAGCAATTGGTCAGGTTCTCGGACATAGTGATGGTGAAAAAGCCGGCAAGATCCGGAACCATCTCAAATAACTTTCTGACACCGTGATAAAGGTAATCCTGAACCTCTTTTGTGGAAGTACACATTGCGTAATAGTCGCCCTCGGCTTCACCACGCAAATGGGGGTATTTTTCAAAGAACGACTCCGGCATAGAGCGCGGCTCGTTTAAATACGGATAAATACCGATACCATACTTCTTTGCTTTGGCAACCAGTCTGCGCAATGACTGGATCCGCTTTTCCCAGCCTTTTGACAGTGAGGGGTCAAAGGGAAAATCCACAAGCTGATACAAAACAAGCTGCATCCAGATACCGTTGATTCCAACCTGTGCATACTGCTTGAGTATCTGCTCCGGCAAGGGATCCAGGCTTTCATCCAACAGAACATCGCCGTACAAGGCAAAATAAGGGTAGATCATCCGAAGATTTTTTCCTTCATCTTTGGAAAAAAACTTCTCTGCTACAGGCTTTTGGAATTCTTCTACAAAAGAAAAGGCATTGTCCTTGTAGTTGCCAAAGGCTTCTTTACACAGCAATGCAATCTCCCTTGTGCGTGAGAGCTGTTCTTCTGTTAAAGGCGCATAGACCGTTTTTTCCACCTGCGGTTTTTCATTTCCCAACTTGACCCACATAAAGTCATCTTCTTTTAAGATGAATGCCAATTCATCCGCAGAGATATTCAGAAGGGTCATGATTTGCTCATAGGTACAGATATGCCAATTGTCACGAATCGTGGTTAAATAGCCCCGTTTTTTCCACATCGGATTTAACGGTTCGTTTTCATCCAGACCCATCTGCTTTACTGCGCAGTATATATTCGCACAAGAGGTTTCCAAAGCAGCGGCAATTCTGTTCACCGGGATATATCCCCAGTTTCTCCAGATAACATTCTGCCATACAGTAGGGAAATATTCATAAGATACAGCCTTTTTGTTCGACACTTGCGGTAAGGCAGACATAATCACTTCTCCTCTGCAAAAATTCTGTCTATTTCCAATATATTAAAAACTTTTGCCGTAACGGATTAGAAGCCATAACCGGCAGGGCTGTAATAAGCCATATTGGTCTGACGAACATCCAGTCTGCCGAAACAGGCAACCACAGGAACATCCGAGATCACATGGATGGCATACTGGCCATAGGGGATCTGGTAGCCCTCCTTGCCGATGGGCTTATCCAGCCGCAGGCAGGTAGTGCGCTCTGCATTCAGATCAATGGTAATATTATCATAAGGAGGCTTGTCTTCAAACAAGATCTTGATGCGGATCTTTGCATCATCCTTGGAAACATTGGTGATCATCAAGGCCTCATGGCCGGGAAAATCAGGATTGTCGCCCTTGGGAGGCAGGTCGCCGTCGCAAAATACCCAGTTCTTTTTACCGTACATATTCCTTCCTCCTATCAATGCTTTTCTACATAATCAAACAGTTCTTTTTCAAATTCGGGGCAAAGGGGCTGGGCACCGTTTTCGGTGATCACATAGCAGGTTTCCACGCGAAGACCGTTCAAGGTGGGATGACCGAAGAAAGAAACGTCCACATTCACGATCATATTCTTTTCCAGAACATCGTCACTGTTGGGGCCGAAGAAAGGAGCTTCTGCCTCCATCAAACCCATCGTATGGGCAAAGGGGCAAACGATGTACTTCAAATAGCCGCCCTTATCGTAGAGCTTTCTGCCTTCGGCGTCGATCTGACGGCCGGAGTTGCCGATCTTCAGCATCCTCTTTGTAACCTGCATAACCTCGATCATATCGGTCAGGCACTTCTTCTGCTCAGGGGTATACTCGCCGCTGACAGGAATGGTGTGACCAAAGGTGCCGGCATAACCGTTGATACGAGGAGCAATACCCAGCATTACCATCTCGCCGTTTTCCATAACCTTATCGGTTGCGGTAGGAACGACAGCATTGGAACGGACACCGCTACCTACGATGGTCTGATAAGCAAAGCTGTTGGCGCCGTTAGCACGGCAAACTGCTTCACCGGCTGCGGCAACCTCATATTCCTTGGCACCGGCCTTGACTTTTTCAGCCATTGCCTTATAGGCATCATAGCAAAGCATAGTGGCCTTTCTTGCCTGCTCTACTTCCCAGTCACTTTTGACATAACGGAACTTCAGGTAATCGTCGGTCAGGTCAATGATCTCACAGCCGGAGAAGCCGCTCACCAAATCCTGATGTACCGCATAGGGCATATCGGTCGTACCGACCAGGCCTACCTTCTTTACGGGGAATTTCTGATTCAGCTCCGCAAACAGTTCGGGGAAGCCGATGATGGTTGCCAGAGGATATTCCTCATCCGGTACCATAAACACCTTGAAGCAACGGGTATCGCTGATGGCAGAAGACTGCTTTGCAAAGGGCTCACTCTCAGGACCGCCCAGCAGCATTGTGGTGCCATCTCTGCCCACAAGGACAGCGCCCTTTTCAAACTGACCGCACCAGCCGGTCAAATACCAACCGTTGGCTACATTCAGCTCGTCGAAATAGATAACGGCAATATCCGTATCTTTCTCATTCAAGAGCTTGACCACCTTGTCAATTCTGTTTTGTGTTTCCTGTTTGTTAAAATACGCCATAATAATTCCTCCTGATTTTTATTGTGCAATCCACTCAAAGTCTTCAAGCGGATACATTGGACGCGCAATACGCTGCAGATTCAAGCGGGCCAGTTCCACACAGCTTGCGCCGTCAGACAGCGCAAACAGTTCCCGGTCTGCATAGGGCTTCAGTTCTTCGAACAAATACCCCAACTTAACAACAACAATTTCATATTCTAAAAGATCAACATTGGCTTTGTCGAAATTGCCCTTTTCAATAAACGCGCTGCGTTTTTCTGTAAACACCGCATCAACATTGTCAAAAGAAATGGTCAGACTTCTGCCGATGATCTCTTTTGCCCAGCCTAAGATCTCTCCGTGAGCCTTAATTGTTCCCTGGCAGCCCAATTTTTCAACGGATACCGTTTCACCGTCTTTTTTGTTCCACAGTGTTTCTACAATTTCCAAATCTGTAATGCCGGCAACGCAGGTTTTCTTGCCGGGTCTGGCATTCAAAAACAGCTTCAGGATATCTTCCGATGTACCCTCAGCTCCGGCAGTGGTATTATCGCCGCTGTCGGTAATGAAAATGCGTTTCTCTTCACCGGCTATCGCCCGGCGAACACATTCCTCAGGCAGTTCTGCCTCGATCCGGAATCGGTATTCCCTTCTGGTATTCCAAAGCTTGTTTGCAAGATCCTTTGCTATCTGCCGGGCAGTATCGGGATCCGCGGCACTGACAACTGCAGACGCACTGGTATTCGGCGCATCGATCCAACAATGGCCAAAGAAAAGATTGGCACCGAAAATATCCTCTCTTTCCTCCAAAAGCACTGTTTCTGCTTCCAAAGAACGCAGCGGCTCCTGCCGGGTGAGCATAGTATCGCCTTTTACAAGCATAGGAATCTTCTGCACATATGTATGGGGCTTGATGCCATTTTGCAAGCAATAGGTCAGCGCAGTCGCTGCACGCACCTGGCTTTCCGGCTGATCCGTGTGAGGAGCTGTTTTATAACCGCAAATAATATCCACATACTGCCCCAGCTCATTGGTAATATTGGCGTGCAGATCCATCGTAAAGGCAATCAAACATTCCCGGCTGACGATCTGACGGATCTCCTTGACAAGCTGAAGCTCGCCGCTGCCGATTTCATCCACCTCCATGCTGCCGTGGACATAGATATAGATGCCGTCTGCATCCGGGTTCCGTCGCACTGTATCCATAATTTGCTCTTTATAGTATTCATAAATATGCCGCTCAACCGTGGCAGAGGGCAGCGCATTGGCATAAATGGAAGGTATAATCTCAAAACCGGCATCTTCAAATATATTTTTTACCACCAGTTTTTTAAAGATATCCCATCCTGCAAAGTACTCAAAGTCACTTTTCTGCGGATGAAGATTTGCCTTGCTGTTGGATTCGCACTGAAACGATGCAACAATCACCTTCATTGTATAC
>JAZURL010000065.1:0-5517 GCA_045606205.1 Faecousia sp. | reverse complement strand
GGAAGCAGAAGTCTGAAGCTGCCCGTAAGAACAAGAGAAAGTTCTATTAATATCCCTCTTGATTTATGCTCACAAAACCGCCTTGCGAAAGCAAGGCGGTTTTTGCTATTTCCATTCCTGATAAAGACCAACGGCGGCGGTAATTCCCAACGCTTCAGCTGTTGCCAGCCAATGTTTATGATCACGGTTGAGGATGAAAATGATGCTGTCTTTCTCAACATCTATATTGTAGTGGCAGCATAGATTTGATTCCCAGTATGGTGTCTTGCAGATTTCCTTCAAGATTTCATAGTGACTGCCTTTGGGTGTGACTGTAATCTGTGCGGGTAGGGGTGAGATGTCCAGCCAGATTTCTTGCCCTTGGTAGGGCGCAAGATGTGACTTGAGTGGCCGGTTTAAAGGACAGGGCGGAACAAATACAGGTGAATTCTCCAACGCATATCCCGGGGATACGGCCACCGGGCAGGGTAGTTCCTTTTGCAGTTCAGCAACCAAAGTCTGTACATCTGCATTATGGGGTCGTTGAAAATCCAACATGACCGCCCGCACTTTCAATGCGTAAACCGTTTCACGTAATTGGCGAACAATGTGGCCGGACTGGTGGTTTTGAAATGGGGTACTGTCATCAACTATCAGCAGGGAATGGGCAGGAAGGGATTTAGGAACGTTGGAAAGCCCCGGCCCGGAGGGAGAAAAATGGCAGGCAAACCATGCCGCATGGGCAGGTAACGGTTCACACATGGAGAATTCCGCAGCTGTCATGGCAAGGTACATCGCAATAGCCATGGACAAAATCCCCCTTTCATGCTATAATCTTTTTGATTCTATGAAAGGACGGGTGTGAATATGCCTTTTTCCTTGCTCCCCAAGGCTATTGTCCAAGACATTACTGGGTTGACATCAGAATATCTGCATAGCCAAGGCATCCGTTTGCTGATGCTGGATTTTGACAATACCATCGTCCCATACACGACAGATGTACCCACAAATGAAGTTTTGCAATGGCTTGCAATGATGAAGGCGTCAGATATCCGCCTTTGTGTGGTCTCCAATTCCAAAAAAGAACGGGTGAAGATCTTTTGTGCCAAGTATGGCATTGACTGCATCACGCATGCAAAAAAGCCGTTTCCAAAAGGAATCCGGGAGTGCCTTGCGTGCTATGCTCTGCCGGCACAAAGCTGTGCGTTAGTGGGGGATCAGATCTACACCGATGTACTGGGAGCCAATGGATGCGACGTATTTTCCATTCTTGTAAAGGCCATTGACAATCATAATTTTTGGCTGAAAGCCCGCCATGTGTTGGAAATTCCCTTTATATTTGCCGCAAAAAAGCGGAAAATATGATTATTCTTCAAAAAAATGCGTTTTCCCCCTTGAAAAATTCATGTTTTTCGGTTAGAATACACTAGTTAACATATGTAATTTTATTAAATCCCGAAAGGGACAGACTTAGGAGGATATCATTATGATTTCTGCAGGCGATATTCGCAACGGTATTACCTTTGAGCTGGACGGCAAGGTTATGCAGGTCGTCGAGTTTCAGCATGTCAAGCCCGGTAAAGGTGCTGCTTTCGTCCGCGTCAAGATGAGAAATGTGATCACCGGTGGCGTGACTGAAACCAGCCTGAACCCCTCTGCCAAGTTCCCCACTGCTTTCGTTGAGAGAAAGAAGATGGAGTATTCTTACAACGATGGCGGCCTGTACTACTTCATGGACCCCGAAACCTACGAGATGGAGCCTCTGGACGGCAGCGTTCTGGACGATTCCTTCAAGTTCGTCAAGGAAAATGATGTTTGCACTGTCATGAGCTACAAGGGCAAAGTGTTCGGCGTGGAAGTGCCCAACTTTGTTGATCTGGTCGTGACTGAGACTGAGCCCGGCTTTGCCGGCAACACTGCCACCAATGTGACCAAGCCCGCTACTGTGGAGACCGGCGCTGAGGTCAAGGTGCCCCTGTTCATCAACGAGGGAGACAAGATCCAGATCGACACCCGTACCGGCGAGTACCTGGGCCGTTCCAAGGCTTAATTTTATTTTCCGAAAGGAGAATCATTATGACCATTTCCGAAAAGTCCGCTTATTTGAAGGGCCTGATGGATGGCCTGAATCTGAACACCGAGTCCGATGAGGGCAAGATGATTGCCGCTATCGTGGACCTGCTGGGTGATGTAACCAAGAAGCTGACTGCTGTTGAGGACACCACCATCGCCATCTCTGACGAATTGGACGAGATCGAAGAGGATCTGGACGCCATCGAGGATTTCATCATGGATGAGGATGAAGACGACTATGATGACGACGACTACGACTTCGACGATGACGAGGACGAGTTCGACGACGAGGGCTTCGACTTTGGCGACGAGGATTCCACCATCTACGAGGTTGAGTGCGCTTGCGGTGAGATCATCGACTTTGATGAGGAAACCCTGGAAAAGGGTAGCATGACTTGCCCCAACTGGGGTGAGACTCTGGAATTCTCTTTTGAGGACGAGGAGTAAGCACAAACAAATTTACTGCCGCAGCACCCGCTGCGGCAGTTTTTACAAAGAGGTATTATATGGATAAGAAAGAATGGCTGCGATCCTTTAAATTTTTCCTGTTTTCTGTTTCTGCCGGTGTCATCCAGATGGGCAGCTTTGCTCTGCTGAACGAGTTGGCACAGTTGGATTACTGGGTATCCTACCTGATTTCCTTGGTGCTGTCGGTTGTGTGGAATTTCACCTTCAACCGCAAGTTTACGTTCAAATCCACAGGCAATATTACCCGAGCCATGCTGTTGGTGGCGGCTTATTATTGCGTATTTACGCCCTTGTCCACTTTGCTGGAGCATTACTTGGCTGATACACTTGTATGGAATGAGTACCTAGTCACATTTATCAATATGCTTTTGAATATGGTAACAGAATTCCTGTTCCAGCGCTTTGTGGTCTACCGCAACAGCGTGGACAATAACGAATTGGCAAAACAATAATAAAACGGGTCTGCATTTGCAGACCCGTATCTTATTCGCTCAATGCGGCATCGTAGACCACATTTTTGGGGAGATCCAACTCCTTGGCGGTTTGCTTGATGGCATCCTTCCGGGAGAGTCCCTCTTCCATCAACTGAGCCACTCTTGCGGCAGCGTCCGCCGGGGTGGCTTTTTCTTTTTCTACCAAGGCAGCACCTGCAACCACCAAAACGAACTCGCCCTTGGGTGGTGTTTCTGTGTATTTGGCGATGGCCTCGCCCAAGGTAGTGCGTACCACTTCTTCGTGGAGCTTGGTCAGCTCCCTACAAAGGCTGATAGGCCGATTACTGCCAAACACAGTGGCCATATCCTCCAAAGTTGCCAGCAGCTTGTGAGGAGCTTCGTAGAAGATCATGGTGCGGCTTTCGGAAATCAGACTTTCCAAATGCTCCTTGCGGCTCTTTTTCGCTGTGGACAGGAAGCCCTCAAAGCAGAATCTTCCGGTACTCTGCCCGGAAATGCTCAAGGCGGTAATCACTGCACAAGGGCCGGGGATGGCGCACACAGTGATGCCGGCTTCCGCACACTGCTTTACCAGTTCCTCACCGGGATCGGAGATAGCGGGGCTGCCTGCATCAGAGACCAATGCGCAGGTCTCACCGGCTAAAATCCGCTGAACGATCATATCTCCTTTTGCGGCCTTGTTATGCTCAAAGTAGCTGACAAGACTTTTTTTGATGCCCAAGTGGTTCAGCAGCTTCAGGCTGACACGGGTATCCTCTGCGGCGATAAAATCCGCCTGCTCCAGGGTTTCCCGGCAGCGAGTGGAGATATCACCCAGATTGCCGATGGGGGTAGGGACGAGATATAACATTCCTGCCATAGTCTGCCTCCTTAAAGATGGTAAAGTGTTCGGTAATAATCTGTGGGCTGGTCGTCGCGGTGGAAAAGACATCGCTCCTCCCAAATAAGCCCTGGCTTGCCGCCTTTGCGACAAGACAGCAAAATGAGAGAAACATCGCCATCTTCTCGGTGGCGGATCAGCCGCAGCCGTTTGGGCTGCATTTTATATTTTGCGACCAGGGCACAAATTTCTGCCAATCGCTCCGGCTTGTGCACCAAAAAGAAATCTCCACCAAATTTCAGCATTTTTCCTGTAACGGCACAAAGCTCTTCCAAGCTACAAAAGTCATTGCGCCGGGCCAAGGGCGTGGCGTGACTTGCCGGGCCGCCGGTATAATAGGGGGGATTAGAAATACAGCAGTCAAAGCTACCGGTGAAGGGGAAGGTTCGCAGATCACCGCATATACTTTCCATACGAGCGCACAGATCATTTCTGCGGATATTTTCTAATGCGGCATTGTGTGCATATTCATCTAATTCAATGCCGGTTACATGACAGGCTGTGTCCTTTGCGCAAAGAAGCGTTCCCAAAGTGCCGCATCCCGAGCCTAAATCCAATACTCGGGCGTTTGGGGGAAGTTTTGCAAAATCACTGAGTAAAATGGAATCCGTGCTGAGGGGAAATGCGCCTGCGGGGATGTCCAGTGTAAAACCGTTTGGTAGTGTTTCCATGGTGGCCTCCAAAAAAATCAGCCTGCGCAGCCGGATGACCAGAGTGCGCAGACTGATTGCGGTTCGGAAGAATCAGCCTTCCTCGATAGCTTCAGTGGGGCAGTTGTCGGCGCAAGCACCGCAGCTGACGCAAACATCGGCATCGATGACGAAAGTGTCTTCACCCTCGGAGATAGCCTCGACGGGGCAGTTGTCAGCGCAGGAGCCGCACTTGACACAAGCATCAGTGATCTTGTAAGCCATGATATTCCCTCCATATATGTTTTTAGTGCATTCGGTGTAACGCACCATCTTGCAATTCCATTCTAGCACCAATTCCGGAAAATGCAATCTTTTTTTTCAGAAGGGAATATTTTTTTGCCTGCGGGGCGAAAATTCACGGATGAGGGAGGGGGAAGACCATGAAATTCGCACCGGAAACAGAGCTTTTGCTGCGGGAGGCGGCGCAGATCAGCCGTGATCTGGGGCACAGTTATGTGGGCAGTGCCCATCTTTTGGCAGCGCTTGCCTCCGGGCAGGGTTGGGCATCCCGGCTGCTACAGCTGGCAGGGGCGCCGGATCGGCATCTGCTGGCGGTCCTGCGACTTCTGTACGGCGAAGGGGCTGAGGGCCTGCCACTGCCCCAGGGTTTGACTGGCACGGCCAAAGCCATCCTGCGGGACGCGGGCAGGGAGGCGACTCTCGGATCGCAGAACAGTGTCCGCAGGATCCATGTGTTGCTGGCGATCCTGCGCAGGCAGGGGTGCGCGGCCGGGCGGGTGCTGCAATGGGCCGGTGTGGATGTCAATGAGGTGTTCACCAGAACGGTGGAGAGTATGCATTGGGAGGCGGATGCGCCCCCAAGATCAAACAAGGAGGCGGTCAGTACGAAACTTTTGGATCAGTTCAGCGAGGATCTGCTGCTGAAAGCGGCGGATATGGATCCGGTCATTGGGCGGCAGAAGGAGATCGAAATGGTTATCGGTATCCTGTGCCGGAAGAACAAGAACAA
>JAZURL010000064.1:0-2442 GCA_045606205.1 Faecousia sp. | reverse complement strand
CACCATTCATGGTCATTGTTTTCAGATCGGCCTGAATACCGGCGCCTCCGCTGCAATCACTGCCAGCGATGGATAATGCTGTTTTCATAATACATTCTCCTTTTGTATAGCGATACAAGGTGGTGCCCCCAATGTACCGCTGATTCTTTATTGTCATTGCGAACCAGTCCAAAAACTGGTGTGGCAATCTTTTATTGATATTTGGATGTTTTCTGTTCGATGGTCAGGATATCGCCATCCGGACGGTAAACTGCCTTAATGTAAGCCGACACCTTGGGTGCACCGGAACGGACAGCCACTTTCAGACACTCTTCGGCAATATCCATCAGTTCCTCGTAGCTTTCGCCCTCGGTGGTGGTTTCAAAGGCTCCCACCTGATAATTAAGGCCGGTGCTCTGGATATAGGCGATCACATCATCGACAATGCGGACAACTTCTGCATCGGTTTCCACTTTCGGCAACACCTGAATTGCAATGCTTGCACTCATACAATTTCCTCCCAATTTAAGATGACATCATCTGCGATACCCTCGATGGTCTGCCAGTTTTCTGCGGCACTGTCATCATACACGCCAACCACATAGTATCCTGCGTCTTTGGCAGTCTGCAGGGCGTACAATGTGTCTTCGTATACGGCAATGTCTTTCGGATCGGCATCCAGTCTTTTGACAGCTTCCTGGTAGACTAGGGGGCTTCTTTTTCCGGCGCCTACCGTTTCGCAGGAAAGCAGAAATCCAAAATAGTTCAGGACGCCCAAGCGCTTCAGACAGGCTTCCATGAGATGCTCTGCCGTTACTGAGGCGACGCACATCCGAACGCCTCTGCTTCGCAGCATTTGGAGATGTTCCCGTACACCGGGTTTCAAGGGAATGTCGTTTCTGTAATGTGCATCCATCATGGCGTTCATTTCAGCTCCGGATCACCGGTCAGGCCAAATTCCTGCTGAAACAGTGCTGCGGATTCCGACATAGTCATGGGCTTGATCCGCTCCGGAAGATCTTCCGGGATCTGCTTGACTCCTTTACTGCTTATATATTCCGAAGCAAGGTTTTTCCAGAAGGCCATGGAATCGATCAATGTCCCGTCCATATCAAAGATGGCAAACTTCTTATCCATTGGCCACCATTTCTTTGGCGAGAGTAAGATGCTCAGCAGTTGCCTTGCCGGGATCTTCTGCGGCAAAAATCGCAGATACCACGGCACCACTTCAATCAGCTGAGATATGCCTAGAGGCGCAACGATAAATCACGTTACGTACCCAAATTACTACAATTTTACAACATTTTTGAGTTCCGATATGATATGAGAAAGTCAAAAGCAGTCCCGATGAGGCACGAAAAATGCCTTTTTCGGGACTGCTTTTTGTTTGTCTGCCATTTCGTCCAAAACGTGTTCTTCCGGTAGACAAACATATTTTGCTGTATGTAATTATAGTGCTCAACTGGCTTAATGATGGGCTATATGTCACGCTTTTGACGAAAAAAGTGGTTGCAGCGCAACCACTTTTTCTGATAGATGGGCATTGGGAATACAAACACCTTACCTGTCAAAATTCTTCAAGTAAAAGCGTGACAAATGTACTTGATAAAAGGCTTGTGCGGAATGATTATCTGTGAATGTACATCCGAGTCATATCAGGTTCGCCGTCACCCTGTACCATGCACAGGAATTCCCAGCCGTACCGCTCATAGAAGCTAACATGGTCAGTCACCAGAAAGGCAGGAGAGATACCTTTGGCGCGTAGATCTTCGACTGCCATATACTCGGCAATTATTTCACTCATACAATTCAGGGCGGCGTAAGGATGGGTAGAAGTGGGCGGAACGCTTATTTCCGAGGGTTCGAAACGAGGCGATCAGATCTTCGTCAATCTCACAGACCAGGAGGAATGCCTTGTCATCAAAGCAGGCGGAAGCGACTTCTCCTCTGGGGTCGGTGACCAGGCATCCGCCGCCGAAGCGCGCATGATCCCATAAGTTACAGCAAGCCATGTAAATGCGGTTATCATAGCTTCTGGCCGGGATATATTTGCTCCAGATTTTTTCTCTGTTACCGGAGATGCGTGGCACCGCATGGGGCGCGAAGACCACCTCAGCCCCCCTCAAGGCCAACGTTTGGGTGATTTCCGGATAATGGGTCTCCACACACAGCTGAATGCCAATTCTGGTTCCATTGGACAGAGAAAGGATCTTCAATTCCTTTCCGGGAGAAAAGACTGCCTTTTCCCGCTGACCCAAATGGGTTTTGCGGTAGTAATCCCGGGCACCGTCTTTTCGGAAAAGACCGTGGGTGATATAAAACGAATCATCTGATTTTTCCATAAATCCTACCAGAATGTCGATGGCATTTTCCGTGGCGATTTTGGATACCTGCTGCAAAGCGGGAGCGTTTAACGAAATTGCGTTGCATACAGCTTTGTCAGGACGATATCCTGTGAGATAA
>JAZURL010000063.1:0-2781 GCA_045606205.1 Faecousia sp. | reverse complement strand
TATCATAACTATTTACCCAACACATACAATTTATTTCTCTCATATCGTCGTTCCACTCCGCCTTTGACATTCTCTTCAGTCTGTGTTAGGCTTTCGTTGGTAGTTTCTGACTCGGCTGTTGCCCTGCCGGCCCATTGTGGCCGTTGACGTGAAAGGGGTGACGTCGCTGCAGTGCTTTCTGCATCTGCAGTCTCGGCTTTGCCGATCTGGTCGGGGGCTACTAATTTTATTTCATTCAGATTGTACAGTGTGTTTTCTTCTCGATTTCTGCCCACAGATATGGTTAGTTCATAGAAATCGTCCCCATCCTTCATATAGGCCTTGTGACATGTAAAACCATCCCTTGCAAAGGGATGTTCCAGACCGTTGACAAAGAAGGTCAACGGTCAATTTTTTTGAAAAAAGATAGAAAAACCAAACGGGAAAGAGGAGGTGAATGACGAAATATAAAGATAGAAACCATGAAGGATGTGAAAATCCATGTTACGAGAGCGAAGAGAAAGACAGCAACAGATAGATTTGGTCATATTAGAACAATTAGTGCCCAAAGATCATTTGTTGAGGAAAATAGATCAAGCAGTAGATTTCAGCTTCATACATGACATGTGTGTACCGTTGTACTGTGAGAATAACGGACGACCTGCGATAGATCCGGAGGTCATTTTCCGTATGCTGATTGTGGGGTATCTGTATGGAATCAAATCAGAAGCCCGGCTGGAAGAAGAGATTAACTACAACATGGCATATAAGTGGTTCTGCGGATTGGGATTAACAGAAAAGGCACCGGATGCAACGACAATCAGTCAAAACAGGCGCAGACGGTTTCGAGACAATAACATAGCAGAAGCCATATTCAATGAGATACTGAAACAATGTATTGAGAGAGGCTTGGTAGGCGGGCATATTCTATACACAGATTCAACCCATATAAAGGCAAAGGCAAATAAGCACAAGAAGCAGCAGGTGATCGTAGAAGAAACACCGAAAGTCTATCTGGCAGAGTTGGATGCACAAGTGGATGAAGATCGAAAAAAGGTAAAGAAAAAGCCTTTTGACCGAGATGACGATCCTCCCGGTGGAGGAAGCGGAAAGAAGATGAAGAGTACCACTGATCCGGAAAGCGGACAACAGAGCCGGGATGGGAAACCGGATGGATTCCATTATAGCGAACACAGAACCGTAGACTTGAAGCGCAATGTAATCGTTAATGTACACATTGAACCGGCTAATGTAAATGATACGACCCCTTTGCCCGAAATACTGGAAGAAGTTCAAAAACGACTTGGGAAGCTGCCTGTATACATGGGATTAGATGCAGGATATCATTATGCCTGGGTAGCACGACATTTGAAAGAGCGTGGGGTTCAAGGGGTTATAGGGTACAGACGACATACTCACAAAACAGATGCCTACGGCAAATACCGTTTCCGATATGATCCTGACACCAATAGTTATATCTGCCCTGAACAACACCGTCTGCACTGGAAAACTACAACCCGCCAAGGTTATCGGCAATACTTTTGCGATAGCAAAACATGCAAACAATGCCCACGAAGGCATGAATGTTTTGGCGAGAGTATGACCCGAAGGATGGTGGAAAGGCATGTATGGCAGGATTATTTGGATGCGGCAGATGCGTTTGCCAAAACACCCATGGGCAAACAAATTTATCGCTGGCGAAAACAAACAATTGAATGTTCCTTTGCGGAAGCCAAAGAAAACCACGGATTCCGCTTTGCTCGTATGCTCGGAATTCGCAATATGTATGAACAGGCTTACCTGACTGCTGCCGTTCAAAACATTAAGAGGATCGTCAGATCCTTTCTTCTCCATATAGACAAACCCACCATTCGAAAATGGTGGGTTTGTCAGAGGTCTGATCCGCAAGGGATATTCCCTTGCGGATGTTTTGCGTTATTTGAGGATTTGGCTCTTCAGGATCCTCTCTCCCACCCATTCCCGTTTCGCTGCCAGCCTGTTTGTCAGCTCATCCATCCAAGGATAACAAATGCCCGGTTCAGAATTCAGGCAATGGGTCAGGCGTGCATAAGACCGCAGATCAATAAACTGCCGCATAAGCGGAAGTTTTCCCTCCATTTCCGGCGATAAAGCATGCTCGCTGCGGTAGCCTTCCAGAAAAACCTTCCGGGCCTGTTCAAAAGCCTCCCAAGGCAAAAGTTCTTCCAGCGCATCCAGGCTCTGCTCCACATCCAGCGCATAAAAATGATAGAGACAGTCATCAAAGTCAATCACAGAAATTTTTCCGGTATCCTCATCATAGAAAACATTGTCCGGCTCAAAGTCATAATGAACAAGGCCGAAGTTCTCCCGTGTGCGCGGGATCGCATCCAGCTGCAGCATCACATCCCGCAATACCGACTGCAAGGTTTCCGGCAAAAGGGGCTGCATTTGCCTGGCAATGTCTTCATGGGCTGGCCTGCTTTTTGCAGGTTTAAAGCCCATCGACAGCCGATGCAGCTGTCCCAAGGTCTTTCCATAGGCATACAATATATCTTCCGTCAGTTTCACATCCTCGATGCATTTTCCACCAACACCCCTGAAAGCACTGACGCAATATTTGCCCCAGGGCGTGTCAATCTCACGGCAATGTTTTCCCGAATGCCCTGTAATGGGCTGCATGGCTCCAAATCCGCAGCCGATAAGGTAATCAATAAACTCGATCTCGCTCTCGACCATGGAAATGGCTTTTTCCTCCACAGGACAAAGCCGCAGAAAATTCAATCCATTCCGGTCAAAGAAGGGATACACCGCATTGGAGGA
>JAZURL010000062.1:0-5260 GCA_045606205.1 Faecousia sp. | reverse complement strand
ACCGAACCAGTAAAACTGGACAATAGACAAAAAGGCCCCCTGTGTAGGATAATAACTACACAGGGGGTATTGTTATGCAGAAACGAAAATACACACATCTAAAAGCTGTAGAGGGGCTCATATTGTCCATGCGGCAGGACGGTCTAACCTTGCAGGAGATAGCGGACGAGTTAGGACTAAGCCTTAAACAGATGAAGAACTGGTCGTATAGACACAACTGCGAGAACCGCAATATGCTCAAAGGCATTGCGCCCAAGCCGAAAGGAAGGCCAAGAAAAGACGGACTGCCACCCAAGCAAGACATAGAAAAAGAACTGTATCGACTAAGAATGGAAAACAAATTGTTGCGGGATTTTCTGCAGTCAACAGAAAGGAAGTGAGGCCAAAGGCAAAATACGCTGTTATCTACCGTCACCGCAGTGAATATCCAATATCGATTATGTGCAAGTTTTTCGGTGTGTCCCGGAGTGGATATTACGACTTTGTAAAACGGTTGGGAAAGCCTGAGAAGGACGCAGATCTCGCCAAGGAAATACAGATATGCCAGGATACTACCGACAAAACCTATGGCTACAGACGTGTATGGTTGTGGTTGAAACGCAAGGATATACATAAAAATCCCAAGACCATTCTGCGTGTAATGAAGAAATATGGGCTGTTGTCGGAGATTCGCCGTCGCAGGAAATGGGTGAATCTTGGTCAGCAGGTATATAAGTACAAAAATCATCTTGCCCGTCAGTTTCGAGCAGATCGTCCTAATACAAAATGGGTTACCGATATTTCTTACATCCACACCAAAGAAGGTGTATTGTATTTGTCCATGATCCGGGATCTGTACGATAACAGCATTGTGGCATATAAAACATCGTCCAGGCAAACAGTAAGTCTTGTGCTAGACACGATCCGACTGGCTATGAAGAACGAGAAAAAGAGAGTCGCTGCGGAGTTGCAGCTCCACAGCGACCAAGGGTTTCAATACACTTCACAGGGGTATTTTAACCTAACTCAATCTTACGGGATAACACCGTCAATGTCAAGTAAAGGAAATCCCTATGACAACGCAATGGCAGAAAATTTCTTCTCCATTCTAAAAACAGAATGTATCTACCGGCATAAGCCAAAGACATTCAGAGAAGCCAACGATCTGATTGACAGATACATTCACTTCTACAACTATGAGCGCATCCAGATAAAAACTGGAGTGGCGCCGCTAACGCTGCGCCACTCCGCTTAAAACTAAATATTCCTATACAGGGCCTCTTTTTTGTACTGTCCGCACAAACTGGGGCAGTCTACCTTCGGGTGCCGGCCTTTTTTGCTGCCGGGGCACAATTTGTCACAACCGGCTCGTTCAGGGTCAAGAAAACGGATTTACATCTTTTCGCGGCGTTTGTATAATGAAAGAAAAACCATTCTACAGGAGGCGCCTATGTTTTACAGCATCGATCTTACCCATGTAGCCCCCAAGAAGATCTATCCCCTGGGAGAAAATTTCCGCGGAACCGATCCCGATGGTAAAGTTCTGGGCTTTACAAACTATTACATGACGAAAGACGGCGCTCCCTTTTTCGGCATCAGCGGCGAGATCCAGTATTGCCGGGTGCGGGAAGATGAATGGGAGGATACCGTCGTCAAAGCCAAAATGGGCGGGCTGAACATCATCGCTTCCTATATTTTCTGGAATGTCCACGAGGAAGTGCGGGGCAATTTCCGCTTTGACGGCAACCGGAATATCCGCAAATTCCTGGAACTGTGCCACAAACACGGTATGCAGGTCATTGTGCGTATCGGACCGTTCTGCCACGGCGAAATGCGTAACGGCGGTCTGCCGAACTGGCTGTACGCCATGCCCTTTGAGGTCCGCAGTAACGATCAAGGGTATCTGGACCATGTCCGCCTGCTGTTCCGCCAACTGCATACCCAGTTTGACGGCCTGTATTACAGCCAGGGCGGCCCCATTATTGCCGCCCAGATCGAAAATGAATATTTGCACGCCGGCGCGCCCTGGGAAATGACCACCGGCATCAGCCAGGAATGGATCACCGGCGGCACCGGCGGCGAGGAGCATATGCGCCTTCTGAAAAAGATCGCCCGGGAGGAGGGGATCTGCACCCCCTTCTATACCTGCACCGGCTGGGGCGGCGCTATGGCGCCGGCGGACGAGATGCTCCCCCTGTGGGGCGGCTACGGCTACTGGCCCTGGCATTTCAATGGCGAAAACGGCGCCCATCCCCTGACCCGGGAGTTCCTCTACCAGGACAACCACAACGATGCCGTGGAAGAGGTATATAATTTTGACCCCCTTTATCCCAAGGAATCCATGCCCTACGCCTGCTGTGAGATGATGGGCGGCATGTTCAACAGTTACCGCTATCGTTTCGTCATCGATTGCGCCAGTGTGGATGCTTTGGCCAATACGAAACTGGCCTCCGGCTGTAATTTGCTGGGTTACTTCATGTACCGGGGCGGCACCAATCCCCTGGGCGAAAAAACGCCCTACCTCCATGAGTTTTATACCCCCAAGCGGTCCTATGATTTCCAGGCCGTCCTCAGCGAAAGCGGCCAACCCCGGGAAAGTTACTACCGGCTGAAACTGCTGAATATGTTCTGTACCGACTTCACGCCCCAGCTGGTGAATACCAAAACGGTCCTGCCGGACCACATGATCGGCCTGGATCCGGAAGATCTGGAACCTCTTCGTTTTGCGGTGCGGGTGGACGGGAATTCCGGCTTCCTGTTCCTGAATAATTATCAGGATCATGCCCACAAGCCGGCGGTGAAGGATGCGTGCATCACCTTGCATCTTCCGGGGGGCGATTTGGTGGTGGAGAACATCAGCCTGGCCAGCGGTGAGAATGCCATCCTGCCCTTCCGGCTGGATCTGTATGGCGCCCTGCTCAATACCGCCACTGCCCAGCCCATTACCACTATGGACGCAGAAATGCCCTGCGGCTTCTTCTTTGCGCCGGAGGGCATGGACCCGGTGTATCGCTTTGATGCGGACACCGTCCGCCAGGTCTGCGGATGCCCGGCCCGGCTTGAAAATGGGGAATGGATCTGCGCGCCCGGCAACAGCACCGGCAGTTTTGTGGTGACAACAGCCAACGGGCCGGTGCGGATCGTGACCCTGACCCGGCAGGACAGCTTGCGCTTCAGCAAGGTGACCATCCATGGCCGGGATCACGCCTTCCTCAGTGACGGCACATTGCTTTGGGACGGCGAGAAGCTCCGTGTGGAATCCCCGGAGTCTGCCGTTACGGTCATGGCTTACCCCGCGGATGTGCTGAAAGATGGCCGGGGAATCCCTGCCCGGCAGGATGTATTTGAAGGCTATACCATGACCCGGCCGGCTGTTTCCCTGCCGGTGGAAGTCACAGCCCTGAGCCCCAGCCGGTACACGCTGAAATTGCCTGCAGAAAAACTCGCCGGCTACAAACGGGTGGAACTGCATGTGGATTATGCCGGCGATATCGGCCACCTGTTCCTCAATGGCGAGCTGATCGCAGATCATTTCTGCAACGGCGCCACCTGGGTCACGCGGATCGACCCCTGGACCCCAGAATTGGAGGAAGAACAGCTGACGCTGTACATCACGCCTGTTCGGAGAAATGCCATGATCCATGTGGATTCTCCCATGGCCGCCCGGTTCGAATCCGCCAAGGATACCGTGGCCCATCTGGACAGCGTCAGATTGGTGACCGTGGAGGAATGGGCCTTCTGACAGCGCCCTAAATAAAAAAGAGAGGGCCCAAGCCCTCTCTTTTTTGGTGTACGAATGAAAAGCTGCTAACCTGTGCGAACGCGGCCAAGGGAATAATCGGGAGGTTATCTGTGAATATACATCCGCGTCATATCCGGTTCGCCATCGCCCTGGACCATACACAGGAATTCCCAGCCATACCGTTCATAGAAGCCGGTGTGGTCTGTCACCAGATAGGCAGGGGAGATTCCCTTGGCGCGCAGATCCTCCACTGCCATAGTCAACAGCTTCCCGGCGATGCCTTGGCAGCGGTGGCTTTCTTCCGTGTACACAGCGCAGACATTGGGGGTCAGATCGGGCCGGTCGTGGAAGTCGTTTTCAATCACACCCAGGCCGCCCACAATTCTTTCGTCATCCAGACACAGGAACCAGCCCAACTCCGTTTCCTGCTTCAGGTAGGCTTCCATGCATTCCAGATAAGCTTCCTTGGGAACGCCCCACTTGCTGTGAAACCATTCTGCGGCCGTATCCGCCCATTCGGGCTTTTCCCTTAGTGTAATATACTTAAATTCATTCATTGAAGTGACCTCTCTTTTCGGTTTTCTTTATACTATCACAGAACACAGCCGAATGCTACCCCCATTCTTTTTTCCGAAAGATCCGTTTCCGGGACACGATTTTTTATGAAAAATCTTTGCGATTGCAAATGCTTCCAATTTGCCGTATATTGTAGGATAGAATCCCGAAAAAAGGAGGATTGCGCCTTGATTCGTTATGTAATGGCTGCATAAGCGTTGGCTATGCAAGAATAATGGAATACTGACTTTGTATAGCCGATGCTTTCCTAATAAAGCAAATTTACAGGGAGGCAGCCGTGAGCTATATAAAAGCAGAAGAGATCCTGCCGGAGGAGCTGATCCGCCAGATTCAGAGATATGTGGATGGTGTGTACATCTATATCCCCCGAAAGCCGGGCACCCGGCACCCGTGGGGGCAGAAAACGGACTACAAAGCCGAGCTGAAGTTCAGGAATGACCGGATCCGAAGGGACTATGCTGCAGGCACAAGTGTGGCGGCATTAAGCCGCAAATACCACCTGTCCGAAAAGAGCATCCGCAGGATTCTGCAAAAGCAATAAACAGTAAGAGCCGGGAGCGATCCCGGCTCATTTTTTGTTTGCAACGGGGGTTCCGGGGCACAATGGCCGCAGAAAAGCAGCTGCCGTCAATGGTGCGAAGGCAAGCAACAGCCCCCCGGACGGTTGTATTTGAATGGGTTCTTGCCCTGTTCCCGGAAAAAAAGAGGATACCCCAAAGGATATCCTCTTTTTTTGAAGTGTTTTGACAATAATGATACGGTTTTATATGGTTTCAAAAGGTTTCACTCAAAAATGAAACTATTAAACGGGAAGTGAAACTCTCTTTTGGGACTGAAACTACGCTAATCAGTTTGTCAAATTGGAATTTACGTTTTACAAATATGAACTTCTCCGTCTATAAACACTCCATCACCGTCGTTTATACGGATAACATTTACATTATGTTCTTTTTCGTAAACACA
>JAZURL010000061.1:0-3196 GCA_045606205.1 Faecousia sp. | reverse complement strand
GGCGACATGGGCAAGGTGATTGGCCGCCAGGGTCGGATCGCCAAGGAGATCCGTACCATCATCAAGACTGTTGCCCTGCGCACCGGCGAACGGGTGACCGTCGAAATTATGGATTAACGGGTTATGCGTGGCGGTATAGTCACGCATTTCTCGTTCTTACCAGAAAAGGTTGTCATTGCGAGGAGCAAAGCGACGTGGCAATCCGTTCTTTGCCGCTGAAAGCGGCGCGGTGCTTTGCACCGCAGGGATGCGGATTCCCACGCCAGCGTGCGCGCTGGCTCGGAATGACATGGAACTTTAGGAGGATTATTTATGAAACTCCAATTTGTAGAAGCCGGCGAGATCGTCACCACCCACGGTGTCCGGGGAGAAGTCAAGGTACTGCCTTGGCTGGATTGCCCGGAAATGCTCTGCGAATTTGACCGTTGCCGTCTGGATGGCAAGGAATATCAAATCGACCAGTGCCGGGTGCAGAAGACTTGTAACCTGGTGAAACTGCGGGGCATCGATACCATGGAAGACGCCCAGAAACTCCGTGGCAAAACGCTGGAACTGTATCGGGAAGATATTGACGACGAAGTGATTTTTGCCGCAGAATTGATTGGTGTGGAGGTATATGCCAATGGAAAGTGCATTGGCAAGATTACCGAGGTATTGGATTATCCCGGCAACAGTGTGTATGTGGTGGATAACGGCAAATATATGCTTCCGGCAGTAAAGGAATTTATCCTTTCCACCGATATGGAGAAAAATGAAATGCAGGTCAAGCTCATTGAGGGGATGCGCAGCGATGAGAATTGATATTTTGACTCTGTTTCCGGAAACCCTGGGGGATGTCCTGTCCGAAAGTATTTTGGGCCGGGCACAGGAACGGGGCTTTATCCGCATCGAGACCCATCAGATCCGGGATTATACTGCCAACAAGCAGAACCAGGTGGATGACTATCCCTATGGTGGCGGACGAGGCGCGGTCATGACTGCCGATCCGTTGTACCGTGCTTGGGAAGCGGTATGTGATGAGGCCGGTGGCCCGGTGCATACCATCTATCTGTCCCCCTGCGGCCATACTTTTCAGCAGGCGGATGCTATTCGGCTGAGCAAAATGGACAACATCATTTTGGTGTGCGGCCACTATGAAGGCATTGACCAGCGATTCATTGATGAGTGCGTGGACGAGGAAATCTCCTTGGGTGATTTTGTCCTCACCGGCGGCGAAATTGCTGCCATGGCGGTGACGGATGCGGTGTGCCGTATGGTACCTGGTGTTTTGGCAGATCCGGAATGCTTTGAGGATGAGAGTCATTTTAACGGTCTGTTGGAATATCCCCAATATACCCGTCCGGCGGTGTGGCATGGCCGGGAAATTCCTGAGATTTTAACCTCCGGCAACCACGAAAAGGTGCGCCAGTGGCGACGGAAGCAATCTTTGCGCCGTACAAAGGAGCGTCGTCCGGACATGTATGAAAAAGTAGATTTAAGCTCCAAGCAGGACAAAAAACTCCTGAAAGAAATGGAAGCAGAAGACGAGATATAAAAAACACCTCCAAGCGGAGGTGTTTTTGTTTATTTATGCTGTTTTCTCAAGCTCCATAGACGCACAGCTGTAGAGATCAGCAGAATGCCCACGGCCATAACCCCTGCGATGGCAGCGGTGGTCATGCCCTTACTGGCGAACAGATCCATTTCGCCCTGCACAGCGTGTTCCATGGTGTAATACACACCGGAGCCGGGGATGAGGGGGAATATGGAAATGACCAGATAGGCAATCGCGGGACACTTACGGATCCGGGCAGATACTTCCGAGAAGGCAGAAGCAAAAACTGCGCCCCAAAAGTAAGCTCCGATTTCACTGATGCCCAGCTGTAAACAGACAGCATAGACAATCCATGTCAATACACCGCCCAGTACACAGATCAAACCGCCCGGGCCATGAATGTTGAACGAAATGGAAAAGCCAAGACAGCCAATTGCAGTACCAAGGCTGGTGACCAGCAGAGGGTTGGGAACAGGAGCGGGGCTGACGGGAGCGGTCCAGACCATGGCAACAGCATTCCAGGCAGCTGCCGCGCCCAATGCAATGGCTACTGCGATCAGCAGCACCTGCACGATGCGGTTAATACCGGAATTGGTATCCCCATAAATAATGTCACGCATGGCATTTGTGAACAAAAGTCCTGGCACGAGGCTCATCAACCCACCAATGATCACACAGTCGGAGCGTATAGAAGGAAAGATCGCGTTCAGCGTATATCCCAACAGTGCCATGGGGAATGCTGCGGCAATGGTACGGAAAAAGTCGTTTGCACCCAAACGGTTCATCCATTTTAAAACCAGACCTACCAGGATACCGCATACTCCGGAGAGTAGGGCATCCACGAAAGAAGCGCCAAAAAGTATGGAAAAACCAAGTGCACCCAAGGCATTACCCAGTATGTACATGGGAAATGAATATTCCCGCAACTGCTTTTTGGTATCTGCCAACCATTGTGCTGCGATTTCCGGCGCAGGACGCTCCTGGCAAATCCTGCGGCTGAGATTAGAGTATCGCTCCACAGCATCCAGGTCATTTTCGTGGATACCGATTCGGCGCATACGGGTCTGAGGGCGGCCCGCAATCGGCTCGATACTGATGTGCATACAGTTGGGAATGACAAAGACCTCAGCTTCAATATCATAGGCGGCCAGAACTCTGGTGATGCTCTCTTCCACCCGGAAGGTTTCTGCACCGTTCATTGCAAGGCCATAGCCGAGATCCGATGCCAGATCCAAAAGTTTTGAATATTCCATATCTTGCCTCCAGAAGAGAGCATCCCGCTGAAATTCCTTCAGCGGGATAAGGTTTATTTTCTAACAAACAGCACACCAAGCGTGCCGGGGCCGCAATGACAGGAAACGGTACAGCCGGCGGTGGTCTCATAGACAGTCTCGAAGGGCTCACAGGCGGCGATAGCATCCTTTACAGCGGTCAGACACTTGTCATCTACCTGGGTGTAGGTGAGGAACAGCTCCTTGCGGACGATATCGTCCCGGCCGGCCAGTTGATCCTTGACATAGCTTGCAAGGCACTTAGCGTAGGGACCGCGGTATTTTTTGGTCACGCCCATTTTGCCGTCCTTGACCTCAATACAGGGCTTCAGATTCAGCAAGTTTGCGCCCAAAGCAGCGGCGGAAGAACACCGGCCGCCCTTGACCATAT
>JAZURL010000060.1:0-6247 GCA_045606205.1 Faecousia sp. | reverse complement strand
TTGTCTTCCTAAGACCGCTTGGCCTCCGACTTCCCCACTACGTCCACCCCGGCAACGCAAATGCAGACTCCTGCGTCCACGGTTGCCACATCCGCCCCTCCGGAAACCTCTGCGCCCGCGACGCAACCCCCCACCGAGCCGCCTGCTCCCTACATCAACCCCCTCACCGGTGAGCCAGCCTATGCGCAAATGACTGCCCGGCCCTTCGCCGTAATGCTCAATAATTATGAATCCGGTATGCCCGTACACGGTGTTTCTGAGGCAGACATTGTCTACGAAGCGCTCACAGAAGGCGGCTGGACCCGCTGCATGGGTATTTACAGCGACCTGGCATCTGTAAAAAACCTGGGTTGCATCCGCAGTGCAAGGCGTCACTTCGTCAACCTTGCCATCGCATACGATGCCATCTATGTCCACTTCGGCAGAAGTACGGGTAAAGTAGGCGCCGAGGAGTACATGCAGGCAATGGGGTGGGATCACATAGAAGGCATTGACAAGGCCTATGCCTATTTCTATGAAAGCCAGGACCGCCTCAATAGCGGTTATAGCTTGGACGCCAGCCACTTTCTGGTGGGAAAACGGGCTGTTGACTATGCTGAGCGCTATGGCTTTGCTTTGGAAAGGGAAAAGCCTTATGATTTCGGTCTGACTTTTGACGACGAGAACACCATCACAGGTGAATCAGCAAATACGCTCACCGTTTGGTTTAATGAGGGTGGTAAACCCAATAAGTGGCACAAGTACACCAAGTTTTCTTATGACGAAGCCAGCAAAACTTACCAGTCCTTCCAATACGGGAAGGATAACATTGACGGCAACACCGGAGAAATCATCTCCTTCCGCAATGTGCTGGCACTGCACGCACCTACAAAGAAAAACGATACCTCTTCCCATATGATCATCACCCTTGAGGGCACGGGAACGGGCTACTATGCCTGCGGCGGCCAGGTGATTCCTATCAAATGGAGCCGTGACAGCGTCTATGACCCTTTCACCTACACCCTGGAAGATGGCACACCTGTCACCTTTGGTGTAGGCAAGACCTATATCGCCATCATTCCCACCAATGCCACGGTGGAATGGAATTAATCAAAGAGCGCTGCCGGTGGCAGATAAAGCGAGTTGATTAATTGTGCTGCGGTCGATAAAATCGAGGAAAAGCGCAAGCCCGAAGATTTTATCGGGCACCGCAAACAGGGCCGCATCTGCAGCTCCGTAGGCACCATCGAGTGGAAGCACTCATAAGTTATCAACCCGGCGCTGTTCAGCGCCGGGTTTTTGCTATTTTCTTAAGAAACCGGGAAACGAATTGACATTTTCTTCCCCAGGCGGTAAAATGTAAACATCCTGTGAACAAAAAGGAGATTCTACTATGTTTAAGCAAAAGAAGCTGTCCCTTGGTGTACGGTTTGGCCTGTTTGTAGCCTCTTTCTTCCTGGGCCTTTTGTTGCTTGTTTCCACCATTGCCACAGCGCTGATCGCAGATGTTCAGATCATCATATCTGAAGACGGCATCAGTGGTATTATCCGCACCATGATGTCCGCACCTGCCCATGTGCGCCCCAAAGCGCCCATTTCCATCGCCGGTGAAAATGGTCTGCGCGTTGCGCCCCGAATTCAGCGTACATATCAGATGCCCCGTCGGGAAGAGCCCAGCAATGTGGCTTCTGACTTGACCGATCAGCTCATTAGTATGTTCTATGACGAATTAGGCAATCAGTTTGCTGACGCCATCCCCGTCTCCAAAGAAGAATTTACCCAAATGATCAACGAGTCCACCGTTAAGGATTACATTGCGGACAAAACCGCTTCTTTGGTCACGGACTATTTTAACGACGAGATCACCACCACCTTTGAACCGGAAGAGATCGTGCAGTTGATCAACGAAAATGCCGAACTCATTGAAACCATCACCGGCGAGCCTGTTTCCGAAGACATTGCCCAGCAGGTGGCACAGATTTTCGAGGAAAATGAGATCGTTAACAAGGTAGAAGCCGAGGGCCTGGCAGGTTTCATGGATCTGATCAACCAAAATCCCGGGGGTTCCGAAGACTTGGAAGGGAGCTCCGATAACACCGCCACAGAATCCAGCCCCAGTGTGCTTGATATTGTTAAGGAATCCTATAGCATTGTAAGTTCCGTTGCCTCCACCCAAGCTCTGATCATCGGCATTGTTGTCTGCGTCATATTAATGGCCGCCATCGTTCTGATCAACTGCCGTCAGTTGGGTAAGGGCCTGCGCCGCGCCGGTTATCCTTTGATGCTGGCCGGCCTTATGGTCATTGCCAATCTGCTGGCAAAATTCCAGCCTGATATGTGGGTGATTTCCGGCGAACTTCCTGCCGATATGCAGTGGCTTCCTATGGTCTTGAAGTTGACCCGTTACATTCTCCTGCAAACTGCCGTGGTCAACATCGTCGTGTTCGGTACAGGCTTGACGCTGTGCATCGTCGGTATCGTGCTGGGCATCGTCCTGCGCCCCAAGAAAGCCCCTGTTTCCGTTCCCACCACTGCCGAGTCCGAGAAGCTGTCCGCCGCCGTGGTGGACGAAACTCCTGTGGCAATTTTCCCGGAAGTCACTGAATTGGAAACCGCGGAAGAATCTGATACGGGAGAAACCGGGGAAGCTCCTGCGCCCATTGGCGAATAAACCTTCATGCGGAGTTGCCGTACGGCAACTCCGCATTCGCCATTTCAACAAGGAATCCCAGGCTTTTTCCAAGAAATTTGTGGGTTTTATTTTCACCGGCACACTTGACCCTTTTTCCTGGCTATGGTATATTGATAAAAATAAAAATCTGTCGACATATTTCAAATAACAGGAGGTAATCCCAATGGCCCACTACATGCAAGAGCCCAGCCGTACCTTCAGCGAGTATCTGCTGATTCCCGGATACACATCTGAAGATTGCATCCCGGATAATGTCAGCCTGCGCACCCCTCTGACCAAGTACCGCAAAGGCGTGGAGGAGCCTGCAATTTCTCTGAACATTCCTATGACTTCCGCGATCATGCAGTCCGTTTCCAACGACAGCTTGGCTATTGCTTTGGCAAAAGAGGGTGGCATCAGCTTTATCTTCGGTTCTCAGTCCATTGAATCCCAAGCGGCCATGGTTGCCAAGGTCAAGGGCTACAAGGCCGGATTTGTGGTCTCTGCCTCCAATCTGACCCCCGAAAACACCCTTGCCGACGTGCTCGCACTGAAGGAAGCCAACGGCTTCTCCACTGTGGCCATCACCCACGATGGCACTGCAAACGGCAAGCTCCTGGGTATCGTCACCGGCCGGGACTACCGTATTTCCCGTATGGATCCCTCCGAAAAGGTCGCAAGCTTTATGACCCCCATTGACAAGATGATCACCGCTCCCGCGGAGACCACCTTGAAAGAAGCCAATGACATCATTTGGGAGCATAAACTCAACAGCCTTCCCATCGTGGACAAGGACGGCAACATGATGTACTTCGTGTTCCGCAAGGACTACTCCTCCCACAAGGCCAATCCTCAGGAACTGCTGGACGGCAAAAAGCGCTACCTGGTGGGTGCAGGTATCAACACCCGTGACTATGCTGAGCGTATCCCTGCCCTGCTGGAAGCCGGCGCAGACGTGCTGTGTATCGACTCCTCCGAGGGTTATACGTGCTGGCAGTCCAAAACCACCGCCTGGGTACGCGAGCACTACGGCGACAGCGTCAAGATCGGCGCAGGCAATGTAGTCGACCGGGACGGATTTCTATTCCTGGCCAAAGCCGGCGCAGACTTCATCAAAGTCGGCATTGGCGGCGGTTCTATCTGTATCACCCGGGAAACCAAGGGCATCGGCCGCGGCCAGGCTACCGCTTTGATTGAAGTTGCCGCCGCCCGGGACGAATATTTCAAGGAAACCGGTATCTATGTCCCCATCTGCTCCGATGGCGGCATCGTCCACGATTACCACATGACCCTGGCTCTTGCCATGGGCGCAGACTTCATGATGCTGGGCCGTTACTTCGCCCGGTTTGACGAATCCCCCACTCCTAAGGTGCTGGTGAACGGCATCTACATGAAAGAATACTGGGGCGAGGGTAGTAATCGCGCCCGGAACTGGCAACGCTACGACCTGGGTGGTAAGACCAAGCTGAGCTTTGAAGAGGGTGTGGACTCCTACGTCACCTACGCCGGCTCTTTGCACGACAATGTGGAAGCCTCTTTGTACAAGGTCAAGTCCACCATGTGCAACTGCGGTGTCATCAACATCCCGGACCTGCAGAGAGATGCAAAACTGACTCTGGTCTCCGCCACCTCCATCGTCGAGGGTGGTTACCACGATGTCCAACTTCGCTCCGGCCCTTCCAAATAAACAACCTGAAATCAAGGTAGACACATGGAATCATGCTGTCTACCTTTTCTTTCTGCCAAATACAGATGATGGTTCGCTTAGATAAATCACGATAAATTCCCGGAATGCATGAAATGCATTCCGGGAATCTTATTCAGTTATCAGCCAACAAGCCGCTTGCGGGAAACGACCAGAACAAACAGGCATGCTACACTGGACAGCATCAGTCCAATCAACAGACCCATGTTCATTTCATCGCCGGTCTTATCGGGCTCATCAGAGGGAGTTTTTACGGTGTTGGAGACCTGATTGGTCTCGATCTCATTCTCTCCATCCAGCACAGTTGCGCTGTTGGTTACAGTACCGCCCACATCTTCCACCTTCACACAGAAGCTGACCGTCACAGTCTCATCGGGTGCTACCCGAGTCAGCGTCCAGCTCAGTTTGTTGCCGACGAGAACACCGCCATTGTCTGCGGAGCCGGCAACGAAGCTTGTATACTGGGGAATGATGTCGGTGATGGTGATATCCACCGGCACACTGTCGTAGTTGGTGTAAGAGATCTTGTACAGCAGGATGTCGTCCTTTTCCACAGCCTTGCCGTCGATGCTGACGTCCGGCTCATCGTAAAGGAATACGTCCTTATCGGCGATGACACTGTGGTATTCGTTGCAGAACTCCAAATCGCTGACCGTCACCAAACGGCTGTTCTGTGCATCGGGTGTAATGGTAACACCCGTAGCGGTGACGGTTGGGATCAGATTGCCGTTTCCGTCATCTTCTACCTTAACAGTGATGTAGTACTTCGTCCGATCATAGGTGATGCCCTTGTTTGCATCGCCGGCCTGCTCCAGGATCACATAGTAATGCGTACCCTCTGTGGTGTAGCTCAGCGTACCGAAGGTAAAGCTGCCGCCGGATTCATTGGATGTATGCTTGAAAGCATCGCCGCTGATAGCGAAATCAGAACCGGTCTCATACAGCTCAAAGTTAAAAATCTTGTTTGCTGCAGAAACGTTGCTCCAGTCGCCGGATAGCACCTTGTTGCCGTTGAAGGTAATCTGTGCAGATTCATGGGTGTAGGTGTTTTCAAACGCCACAGGAGTGTTGTTGTAATCTACGGTAGCGGTGAGTGTGCCGTCGCCATTGTCCACCACAGTTACCTTCACTGTAAAGACGGTGTTATCATAGGTGATCCCGCCGGCACCGCCATCATTTTCCACGATGGTGTAAGTGTGCTCTCCTGCCGCGGTATAGCGGATGGAGGTAAACTCAATGGTGCCGTCAGCCAAATTGCTACCAGTGGCCGCCAAATGATCACCCTCCAGCACCAGGAAGGAGAACATGCCCTCGTCCATGGTCATGGGTGCCTTGGTGACACTGTTAATGTAGGACTTTGTGCCTTCCAGAGTGACGTATACAGGCTCCACGGAGTAAGCATTGGTAAACAGCGCAGTAGTGGTATTGCCGGTACCGGGACGGTACATGGTCACAGTTGCCGCCAGCTGACCGTCGCCGGGATCAGAAACGCTGACCGTGATATGGTATTCACCCGCATCGTAACCAATGCCACCAGCCTTTACGGACAGGTCTTCCTTCAGAACGAAGTAGTAGTAGCCCTCCTGACCGTCTTCGTAGCGAAGCTTCATACTGAAATTGGCATTGCCATTGACGGTAGCAGTCTTCACAGGGATCGGGTTGGTAATGGTAAAGTTCGCATCCGCCTGGAATAGCTGGAAGGTAAAGTCCTTGTTCACCACACTGGTCCAGTCGCCAGACAGCACCTTACTGCCGCTAATTGTCGCATCCACACCCTGCGCCGCGTAAGTGTTGGTGATTTGTAGGCTGGCCGCATTATCAGAAGGCGTAACAGTCAGAACTCCGTTTTCGTGGCTGATCTTGACGGTAACGGTGTAAACGTTGGGATCATA
>JAZURL010000059.1:0-10323 GCA_045606205.1 Faecousia sp. | reverse complement strand
ATTAAAGAAAACAACAAACCCGAACGTTTCGCCAATTGGCAAAAGGTTCGGGTTTGAATGTTTTGGTACACCGGAAGGGACTCGAACCCCCAACCCTCGGAACCGGAATCCGATGCTCTATCCATTGAGCCACCGGTGCATCTGCTTCACAGCCCGATTATTATAGCAAGGTTTGGTTCGTTTGTAAAGGGGTAAATTTGCGATTACAACCCTTATTTTGCTGACAAATCTACGCTACGTCTGAGTATGGAGAAAGCAGGAACTTGCTTCGGCAGTTGCAGGTAGAATTTCATTTGCGGCGTTCGGGGCTCAGTCAGAGCATTTCCCTCCACATCGGTCATCTTGTCGGCAGTAAAGGGGAGGGGACGGAAGTCAGGACCTACCACTTCGAGAGAATCTCCCTGGGAGAACTTATTATTCAGGCTGCAAAGGGCAAGACCATTTTCCTCGCAGGACTCTACCTTGGCACAAATCTGCCATTCTCTTAAGTATCGGGAGTTTTCTGTATATTGCCCGGGGAAGCCAAAGTAAAAGCCGGTAGAATAGACCCGGTGGGACACGTGTTCCACCTCGTCCCGCCATACGAGGTCGATTTCCCGTCCGGCGGCAATATCATCGATGCAATGGCGGTAAGCACCGGTAACAATGGCGGCGTAGTAAGCGGATTTTGCCCGTCCCTCGATCTTGATGCAGTCGATGCCCGCATCCATCAGGTCTTTCAGATGGTCGATGGTGCACATATCTCGGGAATTGAGAATGTATGTGCCCTTTTCATCCTCATAGATGGGGAAATATTCCCCGGGACGTTTTTCCTCCATCAGTGCGTACTGATACCGGCAGGGCTGGGCGCAAGCGCCCCGGTTGGAATCCCGGCCGGTCATGTAATTGCTCAACAGGCAACGGCCGGAATAGCTGACGCACATCGCACCATGGCCGAACGTCTCGATTTCTAGCTCTTTAGGTGTTTTTTGACGTATTTCTGCAATCTCCACAAGGTTCAGCTCCCGGGCAAGAACCACACGTTTTGCACCCAAATCGTACCATGCTGAAGCGCATTCGTAGTTGGCGATGGATTGTTGCGTGGAAACGTGCAACTGGCAATGGGGCGCATATTTTTTTGCCAAAGTGAATGCACCCATGTCCGCCACGATCAGCGCATCCACACCAGCATCATCCAATTGCTCCAAATAAGTCGGCAGATTGCAGATCTCATCATTTCGGGGCATGGTATTGACGGTAACATGCACTTTTACCCCACGGTCATGGGCAAAACCCACTGCCATGGGCAGTTCCTCCGGGGTGAAATTCCCGGCGAAGGAGCGCATACCGAAGTCAGTACCGGCCAGGTACACACTGTCCGCGCCGTACAGAACGGCCATTTTCAGCCGTTCCATATCCCCGGCAGGGCTCAGTAATTCTATCTTTTTTGTCATATTATTTCAAACTGTTCAGGAAGTTTTGGTGTTCGTTATAGGTCTTGGAGAAGTGATGCAGGCCGGTGCTGGGATCCAACGCATAGTAATAGTACTTGGTATCGGTGGGCGCAAGTGCGGCCTGAATGCTCAGCAAACTGGGGTTGCAGATGGGCGTGGGGGGCAGACCCCTGTACTTATAGGTGTTGTAGGGGCTGTCCAGATCCTTGTCGATTACATCGGAGTTTCCTCCCTGAGCATAGACAATGGTTGCGTCGATGTTCAGGTAGGGGAAAGATGCGGGATTATTCAGACGGTTATAAATGACGGAGGAAATGTCATAGTTTTCACTACTGCCGGCACTTTCCTTTTCAATCATGGATGCAATGGTCATGATCTCGTACAGGGAATACTTGGAAGAATCCACGTAAGCCTTCAGTTCGTCGGTAAAGATATCGTCGAAGCGGGCGAGGAAGCGACGGAAAACGCCTTTGGCGCTGTCGCCAATATAGAAATTGTAGGTGTCAGGAAAAAGGAAGCCCTCCAGGGGATATTCCGCATTTGCGTTTGCACCCTCCAGGAACCAATAGTCGCTCTGAACCTCATAGGCTTTCAGCTCAGCGACGGTGCAGACGCCCTTTTCTTCCAAAAGCGCAAAAATCTGAGAACAGGTGTAGCCTTCCGGGATGGTGACCTTGACAGATTCCCGATAGGAAGAGCTGGCGGACATGCCTTTGACCAACGCGTTATAGTCAAACAGAGTGTTCAGTTCAAAAGTACCTGCGCTGATCTTCTCGTCTGCGCTGCTCAAGGATGCATAGAAACGGAAGAGCTGCTTGTATTTGATAAGGCCTGCGTTATAAAGCTTGTCTGCTATGGCATCAATGTTGCCCACATCGGAGCTCGTGATGGTGATGGTCGTCACCTGATCCGGCCGGCCAAAGGCCAGCACATCTGTGGCGCAGATCCACAGCAGGCGACCCAGGGAAATGCCGCAAACTGCCACAATGCCGATCCAAATCAGGACGGAGGCGAAGTGGGGGAGGCCGAACAGGCCGTAGCTGTTTTTCCGCTTGGGACGCACTTTGCGATCGGAGTCCGTGGGAATTTCCTCTTCGGCCTCCTCGTCGGGCTCCTCTTCATCCCAGTAGACCTGCGCGGTGACCTCCGGATCTTCAAAGGCAGGCTGGGGAGTGGGAGGTGTTTCTGATTCCAGCTGTTGGCTTTCAATGATATCCAGCAGATCCCACTCATCTGCTTTGGCTTCCCGGATGATCCGATCCAGCTCCTTATCTTCTACAGAGCTGGAAAGATCCTCGATGGCATCTTCTCCGTAATTGGAGGAGGCCAGCAATTCATCCAGCCAGCTGGTATCGTCCCCGGAAGGGGGATTCAGATTCTTGTTGTCCATAATTGTTCCTCCTGTCAGCGGATGACGATTTGCTCCGCTACGGTGTCGGCGGCCTGTTGGCCCTTCAAGGCAGCGATAAGGGAGAGGCCGAAGGGAATGGCGCAGCCGGCGGAAGTACCGGTGATCAGATTGGCATCCCGCACGCAAGGCACATTCTCCTGCATAATGGCGCTGCCCATGCCGCTTTCACAGCCGGGGTAGCAGGTGGCCTTTTTGCCGTCTGTGATACCCAGATCTGCCAAAACAGTGGGTCCGGCGCAGATGGCGGCTACGAATTTGTCATTTTCCCATGCAAACTGCAAAGCGGCCATGGCTTCCTTACTTGCCCGGACGGAGGCAACACCGCCCAGTCCGCCGGGGAGAATGATCATTTCCAGGTTGGTTAGATCCATTTCCGCCAGGGTGATATCTGCTGCAATGCCGATATTGTGGCCACCGTATACAGTTTTCCCGTTTACGCCCACAGTCAGCACCTCGACACCGGCTCTGCGCAGCAGATCCAGTGGAGCAATGGCTTCAATCTCTTCAAATCCGGTGCCCAACAGCATATATACCATGGTTATCCCTCCATACATTCCTTTACAAGGCCGTAAATCTCTTCGTGAATATCCTCAATGCTGCGCATTTGGCCATCTTTAACGCAGTTGATAATGTGCCAGCCATAGTAGCCGGCGGCCTTGCGGCCCATTTCCCGGCAGGTGGCTAAGTAATCGGTGTTCTGCTCGTGAATGTCAGCCTTGGTGTTGGTTTGCTGCTCCCGAGACCGCATGAGCTGCTCGGTAAATGCAGTAGGCACGTCCAGGTAGATCACCAAATCGGGGCAGGGCATACCCAGCTTGTCGTACTCAAATTCGTACAGCCACTTAAGAAACTCCTGCTGTTTTTCCTCCGGCTCTTTGGATGTCTGATGGACGGCATTGGAGGTAGTGTAACGGTCGGAAAGGATCAGACCGCCGTTATCGTACCATTCACCCCAGGCTTTTTTATAGGAGGCATAGCGGTCCACCGCATAAAATGCAGAGGCGGCATAGGCGTTTACATCGGAAGGGTCTGTGCCGAATTCACCGCCTAAATACATACGGATCAGTGCAGAACTTGGCTCGGAATACTGAGGAAACACCAGTTTTTGAAATTCAATCCCTTCAGCGGTAACGCGTTCTGTTAGTTTTTTGAATTGTGTGGACTTGCCGGAACCGTCTGTTCCCTCGATTACAATCAGTTTGCCCATTTTTCAAAATGCCTCCTGCGTATAGTGATACTATGATATCATAGAATACCATATTTTTTTTCGTTTGTCCACACCCCGTTGCATAGAAAAGGGAACTGTGCTATCATAAGGAAAAAAAGGGGAGAGGCGCATGAAGTATATCATTTTCGATATGGATGATACGCTGTTGAATGACCGTCGGGAAATTTCGGCGTATTCGCTGGAGATTTTAAGGAAAGTGCAGGCGATGGGCCATAAATTGGTTTGCAATACCGCCCGCTCGAAGGCGTTCAATCAACAATACTTTGACCAAATCAAACCAGACTATGCCATTTTGAACGGCGGCTCGTTGATCATAGACAGGGACGAAAATGTGATTTTCTCTGCGGAGGTGGATGCACCCACGCTCCAAAAGGTGCTTGCAGATCTACTGGAGATCACTGATGATCTTTTTGTCCAGACCCAGGACTGTTTTTATTCCCACAAGGGCAAGCATACCATTCAGAAAGCAGTACCCTTTGACTTTTCGGCCGAAGAGTTTCCGTTCCCGGCGCAGAAGATCGTCACGGATATAAAGGATGATGCTCAGGCACAGGCTTTGGCGGATAAGTACAATCTGGCGTATACCACTTATATGGGCGGTACATTCCGCCGGTACAATCACGTCGGCGCAACAAAGGCCCTGGGCAACCGCAACTTGATGAAACTGGTGAGGGGAAAAGCAGAAGACATCATTGCCTTTGGCGATGATTACGGAGATTTTGATATGCTCCGGGAAGCCGGGGTAGGGGTGATGATGAAAAACGGTCGCACGGAACTTTTGGGCAAGACCAGTCATGTCAGCGAGTTCACCAACGACGAAGACGGGGTCGCGAAGTTCTTGGCAGCATATTTTGCAATAGAATAAAAAATTCTCCCCAGATGGGGAGAATTTTTTATTTTTTCTTGATATCGTGACGCAAAATACCGACGATAATGGAGATGATACACATGACCTCACATCCGATACCGCCAATGGACAAGTGCGCGATGTTGTAAGTCAGCCAGCCTGCGGAATTGATGAATCCCAATGCCCGGATATGGCCGGCGTGGGTCATATTAAAGGAAATGGTCAGTACGACCATGCCGATGGTGGGCAGCGACTCAAGAACTAGATTACCTGCCGTTGCCGGCGTACCAAATACGGTAAAGGTCAGAGCGTAGGCTGCAAGGCACAGTCCGATGATGATGCCTACCCAGATTTTTCCCGCTTTTGCGGAGCGCTCTTTATAGAAGATGAATCCACGCAGAACGGCGATGGAGTTCAAAAGAAATCCGGCATAAGCGCCCATGAGTAAATAGTGTATGGCGAACAGCGCTCCGCCGGTGGCCTGGATCGCGATCAATGCGCTCTTGTTTTTTTGCTGATAAGAGCCTACCACGCAGGCAAGGCCTGCAATGCTCAAAATTTGTGCAAATGTTTCCATAAAATCTCCTCGATGAACAAAAAACGCCACCGGCGAGCCGATGGCGTAATTGATGGCATGGGTAATCAGATGGCCCGCTCAACCTTGTTGGAACGGAGACATCTGGTACAGGCGTACACATGGCACGGAGTACCGTTGACCACCGCCTTGACACGCTTCACATTGGGCTTCCATGTGCGGTTGGAACGTCTGTGGGAGTGGGAAACCTTAATGCCGAAGGTCACGCCCTTGCCACAAAAATCACACTTAGCCATTCACTGCACCTCCTATCTCCATGATGATCTCAAAAATATCGCCTTTTCACAGGCGCTTTGATATGATACCAAAGTTTGCCGAAAAAAGCAAGTGTTTTTTTTCGCAAATTTATGATTTTTCTGATTTTTCCCTATTTTAGGGGCTATTCCTGTTCTTTGGGACGTTTGTAGCGGCCATGGGGCTCCCATTCGGGCAGGGGAAGACGCTGCATTGCTCCGAAAATGCGTTCTTTCAGATCGGGATAGGTTTGGGAAAGGTCGAACACCAGCTTTTTGATTTCCTCCCGCTTGGTGTGCTTGTCTACCGGGCATCGGTTGCACACTACCGGCAGTTCCATCCGAGTGGCAAAATTTTCTGCAGTTTTTTCGTGGACGTAGAGCATGGGACGGATCTGAATAACCCCGGTGCGATCGAGATCCGTTACCGGCTGGAAGCAGCTGATGCGTCCCTCATAGAAAAGAGACATCACGAACGTTTCCACAGCGTCGTCGTAGTGATGCCCCAATGCGATCTTGCGGATACCCAGATCCAAAATTGCTTGGTTCAATGCACCCCGGCGCATTTTCGAGCACATGGAGCATGGATTTTTCTCCTTGCGGTGGTCAAAAATGATAGGGCCGATTTGTGTATATATAATATGGTATGGAACATTCAATTCGTTGCACATTTTTTCAATGCCGGTAAAGTCCATTCCCAGGCCCATATCGATGGTGACCGCTTCCAGGGTGAAATCCATATACTGCCGTAGCCCTGCCAGTACCTGCAGAAGCACCAGGGAATCTTTGCCGCCGGAAACGCCCACGGCAATGCGCTCACCTGGGGTGATCATATTATAATCTTCGATACACCGGCGTACCAGGCCCATCATCTTCTGCATTGGTAAATTTCCCCCGTATTTTTGTAAAAATGGAGTTCGAGAATTTAAAAGAAAACAAGAGAAAATGAGAGAATATAAGAGATTGCACATCATTTCAGAAAAATTCTCAAAAAATCGGTTGACATTTAAAAATCAATGTGATATAAATGTCAAGCGATTTGAAGACATTGTACATCACGTACAGGAAAATGTCAAAATATTTTACCTATTTGGAGGAAGTAATATGTCCAGCACTCTTTTGAAGAAAGAGACCCTGGAGCGTAAGTGGTACGTTGTTGACGCTGCCAACAAGCCCCTGGGCCGCACCGCTGTCACTGTTGCAAACCTGCTGCGTGGCAAGCACAAAGCTGATTTCACCCCTAACGTTGATTGCGGTGATTTCGTCATCGTTATCAACACCGATAAGGCTATCCTGACCGGCAAGAAGCTGGAGCAGAAGACCTACTACCGTGTTACCGGTTGGATCGGCAACCTGAAGGAGACCAAGGCTCGCGTCATGATGGAGAACCGTTCCGATTATGCTATGGAGCTGGCCGTCAAGGGCATGTTGCCCAAGAACACCCTGGGCCGCACCGCGCTGACCCGTCTGCACCTGTATAAGGGCGCCGAGCATGCACACGCTGCTCAGAAGCCGGTCGCCTGGACTCTGGACTAATTGGAGGTAACTGAATTATGTACGAGAGCAAGAAGAAGTATTTTTACGGCACTGGCCGTCGCAAGTCCTCCGTTGCCCGTGTTCGCGTTTTCGAGAACGGCACCGGTGCTATCACCATCAATGGCCGCGACATTAACGATTACTTTGGCCTGGACACCCTGAAGCTGGTTGTCAATCAGCCCTTGGTTACTACCGCTATGGTCGGTAAGGTCGATATCGTTGTCACTGTCGCAGGCGGTGGCGTTTCCGGCCAGGCTGGCGCTATCCGTCACGGCATCTCCCGTGCTCTGATCCTGCTGAACCCCGAGTTCCGCGCTGCTCTGAAGGCTGCCGGTTTCCTGACCCGCGACCCCAGAATGAAGGAAAGAAAGAAGTACGGCTTGAAGGCTGCACGTCGTGCGCCCCAGTTCTCCAAGCGTTGATCGTTCAACTGTATGCTTCTACAGCAGGTTTCCAAACGGAGGCCTGCTGTTTCTTATCTGTTGTGTGGAGCATATCGTAGAGAAGAGAAAACAGAAAAGATCATTCTGCACAAAACGGAATCATTTGATTTGTACAAAAAAACTACCTATTTGTCATTTTCATCAAAAGTATATTAAATCAATGCAAAAACCGCAGGCTTCTTTGTAAAAAAACACACTAGCGTAATACCCGCGGATTATGTATAATGTATAATATATCCAATAGTGAAGCAGAGTGCAGTGCGCCTGTTTCCATTAGAATATGATTCCGTAACAACGAAGGAGGAATTACAATGAAGATTTTTATTACCATGCCTCATAATGCTATGACAGACACTTTTCTGACCCCTCGCAACCTGGAGTTGTTGCGTTCCATCGGTGAAGTGGAGCAGAACCCCTACAGCCGCAACTTGGAGGTTGCAGAAGTGGTGGAACTTGCCCGCGATGCAGATGTTTTGCTCACCTGCTGGGGCACTCGCCTGTACCACAAAGAAGATATACTAAAAATGCCCAACCTGAAACTGATTGCCCACTGTGCAGGTAGCGTTGCGCCTGTAGTCGCACCGGATGTGTACGAAACTGATGTAAAGGTCATTAGTGGCAATGATGTGTTTGCCCAATCTGTTGCGGAAGGCTGCCTGTGCTATACTTTGGCTGCCCTGCGTCGATTGGAGCATTACATGGGCGTTATGCGTGACGGAGGCTGGTGCGAAGCTGTTTTCTATAACCGCGGCCTGTTTGGAAAGAAGTTGGGCATTGTCGGCTTTGGCGCCATTGCCAGACACTATCTGAACCTGATTCGCTGGTATGATCTGGAAGTATTGATTTATTCTTCTCACCTGACCGATGAGGAAGCTGCAAAATATGGCGGCCGTATTGCCAGTTTGGAAGAAATCTTCTCTGAGTGCGATGTCATCAGCATCCATGCTTCCAATACTCCCAAAACCCGCGGTATGATCACCCGGGAACTGTTGGAGCGCTTGAAGCCCGATGCATTACTGGTCAACACCGCTCGTGGCGTTGTCATTGATGAGCCTGCGATGTTTGAAATGCTGCTTGATGGCAAGTTCTATGCTGCATTGGATGTGTACGCACAGGAGCCCCCCGCACCGGATGCTCCCATTCGCAAGTGCAAAAATGTACTGCTGATGCCCCATATGGCTGGTCCTACCATGGACATGCGCTCCGTAGTCGCTTATGAGGTAATCAAGGATATCGGTCGATTGGGCAGAGGGGAAGAACTGCGGTATGAGATCACTGCAGCAGCGGCTGCCAGAATGAGTGCCGGCGGCTAAGGTGTTTTAATACGCAATTAGAATTACATAAAAAGCCTCCCGTCGGGAGGCTTTTTCATTTATTCAGTTGCGCCAATGCCTCGTAAATTGCCGAGAGCGCCTCCTCTGCTGAGGTGACATTCCAAACGGCGTTCTCCATAGGGCAGTAACCGTCCTTGGTGCGGTTTTGAATGGCGGGGACAAGCTGATCGTATTCTACTTTAATTTCAGCTTGCTGTAGCACATCGAGGGCGGGCTGGCTGATTACCCGCGCAAAGAGACACTTGATCTTCAGTAGCCAGTACAGGTAGGCGGCGGCCTTGCCAACCACCTTGTCCGCAACTGCAAAACCAGCTACATCCGCATCACTTTCAAGCAAATCCAAAAGCGGACGGACACCACGGCGCTTATCTGTGATGATGACGTGACCGCTGCACAGCACACAGGTGTTGTCTGTTCTGTCTAGCAGTGTTTTAGCCCTGTCGAGTTCTTTGCAAGACATTTGCCTCACCTCCGCATACTGATAAGGAAAGGATACCATATATCAGCAAGAAAATCAAATATATTAATGTATATTATGGAGATGGCTTGTCGATACTTTTTGTGAAGGAGGGTGGTGCTTATGAAACTGAAGGATATCATGAGCCAAAATGTGATCAAGATCCATCCACAGGAGAGTGTTGCAGTGGCGGCACGACTGCTTGCAAACCATAATATCGGCGTTCTGCCGGTTTGTGGGAGTGACGGAAAACTATGCGGCGTGGTGACGGATCGAGATTTGGTGACCAGGTGCATGGCGACCAATCGATCTGCAGAACAGACCCGAGTGCAGGATGTGATGACGGGCAGAATCGTTTCTGCATCCCCTAATATGGATGTGGCCGTTGCGGCATATCTGATGGGTAGGGAGCAAGTGCGTCGTTTGCCGGTGCTTGAGGATGGGAAGCTCTGCGGGATGGTGAGTGTGGGCGATCTTGCCGGAAGGGAGGAAAGTAGCTACGATGCAGCCGAAGCATTGGAGGGAATTTGCTCAAACCTGAGCCAAAAATAAGGCCACTTTTTGTAATAAACAGAAAAACGAAAAAAACTTCAAAATTCGCTAAAATTGTGCTTGACAATGCCAAAAGCATATGTTACTATATCGAGGTTCGCGGCAACGAACACCTGTACCTTGTAAATTGAATAATGTGAGACGAACTATTTAACACCTTGGACAATAAATGGATTGTTTAAGCGATGTAGAATCGAAAATAACAGCCAACGAAATTCTTGAGTAAAATTTGCTAGACAAATTATTCAAAATGA
>JAZURL010000058.1:0-5901 GCA_045606205.1 Faecousia sp. | reverse complement strand
CGGGCCTGTCGGCCCTCGCGATGACACCATATTTTGGAGGTGCAGTCCTAATGCAAAAGAAGATCCCTCAGCGGCAGTGTATGGGCTGCCGGGAAAGAAAAGAAAAACGTGCTATGATCCGCGTGGTGCGCTGCACCGACGGCGAGATCCGCCTGGATTTTTCCGGCAAGCTCAACGGCCGGGGCGCATATGTGTGCCCGGATATGGCCTGCCTTGCAAAAGCAAGAAAGAGCCGGTCCTTGGAGCGCTGCCTGGAAACCCCCATTCCTGAGCAGGTATATGACCGCCTGGAAAAAGAAATGGAGGGAACGCCTCTTGGATAAGGCACTGGGTTACCTGGCACTGGCCAGGAAAGCAGGGTTTGCAGAGTTGGGCGAAGAGCCTGTGGGCGCAGCCGCAAGATTGGGTCACGCGCGCCTGGTAATCGTGGCATCGGATGCATCCGACCACACCTGGCGCAGGGCCAAAAGCTTCGTGGCAGGAACGAACCAACAGCTGGTCCGGCTGCAAAATACCAAGGACGAAATGGGCTTTTCCATCGGCCGCACCAGCTTGGCCATCGCCGCCATCACGGATGCAGGTCTCGCCCTCTCGTTGGTAAAGACGCTGGATGCGCAAAAGCACAAGGATATCCTTTCCGCTTTGGAAGAAATGGCACAAAAGGCGAAACAGCGTCAGAAGGAAGCCAAAGCCCATGAGCGGAACAAGCGCCTTGGTAAGCGCAAACCCACAAAGTAAGGAACATGTTTAAAATCTGTCATTGCGAACCAGTCCGCACAGAATTGTGGTATGATTGCCACCGGCAATCATTTTGAATACATGATTCGCTGCGCTCTGCAACACTGGTGTGGCAATCCCGTGGATGTTCGGAAACCTGATGGGGATCGCCACGTCGCTACGCTCCTCGCGATGACGTTCGTTTTGAAGTAAGGTATTATGATTTCGGAGGTGCAGTTTCTATATGAGTTTAGTGAAGTATCGATTGAAAGAGGTTGCCGCCGACTTTGGTCTGGCATCTAAGGAAATCACGGAGATCGTCTCCAAATATGGTGAAAAACCCAAGTCCCCCACCCAGGTCATGACGGATGAGGAACTGAACATTATTTTTGACTATCTGACCCAGAACAATCAGATCTCCTCCTTGGAGGTTGTGTTCGCTGTGCAGCCCAAGCCTGCTGCTCCCAAGCCCGAGCCTGTGAAGGAAGCACCCAAGCCGGAAGCAAAGCCGGCAGGCGAAACCAAGCCCAAGGCAGAAGCTCCCAAGCAGGAACAAAAGCCTGCCAAGCCCGCCGAGCCCGAGCGCAAGCGGGAGCGCCGTGTTGTGGACACCTCTGCGGTGCAGGTGAATACCAACCGCTTTGCCGATGTGGACAATCTGGTGTCCGAAAAGGTACAAAATTACCAGGGTGGCAAGCAGAAGTTCGGCAAAAAGGGTCAGCAGCAAAACAAGAAGGACAACAAGTTTAAGGGCAATAAATCCCGCAATGAGGAGCAGGAGAAGCTGCGCCGTCTGCAGATGGAGGTAGCCCGCAAAGCTCCTGTCACCGTAAAAATCCCCGAGGAAATCACCGTGGGCGAGTTGGCAAGTCGGATGAAAAAGACCGCCGGTGAGGTCATCAAGCTGTTGATGAAGAACGGCGTGATGGCTGGCATCAACCAGTCCATTGACTTTGACACCGCAGAATATGTGGCCACTGAAATGGGCTGCAAGGTTGAAAAGGAGATTACCGTCACCATAGAGGAGCGGCTGATCGAAGACCATGTGGATACCGCCGAGGAGCTGGAAACCCGGGCTCCCGTGGTGGTGGTCATGGGTCACGTTGACCACGGCAAGACCTCCACTTTGGACGCCATCCGCAAGACCTCTGTTACCTCCGGCGAAGCCGGCGGTATTACCCAGCACATCGGTGCATATACTGTCGATGTGAACGGAAATATGGTGACTTTCCTGGATACCCCCGGCCACGCAGCCTTTACTCCCATGCGTGCCCGCGGCGCAAAGTCCACGGACATCGCCATTCTGGTGGTTGCTGCCGACGACGGCATCATGCCCCAGACCATTGAATCCATCAACCATGCCAAGGCGGCAGAAGTGCCCATCATCGTGGCCATTAACAAGATGGATAAACCCACCGCAAATCCTGACAAGATTAAAGAACAGCTGACCAAGTACGACCTGATCCCCGAGGAGTGGGGCGGCGATACGGTCATCGTGCCCATCTCCGCCAAGACCGGCATGGGTCTGGATGATCTGCTGGAAATGGTCATCCTCACCGCTGAGGTGCAGGAGCTGAAGGCCAACCCCAACCGCCGGGCAAAGGGTACGGTCATCGAAGCCCGTCTGGACAAGAACCGCGGCCCCATCGCAACCTTGCTGGTGCAGAACGGTACACTGAACCAGGGCGATATCGTCATCGCCGGCACCGCTGTTGGCCGTGTCCGTGTGATGACCAACGACAAGGGCCGCACCGTTAAGACCGCCGGCCCCTCCATTCCCGTAGAAATCACCGGTCTTGCAGAAGTTCCCGCCCCCGGCGACGAATTCAATGCCGTTGCCGACGAGCGTATGGCAAGAGAGCTGGTTGAACAGCGGAAACAGGCCGCCAAGGATGCCGCCGCCAACGCCATGACCAAGGTCACCTTGGATAACCTGTTTGCCCGTATGCAGGAGGGTGAAATGAAGGAGCTGCCCCTGATCGTCAAGGCTGACGTGCAGGGCTCTGCCGAGGCACTGAAGGCATCTTTGGAGAAGATCTCCAACGAGGAAGTCCGTGTCAAGGTCATCCACACCGGCGTGGGCGCTATCAACGAAAGTGACATCCTGCTGGCTTCCACCGCAGGCGCGATCATCGTTGGCTTCAACGTCCGTCCGGATTCCGGCGCACAGGCAAGTGCCCAGCGGAGCGATGTGGATATGCGGTTCTACCGGGTCATTTACGATGCCATCGACGAGATTGAGGCCGCTATGAAGGGCATGCTGGCTCCCAAGTTTGAGGAAGTGGTCATCGGCCACGCCGAAGTGCGCATGACCTACAAGGTTTCCGCCATCGGTACTGTCTGCGGCTGTATGGTCAAGGACGGCAAGATCACCCGGGACGCCCAGGTGCGCGTATTGCGCGACAATATCGTCATTCACGAAGGCAATGTGGGCTCTCTGCAGCGGTTTAAGGACGCTGTCAAGGAGGTTACCGCAGGCTACGAGTGCGGTATGAGCATTGAGAAGTTCAACGATCTGAAAGAGGGCGACATTTTCGAATGCTTCGCCATGCAGGAGATCAAGCAGTAATGTTTTATTCCGCCGCGCCGCTTGTGCGGCGTGGCGGATTTGCCACAAAGGAGGATGAATTATGGCATCCAATCGTATCAATCGAATCAACGAGGAGATCCAGAAGGCGCTGTCCGATCTTTTGCGGAATGTAAAAGATCCCCGGGTCAACGGCACGATGATCTCCATCACCCGGGTGGAAACCACCCCGGATCTGCGTTTTGCAAAAACCTATGTCAGCTTTTTGGAAGAGGATAAGGCAAAGGACGCCATCAAGGGTCTGGAGTCCGCTTCCGGCTACCTGCGCCGGGAATTGGGCGCAGCTCTGCAGCTGCGGCACACCCCCATGCTGCAGTGGGCACTGGATGATTCCATCACCTACGGAGCAAGAATGCTGAAGCTGATCAACTCCCTGGACACCGGGGCGGACAGGGAAGAAGAATAAAACCACGCCCTTTGAAAGATACAAGATATAGGATATAAGATACAAGATATTTTACGATCCCTGTTATCTTATATCTTATATCTTAAATCTTATATCTGTGGTTGTGCACTTTATTGCAACAACCCTTTTGAGGTAACTCTATGAACGGAATTGTAATTGTAGACAAGCCCCAGGGCTGGACCAGTCAGGATGTCACTGCCAAGCTGCGTGGGGTCTTTCAGACCCGGCGCATCGGCCACGGCGGCACCCTTGACCCAATGGCAACCGGCGTTTTGCCGGTGTTTGTGGGCCGTGCCACCCGGGGTGTGGAATTTTTTGAACATGCCGAGAAAATCTACGAGGCAACCTTGCGTCTGGGTATCCACACGGACACCGAGGACATCACAGGCAGCGTTTTGGAAGAACGGGAAGTTTCCATTTCTGAGGCAGATTTTCTTGGTGTTTTGCCACAATTTCGCGGCAAAATCCAACAAATTCCGCCCATGTATTCAGCCATCAAAATGAACGGACAGAAGCTCTGCGACCTAGCCCGAAAGGGTAAGGAAGTGGCGCGTCAGCCCCGGGAAATCGAAATTTTTGAGCTGACCTGTCTGGAATTTGCAGGCAATACCGCACGCCTGCGCACCCATTGCTCCAAGGGCACTTATATCCGCACCCTGTGCAAGGATATTGGTGCGGCTTTGGGCTGTGGCGGCTGTATGGAAAGCCTTCGTCGGGTTCAGGCCGGGGAATATACCATTACCGAAGCCGTTCCTTTGGCAGCGCTTCTGGAAACGGAAAGCCCGGAGCAGTATCTGCGTCCGGTGGATTCCATGTTCCGCAACCATCCGGCAATCACGCTGACTGCCAAGCAGGAGACCCGTTGCCGCAACGGCAATTCTTTCTCCATCGCCCTGGACGACGGTACATACCGGGTCTACGGTCAGAGCGGAGAATTTCTCGCCCTCAGCCGGGTAGATGCCGGTATTATGTCAACCATCAAGAGCTTTTTTGAAGTGTAAACACTATGAAACAGAAAAAGATATTCGCCCTGGGTTTTTTTGACGGGGTACACAAAGGACATCAAATGGTCTTGGATCTGTGTCAGCATTTGGCAGAGGATGCCGGTGTGGCCACGGCGGCCATCACCTTTGACAAGCATCCGCAAAGCCTGTTTACCCCCAATCCCCCAGCGCTGCTAAATACAATTGAAGATCGCCGCTGGCTCATACAGGAATGGGCTGGGATCGACAATCTGTTGGTCTTTCAGGTAAATGAACCGGTAATGACAATGCCCTGGCAGGACTTCTTGGATGTCTTGCTTCAGGAGGGCGCTGTGGGCTTCGTCTGCGGCTATGATTTCCGTTTCGGCCGAAACGGCGAGGGCAATGCAGAAAAACTGGCCGCGTTCGCGGAAGAACGGGGTCTGCCCTGGTACATTGTGGACGAGCAAACTATGGACGGAGAGAAAATCTCCTCCACCCGGATTCGTACCCTCATCGAAAAGGGCGATATGGAAGGTGCAAGGCGGCTGCTGGGCCATTTCCACAGATTTACTGGAAAAGTGGTGCATGGACGCGGTTTGGGCCGCACAATTGGCATCCCCACCGCCAATCTGTGCTTGCCGGAAGAACTGGTCTGCCCGGCTTTTGGTGTTTATGCCTGCAAGGCTGTTGTGGACGGCAATTGGTTCAACGCTGTGACCAACATCGGCACACGGCCCACCGTGAATGGGCAAGGCGTGACCGTCGAGCCCTGGCTTTTGGACTTCGACGGCGACCTGTACGGCAAGGAACTGACATTGGAATTCCACAAATTCCTCCGCCCGGAGCAAAAATTCAACTCTTTGGAAGAACTCAAGGCACAAATCCAAAAAGACGCGGCGGAAACCCGTATGTTTTTCGCATAAAAAGTTTGTATTTTGTGAAAATTTCCCTTTACTTTTGGGAAAACTTATGATAAGATAACCAAGCTGACTATTGTCAGAGTTATGCCCACAGCTCAGTTTTGGGAAGACACCGACCCTTTACTTGGCGTGCGGTAAATTTAAAAAAGGTGGTAAACATCATGATTCTGAAAGAAAAGAAGACCCAGGTCATCCTGGAAAACGCAACCCACGAAGGCGACACCGGTTCTCCCGAAGTCCAGGTCGCTATTCTGACCGCTCGCATCAACGAACTGACTGATCACCTGCGTGTGCACAAGCACGACA
>JAZURL010000057.1:0-5872 GCA_045606205.1 Faecousia sp. | reverse complement strand
GCTCATTTGTGCCGACGATAGTTGCCGGGCGACTGCCCTGTTGGGGTACCCCAGCGGAAACATCGCCTGACGATGCAGGCTCGTTTCCTGCTGACCCCTGCCACTCGCTTGCCTCCCTGACTCTGCCTCCGGCAGCGGTCGACTCGCTCCCCGTGAAAATAGGTAACGCGAACACATTAACCTCCACTTCAAATGTGGAGGTTTTTCTTATGTGATATTGCTTTATTGCCTCAGATTTTATATAATAACAGAAAGTGGATCGCGTTGGAGGAACTATGGAAATTTTTTATTCTGATGAAATGGTCATCGTGTGCGTGAAGCCACAGCGTGTGCTGTCCACAGATGAGCCGGGGGGCATGCCGGAATTGGTGCGTGATGCATTGGCAGATCCCAATGCGGATGTGCGTACAGTCCATCGGCTTGATCGGGTCGTGGGCGGACTGATGGTGTTGGCGCGAAATGCGCAATCTGCATCAGAATTGTCCAGGCAGATTCGTGAAGACAAGTTTAAAAAAGAATATATGGCAGTAGTTCACGGACGGCCGGAGTATGATGTGGGTAAGTTTTATGATTTGCTTTTCCGGGACAAGGCGAGAAAAATGACAATGGTTGCAAATGAACCCGGAAAAGGTGTGCAACCCGCATCTTTAGGATACCGGGTGCTTGCGCATTGTGATGGTATGAGTAAGGTGCGCATCCAGTTGGAAACCGGACGAACACATCAGATTCGGGTGCAGTTCGCCAGCCGTGGCTTGCCTCTGATGGGAGAGCGGAAGTACAGCACATTAGAAGATGACTGTGAGATCGCTTTATGGTCATGCAAGATCGGCTTTACCCATCCTACAACGGGCAAAAAGATGGAATTTGAAATAGAGCCGCCGAATGTATATCCGTGGAATTGCTTTTAAGGAGAGAATTATGGGATCTTATCGCTTTTTTCAAAATAAGGAATGCGAGTTTTTTCCTTGCCATAAGTGTGCGGATGAGGAGAAGTTCAACTGCCTGTTTTGCTACTGTCCGCTGTATGCCCTGGGTGACCAATGCGGTGGTGCGTTTACATACACTGCGCAGGGAATTAAGGATTGCTCCAATTGCTTGAAGCCCCACCAGCCGGAACGTTATGATTCCATTATGAAGAAGATGCCACAATTATTAGAAATGGCAAAGAAAAATAAATAGTAAAAACAGCACCCAACGGGGTGCTGTTTTATAGTTAAGATGGGATTTGATTTGCATTTTGCCTTTGGCAAAACGATTGTTCGGCTCGGTCTAGCCCTCGCCGGCCACAGTCCACCGGGCTGTGGCATTTAGATCGGTTCAAATCCTTTTTTATAAAAGTGAGCAGTACCCTAAAGGGTACTGCATACTTTTGGCGGAGATGGAGGGATTTGAACCCCCGCACGCCTTGCAGCGCCTAGCGGATTTCGAATCCGCACCCTTCAGCCACTTGGGTACATCTCCATAAGGAACTTGGATATTATATCATATTTGCCGTAAAAATCAAGGGCTTTAAGATAGCAAATGTACTGCCTTTACACGCAGACACCCTCACAATTGGGGGGGCACTCTCACTTTTATCAAATTACTGCGTCGGGGTTATTCCTCAAATGCACCAGGCTTGACATTCCTGATGGCAATACGATATACTAAATTTACAAAAAATTGTTCCAAAAACAGGATTCCCATTTGTTGCAGCAGGTGACGATATAGCAAAGGAGGAATAATCATGGAAAAAACGGTTTACATAGAGGTCGCTACCACAGACCCGGCGTTTAATCTGGCGCTGGAGGAGTATGTGTTTGAAAATATGCCTCGAGATCGGGAATATTTTCTTACCTGGCGCAATGACAATGCGATCATCATTGGCCGGAATCAGAATACGGCAGCGGAGATCGACGAAGAATTCGTTAAGGATAAAAATATTAAGGTTGTACGGCGGCTGTCTGGCGGCGGCGCGGTATATCACGATTTGGGAAATCTGAATTTTACATTCATTGTGGATGCGCAGCCGGATCAGACAGTAGACTTGCGGAAATTCTGTCAACCCATTGCGGATACCCTGCGCAATTTGGGGGCAAATGCCACAGTGAACGGCAGGAACGACATTTTTGTCGATGGTATGAAGGTGTCCGGTAATGCCCAATATGTACGACAGGGAAGAGTCATGCACCACGGAACGATTTTGTTTGATTCCGATATGTCCGTGCTTTCCCAAGCCCTTCGGCCGGATCCTTCAAAGGTACAGTCCAAGGGAATCAAATCCGTTCGCAGTCGGGTGACTAATGTGCGGCAGTGTTTGGCGAGGGATATGACCATTGAAGAATTTCGTTATGTTTTATCCGCCTCTCTGATGGCTGGCGGTTTTGAAAAATATGAATTGACAGATGGGGATATTGCTGCCATCAAGCAGATTCAGAACAATCGCTACGATCAATGGGAGTGGAACTACGGACGCTGGGAGCCTGGCACACTAATCCGCAAGAGAAGAATTGAAGGCTGCGGCACGATCGAGGCACATATTATGCTGAAAAATGATTTGATTTCCGGCGTTTCTTTCCGGGGTGACTATTTCAGCACACTGCCACCAGAAGAACTGGCGGGTCTGTTTGTGGGTCTGCCCTTGGTAGAGGGTGCGCTACGTGCAGCTTTGGAAAACCACCGAACAGGGGACTACATCACAGGCCTTGAAAATGAGGAGCTCGTTACACTTTTGTGTGATCTGTAGGCGTTAACAAATTGGGTATTGACAAAATGTTATAACAGTGTTATAATCGCGTTATTAACAACACCAATGTAACATTTTGAGGTCAATTATGAACAGTATTCGCCAAAAAAAGATCTGTGATTTTATCGAATCCCGGCAAATTGTTACAATTAAAGAGCTGCAGGCGTTGTATCCCGATGTGTCCTTGATGACGATACACCGTGATTTGGATGCCTTGGTGCAGAGCGGTACGGTAGTGAAGATCCGCGGTGGTGCCCGCGCTGTACGTCATACCCGAGACCCCGGCTTTGAAGTCCGTCTGCAGGAAAACAATGCCGGCAAGGCTGCTATGGCTGCTAAGGCACTGTCGCTGATCCGGCCGGGCAGCACCATCTTTCTGGATGCCAGTACTACCAATTTGATGCTGGCCCGGGCGTTGCCGGATATCAACCTGAATATTTTTACCACGGCCCCCAATATTGCTATTGAACTTTGTAAGTTGCAAAACCCCAGTATTACCCAGTGTTGCGGCAATCTCAATCGTAAAACAATGTCGTTGTCCGGGCAGAACACACTGGATATGTTAGAGCGAATCAATATCGACATAGCATTTATCGGTGTTTCCGGTTGCAGTGCGGACGCAGGTTTTACCTGCGGTACGGAGGGGGATATGGCGGTGAAAGCCATGGTTTTACGCAAAGCGCGGACGAAAGTGATTATGTGTGACCAGGGAAAGTTCAGTCGTCTGATGCCATACACGTTTGCCCGGATCGGCGATGTGGATTACTTGATTTCGGATGATGCTGTGCCAGAAGCGATTGTCCACGAAGCGAACACAAACAATGTTATTATACTATAATTTTTTTGGACAGCGGAGAGAAAGTGCTCTGCTGTCCATCTTTTTTATACAAAAGAGGAAAATACCTATTGACGAATATGTTATAAAATGTTATAAATAACATGATATAACATTACCTTAAGGAGGAAACTATCAAATGGCAAACGCAGTCATTATGCCAAAAGCGGGTATAACCGTAGAAAGCTGCATTATCGGCGAATGGGTTAAGAAGGTTGGCGATCAGGTCAAGATCGGCGAAGTGCTCTTCACCTATGAAACGGATAAGGCCTCTTTCGAATGTGAATCTACCGCCGAGGGTGAACTGTTGGAAATCTTCTTTGAAGCGGGCGACGAGGTTCCTTGCTTGGTCAATGTATGTGCCATTGGCACCAAGGGCGAGGATTGCTCCAACCTTCGAGGTGGCAGTGCTGCTGGTGCACCTGCTGCTCCTGCCGCTGCTCCTGCTGCCACTGCTGCTCCTGCTGTAGCTGTTGCATGCAACACCAAGGCTCAGGCTGTTATCATGCCCAAGGCCGGCATTACTGTAGAAAGCTGTATCATCGGTGAGTGGCTGAAACAGATCGGTGATCAGGTCAAGATTGGCGATATTCTGTTTACATACGAAACCGATAAGGCTTCCTTTGAGTGCGAGTCCACTGCTGAGGGTGAACTGTTGGCCATCTTCTTTCAAGAGGGCGACGAAGTTCCCTGTATGGAAAATGTCTGCGCAGTCGGTCCCAAGGGTGAGCCCACCGATTGTCTGAAGCCTGGCGCTGCGCCTGCGGTCGTCGAGGTTGCTGCCGCTGAGGTTGTTGCTTCTGTTGCTGAAACTGCTGCTCCCGTGGCTGTTGCCAAGGACGGTGCTCCCGTATCTCCCAGAGCCGCCAAACTGGCCAAGGCCGCCGGTGTGGATGCAACTTTGGCCATCGGCACTGGTCCCAACGGCCGTATCATTGAGCGCGACGTGCAGAAACTGATTGCGCAGGGCGTACCTGCCAAGGCTGCTGTTGCCGCTATTGCCGAGAATGAGTATGAGGATGTGAAGTTCAGCGGTATCCGCCGTGCGATTTCTAAGTCCATGACCGCTTCTCTGTCCACAATGGCACAGCTGACCCACAATGTTTCCTTTGATGCTACTGCAATTTTGAACTACCGTAAGGCTCTGAAGGCTGCCGGTGGCGAGTATGCCGGCATCACTCTGGGCGACATCATCCTGTATGCTGTTTCCCGCACACTGCTGAATCACCCCGATCTGAACGCCAATATGCTGGATGACAACTCCATCCGCCTGTTTAAGCATGTGAACCTGGGCGTTGCAGTGGATACTCCCCGGGGTCTGATGGTTCCCACCATCCGGAATGCTGACCAACTCAGTCTGCTGGAGATCTCCAAGGCGGTTAAGGAACTGGCTGCTGAGTGCCGTGACGGCGCGATCAATCCCGACAAGCTGTCCGGTGGCAGCTTCACCGTTTCCAACCTGGGGTCCATGGGTGTGGAGAGCTTCACGCCTGTTATCAATCCTCCTCAGACCGGCATTCTGGGCGTCTGCGGCACCATTGACCGGGTGCGCAAGGCTGCCGATGGCTCTATTGAGATCTATCCGGCCATGGGTCTGAGCCTGACATACGATCACCGCGCTGTGGACGGCACTCCTGCTGCACGCTTCCAGAAAGAACTGTGCACGAACCTGGAGAACTTCGCCACATTGCTTGCCAAGTAATTTAAGGGAGGATATACATATGCCTAAGAGTTTATTTGTGGATCCTGCTGTGGTGCGCGCACCCGGCAAGGTTACCTTCAATGATATTCCCGTTAATCAGTATAACAAAACCATTCAGGAAGAACTGGATTCCGGTAAGTTCACCAAGGAAGATCTGATTCGTATTTTCCGGGATATGACTGTTCTGCGTGAGTTCGAGACCATGTTGAACCTCATTAAGACCCAGGGTTCTTACAACGGTATCGACCATACTTATCCCGGCCCTGCCCACCTGTCCACCGGCCAGGAATCCGCCTGTGTTGGCCAGGCTTACTTGCTGGGCGAGAACTACTTTGCGTTCGGCAGCCACCGTTCCCACTCCGAAATTCTCGCTAAGGCTCTGTCCACCATCAACAAGATGAGCGATGAGCAGCTGATGAATGTCATGGAGAACTTCCTGGATGGCAAGTGCCTGCGCGCCACTCAGAAGCTGGGCGAGACCAAGGATGTTAAGGAACTGGCTATCCGCTTTATCCTGTACGGCACACTGGCTGAGATTTTCGCCCGTGAAAGCGGCTTCCATATGGGTATGGGCGGCTCCATGCACGCCTTCTTCCTGCCTTTTGGTATT
>JAZURL010000056.1:0-5117 GCA_045606205.1 Faecousia sp. | reverse complement strand
TTGGCCTCCGACTTGCTCGCAGGTTTCAAACAGCGTCGGCTGCACATAGGCAGAATAAATGCCATCCTTGCAAATGCCGGTGGACACCAGCTTACACACATAGCCGTGTGCCTTGAACTGCTCCACATCCTCTGCGGTGATGTTGCGGATGCCTGCGGCGGGAACCTGTGCAGCATCCAGGCTGACACCAAAGGCGATATTGCTGGACAAGATCACCTTATGCCAGGTGTCGATGCCGTCCACGTCGGTGGTGGGATTGGCTTCGGCATAACCAAGAGCCTGCGCCTGCTTCAGAGCCTCGTCATAGCCAAGACCCAGCCGGGTCATGGAGTCCAGAATGTAGTTGCAGGTGCCGTTCATGATGCCGCCCACGCGCAGGATCTTCTGCACCCGACGGGCACGCTCCAACTCGGACAGCCAGCAGATGCCACCGCCCACGGCGGCGGTACAGCGGAACTTGACACCCTTTGCCTGGGCAAGCGGGATCAACTCGTCGTAAAAGGTGCACACCAGGGCCTTATTGGAAGTGACCACATTTTTGCCGGCCTCGATGGCCGCGCGGACAAATTCATAGGCCGGATGCAAGCCACCCATTGCCTCTACAACGGTATCGATGGACTCGTCTGCCAGCACGCTCTGAAAATCCCGGGTGACCTCTGCATCCGGAAGCGAAATGTCCTCCAAACAGACAACTTTTGCAACAGCTATATCCTCCCGTGTGGCGACGATGTCATAAAAACCTCTTCCGACCACACCAAAACCCAGCAAACCAACTTTCATAGTGTCCTCCTGCGAAAAATACTTGCTTTTTAACGGATTACAGTATATCATAGATAAAACAAAATGCCAAGTGATTTTGTAAAAAAGTACAAAATTTGTGAGGAATTTTTATGCAATATCATTCTACCCGGGGTCTGTCCCCGGAAGTTGACAGTGCCCAGGCGGTTTTGAACGGCCTTGCGCCCGACGGCGGACTGTATCTGCCCTGCGCTTTGCCTGCATTTTGCTGGGAACAGTGCATCCAGAAAGATGCCATGGGCATGGCGGAAATGATTTTGACTGCGTTTTTGCCGGATATTCCTGACATGGGCACGCTGGTAAAAAAGGCCTACACCGGAAAATTCGAGACGGAAGGCCTGACTCCAACGGTTTCTGCCGGGGATTTTCATATTTTGGAGCTGTTCCGCGGTCCTACATCTGCATTCAAGGACGTGGCTCTTTCCATGCTGCCTCAGCTGATGACTGCCGCGAAGACGACCAAAAACGACACGAAGGATATTCTCATCCTCACCGCCACTTCCGGCGACACCGGCAAGGCCGCCTTGGAGGGCTTTAAGGATGCGGAAGGCATCCGCATCTGTGTGTTCTATCCCCATGGGGGCGTTAGTGATGTGCAGCGCCGGCAGATGGTCTCCCAAGAGGGCAGCAACGTGGCGGTCTGTGCCGTCCGGGGCAATTTTGACGATGCCCAGACCGGCGTAAAGAATATCTTCACCGCCGCCCGGGGGCAGAATTTGCCACTGCATCTGTCCTCTGCCAATTCCATTAACATCGGCCGGCTTGTGCCGCAAATTACTTACTATTTCAAGGCTTACCGGGATCTTTTGGATGCAGGGAAAATTAAATTGGGTAATGAAGTGAACTTCTCCGTTCCCACCGGCAACTTCGGCGATATTTTGGCGGGTTATCTTGCAAAAGAATTAGGTCTGCCCGTCGGCAAGCTTATTTGCGCATCCAACGCCAACAATGTGCTCACCGATTTTATCCGCACCGGCATGTACGACCGCCGCCGCTGTTTGCACAAAACGGATTCCCCGTCCATGGATATTTTGGTTTCCTCCAATCTGGAGCGGCTTCTGTATCTCATGAGCGGCGACAGTGCTCTGATTGCCAGGCTGATGAACGAGCTGAACACCCAAGGCTATTACCAAGTCCCCGAAGCATTGCTGACTGAGATTCAAAAGCATTTTTGGGCCGGTTGGTGTGACGATGCCAAGGGTGCAGAGACCATCCATAAGGTTTGGAATAAAAACGGTTATCTCTGCGACACCCATACCGCATCTGGCTGGGCGGTCGCAGAGGATTACGTAGGGATAACCGGCGACCAGCGCCCCATGGTGGTGCTGTCCACCGCATCCCCCTACAAATTCCCCGCCGCGGTGCTCCGCGCCATCGGACAGTCTGCAAGAGGCGATGAATTCGACCAGCTGGAGCAGCTGCATTCTGTCACCGGCGTGGCAATTCCCAAGAACTTGTCCGCCCTGCGGACAAAGCCGGAACTGCACAACTCCGTAATCGACAAAGACAAGATGCTGGACTTTGTTCTGGCGTTGTGAGAGGAGAAAAAGTATGAAAAAAGTTACCATTCGTGTGCCGGCCACCACAGCCAATCTCGGTCCGGGCTTTGATGCCTTCGGCTGTGCACTGAGCCTTTACACCGATGTGACCTTTGAGGAAATGGAGTCCGGTCTGGAAATCACCGGCTGTGATGAGGCCTTTGCCGGCCCTGATAATATGGCCTACACCTCTTACTGCGCGGTCTTGGAATCTCTCAGCGAGGAGATCCGGGGCGTGAAGATCCATATCAACGCCCAAATCCCCATCTGCCGTGGCTTAGGTTCTTCCGCCGCGTTGCTGGTGGCAGGCGCCATGGGCGCAAATGTCCTGCGGGGCAACAAGCTGTCCACCCAGGGTCTTTTAAACATCACCAACGCCATGGAAGGCCATCCGGATAACCTGGCACCTGCATTTTTCGGCGGCCTGACTGCCTCCATGGTGGACAACGGCCTGCCGGTAACGGTGAATTTCCCCCTCCATCCGGACTGGGAATTCCTTGCACTAGTACCGGATTTCGACCTGCCGACGCCTTTGGCCCGTAGTGTTCTGCCCACGGAGTATGACCGCTCCGATGCGGTTTATAATATTGCTCACGGCGCGTTGGTGCTTAAAGCCCTGGAGCTGGGCGACGAGAAGCTTCTGCGTACTGCCATGCAGGATCGCATTCATCAGCCCTACCGGAAGAAGATGATCACCGATTATGAGCAGATTGAGAGCCTGATCCGTACTACAGGAGCGGCATTCTGTGTCAGCGGTGCGGGTCCTACCCTGCTGTGCATCACACGCAATCCCGGTCTGGAAGAAAAGCTGGCCAAGAAGCTGGATGCTATTACCGAGGCAAACTGGCAAATGATCCCCCTGCACATCGAATTCCAGGGCGCTCATGTGATTGGCGGAGAATAAAAAACGCGGAGTTCGCTTATTGCGAACTCCGTTTTTCTTATTCCACTTCGGACATTTCCACTTTCATTTCCTTCTTGGGAATCAGGAAACGGCGGGTTGCAAAGAGCCCCGCGATACACAGCACGCAGGCAACGTTACCCAAAGGATCGTTATGATTCAAAATGACGTGCCGGGAAATAGCAACGATCAGCACTTCCAGGGTGTTTGCCGGGGTCAGATCGATGAGCATTCGCACAAATTCCAAACCAACGACGATGGTCAGAATGGTATGCAAGTATGTATCCAGAGATGCAAAATATTCTCCGGGAGCCGTACACATCCGATAAACTTCCAGACCCAGGATGCCGATTAGAACGATCAGTGTCAATACAGAGATGATGAATTCCAAAACATGTAGGATCTTCTGCATAACGGTGACAACTTTGTGATGCATGGGGATTCCTCCTCTTTGGTATCTGTACACATTATATACGATATTTTCCTAAAAAGAAAGTCATTTTGTTCAGATTTTATTCACATATTGAAAAAAAGCGTGTCCTGTGATAAAATAAGCAAGAATATTGATTGGAACAGGATGTGATTGTTATGAAGATTCGCACCCGCAAAAGCTCCTACGACGCGGTAATGGCGCTGCCAAAAGCCAAACACCGCAAGCCCATGTACCCTAATTTTCTTCTGCAAAGCGTGATTCGCGTTGCCGCGCTTCCCGATTTGTGGAGTACCCATTTTAAGTTTACAAAGCACGATATGGAAAAAATCAAGGGTCAGCCCTGTCTGATCCTGATGAACCATTCCTGCTTTTTGGATTTAATGATCATGTCCCGGATTTTTTATCCCCAGCCTTACGGAATCGTCTGTACCACGGACGGCTTTGTGGGCAAGGAGTGGCTGATGCGTTTTCTTGGATGCATCCCCACCCAAAAATTCGTCAGTGACGTGACCCTCATCCGGGATATGGAATATATGCTGAAAGAGAAAAAGGTCAGCGTGCTCATGTACCCGGAAGCCAGTTATTCTTTTGACGGCACTGCCACCGCCCTGCCCCAAAAAATGGGTGTTCTGCTAAAAAAACTGGGTGTTCCGGTGGTGACAGTGATCACCAAGGGCGCATTTACCCGGCAACCTCTCTATAACTGTCTGAGAAAGCGAAACGTTCGGGTCAGTGCAGAAGTTTCCTGCCTTGCAACCGCTGAGGAAATCAAGGCCAAGACCGTACGGGAACTGGACGAAATGCTGGACACTGCCTTTTCCTTTGACAATTTTGCATGGCAGAGAGACAATGAGGTGGAAATCTCCGACCCCCGCCGGGCGGATGGCTTGGAGCGTATCCTTTATAAGTGTCCCCATTGCGGCGCAGAGGGAGAAATGTCTGGCAAGGGCATTTACCTTACCTGTGGTCACTGCGGCAAGGCATGGGAAATGAATGTTTTCGGCCAGCTGAAGGCTATGGAGGGAGAAACAGAGTATCCCCACATCCCGGACTGGTATGCCTGGGAACGAAGCGAAGTGCGCCGGGAGCTGGAAAACGGCACTTACCGACTGGAGACCGATGTGGACATCGGCATGATGGTGAATTTCAAGGCCATCTATATGGTGGGCGACGGTCACCTTTCCCATACGAACGAGGGCTTCCGTCTCACCGGCTGTGACGGCAAGCTGGATTATTCCCAAGGAGCTCTGTCCTGTTACGGCCTGTATGCGGACTACTATTGGTACTCCATTGCAGATGTGATCTGCATCGGCAACAGCGATGCTCTTTACTACTGCTTCCCCAAGGACGGCACGCCGGTTGCCAAGACCCGCATGGCCGTTGAGGAATTGTACAAAATGAAAAAGCTCAGAAAATAACATAAAAAATTCCGCTTCTTTACGAAGCG
>JAZURL010000055.1:0-15649 GCA_045606205.1 Faecousia sp. | reverse complement strand
TTCTGCGTGAGTTCGAGACCATGTTGAACCTCATTAAGACCCAGGGTTCTTACAACGGTATCGACCATACTTATCCCGGCCCTGCCCACCTGTCCACCGGCCAGGAATCCGCCTGTGTTGGCCAGGCTTACTTGCTGGACGAGAACGACTTTGCGTTCGGCAGCCACCGTTCCCACTCCGAAATTCTCGCTAAGGCTCTGTCCACCATCAACAAGATGAGCGACGAGCAGCTGATGAATGTGATGGAGAACTTCCTGGAGGGCAAGTGCCTGCGTGCTACGCAGAAGCTGGGCGAAACCAAGGACGTGAAGGAGCTGGCCATCCGCTTCATCCTGTACGGCACACTGGCTGAGATCTTTGCCCGTGAGAGCGGCTTCCATATGGGTATGGGCGGCTCCATGCACGCATACTTCCTGCCCTTCGGCATTTATCCCAACAACGCCATCGTTGGCGGCTCCGGTACCATCTCCACCGGCGCTGCTCTGTATAAAAAGGTCAACAACAAGAAGGGTATCTGCATCTGTAACATCGGTGATGCTTCCATGGCCCGCGGTCCCGTGTGGGAAGCTCTGAACTTCTCCGCTATGGATCAGTACAAGACTCTGTGGGAGAGCCACAATGACGGCATGCCCATTCTGTACAACATTTTCAACAACTCCTACGGCATGGGTGACCAGACCCGTGGTGAAACCATGGGCCAGGGCTGCATGAGCCGGATCGCTTCCGGTGTCAGTCCCACCCAGTTCCATGCTGAGACTGTTGACGGTTTCAATCCTTTGGCAGTGATCGATGCCATGGAGCGCAAGCTGGAGCTGTTGCGCAACGGCCAAGGCCCCGTGATGTTGGAAACGCTGACCTACCGCTTCTCCGGCCACTCTGTCTCCGACCAAAATGCTTACCGCACCAAGGAAGAGATCGATGCATGGAAAGAAGTTGACCCCATCCTGACTTATCCCGCTAAGCTAATCGAAGCTGGCGTGATGACCCAGGAAGAAGTGGATGCCATCCTGAAGGAGACCTCCGATCGGATGACCATGATCTGCAAGGCCGCTGCCGACCCCGTGTTCAGCCCTTACTGCGACTTCAAGAAGGATCCTGCCGTTGTGGAGCGCATCATGTTCTCCAACCAGAAGATCGATAAGCTGGATGACCGCGAGCCCGAAGTGACCATTCCCAAGGAAGAGGCCGAGGGCTACAAGAAGATCAAGGCCAAGGAACGCAGCACCATCGATAAGGATGGCAAGCCCGTTTCCAAGATGAAGCTGTATAACCTCCGGGACGGCCTGTCCGAGGTTATCTGGGACCGTTTCTACGAAGATCCCACCATGATCGCCTACGGTGAAGACTGCCGTGACTGGGGTGGCGCATTTGCTGTTTACCGCGGCATGATGGACGCTCTGCCTCACAGCCGTCTGTTTAACTCTCCTCTGGCTGAGGGTGCGATTGTCGGTACTGCTGTCGGTTACGCACTGTCCGGCGGCCGCGCATTGGTGGAACTGATGTACGCTGACTTCATCGGCTGCGCCGGTGACGAGATCTTCAACCAAATGTCCAAGTGGCAGGCTATGTCCGCCGGTATTCTGAAGATGCCTTTGGTTCTGCGTGTGTCCGTTGGCTCTAAGTACGGCGCGCAGCACTCTCAGGACTGGACCGCTCTGTGTACCCACATCCCCGGATTGAAGGTTTGCTTCCCCGCAACGCCCTGGGAAGCCAAGGGCTTGATGGAATCCGCACTGAAGGGCACTGACCCCGTTGTGTTCTTTGAGTCTCAGAGAATTTACGACGTGGGTGAGCAGTTCCATGAGGGCGGTGTTCCCGAAGAGCGTTACGAGATCGAGATCGGTGACACCAACAAGGTTCGCGACGGTAAGGATATCACCATCCTGACCATCGGAGCCGTTCTGTACCGGGCTATGGATGCTGTGAAGACTCTGTCTGAAAAGTACGGCATGGAGGCTGATGTGATCAACCTGCACTCCCTGTCTCCGTTGGACTACACAAAGATTGTGGAGTCCGTCCGCAAGACCGGTAAGGTCCTGCTGGTATCCGATGCCTGCGCCCGCGGTTCTTTCTTGAACGATGTGGCTAAGACCATCACCGAGCTGTGCTTCGATGATCTGGATGCGCCTCCTGTTGTGGTGGGCGCCCGGAACTGGATCACACCTCCCTTCGAGTTTGACGAGTTCTTCTTCCCCCAGGCAAGCTGGATCTTGGATACCATCAACGAGAAGCTGGTCCCCCTGGCAGGCTACGAGAATGTCACCACATGTGACGAGGCGGAAACCATCCGCCGCGCAAAGGCCGGCGTCTAATATCTTATGATAATCAGGCGGACTGCCAATGCAGGTGTCTTACTGACACTGGATGATACAAAAATTTTACTGGACGGTGTGTGCCGGGAGGTAAAACCCTACCTGGCCACCCCTCCGGCTATCGCACAGGAACTGATTTCCTGTCCACCGGATATGGTACTGTTTACCCACAACCATGCGGATCACTTTGATCCGGACTATTGCCGTGAAATTGAAAGCCCTATCTACGCTACTGAACAGGTAGCGGATGAACTTTCAGGCAGGATGCAGACGGAAAAAACAGCCGGGACAGGGAAGGTGAGGGTTCATCCTGTGCTTACCCGCCACATGGGTCATTACGGAAAAACCACGCAGCATCAAAGTTATGTGGTAGAAGGCAGTCAGACGGTTTGGTTTCTCGGGGATGCGTCTCCAATGGAACTGAGAAAGTTTACATCCTTTTCGAAGCCCGATGTTTTGTTGATTCCGTATCCTTACATCAGTACCCCTACAGCGCTGAGCATAGTGGAAGCATACTTGCCCTGCAAGATCGTGCTGTTGCATATGCCTTTGCCGGAAAATGATCCGGAATCCATTTGGCAGATCGTTGATCCCGGACTGGAATATCTGAAAGCGTATTTGTATGTGCCCAAAATGGGCGAAATTTTGAACATTTGATCTCTGAAAGGAGAGGTTTTCCATGATCATTACACAAAAAAAGCCCGTAGAAGAAGTTATGGCTATGGTGGCGGACGCCAAGACCGTTGCCATCGTTGGCTGCGGTAGCTGCGCTACCGCATGTCAGACCGGCGGTGAGCCTCAGATTGCGGAACTGACTGCAATTTTGGAGCAGGCCGGCAAGAAGGTGGTGGCGACCACGGTTGCAGACTACTGCTGTATGAATCTGGGCGTTAAGACCAAGATGAAGGCCATCAATGCTGCCGAGCCCGACTGCGTGATTTGCATGTCCTGCGGTGACGGTGTGCAGTGTGTTGCCAAGAACGCCAATGACAAGCCCGTTTATCCTTCCAACAACACCATGTACTTGGGCGAAGCCGTTAAGTTTGGTGTGTGGGAAGAAGCCTGCCGCTTCTGCGGCGAGTGCGTGCTGGGCCAGACCGGTGCAGTATGTCCCATCACGCAGTGTGCCAAGAGCCTGGTCAACGGCCCCTGCGGCGGCCAGAAAAACGGCAAGTGTGAAGTCAATCCCGAGAATGACTGCGCATGGATCAAGATCTATAAGCGCCTGGAGGCCACTGGCCAGCTGGAAAAGCTGACCCAGACCCGTAAGGACAAGGGTTACGGCGACTTTGCCTATCCCAGAACCATCAGCTTGAGGGGGAAGAAATAATGAGTTTGTTAAAAGACGCACTGGAATCCGGCAAATTCGGCGTGACCGCCGAAATGGCACCCCCCAAGGGTTATGATTTTACCGAGCAAATGGAAGCCGCGCAGTTGCTCAAGGGCAAGGTTCACGGCGTGAACGTGACCGATATGCAGTCTGCCAGCCTGAAGGCCACCGGCTTGGGTCTGTGCATCAAGCTGAAGCAGGCAGGCGTGGAGCCTATTTTGCAGATGACTGGCCGTGACCGCAACCGTATGGCGCTGATGGGCGATGCACTGGCTGCTGCCAGCTTTGGCATCGACACTATGCTGGCCCTCACCGGTGACCACCCCGTTGTGGGCGACTGCAAGGACAGCAAGCCTGTTTATGACCTGGACTCTGTTGGAATTTTGAAGATGCTCAGCCAAATGGAAGAGTCCGGCTGTGACTGTGGTGGCAATGAGCTGACCGGCGGCGCACCCAAGTTTTACAAAGGCGCGTCCGTTACCCCTGTTTACGAGCCTCTGTTCCTGCAGCTGAACAAACTGCGTCAGAAGGTGGAAGCGGGTGCAATGTACGTGCAGACGCAGGGTATTTTCGACCTGGATACTTTCAAGCGCTTCGTGGAGCAGGTAGACATGATGGGTATTAAGACCCACATCATGGCAGGTATCATTCCGCTGAAGTCCGCCGGTATGGCTAAATACATGAACGAGAATGTTCCCGGTATCGATGTACCTCAGGATATGATTGATCGCCTGGCAGCCGCTGCCGCAGAGGGCAAGGAAAAGGGCATCAAGGGCCTGCCCATGCAGCTGGGTATCGAGATGGCTGCTGAAATGATTGCAAAGATTAAGGATGAGAAGCTGTGCGACGGTGTGCATATTATGGCCATCGGCGCAGAGAAGAATGTGCCCACGATCCTGGATAAGGCTGGGATCACCATCGCTTAAGTTGGAGGATTGACACATGAAAACAAAAGCCGTTCGTATTTACGGTAAGAACGATCTGCGCTTGGATGAGGTGGAGTTGCCCGAGATTGGAGCTGACGGTGTCCGTGTCCGCGTGATCTCCGACAGCCTGTGCATGTCCAGTTACAAGGCTGCCCTTGAAGGCGAGGATCACAAGCGTGTGCCCAACAATGTGGCAGAAAACCCCACCATTGTTGGTCACGAGTTCTGCGGTGACATCGTAGAAGTTGGTGAGAACTGGAAGCACAAGTATAAGGTGGGCGATAAATTCGTTATCCAGCCTGCCCATTTCCACAATGGCTCTCAGGAGGCTCCCGGCTATTCCTATAGTTACTGCGGCGGCAACGCTCAGTACGGCAACGTGCCCATCGAGACACTGCTCGAAAACTGCCTGCTGCCTTACAATTCCAATACTTATTACTACGGCTCTCTGGCTGAGCCCCTGAGCTGCGTCATCGGCACCTTCCATGCCATGTACCACACCAAGGCCGGTTCCTATGTCCACGAGATGGGCATCAAGGAAGGCGGCAAGATGGCCATGCTGGCATCTGTGGGTCCCATGGGTCTGGCCGCTATCGACTATGCGCTGCATTGCGACCGCCGTCCCAGCCTGCTGGTCATTACCGATATTGATGAAGCAAGACTGGCCCGGGCCGCTTCTATCTATACCGTGGAAGAGGCTGCAAAGAACGGCATCGAGCTGCACTATGTCAATACCAAGATGGAAAACGCCACCGAGTATTTGCGAGAGCTGTCCGGCGGCACCGGTTATGACGATGTGATCTGCTTTGCCCCTGTTAAGCCTGTTATCGAGCAGGCGGACGACATTCTGGGCTTTGACGGCTGCCTGAACTTCTTCGCCGGCCCCACCGATTCCCAGTTCAAAGCACCTTTCAACTGGTACAATGTCCACTATCTGTATACCCATGTGGTGGGCACCTCCGGAGGCAACACCCACGATATGCAGGAAGCCATTGAGATGATGAATGCCGGCAAGCTGAATCCTTCCGCTCTGGTCACCCATATCGGCGGACTGAATGCGGTTATCGACACCACGCTGAATCTGCCCAAGATCCCCGGTGGCAAGAAGCTGATCTACAACCACATTGATCTGCCCTTGACTGCCATCGCAGACTTTGAAGAGGCCGGCAAGACCGATCCTCTGTTTGCGGAGCTGGATAAAATCTGCAAGGCAAATAACAATCTGTGGAGTCCTGAGGCAGAAAAATACCTGCTGGCCAACGCCAAGAAAATCTGATTTTGATACAAAAGGCGCCCGGATTTCCGGGCGCTTGCTTTATTTTCTCAGTTGTTCCAACAATTCGTCAGTATCGTATACAATCGCCGCTGCGCCGGCATCGCACATTTCCTCTACTAAGCCATAGCCCCAGGAAACGCCGATTGCCGGGATATTGTGTGCCTTTGCACCGATGACGTCAAATGCGGTGTCGCCCACCATGACCCAGGGGTATTCTGACTGACACTGAGACATTAGATAGGAAATGACCTGCTCCTTGGTGTCCCGGGAGTGATCCAGGGTAGCACCGCAGATGAAGTGAAAGTACTTTCCAATATCAAAGTATCGGAGGATTTCTCTTGCCATACTCTCCGGCTTAGAGGTAGCGATGCAAAGAATGTGCCCCTCCGCGCGCAGAGTCTCCAGCAGTTCCCGGATGCCCGGGTAGAGCTTGTTTTCGTACATACCGATGGGGATAAAACGTTCCCGGTATTTTTCTACAGCATCCACCGCATCCTCCGGAGCAACGCCGAATTTCATAAATGTATCCGTCAGCGGAGGGCCGACAAAGACCCGAAGTTCCTCCCGAGAGGGGATGGGTAAATTATAATACTCCAAAGCATAGATAGCGCAGTTGATAATGCCCTCGCCGGAGTCGGTGAGTGTTCCGTCTAGGTCAAAAAGGATCGTCCTGTTCATAATTTCTCCTTGAAATAGTGGTTATGATCATAATACCACATTTACTGTCGTTTGGCAAATGTCTTGTATGAAATACATACACAAGGGACACAATCTTTGCAAGGAGGGGGTAAAGTATGGTAAAAGGTATCACAAAGCAGGTGATCGTGGTGCATTCGCCCGATCCGAAGCTCTTTGAGCAGGCAATCTTTATCCTGAAAGAGGACGCCGTTGGCGAGGGTATCACGGATGAAATTTTGCTAAAAGAGGCGAAAAAGGCCATCAACCAAAAAGAAATGCCCAAGGTTATGTCCGGCCCACTTTGGGCCTGTGCAGGTGCGGGGGTCACGGGCTTAGTGTGGTTCCTGACATATTTCCTGTGACTTGCGAAATAGGGCGAACTGTGCTATAATGCTCCCAAATGAGAGGGGGCAGAGCATTGCGCATCGGCAATTTGAAAGTGAATCACCCGATCGCACTTGGGCCTATGGCCGGTGTGACAGATTTGGCGTTTCGTACGATTTGTGCCGAATTGGGCGCAAATATCACGGTGACGGAAATGGTGTCCTCCCGTGCACTGATATATAAAGATAAAAAAAGTGCTGCACTTTTGAAGAAAAACGAGGGAAGCCTTTGCGGCGCGCAGATCTTCGGCAATGACCCGGATGTAATGGCCGAGGGTGCAAGGCTCGCGTTGGAGATTTCCGGCTGTGACTTTCTAGATATCAACATGGGCTGTCCTATGCCCAAGATTGCCAACTCCGGCGACGGATGTGGCCTCATGCGCACCCCGGAATTGGCAGGAGATATCCTTTCTGCAGTGGTCAAGGCGGTGGATGTACCGGTGACCGTTAAGTGCCGTTTGGGTTGGGACAAGGGCTCTATCAATGTGTTGGACTTTACCAAACGGATGGAAGATAATGGCGCGGCAATGGTTACCGTTCACGGACGCACCCGGAGCATGCTCTATTCCGGCGTGGCGGATTGGGACATGATTGCAAAGGTAAAACAGCATCTGTCCATTCCCGTGATCGCCAATGGCGATATCGTTAGTGGAGAGACGGCAGTAAAATGCCTGAAACGCACCGGTGCGGATGGCATTATGATCGGCCGGGCCACCTTTGGTGATCCATGGATTTTTACGGAAGTGCGTGCAGCCTTGGATGGCAATATGGACTATCAGCGCCCGCTTTTAAAGGAGCGCATCGCTCTTGCGGTGCGGCAATTTGAACTGTCGGAGCAGGATCATGGGGAGCACATTGCCTGCCTGGAGGCCCGAAAGCATTTTGCGTGGTATCTGCGGGGCGTTGCCCACAGCAGTTTTTATAAAAATCAGATCTCATCCCTCAATACTATGGACGATATTTACCGCATCGCAAAAGAGATTATCCGGGATTTGCGATAATTTGTCGAATGGAAGTATAGTTTATCCGCCGTTTCATATCCTAACCGGGAGGTGAAGGATTTGAAGCGGCGGTTTTTTATTTGTATATTGCTGATTTTTTCCATGGTTCTGCCTGTGGCAGCAGAGCCTATCAAATGGGTGGATTTTGCGGTATCCTATGAATCCATGGAGTACGCACTGGAACAGGACGTTGCGACCTTTGACCAGGAGCAGCATTTAAGTTGGATCGATATTTTGGCCTTGGCTGCGACCAATACAGGGGGGAAATGCGGTTTGGCACCCGTGAAGAAAGCCACAGAGAGTTGGAAAAAAGGATTTGATCCCACCGGCCTTTCCGACAGCATGAAGAAGGCCTACGACTATTATCACAAGGCCTATACGGCGGCATTGGGCGGCCTTGTTGGCAGTTATGCCATCGAAAAGGATGGTCAAATGGAAGCACACTATGGGTTGAAAGCCTTTTCACCGGTTGCGGCGGGGTACGGATATAGCCATTGCGATGATTTTGGTGCCAGCCGCTCTTTTGGATTTCATCGGAAACACCTGGGCAACGACTTGATGGGTGGCCTTGGCACGCCCATTGTGGCGGTGGAGGGCGGCGTGGTAGAGGCCATGGGCTGGAATCGCTACGGCGGGTGGCGCATCGGCATTCGCTCCTTCGACAGCAAGCGGTATTACTACTATGCCCACCTACAAAAAGACCATCCGTTTGCGGATGGTTTGCAGGAGGGTGATCTTGTAGAAGCCGGGCAGCTCATTGGTTTTATGGGCCGAACCGGGTATTCAAATAAGGAAAATGTGAATAACATCGAAACGGTCCACCTGCATTTTGGCATGGAATTGGTGTTTGATGAAAGCCAAAAGGAGTGCAATTCGGAAATATGGATCGATGTGTATAACATTGTCCGCCTGCTCAGTACCCACCGGGCAAGTTATAAAAAAATCGACGGCAAATGGCAACGGGTGTACCCCTTTGTGGACTTGGATTTGGAAGACTTGGGAAAATAGAAAGTGTGCTGCATTAGCAGCACACTTTTATCATTTATTTACTTCAACTACGGTCAGCGTAGACTCCTCAACCGTAAACCGAATATCAAATCCTGCAAAGGTCAGACCGTAGATCCGGCCGGGCTTGCGCTGGTAACTGGGTCGAGGGTCGTGGGAAAGAACGCCTATGGCGGCGTCACGCTTATCTGCAGGCAGCTTTTGGAGCAAGTCGTCCGGGAAGTTGACTTTCAAGAGAAAGTCGCCTGCGCCGTCCGTAAAGCCACCGATAGCATCTGTCTGACAGTCGGAATAGGGAATGTAGGGCTTGATGTCGAAAATCGGTGTACCATCCATGAGATCGGCACCACCTACGTGAATGACTGTGCCGTGGTCCGCAGTGTGCTCCACGCCCAGCAGTTTCACACAGGAAAGTCCCAAATTGTTGGGCCGGAACGGAGAGCGAGTGGCAAAGACGCCCATCCGGGTGTTTCCACCCAGCCGCGGGGGGCGCACTGTAGGTGACCAACCCTCCCGTACGGCTTCAGAAAACTGCCAGATGATCCACAGATGGGAGAAATCCTTGATACCCCGCAGGGCATCTTCATTACGAAATTCCGGCTCAAAAAAGATGGTAGAACGAAGTTCTTCCACCAGTCCGCTTTGGCGGGGAATACCAAATTTACTGGAAAAATCGCTGTGCATCCGGGCGATGGGCTTGATGGTGACATCCATACTACGCCCTCACTTTCCGCAAGCAGAAACTCCCTGCAAAACACAGCGCCAGGGCGAGGGAAATGGCCGCGCCGGCAGAAACTGCCAAAAAGTAGGAACAAATCAGCCCGGTAATGCCTGCGATCAAGGCAAACAGCACAGAAAATAGGTGATACTGTTTCAGATTCCTTGATACATTTCGTGCACTCGCACCGGGCAAGACCAACAGAGAATTGAGAATCAGCAAGCCCACGCTGGAAATGGTCAGCGTTACCACCACAGCAATGGCTGTGGTAAAAATGGACTGTGACAGATGTACAGGGATGCCCCGGGAAGAAGCTAGTTGAGGATGTATGGAAGTCAGAGTCAGCCGGTTGCTGCACAGCACCCAAAATACAGCTACACAAACAAATACCACCGCCAGCGCGGCAATCTCTGCCGGGGTAATGGACAGAATGTCGCCGATCAGATACTTATTGTACTTGGTGAAGCTGCCACCGTTCAAGGTAGCGATAAAGATGCCCAGTGCTACCGCGGTGCTGGAAAACACACCGATGAGGGTGTCTGCCGCTTGATTGCTGCGGCTGCGCACATAGGAGAACAGCAGGGAGAAAGCCACGCTAAAGGCAACAGCCACCCAAAGGGGGAAAGCCGCACCGAAAATACAGCCGATGGCGATACCTGTAAATGCGGAGTGACCCAATGCATCCGAGAAGAAGCTCATACGGCCGGTGACGATCATGGTGGACATGAGGCCGAACAGGGGAGCCATGAGGAGCACCGCCAACAGGGCATTTTTCATAAAGTCCCAGCGCAGCATTTCCATGGGAAGAAGCTCGCAAAGCCAATACCAAATGCTCATTCCTGTCCCCCTCCCATCATGTGAAAAACTTCCCTAAATTCCGGAGAATCCAGCAGCTGCGCAGGGTTGTCCATGGCCACAATGCGCCGATCAATCAGCACCACCTGGTCTGCGTACCGGGGTAGGGTGGTGAAGTCGTGGGTGGTCATCAAAATGGACAGGTCGTAGGTCTTGCGAATCTCGTCCAGCATGTCCATCAGTTCTGTCTGTCCCTCCACGTCCACACCGGACAGGGGCTCGTCCAAAATTAAAATATTGGGGATGGGCTCCAAGGCCAGCGCCAGTAGCACCCGCTGTAATTCGCCGCCGGAGAGCGTACCAACCCGTTTGTCGATGAGGTCAGCACCGTGTACCCGGTCAAGACAGTCCAAAATCCGGCTGCGCATAGTTTTGCCGATGCCGAGAAATGCCGGGTGGCGACTCATACAGCATACGAACAGATCCGCCACGCTAATAGGATCGCTGGGATCAAAGGTGGGGCTTTGGGGTACATAGCCGATCTTCATATTCCGGCCGCGACTGCCAGGCATGGAGAAGGCAATGACACCGTCATATTCCTGTTGACCCAAAATGGCCTTCAGAAGGGTACTTTTGCCCGCACCATTAGGGCCGATGAGTGCGATCAGCTGGCCGCAATGGACATGCATATTAACATCTCGCAGGATCTGACTGTTTCCGATTTTTACGGACAGATTCTGCACCCGAAGGCAGCAAGAATCGCTGCATTTTCCGCCATGTACAGTTGATCTCATCCCAATGCCTCCTTTACTGTATTGATGTTTTGGTACATGATCGTAAAATAATCTCCGACCATACCCATATCCAACGCATGGGAAGAAACGGAGGTCTCTGTGCAGATGATTCTGGCGGCAGATACGCTGCCGTTTACTTCTGTGAATACCGCAGGAATGCGGTGCTCCCGCACCAGATCAATCAGATGAATGAGTTCCTTTGCGGAGGCCTCACTGCCGGCTTCTTCCTCCATCGACGCGGCGATGGTCAGATCGAAAGCCTGTGCAAAATATCCGAAACCGTCGTGGAAAGTGACCATTTCCCGGCAGGAAAGGGTGGATAATTCCTTTTCACCATAGGCTTGCAGTGAATTCAAGGCGAATTCCAGTTGGACAAGGTTTTCGTGGAAAGTCTCGGTATGTTGGGGATAGGCTTCACTCAGACCGTGGCAGATGTTTTTTGCCATGATCTTGGCATTTTGCGGATCCAGCCAGATGTGCGCATCGGCCTCGTGATGATGGTCATGCTCTTGTGTGCATTCCAGCAGGGGAATACCAGAAGAACTGTCGATGACGGCATCGCAGTTTTTTAGCAGATCAGCCATAAAATCTTCTAAGCCTGCGCCGGATATCACTATCATCTCGGCGGCTTCAGCGCTTCGCACCTGATCCACACTTAAGGAATAATCATGCAGACAAGACACGCTTTCACTGATCAGCAGACCAACAGAAAGATCAGTGTCTGCACACAGATAGCTTGTAAAATCATAAACCGGCTTGGTAGTGGCCATGATTTGCGGCGTTGGTTGAGGCGCAGAGCATCCCATCAGCCCGGTGAGAAAGACCGCCACCAAAAGCAGGAATATCTTTTTCATAAGAATCCACCTTGTTTTGCGTTTTATAGCTTTATCATACCATATTTGTCAAGAAAAATGAGGCTGCGGCGCAGCCTCTTATATGGTATGTAGATCCCTTAGTGATTTTCAACCCACTCATTGACCTTGGTTTTGGCCAATCGGGTGATGTCCTCACAGGGGTACGGGGAGGCTTCGCCACCGCGCACATACACAAAATACAGACCCTCTGGAGTCTGAAACAGGATCTCTTCATACCCGGCAGGATCGCCGTAGAAACCAACAGTGACCTTCTTGACCACGGTGGCGGTTTCGGTATCATACTCCTTTTTGCAGATGATCTTCTTCATGAAAAAACCTCCTTTCTGTTTTACAATGGGCTCATTATATAACAGCCTGTCTAAAAATCAAGTCAAAAAATGAAACTTACAAAGGAAAGTATTGTCAAAAACACACAAACTTGCCTAATATGGGTGAATGTGGTAAGATATAGATGAGGTGATACTGTGCGGGATATTCCGGTTTTTACAACTGAATACGGCGTTGCCAGTCTGATACTGCGGGAGATTCCATACCGGCAGGAAGCCTATATCTGTATCCAGTCCAGTTGCCAGCCGGAGCAGTTGCTGGCCGAATGTATCGGATTTTGCCGGGCATGCGGCGCGGAAAAGATATTTGCAAGAAATCATGAGTTTCTAGAGAAGTATCCGTTGCACACGGCCATTTTAAAAATGCGGGGAATTACCCAGGTGGATGAGGCCAAAGTGGAAAATCTGTGGCCGGTGACGGAAAAAACTGTGACACAATGGCGACAATTTATGAATGACCGCTTAAAAGATGTGGATAATGCTGAAACACTGGACCAGCAGAGAGAACAGGAGATCCTGGATCGGGGTGGTGCGTATTTTGTCCACAGAAATGGTGAACTTTTGGGTGGCGGTTGGCTGGTTGGCGGAGAACTTCTGCTCCTGGCTGCTGTGCCCGGAGCAGGGGAGCGTGTTATGCATACGCTGATGTCTTTACAGCCAGATCAGCCCGTAGAATTAGAAGTCGCATCCACCAATGTCCGGGCAATTCGTTTATATGAAAAGTCAGGCTTGGTTCAAACCGGAGAAAAGTGCCGATGGTATAAAATTTTTCTTGCTGACAAGTAAAAAACCTTGACAAACCATCCGATCAGTGGTATACTACCCGAGGTGTCAAGGGAAAAGCCTTGTCACGGGGAGGTCTGAGCATGGATACGCTGGAAATGATACTGCTGTTTGATTACTACGGTGACCTGCTGACTGACCGGCAAAAACTGTGCCTGGATATGCACTACAATCAGGATCTTTCCTTGGGAGAAATTGCCCAGGAACTGTCCATTAGCCGCCAGGCAGTATACGATAATCTCAGCCGCGCAGAAGCGCTTCTGAAGAATATGGAAGAAAAGACCGGCTGTGTCAGCCGGGACAGGCAACTTCGCAAAGCTATGCACGTCATTGCGGAAAAGGCCGAAACATTGATTGCTCACCCGGATTCCCGGGTTTCCCAAGTGGCAGGGGAGATCCTCTCTCACGCCAAAGGCTTCGAGGAGTAAACTATGGCATTTGAAGGATTAACCGAAAAAATCTCCGCAACCTTCAAAAAGTTACGGGGCAAGGGCCGCCTGAAAGAGGCCGACGTTAAGGAGGCTATGCGCGAGATCCGCATGGCACTGCTGGAAGCCGACGTCAGCTACAAGGTGGTCAAGGACTTTACCAGATCCGTTACCGAACGCTGTGTTGGTACAGATGTTCTGGAATCCCTCACGCCTGCCCAGATGATCGTCAAGATCGTCAATGAGGAACTGACCAAACTCATGGGCAGCGATGTCAAGCATATTACCATCAACCCCAACGGGCCTACTGTTGTGATGCTTGTGGGTCTGCAAGGTGCAGGTAAGACCACCAACGGTTCCAAACTTGCCGGGCGCATGAAGCAGCAGGGCAAAAATCCGCTGTTGGTTGCCTGCGATATTTACCGGCCTGCGGCAATCACCCAGTTAAAGGTCTGCGGTGAGAAACTGGGCATCCCCGTATTTGAAAAGCGTACGCAGGATCCTGTGGTCACTGCCAAAGAAGCGGTGCTTTACGCCCGTCAGCACGGCCATGATATGGTGTTTTTGGATACTGCCGGCCGTCTCCATGTGGACGAGACCCTCATGGAAGAATTGAAAAATATCAAAGCCTCCGTCAAGCCCGATGAGATCATGCTGGTCGTGGATGCCATGACCGGTCAGGACGCAGTAAATGCTGCCCAGAGTTTTAACGAGTGGCTGGATATCGACTCTGTGATGCTGTCCAAATTGGATGGCGATGCAAGAGGCGGTGCGGCATTGTCCGTCCGCGCCATCACCGGAAAACCCATTAAGTTTGCCGGTATGGGCGAAAAACTGGAGGACATTGAGCCTTTCCATCCGGATCGCATGGCAAGCCGGATCCTTGGTATGGGCGATGTGCTGAGCCTGATCGAAAAGGCAGAAAAGGCATTCGATGCCAAGAAAGCCGAAGAACTGGAAGAGCGCTTAAGATCCAATAAATTCACCCTGAAGGATTATTACGATCAACTGGTGCAACTGAAAAATATGGGCCCCATGGAAGACCTGCTGGCGCAAATGCCCGGCGGAGCCAATCTCAAAGGGGTGAAAGTGGATGAAAAGGCTATGGCAAGAACCGAGGCCATCATCCTGTCCATGACTCCCAAGGAACGGGAAAATCCCGGAATCATTGCTGCCTCCCGGAAGAAGCGGATCGCCGCCGGTGCCGGTGTGAAGGTAGAAGATGTGAACCGGATGCTTAAATCCTTTGAGCAGATGCAAAAACTCATCAAGCAATTCTCCGGCCCGGGTATGGGCAAGAAGATGAAGCGCATGAGAGGTTTTGGCGGCTTCGGAGGTTTCCCTGGATTTTAAGGGGAACAAATTCGTTCGTTGTAAGCAATTTGCTTTGCGATATATAAACTTTTAAATTTTATGGAGGTGAAACCCATGGTTAAAATCAGACTGAGAAGAATGGGCGCTAAGAAGGCTCCTTTCTACCGGATCGTTGTTGCTGACTCCCGCAGCCCCCGTGATGGCCGTTGCATCGAGGAGATCGGTACCTACAACCCCCTGGCCGAGTCCAACAACATCACCATCGATGCAGAGAAGGCTCAGACTTGGATCAAGAACGGCGCTCAGCCCACCGACACTGTTCGTGGTCTGCTGAAGAAGGCCGGCGTTCTGTAATAGCCCCCTAAAGGAGTTAGACCAATGAAAGAACTTTTGCTGTATATGGCAAAGAATCTGGTAGACAATCCCGACGAAGTCACTGTTACCGAAATCGAAAACGAGGACGGCAAGGTGCTGGAGCTGCGTGTTGCCGAGGGCGACATGGGTAAGGTGATTGGCCGCCAGGGTCGGATCGCCAAGGAGATCCGTACCATCATCAAGACTGTTGCCCTGCGCACCGGCGAACGGGTTACTGTCGAAATTATGGATTAACGGGTTATGCGTGGCGGTACAGTCACGCATTTCTCGTTCTTTGGAGGATACGCAATGAAACTGCAATTTGTGGAAGCAGGCGAGATCGTCACCACC
>JAZURL010000054.1:0-4082 GCA_045606205.1 Faecousia sp. | reverse complement strand
CATGCGTTGGACGGTTTCCGGGCGCAGGTCCACCGCCTCCATGATCTGACTGCGGCTGCGTTCCACCGCCCGATGCTCAAAAAATTCCCCCACCCGGAAGAAGAGTATCACGCCCACCGCTTCCGGGAATTCGCCGATGGCAAATGCGCCCAGGGTAGCGATGCTCATGAGAAAATTCTCGTCGAAAACGTGGCCTTTTACCATGTTTTTGGCAGCGTTGGTCAGCACTTCCCAACCCAGTATCAGATAAGCGGCCACGAAAAACACGAAGGGCAAAAGCGGCAAAGAAGCACTCAATAGTCCGGCCACAAAAAGCCCTGCGCCAATGAGGATGCCGACGGGAGATTCTTTTTCCCCGTGATGATGTTTATGCTCATGGCTTTCGCCATGGTGCGCATGGGTATGTATCTCCACCTCGCCCTCCACAGTCCGGGCAACTTGTGTTAGCTTTTCAATCAATGCTTCCGGGTTTTCGGCGGTCAGCCGCAGCTGACGGGTGGCAAAGGTGATGGTGGCAGATGCCACTTCCGGCAGGGCGTTGAATTTCGCCTCTATTTTTGCTGCGCAGTTGGCGCAGTCCAAATTCTTCAAATAATAGATCTTCTGCTCCATAAGAAGACCCCCTTTATTTTTATATATGAGCAATCATTCATATGTATACCATTACTATACACCCAATTATACGCCTTGTCAATAGGGCGTTTTTTAAGCCTTCTCTAACGGTGTCATTGCGAACCAGTGCGCACACTGGTGTGGCAATCCGTTTTCAAACACTTTAATTTGGGACTTGTTGCCGTATTTTTTCTTTTGTGGTTGAATTATATGGGAGAAAGGTATGTAAATTGCCCCAACTGTAGTTCGCAAATTTTACAGACACAAAACTTTTGTTCTACATGTGGAACAAAAATAGAACACCAGGTTATTGATCAGGATTTTGCATCACTTAGTATTTACGATATCGAATTAATACTTGAAGATCAATTAGAACTGTACAGCGAGGAAGAGATTGTTTCTCTTAAGGAGAGATTAGAGACACTTCGTGCCGAGGAAAGCCGTTTGTTGGCGAAACAACATGAGGAAGAACGGGCAAAGCATATTCTCAAAGTGATTAAATGTCCAAAGTGTGATGGAGAAAATCCATCATCAAATCAACAATGTCAATATTGTGCTTATACCTTCAAAGAAGAAGATTATTATGAACGCCCGGAAAAACAGAATAAATGTTCAAAGAGGGTTGAAGATACACCCCAAGATAATAAAGGCTTGTATTTTATAGCATTCTTGATACCACTTATAGGCATTTTGTTAGGCTTGATATACATTGCAAAAAGTGAAGATGCACTTGGTAAGTCGTTCATAACTATCGCTATTGTAGGTGCTATAATCATTGCGCTGATAGGTTTGTTCCTTTCGGGCACATTGGAAAGTATTTTGACGGATATGAGCAGGGAAACTTGTCATAACTGTGGCAAAGTAATAACCGAAGATCCTCTTGAAGCAGGCGGTCGAACATACTGTAGTTATGATTGCTATATGGAAGAATTTTTGTTTGAGTAAATGCTTTGTGGATTATCTGCTGTGCCGGACAAATATCAAGCAACCCTATCCGAAAAAATGAACGCCACCGCAACCGCAGTGGCGTTTGATAATACCTTCCCCCGAGGGTGTTGCAGAGCGCAACGAATTTCAAATATAAATAATTGCCGGTGGCAATTATACCTATTCAAATAGGTGGCCGAGCATAGGCGAGGTCGGAAGAGGAATGCGGGCAGTAATGTGCCGATTTAGGGAACGCATAGGCATATTCCAGTCTCCGTTCTGCCGCCGTTCCTCACCCGTCAGCCTTTTCGGCTGACACCCTCCCCCCGGGGGGAGGGTAAAGAACGCCCCTGCCGGTGTGGCAGGTGCGGTTGGCTTATTCAGCAGAAATGAGGTAGTAGTAGACGGGCTGGCCGCCGTTGAGGAGATTCACATCCGCATCGGGGCAGATGTTACTAAAGAGATCAGCGGCTTTCTGTGCTTGCTTCTCGGTGATGTCCGCGCCGTAGTAGATGGTGATATAATCCTTACCCTCGTCCCGGACCTTCTCAGCCAAGGACTTCAGCAGCACCTTGATATCACGGCTGGTGCCGAACAGACCGTTCCAAATGGCCAGGTAGTCGCCCTCGTGGATCAAATGACCATCGAAATCAGAGTTCCGTGCGGCATAGGTGATCTGCATGGTCTCCACAGTGCCCAAAGCCTCGGTCATGGCTTCCACATTTTCCTCGGTGGTGCCCTCGGGGTTGAAGCTGAGCATAGCGGTGATACCCTGGGGAATGGTCTTGCTTTCGATCACCACCACATTCTTGGGGGTCAGCGCGTCCACCTGCTGGGCGGCCATGATGATGTTCTTGTTATTGGGCAGAACAAAAACGGTTTCAGCAGGAACCTGGTTGACAACTTCCAAAATGTCCTGGGTGCTGGGGTTCATGGTCTGGCCGCCGGAAATGAGACCGTCCACGCCCAGATTCTGGAACACATCGCCGATACCGTCGCCGACACAGACGGAAACGACACCAAATGTCTTTTCAGGCTCTGCGATCTTGGGCGCCAGTTCCTGCTCGCTCATCACCTTTTCGGTGTGTTGCAGGCGCATGTTCTCGATCTTCACGGTGACGAAAGAGCCATACTCAATGGCCTCGTGGAGGGCCTTGCCGGGGTCGTTGGTGTGGACGTGGACCTTGATGATCTCCTCGTCATCCACCAGCACCAGGCTGTCACCCAGGCTGGACAGGAAATCCCGGAGTTTTTCGGGATCGTTGTCATTTTCCCGGGAGATGATGAACTCGGTGCAGTAGGTAAAGGTGATTTCCTCGTCGTTAAAGTCGGAGAAATCCGCCTGTTCCTTGGTTTTGCTTGCTCCCAGGTTCTCGGGTACGACGATATCCTCGCCCCGCAAAGCCAGTAGCATGGCTTCCATAGCCACAACCCAGCCCTTGCCGCCGGCATCTACAACACCGGCCTTTTTCAGTACCGGGTTCTGATTGATGGTATTGGCCAGAGCTACTTTGGCTTCCTCAATGGCAGCCTCGTGAACATACTCAAAATAGTTATTCTCCTCGGATGCCTGCAGAGCCTTGGCAGCAGCCAGGCGGGCAACGGTGAGAATTGTACCCTCAGCGGGCTTCATAACTGCTTTGTATGCAGCATCTACACCTTCCTGCAGAGCCTTGGCCCACAGCACGCCATCACAGGCGGTGCAGCCTTTCAGCCGCTTGGAAATACCCCTGAACAGCAGGGATAGGATCACGCCGGAGTTGCCTCTTGCGCCCCGGAGCATGGAAGATGCTGCGGTAGCGGCGGCCTGCTCCAAAGTGGGATCTTCCGTCTTGCGCAGGTCGTTTGCTGCGGCATTGATAGTCATGGACATATTGGTTCCCGTATCGCCGTCCGGCACAGGGAAAACATTCAGATCGTTCAGCGCTTGTTTGTTGATCTCGATAGAGGCGGCCGCATTGATAATCAGTCTTCTGAATTCGGCTCCATGGATGGTCTGTCTCAATTGTTAATCCTCCGATTATCAGCCGATCATCATAGAATCGACATATACATTTACGGCCCGTACTTCGGTGCCGGTGCACTTGGCGACAACATAGCGCACCTCGGAAATAATCGAAGCGCCCACGGCGTTCAAATTCACGCCGTTGTCCACCATAATGTGCAGGTCGATGGAAATGGTGTCATCCTCGTGGAACTCTACGCGGACACCCTTGGACATGGATTCTTTGCGCAACAGGTGGTACACGCCGTCAGTGACGGAGCGGGCAGCCATTCCCTTTACGCCGAAGCAGTTGGAGGCGGCAGTACCGGCGATGTCGGAATAGACGTTGGCGCTGACATTGACGGAGCCGGATTCGTTGGTTTGGCGGATCATAGATCGTACCTCCTTGTTGATAGTGGTTGGATCAAACCATGCTTTCTTCCCAGCAGGAAGGAGCGGTCAGACCCATCATCTTAACGATGGTGGGAGCTACATTGGCAAGGCCGTAAGCGCCGTCCTTGATTTCCCACTTGTTGTCCTTATCGTAGATGATGAAGGG
>JAZURL010000053.1:0-6373 GCA_045606205.1 Faecousia sp. | reverse complement strand
TGGTGATGAGATGGCCGGACACCCGGTTATCAACGTGAACGAGGGCACTCTTGCACCGCATACGCAGACTGGTGGCGGTGTCCATGAGGAAACCGAGATCTATTATGTGGCCAGTTGCAAAGACGGTTGCTGCTATGTGGGCTTGGACGACAAGAAGTTGCTTGTAAAGAACGGTGATTTCATTGTGATTCCCGGTGGTGTCTTCCATTGGATCGACAACACCCAGTCCGACGAAGAATTCAAGATTATTACCCTGTGGTCCCGTCAGGAACAAAACGAGCTGTACTTTACCCGTCTCGACGCCTGGGGTACCAGCGTCAGAAATCTGAACGACGATTATACGCAGAAGCGTCTGGTTGCCGCTGACAAATAAAAATAAAGTGACGCCCAGACGTCTGCTTCTACTGTACATAGAGTATCGTTTTCTGAACGAAATTAACCTAATCTGAAAGTGAGGTATTCCTTTTGAAAGCATTTCGAATTGACGGTCCCGGCCAGATCAATCTGATTGAAACACCGACTCCTTCCCTGAAGCCGGATGAAGCACTAGTTCGCGTGGCCTATGCCGGCATCTGTGCAACAGATCTGGCCATTTTAAGTGGTGATATGTCTCTGATCCGCAACGGCAGCATCCGTTATCCCGTCCGCTTTGGCCATGAGTGGTCCGGCGTTGTGGAGCAGGTTGGCTCGGCTGTGACACAGTTCAAGCCCGGCGATCGGGTCATTTCTGAGACTGCAGTTGCCTGCGGCGTCTGCGAAGCCTGTAAAGACAAGCAGTGGGGCAAATGCAGCAATACTCGGTCTTTGGGTACCATCAATTGCTGGGATGGCGCTTTTGCTGAATACATGCTCATGCCGGAACGTCATCTATACCATGTGCCGGACAACGTTTCTATGAAGGAAGCGGCATTGGTCGAGCCCAGCTGTATTGCTCTGGCCGGCATCAAAAAGCTGCACATTGGCCCCGGTAAAACTGTTCTGGTCATCGGCACAGGTGCCATTGGACTGGCCGCAGTTGCGTTGGCCAAGTACTTTGGTGCAGATAAGGTGTTCCTCAGTGGCAGGAAAGACGGCAAGCTAGAGATCGGCCGAACCATGGGAGCAGACGTGTGCATCAATACCACCAGAACCTCCATGGAGGATATCGTTCGCACCGAAACCGGAGGCGCAGGCGTTGACATCATTGTGGAAACCTCCGGTAACATAGGGTTGATTCCGGAAGTCATGCGTATGGCCGCCGTGGGTGCGTACGTTGGGCTGATCGGCTTCTATGAAAAGGAGGTCCCCAGCTTTCCCATTGATGAGATCGTAATGAAATCGCTGAATGTCTGCGGTGTTATGGGTGAATTTGGATTGCCCGGCGAGCTGCTGGACATTCTTGCAAGCGGAAAGATGAAGCTGGAATCCTTGATTTCCCACATCATTCCCTTTGAACAGACAGCTCTTGTCATGCAACATGCTGACGAATATACCGGTACGAAAATCAAAATCCTGGCAGAAATCGCCGGAGAATAACTGAACATATACAGAATGAGCCGGACAGATGGATTCCATCTGTCCGGCTTTGCACGTCAAAATAACTTCAAAAGTGTCTAAATTCATTTGAAAGTCCATAAGTACTGAGCTACCAATGGATATTAAGTAACAATTAAGTCGAGGGATAAAAACAAGGAAAAAGCCGTGATTACGATGAAATCACGGCTTTTGGCACCCCAGAAGGAATTCGAATCCCCGACCTTCCGCTTAGGAGGCGGACGCTCTATCCTGCTGAGCTACTGGGGCATATGTCTGTGCATTATTGTAGCGGAAGCATTGGCTTCTGTCAAGACAGGGAAGAGGGAAGAGTTTTTTTGCCGGCCCACTTTACAGAACACCATTTTTAGGATATAATGTATAAAACTATGCAAATTACCGGAAATGAGAGTGTATTCATGAATATTGAATTTGACAGCTATAAGCAAAAGCTTAACGACATTCGCCCCGCGCTTGACGGCTTGGCGGATTCTCTGAACCTGGAAGGCCTGAAAAATGAATTAGAGCGTCTGCACGCTATGCAGGAAGCCCCCGGCTTTTGGGACGATCCCGAAAAAAGCCAAAAGATCGTCATGAAGATCAAGCAGGCGGAAATGAAGATCGAGCGCTACGACAAGATGGTGTCCTCTTGGGAGGATATGATTACCATTTGTGAGATGGCCGAGGAAGAGGACGACGATTCCATGCTTCCCGAACTCAAAGAAGGTTTTGAGATTCTTGCAAAGGATATGGAATCCTGCCGTTTGGAAACCTTGCTTACCGGCAAATACGACAAGAACAACGCCATGATGAGCTTCCAGGCAGGCGCCGGTGGCACAGAGGCACAGGACTGGTGTCAGATGCTTTATCGGATGTACACCCGCTGGGCGGAGCGCAGCGGCTTCACCTATAAGATCATGGACTACCAGGAGGCTGATGATGCCGGCTTGAAGTCCGCATCCATCCTTGTTGAGGGTGAGAATGCTTACGGATTTTTAAAGGGGGAGAGCGGCGTGCATCGGTTGGTGCGTGTTTCGCCCTTTGATGCCAATGCCCGGCGGCAGACTTCCTTCTCTGCCATCGAGGTGATTCCCGAGATCGAGGACGACTCCGAGGACTTTGAGATCAAGGCAGAAGATTACGAAATGCAGGTATTCCGTTCCTCCGGCGCGGGCGGTCAGCATATCAACAAGACCTCTTCTGCGGTTCGCTTGATCCACAAGGCAACGGGTATCGTGGTGTCCTGTCAGACGGAGCGGAGTCAGTTCCAAAATAAGGAGACCTGTCTTCGGATGCTCCGCAGTAAATTGGTGGAGATCCGGGAGCGCGAACATCTGGCAACCATTGCCGATATTAAGGGCGTACAACAGAAGATTGAGTGGGGCAGTCAGATCCGTAACTACGTGTTCATGCCCTATACCTTGGTAAAGGATACCCGTACCGGTTGCGAGACATCCAATGTGAATGCTGTTATGGATGGGGCGCTGGACCCCTTCATTGAGAGCTATCTCAACTGCCTGTCTTCTGGCAACTGGGTTCAGAAATAAAGTGCGGAAAAGTGCTTGCATTTTTTCAAAATGCGTGCTATAATGTCACAGATTATGTAACACACCCGTTGGAGGGAGGTTAAAAAATGGAAGCTCTTGAGATTGTTTTGACAATTCTGGAGGTCATCGCCAGCGTTGCTTTGATTCTGGTGGTTCTGTTCCAGTCCGGCAAAGAGGCTGGTCTGTCCAGCGCCATTTCAGGCGGCAATCAGGATACCTACCTGAGCAAGAATAAGGGCGGCAGTCTGGATAAGATGCTGGCTTCTGCTACCAAGTGGATCGCTTTGGCTTGGATCCTGCTGACGCTGTCTTTGAGCATGTTCTAAGATGTCAAATGATAAAACCACAGGGGAGACCCTGTGGTTTTTTGCAAAACAAGGAGTTTTATTATGGAATCAAAGAAGCTTGCAGGTCTTCAGCCTGCTTCCGTATTTTCTTACTTTGAGAAAATCTGTTCCATTCCCCACGGTTCTCGAAACACCAAAGCTATCAGTGACTATTTGGTGTCCTTTGCCCAGTCGCACGACATTCGCTATGAGCAGGACGAACTCAATAATGTTGTGATGTACCAAGAAGGTACCTGTGGTTATGAGGATCACGCCCCTGTAATCCTGCAGGGTCATATGGATATGGTTTGCGAAAAGAATGCAGATTGTCCCATCAACATGGATACCGATGGGCTGGATATTGACCACGACGCAGAGTGGATCTTCGCCAATGGTACTACTTTGGGTGGCGACAATGGCATTGCTGTTGCATACATTCTTGCCTTGCTTGAAGATAAAACCATTCCTCATCCGCCCCTGGAGATCATCATTACTGTGGATGAAGAGATCGGTATGGAGGGTGCGGCAGGCGTAGATCTGTCCCGCTTTCAAAGCCGTACAATGATCAATTTGGATTCTGAAGACGAAGGCGTATTCACAGTCTCCTGCGCTGGTGGCGCACGAAGCGTGATCCAAATGAGCGTCCAGCGACGGGTGGTGTACGGCCCTTGTGTGAAGTTGACCGTGGAGGGCCTGCGCGGCGGCCACTCCGGTGTGGAGATCCACAAAAAATTGGCCAATGCCAACAAGGTGATGGGGCAGTTCCTTGGCCGCATTCAAAAGCTGATGCCACTTTGCATTACCAAGCTTTCCGGTGGTGCAAAGGACAACGCCATCCCCCGTTTCTGCGAGGCGACACTGATCCCTTTGGGAATGCACATTGAGCGGATCAATGACATTGCAGCGGAATTGCAAGCTGAGATTCGGGAGCAATTTGATGAACCCGAGGCCATCGTGCGCGGCGATGATGTGGATGTGTTGGGCGGAAACGCGCTGACGACGGAGTGTACCGCCAAGATAATCGCGCTTCTGAATGCCGCACCTAATGGCGTTCAGACCATGAGCGAGGATATCGATGGTTTGGTGCAGACCAGTCTTAATCTTGGCGTGATGTCCCTGGACGAGGAGCTGACATTGACCTTTGCGGTGCGCAGCAGTGTCAATTCCGAAAAGATGGAGTTGCTGAATCGGCTGCAGGAATTGGCGGCGTTCTATGATGGAACGACCAGCGTGATGGGAGATTACCCGGCATGGGAGTACAAGAAGGATTCCCGCCTGCGGGATACCATGGTGGCAACCTTCTCCCGGATGTTCGGAAAAGAGCCGGATGTGGTTGCGATCCATGCAGGCTTGGAATGCGGCCTGCTCAGCGAAAAATTACCGGGGCTGGACTGCGTGTCCATCGGCCCGGATATGCAGGATATCCACACCAGCCGAGAGAAGCTCAGCATTGCTTCCACAAAGCGGACATGGGCATTTCTTTTAGAAGTGCTAAAGTCACTCTAAGCGAAAAGACAGATCCATTAATAGGATCTGTCTTTTATTTTTAGCAAGCGCAGAACCCATCGTCCGTCTGTGTTTCGGATCACACCGCCGAGATACAGCAGGCACAAAAGAATCGTAACACCTGCAATGGCCTGAAATATGGGAGCAGATGCAAAATCCGCAAGAAATACGGCTACACAGCCTGCAAGGATCGCCCGTACCGGGATGCTGATGTGGATTTGGATCCCTGTGATTTTCAGTAGCCTTCTCAGGCTGAGAAAAAAGTTGATCACATGGGTCACAGTAAAACTAATAAAGTAACCGACGATACCCAGGTTCGGCAGGAGCAGATACAACAGCACCACATCCATGAAATTGGTGCAGATGTTATATCGGACAGAGGCCTTTTGCTCCCCAAGACCCTTGATCATAGCATCGGTGACTGTATCGCAGTAGAGCATGAGCGCAAGGGGGGCAAACCATCGCAGATACTGGCCAGCATCAGCACTGCTGTACAGCTTCATACAAAGCGGTTCGGCGGTCAAGTATAGAATGCAGCTGCAAACTGTACCGAACAGCAAAGCAATGCGCAGGCTTTGCTTTACCAAATAGTTGATCCGCTCTTTGCTCCCGGCGGCGTTGCATCGCGCCAGCTCTGGGATCAACAGTTCTGTCAGACCAAACAAAATCGCCATGGGAAATGTGAGGATGGGAAATACCATACCACACACAGTACCAAAGGCGGCCAATGGAGAAACAACACCCTCATATAGGGCCAAGCGCCTAGGAACCATCAAATTCTCAACAGTTGAGATCCCTGTGCGAAGATTGTCCGCAAGAGCCAGGGGGATGGCGGTCTGCTTCAGCCGTCCGGCCACTGGTATTTTGGAAGATGACGGTGCACGTTCCAAAAGCCGCAGGATCACAAGGCTTGTCAGTGTCAGAATCGTTCCTATACCGCTGCCCATAACCACGGATTGGCAGGAGCGAGCTGTATCGTGCCCGGCCCAAAAGGACAGTAGCAGGACGGTGCAGATCATGGTACAAATCTGCTCGGCCACCTCTACTGCTGCCAATGTACCTATGCGGTTTGCGCCTGTGAAGTACCCGACCATTACGCCGCACAGGCAGTTTACCGGAAGAAATGCCGCAAAAAGCCGCACAGAATCCACAACTTCAGGATGGCCGATCCAGAGACCGCATATCTGCGGCGCAAATATGTAGACAAGCAACGCAACTGCTGTGCTTGCAGCCAGGCTGTATTTTGTGCAACCGGAGAGAACCCATATGATCCGTTCCGGACGTTTGCGCCCCACTTCCTCAGCGGTCAGATACATGGTGGCGGTGCGAATCCCTGCCATACCGGCGGTCATGGCCAAACCGCCGACAGACATGACAAGCTGCAAAAGGCCTACGCCCGCAGCGCCTAACCGCCCGGAGATGAATACCTGGAATGAAGTGGAAACCAGGCGAAGGAGCAGGTTAACGCCGGTCAGTAACAGT
>JAZURL010000052.1:0-13890 GCA_045606205.1 Faecousia sp. | reverse complement strand
GCGATACGGTCAGCCTCGAAGAACATGTGCTCGGTACGGCACAGGCCGATGCCTTCTGCACCCAGCTCACGAGCCTTCTTGGCGTCGGTGGGGGTGTCGGCGTTGGTACGGACCTTCAGAGTGCGGAACTTGTCAGCCCAGCCCATGATGGTGCCGAAGTTGCCGGAGATCTCCGCGTCAACGGTGGGGATCAAGCCATCGTAAATGTTACCGGTAGAGCCGTCGATGGAGATGCAGTCGCCCTCACGGTAGGTCTTGCCTGCCAGAGTGAACTGCTTGTTCTCCTCGTCCATGTTGATCTCGCCACAGCCGGAAACACAGCACTTACCCATACCGCGGGCAACAACGGCTGCGTGAGAGGTCATGCCGCCGCGGACGGTCAGGATACCCTGTGCGGCCTTCATGCCGGTGATGTCTTCGGGAGAAGTCTCCAGACGAACCAGAACAACCTTCTTGCCGGCGTTCTTCCAGTTTTCGGCATCCTCAGCGGAGAAGACCACCTGGCCGCAAGCAGCTCCGGGAGAAGCACCCAGGCCACGGCCGATAGGAGTAGCGGCCTTCAATGCCTTGGTGTCGAACTGGGGATGGTGCAGGGTGTCCAGGTTACGGGGGTCGATCATCAGAACGGCCTCAGCCTCGGTCTTGTGACCCTCGGCCACCAGGTCAACTGCGATCTGCAGAGCAGCCTGGGCGGTACGCTTGCCGTTACGGGTCTGCAGCATGTACAGCTTGCCGTGCTCCACGGTGAACTCCATATCCTGCATGTCGTGATAGTGGTTTTCCAGAATGCTGCAAACCTCCACGAACTGCTTGAAAGCTTCGGGGAACTTGTTAGCCATCTCAGCGATGGGCATGGGAGTCCGGACACCGGCAACCACGTCTTCGCCCTGAGCGTTGGTCAGGAACTCACCCATCAACTTCTTTTCGCCGGTGGCGGGATCACGGGTGAAAGCAACGCCGGTACCGCAATCGTCACCCATGTTACCGAAGGCCATGGACTGAACGTTAACGGCAGTACCCCAGGAGTAGGGGATATCGTTGTCCCGGCGGTAAACGTTTGCACGGGGGTTGTCCCAGGAACGGAAAACAGCCTTGATGGCGCCCATCAGCTGCTCTTTGGGGTCAGAGGGGAACTCTGCGCCGATCTTGGCCTTGTACTCGGCCTTGAACTGGCTGGCCAGCTCTTTCAGATCTTCGGCGGTCAGCTCCACGTCCTGCTTAACACCCTTGGCTTCCTTCATCTCGTCGATGAGGGCCTCGAAGTACTTCTTACCGACTTCCATAACCACATCGGAGTACATCTGAATAAAGCGGCGGTAGCAGTCCCATGCCCAACGGGCATTGCCGGACTTGTTAGCCATAACTTCAACGACCTGCTCGTTCAGACCCAGGTTCAGAATGGTATCCATCATGCCGGGCATGGACGCACGGGCACCGGAACGGACGGAGACCAGCAGGGGATTCTCCAAATCACCGAACTTCTTGCCGGTGATGCCTTCCAGCTTTTCAACATACTCCATGATTTCAGCCTGGATATCGTCATTGATGCGGCGGCCGTCCTCATAATACTGGGTGCAGGCTTCCGTGGAGATGGTGAAGCCCTGGGGTACGGGCAGACCAATGTTGGTCATTTCAGCCAGGTTTGCACCCTTGCCGCCCAGCAGCTCTCTCATGGAGCCGTTACCTTCGGTAAACAGGTAAACATACTTGTGAGACATTATAAAACTCCCTTCGTTTATTGACGGGCCATTGGCCCAGAATTGATGATTCTTTTGCTTATTTTTTAGAAGAATGCCCATAATTAGCCGTACCAGTATACCACAATGAAAGAAAAATTGCAAATCTTTTTTAGATGTTTTTATTGAAATTTTGCGTTTTTCTAAGGAAATTCAAGGATGCATATAAAATTCTGCCCGTTAAACGCAGGTGGGTTTGGCGGATTTGCTGTTTTTTTAGTGGAAGACGAAAAAAATATTGAAATCTCGGGAAAATTGCGGTATAACTGTACTGTGAAAAAACTTCTGAGAAAAGAGGTTCCTTTATGGAAAGAAAAGTTGGTACTACCTCCCGCGGCATCCGCGGCCCCATTATTCGCCAAGGTGATGATTTGGCAGATATTGTAGTCACCAGCGTGCTGGAGGCGGCCGAGAGCGAAGGATTTGCCCTCCGTGACCGGGATGTGGTTGCCGTTACCGAATCTGTGGTAGCGCGGGCGCAGGGCAACTATGCTTCTGTGGATGCCATTGCCAAAGATGTTCGGAATAAATTGGGCGGTGAGACAGTGGGCGTGATTTTCCCCATTTTGTCCCGAAACCGTTTTGCTATCTGTCTGCGGGGTATTGCCCGTGGCTGCAAGAAGATCGTGCTGATGCTCAGTTATCCCTCCGATGAGGTGGGCAATGAACTGGTCAGCCTGGATCGGCTGGATGAAGCCGGAGTCAACCCCTACAGCGATGTGCTGACGGAAGCAAAATACAGGGAGCTGTTCGGAGAAAATCTGCACCCCTTTACTCTGGTGGATTATGTGAAATACTACGGCGACTTGATCCGGGAAGAGGGCTGTGAAGCCGAGATCATCCTGGCCAACAATCCCCGTGCGATCTTGAACTACACCAAGACTGTGCTGACCTGCGATATCCACAGCCGTGTGCGCACCAAGCGTATCCTCCGGGAAAATGGTGCGGAAGTCGTTTGCGGCTTGGATGACATTCTGACCGAATCCGTGGACGGCAGCGGTTACAATGAGAAGTTCGGTCTGCTGGGCTCCAACAAGTCCACCGAGACCACCATCAAGTTGTTCCCTAAGGAATGTGGCGATCTGGTGCTGGAGATTCAGGAGCGTCTGCTGAAAGCCACCGGCTGTCATATGGAAGTCATGGTTTACGGTGACGGCGCATTCAAAGATCCCGTGGGCAAGATTTGGGAACTGGCAGACCCCAGCGTGTCTGTGGCTCATACCACCGGTTTGGAGGGTACACCCAACGAACTGAAACTGAAGTACCTGGCAGATAACGACTTTGCAGGTCTGTCCGGACAGGCTTTGAAAGAAGCCATTGAGGCGCGCATCCGCAGTAAGGGTGACCTGGCAGGCTCTATGGCATCCCAGGGCACGACGCCCCGTCGGTTGACGGACTTGATCGGTTCGCTGTGCGATCTGACCTCCGGCTCCGGTGATAAGGGCACGCCCATCATCCTGGTTCAGGGCTATTTCGATAACTACACAATGTAAAAGATAAGGCCGGTGCATTACGCACCGGCCTTTCAGTTTTGAAAGCGCTTTCGTTAGAATGTCATTCCGAGGGTGTTGCAGAGCGCAGCGAATCGAAAAGCTAAATGATTGCCGGTGGCAATCATACAATAGATTATTGCGAAGCGACCGTGGGAATCCGCATCCCCTGCGGCTCTTATGAGCCGCACGAGCCATAGGCTCGCAAGAGAACGGATTGCCACACCAGTCTGCGGACTGGTTCGCAATGACGTAGATGGGATATTGTACCGTTTTAGATAGAACGCAACTGCTTATAAAGCTCCAAATTTGTCCGATCCAATGTCAAAGGCATGACGGAAATGACCTTATCCACCAGCACCGCATCGGTGTCGAACTCGTCGCTGTCGCTTTTTGCGAACACATCGATGCCGCAGGGCAAGTACATATCATCGGGATCGGGGCGGAATTTGTCGGAATAGTAGTTACCGCCCTGGCGGGTGAAGCGGAATTCGTCACTGCCGCCGGTTGGGATGTTCACATTGTACATATCGTTCTTGCTGAACAGATCATGCTTGACCATGAAATCCCAAATCTTGTCCATTTCCTTGGCGGCATCTTGGTAGTAAGCAGGGGAAGTGGACACCGCCATGGCGTTCACGCCCAGGTTGCCGGCCTCGAAAACGGCGGAAACCGTGCCGGAGTACATGATATCCCGGCCAATGTTCAGACCCCGGTTGATGCCGGAGATCACCAAGTCGAATTCCATGTGCAGGCCCAAAATCGCCAGGCGCACGCAGTCTGCCGGGGTGGAATCCACCGCCCAGGCGGTGACACCCTGGCACAAGTCCACTTGCTTGGCATGGAATGCCTTGTGGATCTCGATGCCGTGGCTCTTGGCGCTCTGCTCCACCTTGGGAGCAACCACAGTGACTTCTCCTTTGGTCTTGGCCCACTGCACCAGAGGCAGGACGCCTTCGGCATAAATGCCGTCATCATTGGTAATTAAAATTCTCATAACCAGCCCTCATGGGTTTCTTTGTATTCTTTTACTCTTGCATCGGCTTCTGCGATCAGTTGGTGCATTTCCGCTTCGGAGTAGACGGTTGCACCGCTGGCGCAAGCGTGACCGCCGCCATGGTGGTTTTCTGCGATGGTGTTGATGGTCACAAAACGGGAACGCAGACGCACCCGGATGATTTTCTCCTCACCGGGGGCTTCGATAAATGCAATCCAGCACAAAGCGCCCTTGATGGTGTCCATATAGCCTACGGCAGAGGATGCATCCTCCTGGGAAAGACCAAACTTTTCCTGCATGGTCCGGTCCACATAGATATAGGCCACGCCGTTTTCGGTGATGCACATTTTGTCGTAGACGTAGGCCTCAAATTTCAGTTTGTCGAACTCCTCCAAGTAGAGGTTTGCAAACAGCACATCGGTATCGATGCCCTGATCCAGGAGTAAGCCAGCCAGGCGCATGGTGTCACCGGAAACAGAAGAGAAGCGGAAACGGCCGGAGTCCGTGACCATGCCGGTGTACAGATATGTGGCGGCTTCGCTGTCGATTTTCAGTTCATCGGCAAAGGCCTCGTAGAATCGCACTACCATTTCGCAGACGGAACTGCGATGCTCTTCCACCCAGGAAATGTCGCCGTAGGAATTATGGTCTATGTGGTGGTCGATCTTGATGATTTCCTTGCACAAGGTAATTTTCTTGTTGGAAACCCGGTCAATGGTGCCGGTATCCAGGACGATACCCAAAGCATCGGCGTATTTTTCGTCCCCGATGGGCTCGCTTTCCCCACCCAGGAAGGAAAGATACTCGGAATAGTCCTCGTTGATCAGCAGAATTTCCTTTTCCGGGAAGCTTAACTGCAAAATTCTCCACAGACCCTTGGTAGAGCCGATGGCATCCCCATCCGGGCGGAAGTGCCGGGTGATGATGATGCGGTCATATTCTTTGATTTTCTGCAGAATTTTCTGCATAGTTTGTGTGTTCATAGTTACTCCTTTGTCAGTGCGTCCAAATCACCCAGCATCTGCATGGCGATCTCTTTGCTTGCGACGCACGCACCGCTGGCCTTGGCATGACCGCCGCCGCCATATTTTACGGCAATGGGGTTGATGTTATACTTAGAAGAGCGCAGCTCGCACAGAACCCCCTGTTCCGTTTCCGTGAAGTTCACCCAAATATCCACACCCTTGATGTCGGACATCGTACCAACCATGCCCCGGGAGATGGTAAAGGTGTCCACATTCAGTTCGTCCAGTTCTTCTTTGGTGGTGTAGATGTAGGCCACATTGCAGTCGGTGAAGCGAATCTTCAACACGAATTGGGCTTTTAGGCGAATTTTGGCGAAATCGTCCGCATACAGGTTGCGGTAGATGTCATTGGTGTCAAGTTTTTGTTCCATCAATGCAGAAGCCAGCCGGAAAGTTTGCGCGCTGGTGGAATCGTAACGGAAACGGCCGGAATCGGTGACCATGCCGGTGTACAGGGCTTTGGCGCTGGCAGGGGACAGAGAAAGTCCACACTGGAGGGCAAATTCTGTCACCAAACCGCAGCAACTTTCAAAAGAAGTGTCCACCACTTCAGTGTCGCAGATGGTCTCCACAAAAATATGGTGATCCAGGCGAGCGGTGCGGTGGGCGGTGGGGTAACGGTCATCGCTGATCAGATGCCGGGCAGAGGTGTCCAGCACGATGGCCAAAGCGTCCGTATAGGTCTCGTCGGGAATTCCGTCCATGGTACTGCCGTCCATAAAGCTATAATGGCCGGCGCTATCACCCACGATATAGACCGTCTTTTCCGGGAAATTTTCCTGCAGAATCTGCTTTAATCCGATCTGACTGCCTAAAGCATCTCCGTCGGGATTTTTGTGCCGGTGGATGATGATGGTCTGATGGCCCTTTATCTCGTTAAAAAGCTCTTGAAACATAAGTTTTCCTCACTTGAAATTTGTCTTGCGCAATAAAGCCTTAGTATGGTATTATACTATAAAATCACCTATTGTGCAAACATTTTTTAACGGGAGGAAAAAGATGGAAAAGCTTCTGCTGGTTGACGGCAGCAATCTGCTGTTTCAGATGTTTTACGGAATGCCTGCCCGGATTTTGAATCGCGAGGGGAAGCCCATTCAAGGCACATTGGGGTTTGTGGGCGCGCTTCTGAAGATCATAAGGCGCGTGCAACCCACCCATTTGGCGGTATTGTTTGACGGAGAGTGCCACAATGACCGCACGGACATGGATGAAAACTATAAGGCAAACCGGGAGGATTTCTCTCAAATGGAGGAGGAAGATACCCCGTTTTTTCAAATGCCGGATGTGTACCGGGCGCTGGATTACATGGGAATCTGCCATGCAGAAACCACCGTGTGCGAAACGGACGACTGGATGGCCGCTTATTGCCGACAGTATGGACAGGAAGCGGAAATTGTGATTGCATCCCAGGACAGCGACTTTTTTCAGTTGATTACGGAAAATGTGACGGTTTTGCGCTACCGGGGTGACAATTCCGTACTGTGCGATGTTTCCTACATACAGGAAAAATTGGGTATCCGGCCGGAGCGTTACGCAGATTTCAAGTCCCTCACCGGCGATACCGCCGATAACATCAAGGGCGCGGATAAGGTAGGGCCGAAGACTGCCGCGTGGCTGTTGCAGGAATTTGGCAATTTGGAAACCATTATTGCCCGGTCGGGGGAGATCATAAAGCCATCCGTCCGCGCATCCGTTCAGCAGAACGCAGAACGTCTGCGTAGAAATTACAAACTGATCCGACTGACCGGGGATGCGCAGATCCCCTTTGATTTGGAGCAACTGCATTATGCCCATGATGGCGTGACGACCACACAGGTACTGACAGCCATTGGCGTGAAATAAAGGAGCAATGAGTATGGAATACCGTATTTTAGGAAAAACAGGGTTGAAAATTTCCCGGATGGGCTTCGGCGGCATTCCCATTCAGCGTATCGATGCACAAGGCACCGTACAATTGATGCGCTGGCTCAGCGATCGGGGTATCAACTTCATCGACACCGCCCGGGGATATACTGTCAGCGAGGAATATTTGGGGCAGGCGCTGGAGGGCATTCGGGAAAAATTCGTTATTGCCACCAAGAGCATGTCCCGTACCAAGGAGACAATGGCGGCGGATATTGAGATCAGCCTGAAGAATTTACGTACCGACTATATTGACCTCTATCAGATCCACAACGCTACCCCAGCAGATGTGGACAAGATCATCGCTCCCGGCGGCGCGCTTGAGGCATTGCAGGAGGCCAAGGCAGCGGGGAAGATCGGTCATATTGGCATTAGTGCCCATTCTGCGCAGATCTTTGAACGAGCACTGGAGATGGAGTGGGTGGAGACCATCATGTTTCCCTACAACATTGTGGAGACCCAAGGTGAGGAGCTGATCCACAAGTGCGCCGAGAAAAACATCGGCTTCATCGCAATGAAGCCCTTGGCTGGTGGTGCTATCGAGGATGCCACACTGGCGTTGCGCTTCCTCTGTGCCAATGAGGATGTGACGGTCGTCCTTCCCGGTATGGCGGAAATAAAAGAAGCGGAGCAGAATTTGGCCGCGGTGGAAAATACCGCCCCTCTGACGGAAGAAGAATTGGCGGCCATGGAAGACATCCGCAAGGATCTGGGCACTCATTTCTGCCGCCGATGCAACTACTGCGCACCCTGTGCGGCCGGTATTTCCATTCCCGGTGTGTTTTTGATGGAGGGATACCTTTCCAGATACGGGCTGGCCGATTGGGCAAGAATGCGCTATGCCGGTATGGGAAAAACCGCATCCGACTGTGTCGAATGCGGTGTCTGTGAGACAAGATGCCCCTATCAATTACCCATCCGGGAAATGATGAAGAGCGCTGCACAGAAATTTGGGAAATAATCAAACAGAAATGTCATTGCGAGGAACCGCCGTAAGGCGGTGACGTGGCAATCCCCCTAATATTCCGGAAACCTGAGGGGATTGCCACACCAGTGTGCGCAGGATCAAGGTGTGATTGCCACAGGCAATCATTTTATTTGATTCGCTGCGCGACGCACCGCTGGTTCGCAATGACATAAAATCTTATGCGCTTGTTTTCGCCATAGCAAGTTGTTGCAGAATCTTCACAAACAGTTCCCACCAAGTCAGCCGGGGGACGGCATCTCTGGCCACCATGGGCACTTGGCTTAGAACCTGATCTCCCACCCGCACTGTCAGCATACCTACCTTTTGACCTTTGCTGATAGGAGCGGAAAGGCTTTCCTCCAACGCCACTTGAATATTCACCTGATCCTTTTGCCCCTTGTCGATGAGTAGCTGCACATCCTCAGCAGGGACGGCGTTTACGCTCTTTTGCGTTCCCAGTTTCACAGGGATGCTGTTTTCAGACGGAAGCTCGGGCTTGATGGAAGCGAAATTAGCAAAGCCGTAGTCCAGCATGGCCTTACACCCGGCGAAGCGCTCTTGGGAGGTTTTTGAGCCCATTACCACAGCGATCAGCCCCAATCCGTCCCTTTGTGCGGTGGCGGATAGGCAGTAACCGGCGGAAGCCGTAAAGCCGGTCTTCAGCCCTGTTGCACCAGGGTAGAAGCGGATGAGTTTGTTGGTGTTGGACAGGCCAAATGCGCCGTTTCGCACCGTATCCATCCAAATGGTGGTGAATTTTTGGATATCCGGGTGGCGGAGCATCAGTTCCCGGCTCATAACGGCAATATCGTAGGCACTGGTCAGATGCTCCTTGGCGTTGGGGTCGTCGTCCAGGCCGGTGCAATTGACAAAATGGGTGTCTTTCATCCCTAACTGGCTTGCGCGGAGGTTCATTTTCTCCACGAAAGCGCTTTCTGACCCGGCAATGTGCTCTGCCAATGCGCAGGCGCAGTCATTTGCTGAGGAAACGGCCACAGATTTCAACATATCCGACACCGACATGGTCTCGCCCACTTTGAGGTAGATCTGACTGCCGCCCTTGGCAGCAGCTGATTCGGATACGGTTACGGTGTCATCCCAGCCGATTTTTCCGGAGTCGATGGCTTCCATAATGAGAAGCATGGTCATGACTTTGGTGACGCTGGCCGGTGCCAGTTTTTCGTGGGCGTTTTGCTCATAAAGGACGGTACCGGTAGCCATATCCATGAGCAGGGCGCTTTTGCCTGCCACCTCCAAATTTGCAGCCGTTACCGGTGTGATACATAAAAGCGCCAGGACAAGCGCCAGAAAGATCCCCAACCGTTTCATTTCAAACCCCTCCTCTTATCAGTGGTACAGCCTATGCACCTTGTCCGGGGAATAGAACAATATAAAAATGCCGTACCCGGGGTAGGTACGGCATTTTGCTTATTCCAGTTCAAATGCACCGGTATACAGTTGATAGTAAGTGCCTTTTTGGGCGATGAGGTCCTCATGCGTTCCACGCTCGATGATCCGGCCGTGATCCAAAACCATGATACAGTCGGAGTTTTGGACTGTGGACAGCCGGTGGGCAATAACAAAGGTGGTTCTGCCCTGCATCAGCGCGTCCATGCCCTTTTGCACCAGGGCTTCGGTACGGGTATCGATGGAAGACGTGGCTTCGTCCAGGATCATCACCGGAGGATCGGCCACCGCCGCCCGGGCAATGGCAATCAGTTGCCGCTGCCCCTGGGAAAGCTGAGAGCCGTTGGCTGTCAGCTCGGTATCGTAGCCGTTGGGCAGGCGGGTGATGAAGTCGTGGGCATTGGCCAGCTTTGCGGCCTTGATGCAGTCTTCGTCGGATGCGGTGAGATTGCCGTAGCGGATGTTATCCATCACCGTACCGGTGAACAGGTTGGTTTCCTGAAGCACCACGCCTAAGCTGCGGCGCAGATCGGGCTTTTTGATCTTGTTGATGTTGATGCCGTCGTAACGGATCTTGCCATCGGCAATATCATAGAAGCGGTTGATCAGGTTGGTGATGGTGGTCTTGCCTGCACCGGTTGCACCCACAAATGCAATTTTCTGACCGGGATGGGCATACAGGGTCACGTCGTGCAGAACGGTCTTCTCCGGCACATAGCCGAAGTCCACGTTTTCCATGACGATATCGCCCTTGAGTTCCACAAATGTGGTTGTTCCATCGGCTTTGTGGAAATGCTTCCACGCCCAGTGGCCGGTATGCTCAGCGCACTCGGTTACATTGCCGTTTTCGTCAATTTCTGCGTTGACCAAGGTCACGTAGCCATCATCCACCTCGGGCTCTTGATCCATCAGCTCGAAGATCCGCTCTGCCCCGGCCAAAGCCATGACGATGGCGTTCATCTGCTGAGAGATCTGGTTGATGGGCATGTTGAAGTTACGGGACAGGGTCATAAAGGCCATCAGACTGCCCAGGGTCAGCAGGGGCATTTCCTCGGTGGACAGTACGCACAAAATACCGCCTACGATGGCGAGGATGGCGTACTGCACATAGCCCAGGTTGTTGTTGATGGGGCCCATCATGTTGGTGAATTTACCGGCAGAATAGGCGTTTTGCTGGAGTTCGGCATTGAGTTTGTCGAATTCATCCTTGCAGACATCTTCGTGGTTGAAGACCTTGACCACCTTTTGACCGGAGATCATTTCCTCGATATAGCCATTGACGGCGCCCAGGGATTTTTGCTGGCCAATAAAGAATTTGGCAGACTTTCCGGCCAGGAATTTGGTGGAGAACACCACGGCCATGACGGTGATCATGGTGACGATGGTGAGAATCCAGGATTCCGTGAGCATGGTGATGAAGATCACGATCAAGGTGACCACAGCGGAAAATGCCTGGGGAATGGACTGGGAGATCATCATGCGCAGGGTGTCAATGTCGCTGGTGTAGCGGGACATGATGTTGCCTGCGGTATTGGTGTCAAAATAGCGGATGGGAAGGGTTTGCATTTTCCGGAACATATCATCCCGGACGGTTTTCTGGATGCCCTGCGTGACACCCACCATCAGATAGCTTTGCAGAAAACTGGCAATCATACCCACAAGGAAAATACAGGCCAACTTGACCAGAAAACTCCAGATGGGCGCGAAGTCTGTGGATCCGGAAGCCACCATGGGAAGGATGAACTCATCCACCAGCCGGCCCAGGGCGGTGGCGCTTTGGGATTGGACCAGGGCGGTGATGAAGATACAAGCGATCACACAAAACAGGGTGAACTTATAGTTCATCAGGTATTTGAGGAGGCGACCCAAAGTCTTTTTGGGGTCTTTTGCCTTGCGGCCGTCGCCGCGCATTCTAACAGGAGGCATTATTCTTCTCCTCCTTTCTTCTGAGAAAAGAAGACTTCCTGGTAAATGGAGCAGGTCTTCAGAAGTTCGTCGTGAGTTCCCTGTGCCACCACCTGACCGTTATCCAGAACGATGATCATATCCGCATCCTGTACGGAAGACACACGTTGGGCAATGATCAATTTGGTCGTGCCCGGAATGTGCTCGGCAAAGGCCTGGCGGATGAGGGCATCAGTACGGGTGTCCACCGCGGAAGTGGAGTCATCCAAAATGAGGATCTTGGGCTTTTTCAGAAGAGCCCTTGCGATGCAGAGCCGTTGCTTCTGACCACCGGAAACATTGGTGCCGCCCTGTTCAATGTAAGTGTCGTATTTATCGGGGAAACTTTGGATGAAATCGTCGGCACAGGCCAGTTTACAGGCTTCCACCAGTTCTTCATCGGTAGCATCGGGGTTACCCCAGCGCAAATTTTCCTTGATGGTGCCGGAAAACAACACGTTTTTCTGCAGAACCATGGCAACATTATCCCGGAGGACTTCCAAATCGTAGCTCTGCACATCTACACCGCCCACCTTCAGCGAACCCTCGGATACGTCATATAGCCGGGGAATCAGTTGTACCAGGGTGGACTTACTGGAGCCAGTACTGCCCAAGATGCCCACAGTGGCGCCGGAGGGAATGTGAAGATTAACTTCCTTCAGTGCCCGGTGCTTGGCAGTGGCGGAGTAGCGGAAGGAAACGTTTTCAAAATCGATGGAGCCATCGGTTACTTCCATAACGGCGTTTTCAGGAGAAGTCAGATTCGGTTCTTCGGTGAGAAGCTCATAGCACCGGCGCAGCGGTGTCCGGGCCATGATCATCATCACGAACACCATGGACATGTTCATCAGACCCATGAGGATTTGGGTGGTGTAGGTGAACATGGAAGAGAGCTGGCCGGTGGTCAGACCTGCAAGAGGGTTATTGCCGGAAGAGACCACCATCTGTGCACCCACCCAGGAGATGGAGAGCATACAGGCGTACACACAGCCCATCATAATGGGAGAGTTCAGAGACAATATTTTTTCGGCCCTGGAGAAATTCTTGGCCAGGTCGCCGGAAATATCAGTAAATTTTTCGTTTTCTTTCTTTTCCCGGACAAAGGATTTGACAACACGGATGCCGTGGACGTTTTCTTGCACCACATTGTTCAGCCGATCCAGCATCTTAAAGCCCCGGTCGAAGATCTTAAAAACCATGGGGGTCAGACAGACCAAGGCCACGATCAGCACAGGCATGACTTGCAGATAGATGGTGCTGAGCCTTGCGGACAGCTGAAGAGCCATGGTAAGTGCCAAAACAAGCATCATGGTACAGCGGATGGTCATGCGGATCATCATCTGAAAGCCCATCTGCAGTTGGGCTACATCGGCCGTCAGCCGGGTGACGATGGAGGATGAGGAAAATTTGTCGATATTGGAAAAGCTGAATTTTTGCACCTGGTAGAACATGTCGTGGCGCAGATTTTTGGCAAAGCCGGTGGCAGCTTTGGACGCAAAGGTGGCCGACGCCACACCGAACAGCAGTGATGCAATAGCACACAGTACCAGCTGGATGGAGCGGGTAATGACCACGTTCATATCCTGCATACACACGCCATAGTCATAGAGGTTTGCCATGACCAGAGGAATGGTGACCTCCATGGCCACCTCGCCAATCATGCAGACAGGACTGAGTATCGCGGCCCATTTATATTCCCGGATACACCGGGCCAAACGTCTTATCATTCTCTTACCTCCCAGGAATGAAACATTATCATTTATCATAGCACAATCCGTTTTGGGGCGCAAGTCATTGGGGGAAATGTTTACGATTTCGTTAAAAAACTCCCCAACCGGGTGGTTGGGGAGTTGCGTTTTTGAAATTACTTCTTGGCGCCTGCGATCTGAGCAGCCACTTCGTCAGCAAAGTTCTCTTCCTTCTTCTCGATGCCTTCGCCCTTAATGTAGTGAATAGCATCCACGAAGGTGACCTTGCCGCCCAGCTTCTTGGAAGCGTCAGCAATGTAGCCAGCCACATCGCCCTTAAAGAGGTCAGCGCGGACGAACTCCTGCTGCAGCAGGCAGATGTCCTTGAAGAAAGCAGCGATCTTGCCCTGAGCAATCTTCTCCTTAACCTGAGCGGGCTTGCCAGCCATCTTGGGATCGTTGTCCATCAGAGCCAGCTGAACGGACATTTCCTTGTCAACCTCGGCCTGGGGCACCAGGGACTTATCCCAGTACTTAGCACCCATAGCAGCGATCTGCATAGCCACATTCTTACCGATCTCGGTAGCGTCGATGTCGCCTTCCACAGCCAGGTTTACCAGAACACCGTGGGTGCCGCCTGCGTGAACGTAGGCAACGGAAGTGTTCTCAGCAAAACGGGAGAAGCGGCGGATCTGCATGTTCTCGCCGATGGACATGACCTTCTCCTGCATGAT
>JAZURL010000051.1:0-6302 GCA_045606205.1 Faecousia sp. | reverse complement strand
AAGGTTCATCAGGCTGCTGAGATCCTGGACATCACCGAGTATCTGAACCGTAAGCCCAAGGCTCTGTCCGGTGGTCAGCGTCAGCGTGTTGCGATCGGCCGTGCTATCGTTCGTGACCCCAAGGTTATGCTGATGGACGAGCCCCTTAGTAACCTGGACGCCAAGCTGCGTAACCAGATGCGTGCTGAGATCATCAAGCTGCGCGAGCGTATCGACACCACCTTTATCTATGTTACCCACGACCAGACTGAGGCTATGACTCTGGGCGACCGTATCGTCATCATGAAGGACGGCTTCATCCAACAGATCGGCACTCCTCAGGAAGTGTTTGTACATCCCTACAACTTGTTCGTTGCCGGCTTTATCGGTTCTCCCCAGATGAACTTCTTCGACGGCAAACTGTTGAAGAACGATGGCAAGTATGTTGTGGAGCTGGGCGGACTGACCGTCGAACTATCTGAAGAGAAGCAGGCTGCTCTGACTGCCAACAATGTGGAAGAGCAGGAGGTCACTCTGGGTGTCCGTCCTGAGCACATTTCCCTGGCTGACAGCGGCATCGAGGCCAAGATCGATGTGGGCGAAATGATGGGCTCTACCGTCCACCTGCATGTGACCGCAATGGGCCGCGATGTGGTTGTGGTGGTTTCCACCATGAACATGACCGGTGCTGAGATTGCTAAGCTGACTACTGGCGCAGTTGTCAACTTCGACTTTAACGGTAACATTTGCCATGTCTTCAATAAGGAGACTGGCATTAACCTGGAAGCCTAATAGCATTTATTCGGGCCTGCCTGATGGCAGGCCCGTTTTTTTGCACAAAGTGCTACTGTGAAGCGACGGAATCTGCTGGGCAGCTCATCAAATTGCCGAAAAAGAAAAAAACAACGGGTTGCGCAACGGGTTGCCCTTGACAAATGACCAAAAACATATTAAGCTGTTACTGTATATTTTAAGCGTGAAAAAGGCTGTATGTTGTGGTCGGCAGTTTGAAACACACAGTATATGGGGATCATGTCCCGATCGATACGAGAAACTGCAAAACGCTTCATACATATAATGACGATGAAGGAGCACCGGCGATGCGTGAAAGTGGCATTCTGATGCATATTACCTCTTTGCCCGGCCCCTATGGAGTGGGAACCATGGGCAAGCAGGCCTTCGCTTTTGTGGATTTTTTGCAGGAAGCGGGGCAAAAATATTGGCAGATCCTTCCGCTGACCCCTACGGGTTACGGGGATTCTCCCTATCAGTCCTGTTCTACCTATGCGGGCAATCATTATCTGATCGATTTGCCTCTGCTGGTGGAGGAGGGGCTACTGGATTATGAACAGATCCATGGTATCGATTGGGGCTGGCAGACAGACAGAGTAGATTTCGGTATTCAGTATCAGAACCGTCTGAAGGTACTGCGCCTTGCCTATGACCGATTCCAAGGCGGCGAGGATTTCAGGAGATTCTGCGAGGAAAATGAAAACTGGCTGCCGGATTTTGCGCTTTTCATGGCGTTAAAGGAAAAAATGGGCGGTCAGCCCTGGTATGCCTGGGAAGATTCTCTCAAGCTGCGCGAGCCCGAGGCGATGGCACGGGTCACAGCACAGTTGCAGGAGCAGATTCGTTTTTACTGCTTTGTGCAGTATATTTTTGATAAGCAGTGGCGCGCTCTGCGGGAATATGCCCGTCAGAAGGATGTACGCATCATCGGTGATGTACCCATTTACGTGCCCTACGACTCCGCCGATGTGTGGAGTAATCCTCAGTGGTTCCAGCTGGACGCAGCAATGAATCCGACGGCTGTGGCAGGTTGTCCGCCGGATGCCTTCTCGGAAGATGGCCAGCTTTGGGGCAACCCTTTATATCGCTGGGATCTGCTGAAAGAAGATGGCTATCAGTGGTGGGTCAATCGACTGGCCGCAGCAGGAAAGCTCTATGATGTGGTACGGCTGGATCATTTCCGTGGCTTTGAAGCTTATTGGTCCGTGCCCTTTGGTGATGCAAGTGCCCGCAACGGCAAGTGGATCAAGGGCCCCGGTCTGGATTTTTTGAATACGGTAAAGGCAAAACTGCCCCAAATCAGCCTGATTGCTGAAGACTTGGGATTTTTGACTCAGGAAGTATTGGATCTGCGGGATGAGAGCGGTTTTCCCGGTATGAAGGTGCTGGAATTCGCGTTTGATTCCAGAGAGCCATCGGAATATCTGCCTCATACATACCCTGTCAATTCCGTTTGCTACACTGGCACGCATGACAATATGACCATGCGTCAGTGGTTTGAAACGGCATCCGCGGATGCAGTTGCTTATGCAACCGAATATATGACCCTTAACGAGCGAGAAGGTATGGTTTGGGGTGTGATCCGTACTGCGATGTCCAGTGTGTCCGATCTGTGCGTGATTCAGATGCAGGATCTGCTTGATCTTGGTGGTGAGGCTCGGATGAATTTCCCCGGCACCATGACCAGTGCAAACTGGACTTGGCGCGCATGGGATGGCTTTACCGGAAACGGCCTGGCACAGCGTATTTATCACCTGACTAAACTGTATGGTCGTATTGGCAACGAATAAACTTTCTTTTGTGAAATGGAGAATGAATATATGAGTTATGATTGCTTGAATATTCTGAAATGGACAGAAGCACAGCTTAAGTACACCTACGATGTTTCTCTTAATGATGCAACACCCCAGGAGCTGCACGAGGCACTTGGCAATGCTGTGATGATGGCTATTTCAGATAACTGGAACACTGCCAAGCGGACTCGTATGCCCCAGCGGAAGGCCTACTACTTCTCTGCGGAGTATCTGATTGGCCGGCTGGTGTACAGCAACCTTTACAATTTGGGCATCCTGGATGAGATGAAAAAGCTGTTTGCGGAGCGGGGCGTGGATCTTTCCTGTTTGGAAGAGATCGAAGATGCCGCACTGGGTAACGGAGGTCTTGGCCGTCTGGCGGCATGCTTCCTGGATAGTGCCGCAAGCTGTGACATCCCGCTATCCGGCTACGGTCTGCGGTATCGCTTCGGCCTGTTCAAGCAGAGCTTTGACGAAAACGGAAGCCAGTCCGAGGCAGCCGATGATTGGACGAAATTCGGCGATCCCTGGTCCTACCGCCGCTATAATCATACCGTGAAGGTGAAGTTTGCGGATCATACCGTTTTGGCAGTGCCCTATGATGTGCCCGTCATCGGTTATGGTACGCAGAATATCAATACCCTGCGGCTGTGGCAGTGCGAGGCAGAGGAGGAATTGGACTTCAATGCCTTTAACGATCAGGACTATCTGCGCGCGTTGGCACAGAAGAACAAGGCGGAAGATATTACCCGCGTTCTGTATCCCAACGATTCCACTTGGGAAGGAAAGCGCCTGCGTATCAAGCAGCAATACTTGCTGTGCTCTGCATCCCTGCAGGATATGATGCGGGTCTACAAGACCACCCACGGGACTGATTGCAGCCGCTTTGCGGAGTTTTTCGCTGTGCAGCTGAATGATACCCACCCGGCGAAGACCATCCCGGAGCTGATCCGCCTGCTGATGGCAGAGGGGATGGACTTTGAGCAGGCATTTGCTATTGCACAGAAGACCTTCTCCTACACCAACCACACCGTTATGGGAGAGGCACTGGAGAAGTGGAATTTGGATTTGCTGCGCACGGTCGTGCCGGAGATCGTGGATATCATCGTCCGTATTGACGAGAAATTGAAAGCCGAACATCCTAACCTGTTTGTGGTGCGGGATAATACTGCCCATATGGCAAACCTCAGCGTTTATGTTGGCAGCTATGTCAACGGCGTTGCGCAGATCCACAGCCAAATTCTGAAAGACGATCTGTTCCGGGATTGGTATGCTGTTTATCCCGAGCGATTCCAAAATAAGACCAACGGTGTGACCCCTCGTCGCTGGATAGGTCTGTGCAATCCTGAGCTGACCAAGCTGATTAGTGACCGCATTGGTGGTGATTTCCTCAAGAATCTTGATCGGCTGGAAGAGCTGAAGTCTATGATCGATGACGAACAGGTGCAGCAGTTCAATGCTGTGAAGCGGCAGAAGAAGGAGCAGCTGTGCAAGGTCATTGCCCAGCGCGAGGGCGTTGAGCTGAACCCTGACTTCATTTTCGATGTACAGGTCAAGCGTCTGCACGAGTACAAGCGGCAACTGATGAACGCGCTGTCTATTGTGGATATCTACTTCCGGCTGAAAAACGGCGAGCTGACTGACTTCCAGCCCACGGCATTCATTTTCGGCGCAAAATCCGCACCCGGCTATGCCCGAGCAAAGGCCATTATTCGCTATATCAACCGCATCGCCAAGCTGGTGAACAATGACCCCGATGTCAGCGACAAGCTGAAGGTGGTGTTTGTGCAGAACTATAACTGCTCCTACGCCGAGCATATCATTCCGGCTGCTGATATTTCTGAGCAGATCTCTCCTGCGGGTACGGAGGCTTCCGGCACCGGCAACATGAAACTCATGCTCAACGGTGCGGTGACCCTGGGCACCCTGGACGGTGCTAATGTGGAAATCGCCAAGGAGGCCGGCATCGAAAACGAGTATATCTTCGGTGCAACCATCCAAGAGATCATCAGCGGAAGAGATGCTTACTGTGCACGCGCGGTGTATGACCACAATCCCCATGTCCGCCGTGCGGTGGATACGCTGGTGGATGGCACTGTGCCCACCGATAACGACCAGGCAGAGCTGTATCACGCCCTGTTGGATGGCACGAACTGGCACAAGGCTGACCACTACTACCTGCTGTGGGATTATCTGACCTATATCGAGGCCAAACTCAAGGTGAACCGGGATTATGCAGACCGCATGACCTTCGGCCGCAAGTGCCTGATGAACATTGCCAGCGGCGCAAGGATCTCATCCGACCGTACTATTCGTCAGTACGCCAAGGAAATCTGGCATATCGAACCAACAAAATATTAACAAGGAAACCGCCTCTCATCTGAGAGGCGGTTTTTGCATTTATTTTTCCTTTTTCAGCCGCTGCTTGGCTTCTTCCACGGTTTCGCCATCCTTGGCAAGGTAGGTTTCCACAAATTTGTCTTCGATTTTTGTGTAGCCCTTTACGACACCGTGCTCAATCTTCTTGTAACCGCCCACAACGCCTTGCTCAATCTTTTTATAACCGCCGGTGACTGCATCGGCGATTTTTTCATTTGCTTCAATAATTTTGGATTTTGCCATGTCGATTCGTTTCCCTCCTATGAGATTCATGCCCAGCAGCAACACGATGATATATACCGCAGTGCCGGTTAAGATATTGAATAATTCAATTTCACTCTGCGCCATACCTGGGAATGTCACAAGCATCGACCTTTGCAGGGTATAAACAGATACACATGCATCCGCCAGAGATATATTACGCAGGGTTTTTGCGGCAGGGGACACAGTATGCTTTGCTTTTACCATGCCGATGATTGCCAGAGTAATTTTTGTAAAGGTATATGTGGCAATGGCAATCATGATGATTTTGTGAAATTCTGTGCCACGGGATTCAACGATTGATAGAACATTCACCCCAATAATGCAGAATGAAAGTACTACCAGCAAAACTCCGGTGACCCGTTTTACAAAGGCTTCCGTGTCGGTATTGCGCTGGATCTGCAGCACCGAAAAGCGCGTGATGGCCAGTATGGCATAGTAAGCCCCTACCGTAACAAACCACCAGGAATGGGTCAGAAATCCGATGATACAATTGCCTGCAGCATATAAGAAGTTTATAAGCAGGCTGGTGTATGGATTTCTTGCGATCCGTAAAATGCTCATTTGATGCCTTTAATCATAGGGATCAGGGCGATCAGCATCACAATGCCAAGCAGACCAACCAACGTACCCCAAACGATCTGCTGCCAGACAAGGCACATGCACATGCCTACACCCAGTACCAGAACGGCAAGGATAATGTAAATGGTACGCAGAACATTTTTGCCGCTCATCTTGGGAAGCTGCTTCTTTTCCATTTTGCACCACACCAAAAATGTGACGATCCCGATGACAATTCCCACACCGACGAAGATCACACCTTCAGTAAATGCGTTCCACTCAGGCAGAAGTGCCATACACATGCCAAGAGCAAACAATACACCACCGATGGTGCCCAAAATCAATGCAACAAAACTGCTTTTTTTCATAGTTTAGCTCCTTTCATTAAACCAACACTTGTGTTTTTATTGCAAGCATAGTATAATACCCACGGGAACACAAAACAATCATCAAATTCGCAACAAGTGTTGGAATAATGGAGAATCGTTATGAACGTAAAGAACAATAAGCGCCGCAGAGAATCACAAGAAAAAATCG
>JAZURL010000050.1:0-19103 GCA_045606205.1 Faecousia sp. | reverse complement strand
TTAATTCCTTGGAAATCCCGTGGACGAACGGTTTCATTGAAGGCTGCAACAACAAAACCAAGGTCTTGAAACGTGTATCCTATGGTATGCGTAACTTCAACAATTTCAGAAAAAGAATCCTGTTCTGTAATACATAAAAATCGTGCCGGAGCCAAAGCTCCGACACGATCTAAAAGTTATTCTATTTTGGCTCTACCCCAACTATTGACATAGAACCTAAATTTATAGGGAACAGAGCATCTGCAAAATGCAGATGCTCTTTCAAAAAAGACAGGAGTGATTTTATGAAACGCAAACTCTCACCTCGTTTTTGGCTGGCACTTTCCCTGTTCAGTCTGTTTGGACAAGTTGCCTGGGTTGTGGAGAACATGTACCTAAATGTGTTCATCTACAAGATGTTCCGGGCATCTGCCGGGGATATTTCCATGATGGTTGCCGCAAGCGCCATTACCGCAACAATTACCACCGTTCTGATCGGTGCGCTTTCCGACCGGCTAGGCAAACGCAAGGTCTTCATGTGCGCAGGATACATTCTGTGGGGCATTTCCGTAATGAGCTTCGGCCTGATTCGCGCCGATGAAATACACAGTCTGTTCTTCCCCATGATGTCCTTTAACGGCGCAGCCATGTCCCTGTGCATTACCCTGACCATCACATTGGACTGTGTAATGACTTTCTTTGGCTCTTCTGCCAACGATGCCGCATTTAACGCCTGGCTCACCGACAGCACCGATGAAACCAACCGGGGCGCTGCTGAGGGCATCAATGCCATGATGCCTTTGGTGGCGATTTTGGTGGTCTTCGGCGGATTTATGGCATTTAATCTAGACAGCGCGGAAAGTTGGAGCACCATCTTCTACATCATCGGCGGTGTCACTTTGGCCGTTGGTATTTTAGGTTTCTTCCTCATCGAGGATGCCCCTGCCCTGCCTTCTCAGACTGGTTGGTTGCAAAATGTGATCTACGGCTTCCGCCCCTCCACTGTCAAAGAAAATGCAAAACTCTACATCTGGCTGTTGATCTTCATTCTGTTTAATATTTCCATTCAGATCTTCATGCCCTATCTCATTATCTACTACGAAGTGTCCCTGGGTATGAAAGATTATGTGCTCATTATGGCGCCCGCCATCATCCTGGCTTCTGTTGCTACCGCATTCTGGGGTCGGGTATACGATAAAAAGGGATTTGCCTTTTCTGGGGTGATCGCCCTCATCAGCCTGCTGGTAGGCTATGTACTGTTGTTCCTTTTCAAAGATGTGGTGATGGTGTTCGTCGGCTCGCTTTTGATGATGTGCGGATACCTGTGTGGTATGGCAGTATTCGGCGCACGGATCCGTGATCTGACTCCTGCAGGCAAGGCTGGCATGCTCCAGGGCGTGCGGATCTTCTCCCAGGTTTTAGTACCTGGCGTGGTTGGACCGTTCATCGGCAAAGCAGTGCTTGCCAATGCCGAAACCATCGTCAACAGCGATGGCACAACATCCTTTGTTCCCAACGAAAACATCTTCCTTGCGGCATTGATTCCCGCGACCATCGTCTTAACCGCCTGCCTGGTGATACGAAAGAAGAAATAATCGAAAAAATCTCCGGCCTTTCAGCCGGAGATTTCTTTATCGAATTAGACGCCGGAGTAGGCAGCGAAGCCTGCATCCACGGGCAGCACAACGCCGGTGATAGCGGAAGCGGCCTTGTCGTCACACAGGAACAATGTTGCTCCCAACAGTTCGTCTGCATCCACGAAACGACCTGTGGGTGTGCCGTTCAGGATCTTGGCCGAACGAGCGGTAGGCGTGCCGTCTTCATTAAACAGCAAAGCCTTGTTCTGGGCGGACACCAGGAAGCCGGGGGCAATGGCATTGCAGCGAATGCCGGTTCCGGCAAAGTGGGTCGCCAGCCACTGGGTGAAGTTGGAAATACCAGCCTTAGCAGCGGAGTAAGCGGGGATCTTGGTCAAGGGGGTGTAGGCATTCATGGAAGAAATATTCAGAATGCAACCGGACTTCTTGGCAACCATGTCCTTGGCAAATGCCTGGGTGGGTAGCAGAGTGCCCTGGAAATTCAGCTTGAACACAAAGTCCACACCGCCTGCATCCAGGTCAAAGAAGGACTTGCCGCCCTCCTTGGCTTCGTGCTGATACTCATTGTCGGTGGTAGCACGGGGGTTATTGCCACCGGCACCGTTGATCAGAATGTCACAGGGACCCAAATCAGCCAAAACCGCCTGATGCACTGCTTCCAGTGCCTCGGGCTCCAACACATTTGCTTTGTAGCCCTCGCAGATGAAGCCTTCGGCTTTCAGTTCATTTGCTAATGCCTTGACAGCATCTTCGTTCAGATCCAGAGCTGCAACTTTCGCACCACTCTGTGCAAAGGCGCGAGCCATCGTGCCGCAGATCAGACCGCCTGCGCCGGTGACAACGACAACCTTGCCGCTAAAATCAATGTTCAAAGGAAGATTTAACATAATTATGCCTCCAATCAGTATTTACCGGACAGACGGTCCAGCATATCCCACACGCCCAGCATGTACATAATGCCCAAAGCGCGGTCATACAAACCGTAACCGGGACGGACAGTACCGGGGCCTTCACCCCACAGGTGACGGCCGTGGTCAGGACGGATGTAACCCTCGTAACCGCAATCGTGGTAAGCCTTGAGAATTTCCAGAATGCCAGTGTCGCCATCGCAATCCCTATGAGATGCTTCAGAAAAGTCACCGTTATCAAAGTGTTTGACATTACGGATATGTGCAAAGGCGATGCGGTCGCAGTGCTTTCGCACCACATTGGCAACATTGTTACTGGGGTCTGCATTCAGACTGCCGGAGCAAAGGGTCAGGCAGTTGCAGGGATGATCCACCATCTCCAGGAAACGGTCAATGTTGGCCTCGTTGATCAGCAGACGGGGCAGGCCAAAGATATCCCATGGGGGGTCATCCATGTGAATGGCCATTTTGATGCCGCACTCCTCGCAGGTAGGCATCAGTGCTTCCAGGAAGTACTTCAAGTTGGCCCACAGTTTCTCATGATCCACATCGGCATAGGCCTTGAACAGTTCGTCCAGCTTGGCCATGCGCTCAGGCTCCCAGCCGGGAAAGGACATATTGTACTTCTCGGTGAAGTCCAGGATGTACTTTGCCATGGCGTTGTAATCGTCTTGAATCATGCCCTTTTCATAGAACAGGGCGGTGGAGCCGTCGCCCACCTCATGGAACAGGTTGGAACGGGTCCAGTCGAAGATGGGCATGAAGTTGTAGCAGATGACCTTTACGCCAAACTTGCTCAGATTGCGGATGGTCTGCTTGTAAGCTTCAATGTGCTTGTCACGGCTGGGAAGACCGATCTTGATATCATCGTGGACATTGACGGATTCCACCACATCCATATTAAAGCCATAGGGCTCCAGTTGCTTCTGAACTTCAGCAATCTCCTCTACTTCCCAAACCTCACCGGGCATTTTGTGGTGCAGAGCCCAAACAATGCTGGTCACACCCGGAATCTGCTTGATGTCAGACAGCTTAATGTTGTCGTTGCCTTCACCATACCAGCGAAAACCCATTTGCATTGGCATATCGATTCCTCCAATTACTTCTTTTTCTTAATGCGGTTGAGCTTCTTGTTCAAATTCAAAAGATCTTCCTTTGTGAATTTGGCATCCATCATTCCACCCGCCATAGTCAAAAGACGCAAAACAGTGAAACCGCCCATCATGCTCATGAGCTCAGGGGTCATCTCAAAGCCCATAGGCTTTGCCTTCTTGCCATCCTTTTTACCACCGAGCATCTTGCCCATCAGCTTCGCAAAAAGCAGCTTGCCGCGGAAGGTTGAAATTACATCGCTCATCTTGGAGTTCAGGGACAGACGACCGGGTTTCTCTTCAATATCAAACCAGTTAAGGATCGCTCCTTCTTCCTTCAGGCGGTAATCCTCGTTGAAGACCTCTACCTTACGGATATCGCTCTCATCCTTCAGTTCACCGGACACGGCAACCAGGTGGGTTTCACCCACATTGGGAACATCGAAGTAGAAGAAGTGATCGGCAGCTTCCTTCACGCCCAGGGAAACGCCGTTGGCGAACAGTTCCACAGTGGGCTGGTTGGAGTAAACCGTGACCTTGGTCACATCCTCAACGCGGTCAATGTAGCGCTTGCCGCACAGATGGATCATGGGTTCGGGATTCAGCCATGCCTTATAGGCATAGAAAGAATCCTTCTTATAGGAACGATCGAAGGTCATCAGGCCCTTGTGATTCTGGCCGTTTTCGCCGCCCTCTGCACGGGCATCAGCACCGAAGTCAAACATATTCCAAACATGTGTAGCCCTCATGTACTTAGGGGCAAACAGCTGCTTAATGAGTTCCTCATGATAGTAAGCCTGGTATTCCTCGGTATAGTCGCCCTGACGAGGATCGGAAGTATGCCAATTGAGCGCTTCACAACCGTACTCGGAGCAGCCGATGGGAATGTTGGGATGCATAGCATGGAACTTGTCGAACCAAGGGCCGTTCATGGAGGTGTCGCCACCGTACCATCCAAAGTAATGGTTGTAACTGACCACATCAGGGATCTGCAGGTAGGGGTCTTCCATCTTGCACATAGACACAGCTGCAATCGTAGTTTTACGGGTCTTATCCCACTCGTGGCACAAGTCGTTCAGGATACGGTGGTTTTCCAGCAGGTCTGCATCAGATCCGCCAATGGAGATCTCGTTGCTAAGACCCCAAACCACAATGGAAGGGTGATTATAGTTTTGGACGATCAGTTCCTTCATCTGAGAAATGGTGTTCTCACGACCACCCGGCATATGCTTGGAGATGTAGGGGATCTCAGCCCAAACGACCTGGCCGTACTGGTCACACAGATCATAGAAGTACTGATCGTGCTGGTAGTGGGCCAGACGAATGGTTGTTGCGCCCACCTCGCAGATGAGCTCGATATCCTGCTTGTGGTCTTCCTTGCTCAGAGCGTTGCCCTTGCCCCAGCGGTCCTGATGACGGGACACACCGCGAAGAGGATATTCCTCGCCATTGAGGATAAATCCACGCTCGGGGTCGATCTCATAACTGCGGCAACCGAAAGCAGCAACCACATTGTCAACAACAGTTTCGTCCTCCACCAGTTCTGCCTTGGCAGTGTACAAGTAGGGATCTTTACGGCCGTGCCACTTATGTACATTCTCAATGACAAAGTCAGCCTTGGTTTCAGCAGTGGTGGTCTGGCCCACAACGTTACCCTCAGCATCGGTCAGAGTGTAGCGGATGGTCTGACCTTCTTTCAGATTGGTCACATAAACCTTCACTGCTACATTGGCGTTCGCGCCATCAATAATGGGGGTTACCTGGATGCCAGGGCCGCCGTAGTAGTCCAGGTCAAAGTGAGAATCCGCAACCGCAACGATGTTCACATCCCGGTACAAACCGCCATAGAAAGTAAAGTCAGCCATCTGGGGATACACGCGCTCATTTGCGGCATTGTCCACAGCGATGACCAAAAGGCTGCTGTCCTGCAGATTCTCCGTCAGATTGACACGCCAGGTGGAATACCCGCCGGCGTGGTGTGCCAGATGTTTGCCGTCCAAATAGACATCCGCAGAAGAATTAGCACCACGGATCTCCAGGTAATACTGTTGGGCAACGGGCAATTCTGCCTTTGTGATGATCTTTGCATAGCAGGCAGTGCCGCGGAAATAGTCGTTGCCGCCGTCCTGTCCGTCGACCGCGTTCCAGGAATGGGGCAGGTCTACCTTTTCCCACTCAGCAGGCAGAGCAGCAGGAATCTCACTTTGCTTGTTGAACACCCACCCGGCGTTCAGATTCAGGATTTGTCTCATAATTTTGCCTCCAGGTTTTTCAAAAATTCGTCAATGCTGCCGCATCCACTTTGGCAGATGCGGCAGCCATGATTTTTAGTTTGTAGCGCGACGCTCAGCCAGTTCGCTGTTCATCTTGTCCAGGGTCTTCTTATCCAAATTATAGACCAAACCCAGGCCGATAAACTGCATAACAGCAGATGCCAGGAACAGGATAGCAACCAAAGTACGCAGTTCCACGGCAAAATCCCAACTCAGCAGGTTGACATCAATAAACTCAGCGCCGGTCTCAGGATCAATCGCGTTGTTGACGTAGCCCATGCCCTGCATGATGAGCAGAGCAACCGCAGGGCCAACACCCTGTGCCAACTTACGGAAGAAAGAGTGCAGAGAATAAACAACACCCTCCTCGCGCTTGCCGGTCTTCCATTCATTGTAGTCAATGGCATCACCCATCATTGCCCAAGAGACAGTGGAGTAAATACCCAGACCCAGGCTGTAAACCAACTGGCAAAGAACATAAATGATCAGATCCAAATTGGTGTTGTCAGGAGTGATCACAAACAGGCCCAAACCACCAATGATGGAGCAAATCGCACCAACAACGGACAACTCCTTCTTACCGTACTTGACCACCATCTTACGAGCCAAGGGGGTAAACAGAACGATAGGAATCATGGCAAACAACTGCACGATACCGGAGATTTCTGTGTTCTTGAAGTAGATCTGGAAAGTAACAGAAACTGCAGTCGCAGCGCCCTGCATACCGATGAACATACCCATGGCAGCCAAAGTGGCACCAACAGCAGGACGGTTCTTCACGAAATTCTTCAGTGCTTCCCAAACATTGAACTTGGGCTGATCCTCATTCAGCGCAACATCGGTCTCCACACGGATCTCAGTATTGCGAATCATAAACTGGAAACAGATAAAGCCCAGGACACCCATAACCAGGGCAGCCACAAACACCATGTTACCGTTGAGAGACTCATCTGCATTATAAATCAGGAAAGGCAGAATGACCATGGGCAACATATTACCGATCATAGAGCCGATGGAACGCCATGCAGACAGAGAAGCACGGTCAGCGGGTTCCTTGGAGATCAGCGACAGCAGGCTACCGTAGGGAACATTGGCGATGGTATAGAAGGCATCCCAAACAACGTAGCCGGCAATGAAGATGATAAACTTAGCCCAGACGGGAGCGCTGGGGAAAGGCAGGAAGCAGCAAGGGCCGCCCACAATCAAGCCGATAGAACCCACCCAAATGTACTGCAGGAACTTGTTGCGCTTATACTGACGCTTATCAGCATCGATCATGGAACCGATCAGAGGATCGTTGATTGCATCCCACACCTGAACGATGATCAGCAACAAAGAATACCATGCGCTCATACCCATAACCTGGGTCCAGAACAGTGCCATTGTACCCTTCAACGCAAAACTCATGTTACAGCCAAGGTCACCGGCTGCATAAGCAATGCTATCACGGATACCAAAGGGTCTTGTTTCGTTTTTGGTTTTCACAAGAAAAACCTCCTTTGTGTTATTACATAAGATTTCCAACGAAATCTCTCTCTTGCCCAGTCATTTTACCAAAAAGAAAGGATTGAAAAAACAACAAATCTGTGATATAGTATCACAAAACCGATATACTTCATAAGGAGCACCCATATGTTGGAAAAACTACAGATCATTCGGGAATTATCGATTTTATTCTCGGGTGTGGATGTGTGCCTGACTCCCGATTCCGAGACAGAATTGCACACATGTCTGCAACAGAATATCTCTGTCCGGCTTGGAATGGATTTAAGCAATCACCCTACCCTGAAACAAATCTGTGCCATGGATTCCAGTTATGTGTACGAGTTTTTTCCGTTGCCCGGCATCGTTATAATGGTCTATTTGTGGAAAGACAAAGAAAAAATTCTGTTTGTTGGCCCGGCAGCAACCGAAGGGTATTCCTCACACAATCTTTTGGCATATGTGCAACAACAGAATCTATCCCAAAAGGCCGTGGCCCAACTCATGGAAACTACATCCTCGTTGCCGTCCGTCTCATCCCCAACACTTTATAAACTAATGGACATTCTGCTGAGTCATCTGTGCCGTTTTGAAATTCCCGTACCAATCAAAAAACTAGAACCTGCTTATAGCTTTGCTCCCCTTTCTTTGGTCAGTGACAACAGTCAGTCTAAAGATATCCGGCAGATCCGGCTGATTGAAGACCGCTATGAGACCAGCAACATTTTGACAGAGGCAGTGAAATTGGGAAATCTCTCCCTGGCACTGCAGACCATGCAAAATCAAAGCCGGCAATTTGGTCTGATCTCCCGAAGCAGAAGTCCCCTGCGAAATATGCAGAATCAATGCATCATGCTCAACACCCAGTTGCGTCATTCCCTGGAGGGTTGCGGGATCCATCCATTCGACCTGGACCAACTTTCCAATGAGATTGGCATGCAGATCGAGCGGCTTAGCTCAACCGAGATGGCAATTCCTTTCAGTACCTATATTATCGAGCAATACTGCCGCCTGGTGCAGGAACAATCCTACCAAAATTTAAGCACACTGACCCACCAGGCGGTGATCTATATCAAAAATAATCTGAATGCCAACTTGACTGTGAAAGACACTGCCAAGGAACTTTCCGTACACCCGGATTATCTTTCCCACCAGTTCAGCAAGGAAATGGGAATGACCTTTATTGAATTTCTAAACCACGAGCGTTGCAAACAAGCGGCCAGTTATCTGAAACACACCAACTTGCAAATCAAGCAGATCTCTGCCATTGTGGGCTTTAATACCATCAGTTATTTTACCAAGCAATTTTCCCATTTTTACGGCAAAACTCCTCGGGATTTTCGTAATGAACGGATGTTCCGGCGATAATATTCTACCTAAAGGAGACACCAACATGAACTTTTCTGAAATTGCGCAAACCCGGCAGTCCTGTCGCAGTTATGATCCCGAAAGATGCGTCGAGGAAGAAAAATTGAACGCCATTCTGGAATCTGCAAGGCTCTCCCCTTCCGCCTGCAACGGCCAGCCCTATCATTTTACCCTCTGCCAGGGTGAAAATGCCAAAGCAGTAGCCAAAGCCACCATGGGCATGGGAATGAACAAATTTGCATCCGATGCCCCTGTGATGCTGGTGATCTCCGAAAAACCTTATGTAAAATCTGCCGCACTGGGTGCAAAGGTGAAGAAAAACGACTACCGCTCTATTGATATTGGCATTGCCGCAGCCTATATCACCGCTGAAGCCGCCGCACAGGGTCTGGGCACTTGTATCCTCGGCTGGTTTGATGACGATGATATCCGAAAGATCTGCAATCTGGACGGTGCTGTCCGCCTTGTTATCACCATCGGCTATGCCAAGGCAGACGACAAACTTCGCCCCAAAAAGAGAAAAGAAATGGATGAACTGGTGACGCAACTCTGATTTGCAGACCACTTGACAAACAAAAACGCCTCGGGTATAATCTGTGGTGTTCTTTGGGCTTGTAGCGCAGTTGGGAGCGCACCACATTCGCATTGTGGGGGTCGAGGGTTCGAATCCCTTCAAGTCCACCAAAAAAGCACCACCTAAATGGTGGTGCTCTTTTTGCATTTATACCATATTAAAGTCTTTCGAAACAATCGCTGACAAGCGTTTGTCCAGGGAAAGCATCTTATGGACGGCCTGCTCCAAAATCTGCGGATCCCAGCCGGATTCCAGCGCAATCGCGCCCAGAATCGCCTCAAACAGATCTGCTCTTGCTTTCGGCTGGTCATCCAGTCCGTTTGGCCAGTCTTTTGGGCCGGCGACCACATATTTCGCGACGCCCCAACTGTCTATGATCTGACACAGATTCTCATTGCATACCAGTTCCTGTTTGATGGTAGTCAGATGATGCTCCCGAAGGCGAAAGAGATATTCCCCTTCATCGCTCCAATCGCCGCAAAATCTGGACAGTTTTTTTACCAAAAAGTACGAAAGCACCTGGTCACCGATGAACTCCAAAACCTCATTATTCTCGCCGCCTTTTCGGGCGGAGTAAGTACTGCGTGTAAAGATCTGTTCCAGCAACTTATCGCTTTGGATCCGATATCCTGTGCGTTCCTGGATGATTTTTTTCAGTTTTTCCTGTTCCTGGAGCGTGTAACCCTTTTTCTTTCGCATATTGACTCCCCTTTCGGTCCACAAAATCATCATAGTCCTTTCTGTAATTGCTGTCAAGGGCTTTCTTTTTTCGCCCATTTGCGGTATACTGTATTGCATAATTTCAAAGGAGTGGAAACAATGAACCAACTTTTCAAGAGAATTGCAGTGGTTTTCTTTTTGATTGCCGAAGCGATCCTCTATTATTTTATCCTTACCACCGGTGGGCAAACTTTAGTGGTCACATCCTACCTGTCCATCGTGCTTTGCTTTTTGTTTGCCCTGCAAGGTACGAAAAGTAATCCGTTAATGGTGGCCGGGCTTGCCTGCACAGTGGGTGCGGACTTCTGTTTGGTCATCTGTGACCCCATCCAGCGTCTTTGGGGCATGGTGTTTTTCCTGGGCGCGCAGAGCCTTTATGCAATCTATCTACATCGGAAACAACCCAACAAGGCCATCCTTCTGATTCGTATTGCGCTGACCGCAGTTGCGGCGATTGTTGCCGTTGTGATTCTGAAGAACAACCTGGATGCCCTGGCTATGGTTTCCGTCTGCTACTATGTGAATCTGATCATGAACACAGTGGCCGCATTTACCCAGTGGCGTAAGAATAAACTTCTGCCTATTGGTTTTGTGCTGTTTATCCTGTGCGATACCATCATCGGCCTGCAGGTGGCGTCAAGCGGATACTTGCCCATCGTTGAGGGCTCTATGCTGTATAACCTCATTTTTAGCGGATTTAACACCGCATGGCTGTTTTATCTGCCCTCACAGGTGCTGATCGCGTTAAATGCCTACAAAACAAAATAATAAAGAACCGGGATTGCTCCCGGTTCTTTTCCTTATTGCCGTTTCTTTTTCAGAATGATGACCGCTGCGGTCGCACCGCCGACAAGGATGACTGCACCGACAATGATCCAAACCCAATAAGTCGGTTCTTCCCTTTCCAGTTTGGGAGCGATCTCAAAACCGCAAACAGTGCAGGTCTGTGGAGCATCCTCCGTAGCCGCCGGGCCGGGGATATGCGACTGCATATCCATCTTGAGATCGCAGTTGCTGCAGCCATGCCAATGATATGCGTTATCCCCGCTCCATGTTTCCAATATATTGTGTTCACCGGTAGCCGGAATCGGCAGCAGACCGCTTTCCCCACAAACTTCGCATTGGTAGCTTTCGCTGCCATTGGTACCGCAAGTTGGATTCTCCTTCAGCGTGCGATTAAATTCTGTATGGAAGATCATCGTTATCTTTTCCAGTTCCTCGTTATTTGCTGCGATTTTCACCCTTTCCCAGTCTCCCGGCGTTCCGCAATAAATAATCTCCTTCAGGTTATCGGACATACTAAATACGTTCTGTTCAAAATACTTTATTCCTGTCCGAAGGTATACCCGTTCCAATTTTTTACACCATAGAAAGGTCGCCTGTGAAAGACCTTGCACATTTTTGGGTATGGAAATTTCCACCATTGCATCGCATCTGTGAAATGCACTATCACCTATTGAAGTAAGGCTGTCCGGAAGATGTACATTCACCAGATTGATACAGTCTTCAAATGCACCGCGAGATATTTTCGTGACCCCTTCAGGAAGCCACAGCTCCGTCAGCCCTTCACAGCCGGCAAATGCATATGATCCAATCTCTGTCACCGTACTTGGGAACTGAACCTGGGTCAGCTCCTTGCAGTAGCGAAATGCATCATCTCCAATTGACTGCACTCCCTCCGGAATGACATATATTCCGGTAAGGTGGCTGGGTGCTTGCAGAAGCACCGTCTTATCCTTGTTGTAAATTACCTGATGATCATCAACGGAAAAATATGCATTTTCCGAATCAACAATAATGCTTTTCAGATTTTTACAAGCTTTAAATGCGCCGTCACCGATACTGGACAGATTTTTGGAAATCACCAGCTCCGGCAAAGAACTGCAGCTCATGAACGCTTCCCTGCCGATGGTGGTCAGGCTTTCCGGGAAGTTTATTTCCCGCAGGGAAGAACAACCGCCAAAGGCATATCGTCCAATGCTTTCCAACCCCTCGGGAAGTCGGACCGATTCCAGGCTGTGACACCACAGGAAAGTATTTGATTCAATGGTTGTAATACCATCAGGAATATATATAGAAGTCAAATATCGGCAGCCGTAGAATGCACCTGAACCAATGCTGGTCACAGAATCCGAAATATAAATTTCCTCGATGTCGCAGCCATAGAACGCACCACCGCCGATCTTGGTTATGCCGTCGTGTAACACTACTTCTTTTATGCCTGTGCAATAGAACACACCGCCCTCAATCTCTGTAACCCCCTCCGGGATCACAACGGACATCGTCAGGCCGGGACACTCTGCAAAGGCATCACTGCCCAGCTTCTGCAAGCCAACAGGAATGTTCACGATTTCCAGTTCATCGCATCGCTCAAATGCACGGACGCCAATTTCGATAAGACTTTCCGGCAAGGTAACCTTCTCCAGCTTTTTGCATTCGTAAAACATTTGATCTGAAAGGACAGTCACCCCATCCGGAATGACGATTTCCTTGAGTTCTTCACAACGCCAAAACGCACCTGCGCCAATATATGTAACAGTATCAGGAATATGAACGCTCTCGAACGACACATAGCTAAATGCACTTTGACCAATGGATTTTAATCCACTGGGTAAGACAATTTCCGTAATCTTACTGCACGGACTAAAAGCTCCTTCACCAATTTTCGTCACCGAGTAACCCTCAATGGTATCCGGGATCACAATCTTGCCGGATGCGTCTTCATCACAATCGGTGATAGTGACCTGACCATCTTCGATGGTATAAGTAAGGTAACCTTCTGTTTCTGCTGCCTGTACTTCTGTCGGCAGCAGAGCGATGCAAATACAAAGCAGTGTTCCCAAAAGAATCACACTCAGTTTTTTCATACGATTACCTCCTTCAAGAAAATAAAAAGGTGCGCAGCCGCAGCAGCGCACCGAAAAACGCACTGCTTCTAACTGCTGCGACACAAGTTACACACATCTCAAAGAATGCGAAATGAAGAGTGCATTTTTACATAGGTAAAATGCGCACTCTTTGCGATGTATATGTATTAACTTGTGTCGCAAGAATATTTTACCATAAATGCGCACAAATTGCAAGAAAAAAGGTGAACTGCTGATGACAGTTCACCTTTTTACTGTTTATTCCGTTCTCAGAGCCACAACGGGGTCTTTCTTTGCGGCGCTTCGGGACGGGATGATGCCTGCAAACATGGTCAGCAATACGCTGATGGCAATCAAAATCACTGCCACCTGCCAGGGCAGGAATGCCCTCAAATTGCCCAAACCGGTCAAATAGAACAAAATCGCATTGATGGGTATGCAAAGCAGCCATGTTACCACCACGCCGATGGTGCCGGAGGCAAAGCCGATCATCACCGTTTCTGCATTGAACATACTGGAAACATTCTTCTTGGATGCGCCGATGGCACGGAGCACGCCGATCTCCTTGGTGCGCTCCTGAACAGAGATCAGGGTAATGACACCGATCATAATGGAAGAAACAACCAAAGAAACCGCCACGAATGCGATCAGTACATAGGTGATGGCATTGATGATGGTGGTAATGGAACTCATCATCAGACCGATATAGTCGGTATACTGGATCTTGTGCACTTCGTCCTTATCTGCGTTATACTCGGCAATGACTTCCTCGATCACATCTTTGCTTTCAAAGGTTGTGGCATACAGATTGACGGAAGCAGGAGATTCCAGGTCCAGATAGCCCAGTTTCAGCAAGTTCTCATCATAACTGGATTCGGAGAATTCCAAAACCTCGTCATAATACTGAGCGCACTGCTCCAGGGTATAGTTGGCGCTTTCCATCGTCAAGCCCGCTACCAACTGCTCCATGGGGATCTTGGACATCTGCGCCTTTACCTGGGCGGCGTACTGCATCTTCACCTGCTGGGTGATGATCTGGGTGAACATGGTCAGGATGTCTTCTTCCTTCATGTTCTCCATGTAGCCCTTCAGTTCTTCCTCACTCATGCCGGTTTGGCTCACCAAAACCTGCAAAAGCACGGCCTTCTTAGCCTCCACGGTGGGATAGCCCTGCATAGCCTGGGCTACCATACCCTCCAATTCTGCCGCAGAGGGAATGGACTTGATCTTGATATAGGTTTGGGCCTTATCTGCGTCACTCAGTTCTCGGATATAGTCAAAGAAAGCATTATACTTCTGTTCATCGGTCAGATTGCCGGTATTCTCCTTGAAAGGCAGGCCGGTGAAAATATCCGTATGCTGAGATGCCAACTGGGCCAGGATTGCAGGAGAATCCTTTGCTTCCTCGATCACATACTTGGTCAACATATGGGTGTAACCGATCGTGCTGCTAAGCATGGAAGCGCTGGCATCCTCATTGGGACGGATGATGCCGGTAACCTTCAGATCCAGGCCATTGTCGTACAGATACTTCATACCCTCCTGGGTCTTACGCAGGTCGGTGTAGAGGTCGCCCACCTTGGTGTAACAGCTTGCGTTGAACACCACTCGATAATCCAGTGAACAGATCTCCTCAAAGGTCCACTTCTTCATTTCCACTTCCACAGGGGTCTTATCCTTGGATGCGGCGGCCAGTGCGTCCATATCTGCCTTGGATTTCAAACCTAAAGCATACAAGGTCAGATCGTCGATCTCATTATTCTCATCCACAACCAACACGATCTCGTTGTAAGAATTGGGCCAGGAACCGTAAATCAGATCGTACTGATTCAGAAGCATTTCGTTAATAGGTGCACCATTGTCCCCCGGCAGGATCTCCTGGAAGAGATTCACAGAACTGCCCATGGGGCCCATGCCGGCCATGGCTTCCATGTCGAAACCGTAGGACTCCGACATTTGCATCATGGCGGACATATCCATATCCAAATGCTCGATCATCAGTTCCTGCATCAAGGCCATGGTGTCGGACTGGATGATCTTACCGTCGATGCTTTCGGTGTAGACCATCAGGTCCAAATCATAGGTATATTGCACACCGCTGAGCGCCTGAGCGAGTTTGCTGTTGGGGTCTTTCAGTTGCTCTTCAATAAAGGCCTTGAATGCTTTCAGATCGTTATAAGATGTCTCCATGGTGTTGAGCGTATTGACAAGATCGTAGAGCATCGTTTTTTCGTAGACCGCATCCTTGTCGTGCTCCCCGGCAGATTGAGCCTGGCCCATAAAGGTCAGCATCAGTCTGCCCATATCCACGGATTCCGCTTGGATGGTCAGCGGATAAGAAGACAGGGTCTCTTCCTGAATGATATTAATATAGGTGGTCATACCCTGGGAAACTGCGTAGATCAGCGCAATGCCGATGATGCCAATAGAGCCTGCAAAAGAGGTCAGCGTGGTGCGGCCCTTTTTGGAGATCAGATTGCGCAGGGACAGTCCGAATGAGGTGATCAGGGACATGGAGGGCATTTTTTCCTTGCGCTGCCGCTCTGCCTTTTCCTTTTCCGTTTTCCGCTCCTGTTGGATCTCCTCCTGAGTCAGCGGGGCGGAATCACTGATCAGCTTGCCGTCCACCATCCGAACGATTCGACTGGAGTACTCTTCAGCGATATCCGGGTTGTGGGTCACCATGATGACCAGCCGGTCCTTGGCGATATCCCGAAGGATCTCCATAACCTGGGTGCTGGTCTCGGTGTCCAGCGCACCGGTGGGCTCGTCTGCCAAAATGATATCAGGGTTGTTCACAATGGCCCGGGCAATGGCTACCCGCTGCATTTGTCCGCCGGACATCTGATTGGGCTTTTTCCGCAGCTGATCTCCCAAGCCTACCTGTTCCAACGCTTCCTTTGCCCGTTTTCTGCGTTCAATCTTGGATACACCGGACAGCGTCAGTGCCAATTCTACATTCTGCAGCACCGTCTGGTGGGGAATCAGATTGTAACTTTGGAACACGAAGCCCACAAAATGGTTTCTGTAACTGTCCCAATCCCGATCCTTAAAATGCTTTGTAGACCGGCCATTGATCACCAGATCGCCGCTGGTGTACTGATCCAATCCGCCGATGATATTGAGCATCGTGGTCTTACCGCAGCCGCCTGGACCCAAAATGGACACGAACTCACTGCTGCGGAATTGCAGGTCGATTCCCCGCAGGGCATCCACCTTTCCGTCACCAGCGGGATACTCCTTTGTAATATTTTTCAATTCCAGCATAAATGCCACTCCTTTTGCGTGAATGGATATATATTCCTATTGTAACAGATATAGTATATCATTGCAATCTAAACGAAAATATAACATTATTTGACAAAACTATGAATTTTTGATATTTTCTATTGTATAATGCTCAATATAGAGGGAGGTTTTATCATGAAAAAACTTGGCGACAGAAAAGATGGCATAAAATTACGCAAAATCCACTCCATGCACTTTGTCATGCCTTTGATCTTTCCAAACCGTTGCGACAACGAAGCATTTATCAGTGATTGTATAGACCTGACCAATATCAATGCATATCTGGCAAAAAAGAATGCAGATAATCCGGAATATGCTTACAATCTGTTCCAGGTGATGGTCGCTGCTGTTCTGAAAACCATGGTTTTGCGGCCGAAAATGAATCGGTTTATTGCCAATAATACCATGTATATGCACAAGGATATTTCTGCATCTTTTACTGTTAAAAAGGTTTTCTCCGATAACGGCGCAGAAGCTTTAGCCCAGATACGCGTAGATGGTACGGAGACCATTGACGATATCCATAACGAGATTTTCCGTCAGGTTTCCTTCTGCCGCAGTGACAAACTCGACGGCGGTACGGAAAGCCTCAACGCCGTTGCCAGCATCCCCGGTTTTCTTGCCAAAATGGTAGGTGCCGGTGCCCGTTTCCTGGACCGCCACGGCTGGATGCCAAAGAGCGTTACAGAAGGTGATCCCTTCTATGGCTCAGTCTATCTGTCTAACCTGGGCTCTATCAAGCTGGGCGCAGGCTATCACCATCTGACCAACTGGGGTACATGCTCTGTATTTTGCACCATCGGGCAGGCGAAGAAGCGCCCCTTCTATGACGATGACGGCACACTACATATGAAAGACAGTGTAGACATTGGCCTGACCATTGACGAACGCATTGCTGATGGCTACTACTATTCCCGTACTGTGCAGCTCCTGAAAAAGCTCCTGGAGAATCCGGAACTGCTGGACAAACCCTTGAATGAAGAGGTTGATTACTGATGATAACTGCAAAAACTCCCTGGAAGGACTATCTGGGCGATGTGCCCATGCATCTTGACTATTTCCAAGGCTCCATGTTTGAGGCTGTGGAAGCCATTGCAAAGAAGTATCCCCAAAATGTTGCCTTTGATTTCATGGGCAAGGCTACCACTTACGCCGAACTGATCCGAGAAATTGAAATCTGCGCAAAGGCGCTGAAGACACTGGGCATCCGTCCCGGTGACAAGCTCACCATCGCCATGCCCAACTGCCCTCAGGCCATCTATATGTTCTATGCTGTAAACCGGGTGGGCGGCATCGCCAATATGATCCACCCCTTGTCTGCAGAAAAGGAGATTGAATTCTATCTGAATGACTCCGCCTCTGTCGCGGCCATCACACTGGATCAGTTCTATTATAAATTTTCCAGCATCCGGAAGAATACCGGCATCCGTAATCTGATCATTACCAGCATCGCCGATGCCCTCTCCCCTGTGATGAAGGTGGGCTACGCACTAACACAAGGCAGAAAGATCGCCCCCATTCCCAAGGATGCACCGGCCATTATGTGGAAGGATTTTAAGGCTCTAAGCACCTGCGGGCATAATTATGCCGTCAAGCGGGAAGCAAATGATCCTGCTGTCATCCTCTATTCCGGCGGCACCACCGGCACCAGCAAGGGCGTCGTGCTGACCAATTTGAACTTCAATGCTTTGGGCCAGCAGGTCATCGCGGCCAATCAGATGTTCCGTCCCGGAGATAAAATGCTGGCGGCTATGCCCATTTTCCACGGTTTCGGTTTGGGCGTATGCATCCACACTATGCTTTCCCAGGGGGGACGGTGCATTTTGGTTCCCCGGTTTACCCCCAAGAGCTACGCCAAGGATTTGGTGAAGCACCGTTGCAACTTCATTGCTGGTGTGCCTACCCTTTATGAGGCGCTACTGCGTCTGCCGGATATGGACGGCGCGGACTTGAGCTGTCTGAAGGGCGTATTTTCCGGCGGTGACAGCCTGTCTGTGGAGTTGAAGAAGAAGTTGGACAAGTTCCTCTACGACCACAAGGCATCCATACAGGTGCGGGAAGGTTACGGCACAACAGAAACCGTTACCGCCTGCTGTCTGACGCCCACCCATATGTTCAAAGAGGGTTCTATCTGTCTGCCCTTCCCCGATACCTACATCAAAATTGTAGAACCGGGTACGGATAAGGAAGTACTCTACGGACAGGAGGGTGAGATCCTGTTGGCCGGCCCCACCGTCATGATGGAATATATGCACCATCCCGAAGAAACTGCCCAAACCCTGCGTAAGCATGAGGACGGCTTGACTTGGGTTTACACCGGTGACCTGGGTATTATGGATGAACAGGGCTTCGTCTACTTTAAGGGCAGAGCCAAGCGGATGATCATTACTTCCGGCTATAATGTGTACCCTGCTCAACTGGAGAACATTTTGGACGCCCACGAATTTGTGCAGATGAGCTGTGTCATCGGCATCCCGGACACCTACAAGATGCAAAAGGTTAAGGCCATCGTCAAGCTGGCCGAAGGTGTAGAGGAAAGCGAGGAGGTCAAGCAGGCAATCCTGAATCACTGCCGCAAGCACGTTGCCAAGTACGCCATGCCTTATGATATCGCATTCCGCGACGATATGCCCAAGACCTTGGTGGGCAAGGTTGCCTACCGAGTTCTGGAAGAGGAAGAATTGGCAAAGCTGAAAGAGGAAAACAAATAAGCAAAGGCACCGCCAGACGCGGTGCCTTTTTCTCTTCTTTTGCGCCTTCGGCGCAGGAGACTACGAAGTTTGATGAGGTTAATAACAAATTCGTAACACGGTCGCTCTTAAACCGAAGTGGCCGATGTTCACATATCGTCCCCTTTTGCGCCTTCGGCGCAGGAGACTACGAAGTTTGATGAGGTTAATAACAAATTCGTAACACGGTCGCTCTTAAACCGAAGTGGCCGATGTTCACATATCG
>JAZURL010000049.1:0-15629 GCA_045606205.1 Faecousia sp. | reverse complement strand
CTGGATATTCACTGCGGCGGTATTGACAATGCGTTCCCTCACCACACCAATGAAATTGCCCAGTCTGAGAGCTACCTGGGGCACAAATGGTGCAATTACTGGTTTCACGTGATGCATTTGAATGACGAATCCGGTAAGATGAGTAAGTCCAAGGGTGAGTTCCTCACCGTGTCCCTGCTGGAGAGCAAGGGCTATGATCCCATGGCCTACCGCCTGTTCTGCCTGCAGAGCCACTACCGCAGAAATCTCGTGTTCTCTTGGGAAAACCTTGACAATGCGGTCACCGCCTACGACAAGCTGATCGCCAAGATCGCTACATTCAAGAATGAGGGTGAAGTGGACGCAGAAGCCTTCAATAAGCTGAAAGAGCGGTTTGTGAATGCCCTGAATGGCGACCTGAATACCTCCTTGGCAGTGACCGCGGTTTATGATGTATTGAAAGCAAAGTGCAATGATGCGACCAAGTTAGCCCTCATTGCAGACTTTGACCAGGTACTGAGCCTAAACCTGCTCTGCGCCGCGGAGAAACTGGCCACAAAGCAGGCCGAGGAAGAAGCGGCATCTGCCGATCCTGAGATCGATGCGCTGGTTGCAATGCGTACGGAAGCCAAAAAGGCCAAGAACTGGGCAGAAGCAGATCGCATCCGAGACGAACTGAAGGACCGGGGCATCGAGATCATCGACACGCCCCAGGGCGCGAAATGGAGAAAAGTATGAAGCTGCTGATTTTAGACGGCAACTCTGTTATTAATCGTGCGTATTTTGGTGTCAAGCCCCTGACCAACCGGGAGGGGCTTTACACCCATGCCATTTACGGCTTTTTGAACATTTTAGAGAAGCTGGAGCGAGAGGAAAAGCCGGATGCGGTGTGTGTTTCCTTTGACCTGCACGGCCCCACTTTCCGTCATTTGAAATACGATGGCTACAAGGCCACCCGGCATGGCATGCCCGAGGAGCTGCGGATGCAGATGCCGGTGATGAAAGATGTGCTCCGGGCCATGAACATCCCTATTTATGAATGTCAGGGCTGGGAAGCGGACGATGTGATCGGCACGGTGGGTCGCATCTGCTCCAACAACGGCTGGGAGTGTGTCATTGCCACCGGCGACCGGGATTCTCTGCAACTGATCGATAAAAATGTTCATGTTAAACTGGTGATCTCCAAGCCCGGTCAGACCACAGCCACCCTCTACACGGAAGAAAAATTCCGGGAGGAATACGGCTTTGAGCCCAAGAAAATGATCGACCTGAAGGCGCTCATGGGGGATTCTTCTGACAATATTCCCGGCGTGGCCGGTATCGGTCCCAAGACTGCCACGGAGCTGCTCTTAAAATTCGGCAGTTTGGGTGGGGTTTACGAGAATTTGGATGATGCATCTATCCGCCCCAAACTTCGGGAAAAGTTGGAGACCGGCAAGGAAAATGCCTATCTTTCCTACGATTTGGCGACCATCCGCCCCGAAGCACCCATTGATTTTGAGCCGAAGGATGCCATCGTCCAGCCTTACAACAAACCGGAGCTGTATGCGCTCTTCCAGCGGCTGGAGTTTGTGAAGCTCATTGACAAGTACGGCTTGCGCAGCGCCGCTGCGCAAGCACCAAAAACCACTGTGGCAGAGGTGAAAAAACTGCCCCGTTGCGAAGAATTGCCCGCAGGAAAAATGCCCTGTGCGGTGTATCTTGCAGAAGACGGCACTTTGGGTATCGCCTGGGAAAAAGGTGTGTACACCATGACCCCCATGGAAGTACAGATGACTTGCGATTGCCTGCTGGGCCGAATGGACTGCATCTGCCATGACATGAAGACCACCATGCACCGGCTGGATGAGCTGGGGCTGTGTTATGGGGAATTTTCCTTCGATACGGCGCTGGCGGCATACGATTTGAACCCGTCTGCGTCGGATTATCCGGTCTCTAAGCTGGCTACCAATTTCCTGGGTACCAGTGTGGATGACGGAGATGCCGCCGGGTGCGCAGAAGCCCTGTGGCAACTGAAGCCTATCTTGTCCGCAGAACTGGAAAAGCAGGGGATGAAAGAACTGTATGAGACCATCGAGCTGCCCCTGTGCGCTGTGCTCTACCGTATGGAATGCGCCGGCGTGGCCATTGACCGTCAGCAGCTGGAACAGTTCTCTCAGATGCTTGCTCAGCGCATTGACGACTGCGAAAAAGTGATCTACGGTTATTCTGAGGGCGTTTTCAACATCAATTCCACCAAGCAGCTGGGCGATTTACTTTTCGACAAACTGGGGTTGCCCCCGGTGAAGAAGACCAAGACCGGCTATTCCACCAATGCGGATGTGCTGGAAAAATTGAAGGACAAGCATCCCATCATCCCCGCCATCATGGATTATCGGATGCTCACCAAGCTGAAATCGACCTACGCTGACGGATTGATGAAGGTCATTGGTGAGGATGGTCGTATTCGGACAACCTTCCAAAATCTTGTGACAGCAACAGGTCGGCTGTCTTCCACAGAACCAAATTTGCAAAACATACCGGTGCGCACCGATTTGGGCGCGGAGATCCGCAAGATGTTTGTGCCCAAGGAAGGTCATGTGCTGGTGGACGCGGACTACAGCCAAATCGAATTGCGGGTTTTAGCTCATATTTCTGACGATGCGGTGATGCGTCAGGCGTTTATCGACGGGCAGGATATCCATACTGTTACCGCAGCACAGGTATTCGGGGTTGCGCCGGAACATGTAACAGCCCTGCAACGCAGACACGCCAAGGCTGTCAATTTTGGTATTGTTTACGGTATTTCCGAGTTTTCTTTGTCGGAGGATATTGGTGTTTCCAGATGGGAAGCGCGAGATTATATCGACAGCTATCTGACCAATTACAGCGGAGTGCGCCGGTATATGAAGCAGGTGGTGGCCGATGCCCGGGAAAGCGGCTTTACCCAAACCATGTTCGGCCGCAAGCGGTATATTCCGGAGCTGAGTAGCAGCAATTTCAACATTCGACAGGGGGCGGAGCGCATTGCGCTGAACACCCCAATTCAAGGCACGGCGGCGGATCTGATCAAGCTGGCTATGATCCGGGTGGACAAGGCACTGCGGCAGGAATTCCCGGAGGCAAAGCTCCTGTTGCAGGTGCACGACGAACTGATTGTGGAATGCCCCGAAAGCATTGCCCCGGAAGTGGCAAAGCTGGTCAGCCGGGAGATGGAGGGCATTGCAGCCTTGACTGTGCCGCTGACGGCAGAGGCAAAATTCGGAAAGAGTTGGTATGATGCCAAATGATTAGATTGGAATTGATGGCAGGTGCCCATGTGGCGCAAGTGGCGCAGTTGGAAACGCTCTGCTTTTCTGACCCGTGGAGCGAAAATAGTGTGGCATCGGAGCTGAAAAATCCGCTGGCCCTGTGGCTGGTTGCATTGGATGATACAACTGTTGCGGGCTATATCGGTTCCCAAAGTGTAGAAGAGGAAGCAGACATGATGAATGTGGCCGTGCACCCCGATTACCGGCGCAAAGGCATCGCCCGTGAGCTGGTCGCTGGTCTCGTAGCGGCTTTGGCTGAAAAGGGTGTGCACAGCTTATCGCTTGAGGTGCGCGCTTCCAATGCGCCTGCAATCTCCTTATATGAGCAACTGGACTTTACCCAAGTTGGCAGGCGACCGAACTATTACCGCAACCCCAGGGAGGATGCGCTCATTTTACGAAAGGAGTGGACGCTTTGAATATCTTGGCAGTAGAATCTTCCTGCGATGAAACAGCCGTTGCCGTTGTGCGCGACGGGCGGGAAGTGCTGTGTGACTGCATTGCATCTCAAGTTGAGCTGCACCGGATTTATGGCGGTGTCGTGCCGGAAATCGCTTCCCGAAAGCACATTGAGGCCATTTACGGCCTGGCCGACCAAGCCTTGGTGCAGGCGGGGCTGACCAGGAAAGATATCGATGCGGTGGCGGTGACCTATGCTCCCGGTCTCATCGGCGCGGTGCTGGTGGGCGTGAATTTTGCTAAGGCGGCGGCGCTTGCGCTGGGAAAACCTCTGATCCCAGTGCATCACATCCGAGGTCACATTGCGGCCAATTATATTGCCTGCCCCGATTTGAAGCCACCGTTTTTGTGCCTGGTGGTATCTGGCGGCCACACCATGATCGCGGAGGTCACAGATTATACGAAAATGCATATTCTTGGCACGACGCTGGATGATGCGGCGGGAGAATGCTTTGATAAGGTAGCAAGGGTTTTGAATATGCCCTATCCCGGCGGCGCGGCTTTGGACAAGGCGGCCCAAACAGGGGATGACGCCAAATACACCCTACCCCGGAGCAAGCCGGGGACGAATCCTTACGACATGAGCTTTTCCGGTCTGAAGACCGCAGCGTTAAATCTCATTCACCATGCCCAGCAGGTGGGTGAGGAATTGGATATTCCCAGCCTTTGTGCTTCGTTCTGCGCTGCGGTGTCCGATACATTGGTGCCCCGGTTGGTGCGGGCTATCCAAGAGACGGGACTGCAAAAGATCGCCATCGCCGGCGGCGTGGCAGCTAATTCCCGGATTCGACGCGATCTTTTGGCGGCCATGGAGCGCTTGGGCGCGACGGTGTATATGCCGCCGTTGAGCTTGTGCGGTGATAACGCCGCCATGATCGGAGCGCAGGCCTATTATGAGTTTTTGGCAGGCAATGTGGCGGATATGAACCTCAATGCCTACGCTACAAAATCCATTTTAGGCGAGACGATATGAAAAAGTGCAGGAGACCCGGCGGCCTCCTGCATTTTTGAAAGAGTTGGATATATGCATAACCATTTTGCATATTTATTATGAGAAAAGATAAATATTTTGAGAAAATGTTCAAAAATACAAGTTTCGACCATTTTTGACACTACAAAATAGGATTTTTACCCTGTGGAAAAATCTGTGGAAACTGTGCATAATTATTGGTTGAACTGAAAATTATTGGCGTTATGGAAACCTTATTCATAATTTATATTCATTATTTTTACAATTTTTCATGCAAAATCGGAGAGGGGAGGCAATGCTGTGCTGTATCTTGCAACCAAATTGCGGGAAGTGGATTTTTCTGCGCTGATGCGTGTATATGAAGAGGGAAATCGAGAGAACGGCGCACTGCTTCATCCGGAGCATCCGGAGGGACAACAGCTGCTCCGGGCGGAGCAATCCTTCCACCAGTATTTGTCGGAGGTGTTTTTTTTCACAGCTGGGGCGGTATATGCGATTTGGGTGGAAAACGGCAGATATGTCAGCGCCCTGCGGTTGGAGCGCTACGAGGACGGCCTTTTGCTAGAAGCGTTGGAGACTGCGCCGGCAGATCGGCGAAAAGGTTATGCTGAAAAGCTGATTCGGGCGATACAGGAGGAATTTCCGCAAAAAATATACTCTCATGTGAGTAAAAAGAATACTGCATCATTGGCGGTTCACAAAAAATGCGGCTTCCGGCAGGTACTGGACTATGCTAAATACATTGACGGTTCTGTAGTCAGAACGGCTGTGACCTTGCTATACCGTTAAAAATACCCTTCCAAGCGGAAGGGTATTTTTCTATATGTTACCGTGCGTTTACTTTCGTTCCATAAGGCTTGCTTTTCTTGGAAAAGTGTCGACTTTTTCCTGTTGTATCCCCATTTGTGCTTATGTTAAAATGTCGCTGATAAAAAACAAGAGGAGGATTCCTTATGAGATATTATGAAGATCCGCAAAAAACCAGTGAGAACCGTCTGAAGCCCAGAAGCTACTATATACCTGACAATTCTGATGGCTATACACTTTTGAATGGTGTTTGGCGATTTAAGTACTATGCCAGGGATATTGATGTACAAAAAAATATCTCGGATTGGGCTCAGATCGACGTGCCCTCCTGCTGGCAGGCACGGGGGTATGAGAGTCCCAATTATACCAATATTGATTATCCATTCCCGGTAGATCCTCCCTATGTACCTACCGACAATCCCTGTGGCGTATATGAGCGGGAGTTTGAGGTTACCAATATCGAAAATCGCACCTATTTTGTGATGGAAGGTGTTGCTTCTTCCGGCCGGGTGTTTATCAATGGTCAATATGTGGGCTTTACCACCGGTAACCATATGCAAGCGGAATTTGATATTTCGGATTTCGTTGTTAAGGGGGAAAATACTGTCCGCGTGGAGGTTCTGAAGTGGACCTGTGGCAGTTACCTGGAGGATCAGGACTTCTTCCGTTTTAACGGCATTTTTCGGGATGTATATCTGCTCTCCCGTCCTCAGGGGCATATCATGGATATCGATATCTGCACCAAGGGGGAAGATATTTGTATCCGCTTCGATGGCAGTGCAAAGATCACGCTGCTGGATCAAGGTAAGGCACTGGAGACCAAGGAGGCTACCTGGGAAGCGGTATTCCATGTAAAAGATCCAGTGCCGTGGAATGCGGAGAAGCCTTATCTATACGAACTGCGGTTTGAATACAAAGGTGAAGTGATTACCCAAAGGGTGGGTTTCCGTACCATCACCATTTCTGACAAGCATGAACTGTTGATCAACGGCGTACCGGTGAAGCTCCAGGGTGTCAACCATCACGACACCCACCCCATCAACGGCTGGGTGATGACGGATGAGGAGCTCCTACACGACCTGAAGCAGATGAAAAAGCTGAACATCAACTGCATTCGTACCTCTCACTATCCGCCCACACCTCGGTTTATCGAGCTGTGCGACGAGATGGGTTTCTATGTGATTTTGGAAGCAGACCTTGAGACGCACGGCTTCTGCCACCGTTACGGCAATGAGGCGGATAAAACCAGCTACGATGTTCAGTCCATGGACTGGTTGTGCCAGCAACCCCAGTGGGAAAAGGAATTCGTGGAGCGCATGGAGCGCGCCGTGGAACGGGATAAAAACCACGCCTCGGTCATTATTTGGTCTACTGGCAACGAAAGCGGCTATGGCATCAACCACAAGGCCATGATCAATTGGGTGCACCAGCGGGATGATTCCCGCCCGGTGCATTGTGAGGACTGTTCCCGGAAAAATGACCCCGACTGGTGGGAAGCCGAGGCGGGTTGTACCTACACCCAGGAAGAGAGAGAAAAAATGTATGCCGAACGGTTGGATGCCGACATTTTCTCCCGAATGTATATCGATCCTCCGTCCTGTGCGTATGATGCTGCTTGCGCTCATCTGCCCCAGCCTGTGTTCCTGTGCGAGTATTCACATGCCATGGGTAACGGCCCGGGAGATTTGATGGATTACTGGCGTGTCATTGATGCCAGCCCCAAGCTTATTGGCGGTTGTATTTGGGAATGGGCGGATCACACGGTCATAGAGGACAACGTATGGAAGTATGGTGGCGATTGGGATACGGAGCTGGTGCACTTCGGTAACTTCTGCGCCGACGGCCTGGTGTTCGCTGACCGCTCTTTTAAGGCAGGCTCTTATGAAGCCAAGTATGCCTATCAACCCATGCGAGCCACCCTTGAAAGTGGCAAGATCAAGATCCGCAACCGCAATTCCTTCACAAATCTGTCGGAGTATACGTTCCGCAACCAGTTGGTCTGCGATGAAAAAGTTCTTTTTGAAAAGGAAACCACACTGGATGTTGCTCCCGGTAAGACTATTGTGTTGGATGTTCCCGGCAATGTGCCGGAAGAATGCATATACGGCTGCTATGTGAATCTTCAGCTGTTGGATAAGACCGGTTATGAAGTGGCCACAGAACAAATCGACTTGGGTGTATCGGTAAAAAAGCCGGAGAACGTGCGTTCCGGCGCCAAGCTGGAAGAAACAGAGCTGGAAATCATCGCAAGGGGCGAGAATTTTCGCTACACCTTCTCCAAGCATTATGGTGTTTTTACCGATTTGGAAGTGAAGGGCAAGCATCTCATTGACAGCCCTATGCATCTGACTGCTTTCCGTGCTCCCACGGACAACGAGCGTCAGGTGAGGAATAAGTGGATTCGTAACATCGTCAACTATGGCGAAAATATCGACGCTACCTTTGACAAGATTTATTCTGTCAAAATTGTTGACGGAGCCATTTTGGTGGAAGGTTCTTTGTCCGGCGTGGCAAGAGCACCTTTCCTGCGGTATACCCAACGGATCACCATTGATCGCGATGGTTGCATTGGCTTCTGCGTAGATGCCCAGCGCAGATCGGGCAGCGTGTGGCTTCAGCGGTTCGGCTTTGAGTTTGCCGTCCATGATGGGGATTCTGCCTTCCGGTATTTCGGCATGGGCCCGGGGGAGACCTATGTGGATATGCATCACTATCAGGGCTATGGTATGTTTGAATCCAAGGCATCCAAGGAATATGTGCCCTATATCATGCCGCAGGAGCATGGCAATCATTATGGTGTTCGTTATCTGAAGTTAGCTAACGGCTTGACCTTTGTTGCAAATGAGCCCTTTGAGATCAATGTTTCCCAGTATTCCGCCGAGGAGCTGTTCCGCGCCCAGCACGCATCAGAGCTTCAAAAGGACGGAAAAACCCATGTCCGCATTGACTACAAGAACAGCGGCATCGGCTCCGGCTCTTGCGGCCCCCAGCTGATGAATGAATACAGGCTCAGCGAAGAGAAGATCCACTTTGGATTTTTACTGAAGATCTAAAAAACCGCGACAGAAGCACCTATTACCCCTGCAAAATAAAAGTAGACACCCACAGTTTTGTGAGTGTCTACTTTTATTTTGCAGGGCCTCTCTTCCAATTGAAAGAGGAGGCTTGCAAGTTATTTTATTCACCGCCCAGGATCAGACGGCCGTAATACTGAGGGCAGTGGAAGGTCAGATCTTTTAATTGGATAGGATTCCAGGACAGATTGTGGGGATGAACGGTACGCTCGCCGCATTTGTAGCAGTTACCGTAGAACTGCAAGCCCTCGTAGGCCTCGAATTCCGGGAAAAACTGCCGGATGAAAGTGAAGGGAATGTGATATGCGACGCCCCAGCCATCTTCTGTCAGATAGGATTCAGGGTGGAAAAGAGCCTTTTGATCCTGAGGGATCAGCCGGATCAGATCAGCAAGGCAGTTGCCGTAGCCCAAGTACACATTACAAGCAAAATTGTACTCAAAATTGAAGTAACGCGTGGATTCGGTGGGGCGGATGAAAAATTCCAGGCAGCTGTCATGGAAGATGGGATCCAGGGGTTGCAGTTCTTCACAGCGGATATGCTCTTCGCGGGCACGAAGATTCACATAGATACCGGTCTCATCCCAGCACAGCTTGGCCCAGGCTTGAATGTCAGCAGGGGTGCCATAGGAGACATTGATCTGCAGCTCGGCAATGGTATCCCAGTTGGGAGTACCACTGATCTTTTTCAGAGTATAGCTTTTCATTGTAATAACCTCTTATTAAAGGATGTTAGAAAACACGTACCCGTTTTGCGCATTGGGCTTTATTGGTAGCAGACCTTCTGCCAACAGGTAAATGGAGGAGCCGGCTCTTTGCTAATATCAATGCGAGTCCTCGTTTGCGATCTTGTTGCATTATAAATAATTTCATCTATGAAGTCAATTCTTTCTACGTACTTTTTGTGTTTTTGAAAATTACGAAGCTGCCGGATCTGCATCGCATAAACTGGCAAAAAAGAGGGGCAGCCTGAGCTGCCCCAAACAAAGAGGAATGAAAAGAAGCGTATTATTCCATTTCCAAAAATGTCACCGGGTCGATGGGTTCATCGTTTAAGGTAACGGAGAAATGAAGGTGATCGCCCTGGGCGGTTTCCAGCAGAGCGGTGTTGGCCACCGTGCCGATGACATCGCCCATCTGTACCACGTCTCCTACCTCTACGGACACATCTTCCGCAAGGCTGGCATATTGGGTAGTATAGCCGCCTTCGTGGCGGATGACCACCGTGTGGCCCATGGTGTCGTCCTTGAAGACCGTATACACCGTGCCCGGGGCAGCAGCCTTGACAGTTGTGCCGGCTTCCGCGGCGATGTCAATGCCGTTGTGAACACGCCAATCCCGGGTGGTTTCGTTGTAACTCAGACAGTCCATGGCATAATCTTTAATGGTTTCGCCTGCTACAGGCTTGCCAATGGGATAAGGGCGTTTGACAGGCTCGGTAGAATTGCCGGGATTTCCACCTGGCAAAGTGGCGCCTGCCTGTACGTCATCTCCCGGAGAGACCACATTGTTGGAGCCACCCAGCTGGGGCTGTTCCTCTTGATTTACGCCGAGATAGTACAGATAGCCGGAGATCCCAATGGCAACTGCGCACAGGATCAGGGCTATGTAGTAGCCCTTTCCGGCGATCTTGCGGCCGAAGTTGAATTTCTTGCTCATATTAAGCACCTCCGAAACTCAGTATTGCCTAAAATCAGGAAGTTAAACCTACCTTTAGAAGAAAAAACACGAATTCTTTTTTCTGCTGAAAAAATCGTTGACATCCGTGAAATTTGAGATATAGTTATACTTGTCACAATATGACAAAATACACACAGAAATGGGGGAGGATAATGTCCAAGGAACTCATCAGACTCCGGGATCTTACCATGGAGTTCGACGGGGAACGTATACTCGACAGCGTCAATCTCTATATCAATGACCATGAATTTTTAACCTTGCTTGGCCCTTCCGGCTGCGGCAAGACCACCACGCTGCGCATCATCGGCGGTTTTTTGACGCCGACAAGCGGCACGGTGACCTTTGATGGAAAGTGTATCAATGATGTTCCGCCCTATGACCGGCAAATCAACACGGTCTTCCAGCGGTATGCTCTGTTTCCCCACCTGAATGTTTTTGATAATATTGCATTTGGTCTTCGGGTGGCAAAATTACCTAAAGAGGAAATCAATGAACGGGTCAACCGTATGCTGGAGATCGTCAGCCTGAAGGGTTACGGCCATCGCAATGTGGCATCCCTGTCCGGCGGTCAGCAGCAGCGTGTTGCCATCGCCCGAGCACTGGTCAATGAGCCTAAGGTTCTTCTGCTTGACGAACCTCTGGCAGCGCTGGATCTGCGTCTGCGCAAGGATATGCAGAACGAACTGAAGCGGATTCAACAGGCTACCGGCATCACATTCGTCTACGTGACCCATGACCAGGAAGAAGCGCTTTCCATGTCCGATACCGTTGTGGTAATGGACAAAGGCCGCATTCAGCAGATCGGCAAGCCCGAGGATATTTATAACGAGCCTAAGAACGCTTTCGTGGCGGACTTTATCGGTGAAAGTAACATTTTGGACGGCGTCATGCTTGCTGACTACAAGGTCAAGTTTTTTGGCCGCACCTTCGAGTGCGTGGACAAGGGCTTTGCACCCAATGAGTCGGTGGATGTCGTCATTCGTCCTGAGGACATCGACATTGTCGAGCCCGAACAGGGCCACTTGGTGGGCCATGTTACCAGCATCACCTTCAAGGGCCTGAACTATGACATCATCGTGGAATTTAAGGGCTTTAAGTGGCTGATCCAGTCCACGGACTATTGCGCAGAGGGTTCCACCATCGGTATTCGTTTGAATCCGGAAGACATCCACATCATGCACAAGAGTGAATACTCCGGCATGTTTGGCGACTACAGCTCCTACTCTGCGGAGTATGACGAGCTGACGGAGGATGCCGATGAAGAAGAGGAATAAATCTGCTTTTCTGAGCCTGCCGTACATCATCTTTATGGTGGTGTTTACGCTGATTCCGTTAGGCGTGGTGGCGTACTACGCACTGACGGATCCGTCCACCGGAGAGTTTACCATGGATAATCTCCTGAACCTATCCATGTATATGCCGGTGCTGGGGGAGTCGGTGCTTTACAGTCTGATCTCGGCGGTGATCTGCCTGCTGCTGGGCTATCCCGTGGCGTACTATATTGCCCATCGGGGACAGGTGGCGCAGAAGATCCTGTATATGCTGATCATGCTTCCGATGTGCATGAGTTTTCTGCTGCGCACATTGGCGTGGGTGGGTCTGCTGCAGGATACCGGCATCATCAACAATTTTCTGGAATGGATCGGCATTGGCAGACTGCAACTGATCCGCACCCCCGGCGCGGTGGTGCTGGGTATGGTGTACAACTACCTGCCCTATATGATCCTGCCGCTGTACAGCATCATCGTCAAGATCGACAACCGGCTGATCGAAGCCGCCGAGGATCTGGGATGCACCCCTGTGCAGACCTTCCTGCGGGTGGTGTTGCCTCTGTCTGTGCCCGGAATTTTGTCCGGCATGACCATGGTGTTCGTGCCTGGGGTGTCCACCTTCTATATTTCCCAGAAGCTGGGCGGTACAGACACAGTGCTCATCGGTGACTTGATCGAGCGCCTGTTTAAGCAGGCGGATAACCCCAACCTGGGCGCGGCATTAAGCCTGGTGCTGATGGCACTGGTGTTCATTTGCACCGGCCTTATGAACCGCTTTGGCGGTGATGAGGAAGGAGTGGTTGTATGAAAAGAGCCAACCGCATCCTCACCGTTTTGATTTTCGTTTTTCTGTACATCCCCATGGCAGTGCTGGTCGTGGCGTCCTTCAATGAAGGCAAGGATCTTACCTCCTTTGAGGGCTTTACGTGGAATCAGTACGCAGAGCTGTTTCGGGATGAAACGCTGTTGGGACTATTGGGCAACTCTGTGCTGATCGCCCTGCTGTCCACGGCCATTTCCATCGGATTGGGCACTATGGCGGCTGTGGGCATCCACAGTCTGAAACCCAAAATGCGCAATGTGGTCATGAGTCTGACCAACATTCCTATGACCAATCCGGACATCGTGACCGGTGTTTCCTTAAGTTTGCTGTTTGTCTTTGTGGGCAGTGGTTTGCTGGGACAGCGGGAGTCGCTGAATTTTTGGACGCTGCTGGTAGCCCATGTGACTTTCGGCCTGCCGTACGTCATTCTGAATGTCATGCCGAAACTCCAGCAGATGGACAGCTCTCTGACCGATGCTGCCATGGACTTGGGCTGTACGCCCTTGCAGGCGTTTTTTAAGGTAACGCTCCATGAGATCATGCCTGGCATCGTAGCCGGCGGCATTATGGCCTTTACCATGAGCCTGGACGATTTCGTCATCAGCTATTTTGTCACAGGTTCCGGCTTTGTGACCTTGCCGGTGGAAATCTATACCTACACCAAAAAGCCCATTGCGCCCAAGGTGTACGCAATGTTTACATTGCTGTTCCTGCTGATCGCGGTGCTGATGGTGGGCATGAATTTGATGCAGCTGCGCGCAGAAAAGAAAAAACGGGACACGCGTCCGGTTTCCAAGGGCTGGCAGATTGCAAAACGTTGCATTGCCGGTGTTTTGGCAGTCGCATTGCTTGTGGGTTGTGGTTTTCTGATTTTTACCAACCACAATGACCAAGTAGTGATCAATGTCTACAACTGGGGTATGAACATCGCCGACGGCACGGATGAAACTCTGGACATTATTGCCGCCTTTGAGGAAGAGACCGGCATCAAGGTGAATTATTCCACCTATGAATCCAACGAAGCACTGTATTCCAAGCTGAAAAACGGCGGCATCAGCGTGGATGTGATCATTCCTTCCGACTATATGATCGACCGGATGATCGCAGAGGACATGCTGGAGGAGTTGAATTTCGACAATATCCCCAATTTCTCCTATGTGGATGAGCAGTTTCATAATCCTGCCTATGACCCGGAGAACAAATACTCTGTTCCCTACACCTGGGGTACCCTGGGTATCCTGTACAACACCAAGTATGTGGAGGAAGGGGATGTCACCGGCTGGGAGCTGATGTGGAACGAAAAGTACGCGGGTAAGATCCTGATGATTGACAATTCCCGGGATGCCTTCGGCATTGCTCAGTATCTGCTTGGTTACGATGTGAACACCATGGACAAGGCAGAACTCCAGGCCTGCGCCGATAAGCTGGCTCAGCAACGGCCGTTGGTACAGCAGTATGTGATGGATCAGATCTACTCCACCATGGAAAATGAGGAAGCCTACATTGCCGCTTACTATGCCGGCGACTGTATGCTGATGATGGAGGAAAATGAAGATCTTGCCTTCTATCTGCCGGAGCACCAGGGCTTTAACCTGTTTACCGATGCCATGTGCATCCCCAAGGGAAGCCAGGAAAAGGAAGCTGCGGAAGCCTTCATCAACTTCCTGTGCGACCCGGAAATTTCAGGCGCGAACATGGACTATATCTGCTATGCATCGCCTATTTCTGCCGCCAAGGAGCATATGGAGGATTATCTTGCAGAAAGCGAGATCGTCTATCCCAGCGTAGAATTGCAGGAAAAGGGAAGTGCCTATGCATACCTTTCTGAGGAGACTTCCCGATTGGTGGAAAGCTTGTATCAGGAGGCCACCAAGACCACCGCGGGAACTGCTCCTGAAGATGTACCCGATGCCTTGCCGTACGTGATCATCGGCGTGGTGTTCGTGGGCATCGCCGGAGTGCTGATGTTCACCGGTAAGAAGCGAAAAAAGAAATGATGACAAAAACCGCCCTTCGGGGCGGTTTTTGCATTTTTGAATTTTCCTCTTTACAAATGACAATTTATCTGTTATAATCTCAACTGTTCTGGCCCGGTGGTGCAGTCGGTTAGCACGCCAGCCTGTCACGCTGGAGGTCGACGGTTCGAGTCCGTTCCGGGTCGCCAAAAAAGAAGTCATCCCATTCGGGATGGCTTCTTTTTTATGTAAAAGGAGCGGACTCGAAAGCCGGCTCTTGGCAACATGCCGGTGGCATGGTGCAACCGGCGTGGCTTTTCCGCAGAAAAGCGAGTCCGGTCCGGGTCGCTTCATCCGTCACTGGCGGGGCTTCCGTCGCTCCCCCGCTGGAGATTCGTTTGCGCAGACAGTACACACTTTTTCTTACTTTTGTGTTGCTAATTTTTTTAAGGTGTGATATAATGAATATACCACACTTAAACTCATAAACTCGTATTCGTTAGAGGTCGTATTTTTACTTGGGTAAAAATGCGGGCTTCACTTTTCGCATTTCTAACGAATGACGAGAGAGTTTTTGTGTGGTAGCAAAACGAGGTCCCGCATTTTTCAGTGTGTGCGACTTCGGTTGCACACACTTTTTTATAGGAGAGATATAACATGTCAGAAAACTACCAAAAAATGATGGACAGCACTTTTGGAGAATACTATGAGCGGTTTAGAGAAATGAACGCTCTTTCAAAAGAAAATGCAGTAACGATTGAAGAACTCTTTCCGGAGGGACGTCCTTTCTTGTTGAATGATAGGATGCACAAAATGCTGAGTTCAGGGATCGTAAAAAGAGTAGGCATGAATCGGTACTGGCTTGATGAGAAAAGGGCTTCTGATTCAAAAGGTGTTTTGAAGCAAAGACTTCTTGTTGTTGCAGCAGGAATACTGTTTGCGGTTTTGCTACTTATTCTGGATAAATTCGGTATTTTGAGTTTATAAAATTGTCTTTCCATAGCACAGCGACGCATTTTTATGCATAAAGTTTGGTGACCCGCTGGAGATTCGTTTGCGTTGCCGTCCGGGAATGGACGGCAACTAAGGTGTCGCCGGGGCCCTACCCGGCGAGCAACAGTCCACCGGACTGTTGCATCTAGATGGTTCGAATCTCCATCAAATCAACAGAAAAAGAGGAAGATACCGAAAGGTATCTTCCTCTTTTTGGTGACCCGCTGGAGATTCGAACTCCAGACCCATTGCTTAAAAGGCAATTGCTCTGCCAACTGAGCTAGCGGGTCGTTGGCTGGGATGGCAGGATTTGAACCTACGAATGCCAG
>JAZURL010000048.1:0-10869 GCA_045606205.1 Faecousia sp. | reverse complement strand
ATAATGGGCGAAAATTAAGGTGTCGCCGGGGCCCTACCCGGCGAGCAACAGTCCACCGGACTGTTGCATCTAGATGGGTCGAATCTCCATCAAATCAACAGAAAAAGAGGAAGATACCGAAAGGTATCTTCCTCTTTTTGGTGACCCGCTGGAGATTCGAACTCCAGACCCATTGCTTAAAAGGCAATTGCTCTGCCAGCTGAGCTAGCGGGTCGTATGGCTGGGATGGCAGGATTTGAACCTACGAATGCCAGAGTCAAAGTCTGGTGCCTTACCGCTTGGCGACATCCCAATGTCTCGCGCCCAACACCGGACACGGTGGACATTATAGCATAGTTTTTCCGGATTTGCAACATATTTTTTGTCAATCCGGGGTGATATTTACAGCGGCGCCCGAATATACCGCGCGTGGCTTCTGGGAGCCGGACGAGCATGCACGCCAGACACCAAACCCAGCATGGCATAGGTGGCAATAATGGAACTGCCGCCGTAGCTGATCAGCGGCAGTGTCAGACCGATAACCGGCATGACACCGATGCACATACCGATGTTGATCATCACCTGGAACATCATAGCGAAAGCTGCGCCAAAACACACCATGCGGCGCATATAGTCTTTGCTTTTGCTGCCTACCCAAATGCATCGGCCGATAATGGCCAGCATCAATATGATTACCAAAATACAGCCCACATAGCCCATTTCTTCGCCAATGGAGGAGAAAATATAGTCCGTATGCTGAGCAAACAGCTGCCCGCCCTGGGTGCGGTTGCCATTGAACAGTCCCTGTCCCAACATACCGCCGCCGGTAAGGGAGTTCAGACTTTGGGTGGTATGCCACCGTTCGTCAAGGCCGGTGGGGTCAACGACCTCCGGCATAAAAATCACCAGAATTCGGTTTTGTTGTTCTTCGGAGAAAACCTTCGTCCAAAGAATGGGGAAGACAGCGGCGATGGTGCCCACGCCGCCTAAAAACCACCAAATCTTTACACCGCCGGCAATGAACATACCGGCAAAAATAGCCACAAAAATCATGGTAACACCGAGGTCACTGGAAACGACGTAGTTGATGCCGGCGACCAAAGCGAGATAGGCGATCATATGGACAACAGAGCTGACATGGGAAATGCGGTTTTGGTGGGATGCCATGACCGATGCCATGATGAGAATGTACAGGATTTTACAGATTTCTGCAGGTTGGATATGAATGTTAATGACAGGAAGAGGAATCCAGCTTTTGTTGCCGGTGTTATTATCTGTGCCGAAGGGGATCAGCAGCAGAAGCAGTCCGACGGCTATTGCCGTTAGTATGCCCCGGTGTTCTGAATAGATATCTGCATCGATAGAAGAGATGATGATATAAGCGATGATGCCAATGACGGTGGCACCCAACTGGACCAGCATATAGCGGGAAGAACCCCCGAATTTTGCGGCACTAGTGGCACTTGCGACCATAAGACATCCGAAAGCAGAGGTGGCAAGGCACAGCATCAGCAGGACCATATCGCCCTTTCGGAAAAAGCTTTTGACCTCTTGCCAAAATTCGCGCATATTGCCAACCTCCTTTCTCAGTGGCTTCATTGTACCATCATATCGAAAAAAAGTAAATAGACGAAATGTAAAGAAAAGCGGCATAAAAAATGTCATTGCGAGGGCCGTAAGGCCCGTGGCAATCTCATGGATACTTCAGAAACCTATGGGGATTGCCACGTCGCTTCGCTCCTCGCAATGACGTGGATTTAAATATTATGCCAGATAAATTGCCTTGCAGGCAAGCATGGTTTCGTAGCAATCCAGTTTGGAAACCAGTTCCAATGGTGCATGCATGCTCAGAACAGGAACGCCGGCATCCACAGTGACGATATTTCGATTTGCCATATACGCAGCCACAGTGCCACCGCCGCCCTGGTCAACCTTGCCCAGTGTGGCGATCTGCCAAATGACATCGGCCTTGTCAAAGGTGGAACGGACATGGCCCATGGCTTCAGCAGAAGCATCAGAAGCGCCGCCCTTGCCACGGGAGCCGGTGTACTTGCAGATGGACACGCCGTAATTCAACCGGGAGTTGTTCCGGCGATCGCAGGTTTCTGCGAAATTGGGATCAAAAGCGTTAGAGACATCCGCAGACAGGCAGAAAGAGTTGGCAAAGCACTCTCTGAGCTTGACATTCTGTGCATCGCACAGGGTCTCCATGAAGTATTCAAACACATCGCTCTGCATGCCGGAAACGCCCACAGAGCCGATCTCTTCTTTGTCAGCCAGGATGCACACGGCCGTCTTAATGGGGACTTCCAATGAAAACAGCGCGGCCAGCTCAGCATAAGCGCAGACCCGGTCATCGTGGCCGTATGCAGCGATCAGGCTGCGATCCAAACCTACCTCGCGGCAGCGGCCGGCAGGGACGACAGTCAGTTCCGCAGACAGGAAATCGGATTCGATGATGCCGTACTTCTCGTTCAGCAGCTTCATGATATTCAGTTTCACCAGGTCGCTGCCTTCGCCCTCAATGGGCTCTGTGCCCAGGATCACATTCAGTTGCTCACCCTCAATGACCTTGGCGGCAGTCTTCTGTAGCTGGTCAGCGGCCAGGTGAATCAGCAGGGCAGAGACCATCAGCACGGGATCATTGTCGTCCTCGCCGATGGTGGCGGGGACAGTGGTGCCATCCTTCTTGCATACCACGCCATGGAGAGCCAGGGGCACGGTGGGCCACTGATACTTCTTGATACCGCCGTAGTAGTGGGTCTTGAAGTAGGCGATCTCGGAATCCTCATACAGAGGATTGGGTTTGAGATCCATGCGGGGAGAGTCCACGTGGGCGGCGCAGATGTTTACGCCTTTGGCCAGGGATTCAGAGCCGATTACGGCCAGCATAATGGACTTGCCGCGATTATTCAAATAATACTTGTCACCGGGCTTGACTTCTGCATCCGCAGTCAGAGGCTTGAAACCCTGCTTTTCGGCCTCGCAAATGGCCCAGGCGGTGGCTTCCCGCTCGGTCTTGCAGGCATCCATAAAAGCCATGTAGTCCTTGCAGTAGCTTTCCATTTCGACCCGCTGGGCATCGTTGATCCGGGCGTAACCGTTCTTGGGTTCCATCAAAAGGGATTGACGCAATTCTTCGTTGGTCATAATCATTCTCCTTTGGTTTTTTCTTTATATTATACCTAAGTTGCGCAAAAAGGCAACACATTTTGCGGTGAATTCTTCGAGTGTGCCGTCGTTTTTCAGCACATGATCACATCTGCTCGCAAACCAGTCGTCCGAATGTTGTGCTGCGATACGGTTGCGGGCGTATTCTTCCGAGATGCCATCCCGGGCCATGATTCGTCGAATGCGCGCATCCACAGGGGCGGTAATTGCGACAGTGACCTTGCACAGGCAGTCCAATTCGCCCTCAAAAAGCCCGATGGCATCGATGGCCACCAAGTCGGGTTTCGATTCCAAGCGGCGCATAACTGCTTTTTTTACTGCAGTGTGGGTGATGTGATTCAGTTCCTGCAGGGAGGATTCGTTGGAAAAGACGATGGCGCCCAGTTTTTTGCGGTCAAGAACGTGATCTGTCACCGTGCCGGGGAAGCGTTGCTCGATTGCGCTTAAGAGGGAAGTGTCGGTTTGAAGCAATTCATGGTAAATGGCATCGCAGTCCAAAATCATGCCGCCATAGTGGGCAATCAGATGGAGCAGGGTGGATTTTCCGCTGCCGGTACCGCCGGTAATTCCAATGATCATACTTCGTCCTCCGCATTGATAATGTGGAAAGCGGCTGCTTTTTTCAGTCGGTTCTGTACTGCATAGGCAACGCCACCGCCCTCGGGGCAACGGGCGTAGACCTTGGAGATGCTGGGGTCATCCAGTTCCCGCAAAGCGGCAAACAGACCTGCCGAAAGGGTGGCTACATCCGCTTCTTTGCCATAGGGAAGGGGATTGCAGCCTTCGTACAGGGGCAGCTCCTCTCCAAAGCACAGCACCCGGTCGTTGGGAGCAATACGGCTGCCGATATAGGCCGCGGCCTTTTCCCGGGAGCCGGCCACGATGACCACTTCGCTTTGGGGGGCGTAGTGCTTGTACTTCATGCCGGGGGCTTTGACCACCGCATCTTTGTCGATTTGTGCGGTGACCGCCTTGTCCACCACCAAATCACCAAGTACTTCCATCAGCTGTTCCGGGGTGATTCCACCGGGGCGCAGGAGACGGGGGCGCCCCTCTGTCAAATCCACAATGGTGGATTCCACGCCCACCCGACAGGGGCCGCCGTCCACGATCAGCTCGATTTTGCCGTTATGGTCGTGAAGAACATGCTCTGCAGTGGTGGTGGAGGGCTTGCCGGAAATGTTGGCAGAGGGGGCCGCAAGGGGCACGCCGGCCAAACGAATAATCCGCCGGGTGACCTCACAGTCGGGACACCGCACGGCAACAGTAGGTAATCCTGCGGTGGTGCATTTGGGTACGCAGTCCCGGGCAGGGAGCACCATGGTCAGCGGGCCGGGCCAAAAGGCGTCAGCCAAATGATAGGCAGCGTCGGGAATGTCTTTGCAGAATTTCTCGATATCCCGGACATCTGCCACATGAAGGATCAGCGGATTGTCCTGCGGGCGGCCTTTGGCAATGAAGATCTTTGCCACAGCCTCCTCGTTCAGACCGTTTGCACCCAAGCCATAAACCGTTTCTGTAGGGATGGCCACCAGACCGTTATTGTGAATGATTTCTGCGGCAATGGCAACCGTATCTGCGCCGTTTGCAGGTAATATTCGGGTTTGCATGGACATACCCCCTTTCTTAAAATCCCATATCCCGTAATTCTTGAATAATGTGCAGGTAAAACAGACCCACGCCGGTGAGCTTCTTTTTTCTTCCGTAAACGCCCACCATTTTAAAATGGTCCAGTTCCGCACTCATAGAACCCCGGTAATTTCCCCATTTGCTGGATTTGACGGCAACCATGCCATCGGTATCATCCTGCTCGCAGTAGCGGGAGATCTGATAGGGAATGAAGCGCAGAAAAGCCTTTTTATGAGGTGCGGTGGATGAAAAGCTCTGATAGTAAACCGATGGAGCATTGGGAACAGTTTTATTGAAGGCAGCCATTGCATCCGCAGTCAGCTCCTGTCCCAATCGCAGAATATCGGGCTGTCGGTCACCGAGAAGCCGATAAAAGGTGTCTGCGAAAAATGCGATGGTTTTGGAGAGAAAAGCAGGCATTTGCAGCAATTTCGTGCTTAACCCAGAGCCGTGGTGGGGCGTGGATAGGGTAGTCAGAGATGCCACATACTCCGCCATGTTAAGCTGGGAAATCATAAACCTGGCATCCACGCCACCCTTGGAGTGGGCGATGATGTTTACTTTTTCGCATTTTTCTTTTTGCAGAATTTTCAGAATTTCTTCCTTTAACTGAGCTGCATTGGTTGCGATTGCACCGAGACCGTCCTGGTTTGATACGTAGACTGTTACGTTTTGCTTTCGTAAAAAGTCGGTAATGCCACGAAAAGACGGCCAGAAGCAGAAATCCTTGACCATCATGCCATGGACAAGCACAACAGGATATTTGGTTGATTCCATGGCAATGCCTCCCATTATGAGCGTTCATTGATTGCAGAAATGTTTTGATAATCATGTCATTCCGAGCCGGTGCGCACACCAGTGACATACTTTTCTATACAAAAGAACATGGAGCAGCCCGGAAGCTGCTCCATGAATTTTTTTACACAGTGGGCTGGTTGGCAGCTTCGATGATCTGCACAAACTTCTCGGGAACCAGGGAAGCGCCACCGATGAGACCACCGTCGATATCGGGCTGAGCCAGCAGCTCGTATGCGTTCTTCTCATTCATAGAGCCACCATACAGGATGGAGATGGCCCGGGCGTTCTTGGAGGAGTACAGTTTGCGCACCACAGTACGGATGCCCTCACAGACCTCTTCAGCCTGCTCGGGGGTAGCAGTACGGCCGGTGCCGATGGCCCAAATGGGCTCGTAGGCGATGACTACCTTGCGGATCTTTTCCTCGGGTACGCCGGCCAGACCCAGTTTGATCTGCATGGCGATCCACTCGTTAGTGATACCGGCTTCTCTCTGCTCCAGAGACTCGCCGCAGCACATGATGGGAATCAGGCCGGCATCCAGGGCAGCCAGTACCTTTGCGTTGACATCTGCATCGGTCTCGCCCATGGCACGGCGCTCAGAGTGGCCGATGATCACGTACTTACAGCCGGCATCCACCAGCATATTGGTAGCGATCTCGCCGGTGTAAGCACCGCTTGCGTTGGCGTTGCAGTTCTCAGCGCCAATGCCGACACGGGTCTCACGCATAGCACGGACAGCAGCGGGGATGCATACAGCGGGAACACACAGCGCAACATCGCACCAGCGGCCCTTGGGCATAATGGCCTTCAGCTGAGCCATAAACTCCTTGGTCTCGGAGGGGGTCTTATTCATTTTCCAGTTACCGGCAATGACGGTCTTACGATATTTTCTGTTCATTTCTTATTTCTCCTTATATGTGACATCGATATTCGATGTGATGTTCAAAGTTATGATGGGGGTCATGGGGGCAAGAACCGCCCCCATGGCGATTGAGCGAGATTATTTATCTTCGAGGCAAGCAATACCGGGGAGCTCCAGGCCTTCCAGGAATTCCAGGGAAGCGCCGCCACCGGTGGAGATGTGGGTGATCTTATCAGCAAAGCCCAACTGCTCGCAGGCTGCAGCGGAGTCACCGCCGCCAACGATGGTCACAGCGTCGGAGTCGGCAAGAGCCTGTGCAACAGCGATGGTGCCCTTGGCCAGAGTGGGATTCTCAAACACGCCCATGGGGCCGTTCCAGACGACAGTCTTGGCAGCCTTGGCGGCTGCAGCGAATTCGGCACAGGCCTTGGGGCCGATGTCCAGACCCATCTGATCTTCGGCAATAGCGGTGCAGTCGACATAGTCTACAGCAATCTCTGCGTCGATGGGATTGGGGAAGGAAGCTGCAACGGCAGTATCGACAGGCAGCAAAAGCTTTACGCCCTTAGCTTCGGCCTTGGCCATCATTTCCTTGCAGTAGTCCAGCTTCTCGTTGTCCACCAAGGACTTGCCAACAGTGTAGCCCTGGGCAGCCAGGAAGGTGTAAGCCATACCGCCGCCGATGATCAATGTGTCAACTTTTTCAAGCAGGTTATTAATCACATTCAGTTTATCAGAGACCTTAGCGCCGCCCAAAATGGCAACGAAGGGACGCTCGGGATTGGCCAAAGCCTTGCCCATGATGGAAACTTCTTTCTGCACCAGGTAGCCGCATACAGCAGGCAGATAATCAGCCACACCGGCGGTGGAGGAGTGGGCACGGTGTGCAGTGCCGAAAGCGTCGTTAACAAAAATGTCAGCCAGGTCAGCCAGCGCCTTAGAAAGCTCGGGATCGTTCTTGGTCTCGCCCTTAATGTAACGGGTGTTTTCCAGCAGCATCACATCGCCGTTCTGCAGAGCGGCAGCCTTGGCCATGGAGTCCTCACCGGCCACATCAGAAGCCATGACGACTTCCTTGCCCAGCAGCTCGGAGATGCGCGCGGCAACTACTTTCAGGCTCAGTTCGGGCTTCCACTCGCCCTTGGGCTTGCCCATGTGGGAACAGAGAATGACCTTAGCGCCCTTGTCCACCAGGTACTTGATGGTGGGCATAGCAGCCACAATACGCTTGTCGGATGTGATCTTGCCATCCTTAGTGGGAACATTGAAGTCACAACGGCAAAGAACGCGCTTGCCGGCTACTTCAATGTCTTCAATGGACTTCTTGTTGTAGTTCATAGTGATTCCTCCGTTATTATAGGGTGTTTACCCTTTCATTTTTCCATGATCCTGCAATCCGGGGAAGTCAAGCTGCCGCAGTGCTTCGTATACGGTGATGGCAACTGCGTTGCTCAAATTCAAGCTTCGGGTATCCGGCAGCATGGGGATGCGGATGCACTGTTCATAATGTGCCTGTAAAAAATCCTCGGGAAGACCTTTGGTTTCCTTGCCGAAGAACAGGTAACAGTCATCGTGAAAATCCGCTTCTGTATAGCCTCGGGGGGCTTTGGTGGACAGACACCACATTTGCCCGACTTGGTTCTTGTTGAAAAAGTCCTCCAGGTTCTCGTAATCCAGAACTTCTACCGAATTCCAGTAATCCAGTCCTGCTCTGCGGACGGCCTTTTCTGAAATGTCAAAACCCAAGGGTCGGATCAGGTGCAGCCGACAGCCCGTGGCGGCACAGGTGCGGGCGATGTTGCCACAGTTCTGGGGAATTTCAGGCTCCACCAGGACGATATTCAGCATTTCATCACCTCATAACCGCGCTTTTTCCACTTTTTTGGATTGCTACCCTATTGTATTCCAAACTTCTCATAAAATCAATTATTAAATTGTAAAAAAAGCAACTTTTTAATAGTATAGACATAAAAAAACGTAGAATAGGCTCAAATTTGTGAAAAATGCGTGGAAATATTTTTGAGAATGGGTTTTTTGTATGGGAACATTGACATTTTGCCTGTTTTGTGAAATAATAAATCGAACATTTGAAAGATAAGGGGATAAGAATAATGACCCAATCCAGAACCCATAACTGCGGTGAGTTGCGGCTTGCCGATGCAGGAAAAGAAGTTACCATCGTCGGCTGGCTGGAGAACATCCGGGAGGTCGGCTCCAATTTTGCATTTTTGGTCCTGCGGGATTTCTACGGCACCACGCAAGTGGTGGTGGAGACCGAGGAAATGATGAAGGTGGTCAAGCCCATCAATAAGGAATCCACCATTTCCGTTACCGGTACTGTCCGGGAGCGGGAGAGCAAGAATTCCAAGCAGTCCACTGGTGAGATCGAGGTAGTGCCTTCTGCCATCAAGGTACTGGGCAAGTGCCGTCATAATCAGCTGCCCTTTGAGATCAACAAATCCAGAGAGGCGGATGAGAATACCCGTTTGAAGTACCGCTATCTTGATTTGCGGAATCCTGCTGTCAAGTCTAACATCGTTCTGCGTTGCCAGACCGTTGCGGAGATCCGCCGGTTGATGACCGAAAAGAATTTCCTGGAGATTACTACGCCCATTTTGACGGCGTCTTCTCCCGAGGGTGCCCGTGACTATCTGGTGCCTGCCCGGAACCATCCCGGCAAATTCTATGCACTGCCCCAGGCTCCCCAGCAGTTCAAGCAGCTGCTGATGACCTCCGGTTTTGACCGGTACTTCCAGATCGCTCCCTGCTTCCGGGATGAGGATGCCCGCGCGGACCGTACCCCCGGCGAATTCTATCAGTTGGACATGGAAATGGCATTTGCCACACAGGATGATGTGTTGTCCACTTTGGAGGATGTGATGGTGCCTCTGTTCACCAAGCTGGGTAAGTATGACCGGGTGTCTTCCGCGCCATTCCGCCGCATCGGCTTCAACGAGGCTATGGAGCGCTATGGCTCCGATAAGCCCGACCTGCGTATCGACCTGGAAGTGCAGGATATCACCGCGGAAGTTCAGGGCTGCGGCTTTGGTCCTTTTGAGGGCGCTACTGTCAAGGCTGTGTGCGTGGATGATTTCACCCAGGCCCGGAAATGGACCGACAAACTGTTGGTGGATGTGGAAGTTCAGACCGGTAACAAGGCTTGTTGGATCAAGGTGGACGAGAACGGTGAACTCACCGGCGGCGTTTCCAAGTTCCTGCAGGAATGTAAGGATGCTTTGGTTGCCAAGCTGAATCTGAAGCCCGGTTCTTTCGTCTGTATGGCTGCTGGCAAGAAGCAGGCCGCACAGAAGACTGCAGGTGTCATCCGTACCATGCTGGGCAAGCGCGTGCCCGGTCACTTCGATGAAGAGCAGTACGCATTCTGCTGGATCGTAGATTTCCCCATGTATGAAATGGGTGAGGAGTCCGGACAGCTGGAATTCTGCCACAATCCCTTCTCTATGCCCCAGGGCGGCCTGGAGGCCTTGGAAAAGGCCGAGGGCAATGTGGATGAGCTGCTGAAAATCAATGCTTATCAGTACGATATGGTATGTAACGGCTACGAGACCGCTTCCGGTGCTGTCCGTATCCATGACCCCGAGATCATGGTCAAAGCCTTCCAGATGGTGGGCTTGGGCGAGGAGGACGTGAAGGCCAAGTTCCCGGCTATGTATAATGCCTTTACCTACGGCGCACCGCCCCATGCAGGTGCAGCCCCCGGCATTGACCGTATCGTGATGATCCTCACCGGCGAAGAGTCCATCCGGGAAGTCATTACTTTCCCCATGAACAAGAATGCACAGGACTTGATGATGGATGCTCCCACCCCCGTGGAGCAGATCCAACTGGACACCGTGCATATCGCCCTCAACATCAAAGAATAACTAGAAGCGGACAGGCTGTGGCCTGTCCGCTTTTATATGGGAAGTGGTGCAAGAAATGAAGTGCGCCTGGATATTTTGCCAAAAAATGCAACTTCCCTCTTGTAAAATCTGCCGATTTGGCGTATACTTATCTATATTTTCAGCAAGTGAGGAATGTATTATGGAACTGATCTCTGTTCGTGAGCTTTACAAGAACACAGAAAAGTACGCCGGCCAGGAAATCGAAGTGGGCGGCTGGGTGCGCAATCGCCGTCCCAGCAAGCAGTTCGGCTTCATCATGCTCTCTGACGGCACTTACTTTAACCCCATCCAGGTGGTGTATAACGATACCATCGAGAATTTTCAGGAGATCTCCAAGATCAACATCGGCGCGGCTCTGATTATCAAGGGCACTGTGGTGCTGACCCCCGAGAGCAAGCAGCCCTTTGAACTGCAGGCAACCTCTGTCACCGTGGAGGGTCCTTCCACCGGCGATTATCCTCTGCAGCCCAAGCGTCACTCCATGGAATTCCTGAAGTCGGAGGCCAAGCGGTCTTAGGAAGACAA
>JAZURL010000047.1:0-6650 GCA_045606205.1 Faecousia sp. | reverse complement strand
GCCATCGGCGAATTCCCGGAAGCGGTGGGCGTGATACTCTTCTTCCGGGTGGGGGAATTTTTTGAGCATCGGGCGGTGGAACGCAGCCGCAGTCAGATCATGGAGGCGGTGGACCTGCGCCCGGAAACCGTCCAACGCATGGAAAACGGCACGCCCGTTACCATCCCTGCCGCAGATGCACAGGTGGGCGACCTGCTTTTGGTGCGTCCCGGAGATCGGATTCCCCTGGACGGCGTGGTGGTCAGCGGCCAGAGCCGCATCGACACTGCACCCATCACCGGCGAGAGCGTTCCTATTTCTGTCAAACCCGGCGAACACGTGATCTCCGGCTGTGTCAATACTGCAGGGCAACTGACCATTCGTGTGGAAAACACCCTGCAAACCTCCATGGTCACCCGCATTCTGGAAAGTGTGGAACACGCTGCCGCGGGCAAGCCGAAAATCGACCGGTTTATCACCCGTTTTGCAAAAATCTACACCCCCATCGTGGTCAGCGCCGCCGCATTGGTTGCCATTGTTCCCTCCCTCATTACCGGGGATTGGAATTACTGGGTCTACACCGCCCTGTCCTTTTTGGTCATGAGCTGCCCCTGCGCCCTGGTACTCAGCGTGCCTCTTGCCTACTTCTGTGGCATTGGCATGGGCAGTCAGCAGGGTATTCTGTTCAAAAGCGGTCTGACACTGGAAGCACTGGCAAACATCAAAGCTGTGGTGCTGGATAAAACCGGCACAGTCACCAAGGGCGATTTCTCTGTACAAGAAGTCGTGGGTGGACTGGAAGTTTTGGAACTTTGCGCCATTTGTGAGCAAAATTCCACCCATCCTATTGCAGTCAGCATCGTTTCTGAAGTCGATCACCTCCTGCCTCAGCCGGAATTCATAGAAGAAATTGCCGGTCACGGCATCCGGGCCACGGTAAACGGCAAGGAAGTTTTCTGCGGCAACGAAAAACTGATGGCTCGCATTGGCATTCAAGTACCGCAGGCCACCGGCACCCGGGTCTATGTTGCGGAAAATGGCTCACTTTTGGGCTGGTTGGTGCTGGGTGATACCATCAAAGCCGATGCAGGCGATGCTGTGCGCCGCCTCAAGCGAATGGGTATTGCCACCGCCATGCTCACCGGTGACGAAGCATCCACCGCTCAGACAGTGGGCAATCTATTGGGTATTGACGAGATTCATGCCCGGTTGCTCCCCCACGAAAAATTGGAAACTCTGAAAAAACTCCGTCAAAAATATGGCCCTGTCATGTTCGTGGGCGACGGCATCAACGATGCGCCTGTCCTTTCCGGCAGCGATGTGGGCGCGGCCATGGGCAGCGGTGCAGATGCAGCCATCGAAGCCGCGGATGTGGTATTTATGAAAGCGCAGGCCTCCGCCATCCCGGAATCCATCCGCATCGCCGCACAGACCCGACGCACCGCTTGGCAGATTGTGATTTTTGCACTGTCAGTCAAACTGTTGGTCATGATTTTGGGGATTTTGGGATATGCTTCCATGTGGGCGGCGGTATTTGCGGATTCCGGGGTCGCGGCATTGTGCGTTGCCTATGCAATCGCGCCTCTTTATTTGAAAAAGTCTCGGAAAAAGTAACAGAGGGGACTGGAATTTTCTTCGATTATCCTGTATAATAGGGTCGCAATCCTCTTGAAAGGAGAATCCCTATGAAATATGGCTTTGGCGTTGACCTTGGCGGCACCACCGTCAAGATTGCGTTTTTTGACGAAAACGGCACTATGCTGGACAAATGGGAAATTCCCACAGTCATTGCTGACGGTGGTAAACAAATCCTGCCGGATATTGCCGCTTCTGTTCAGGCATATTTAGAAAAACAGAAACTCCCCCGGGGACAGATCATCGGCATCGGCATCGGTGTGCCGGGTCCTGTGGATGACGACGGCAATGTGAATCGCTGTGGCAATCTTGGATGGGGCGTATTTAATATCCATAAGACTCTGGGCAATCTGACCGGTCTTCCCATCAAGGCCGGCAACGATGCCAATATGGCGGCTCTGGGTGAAGCCTGGAAGGGCGGTGCCACCGGCTGCAACAACATGGTGTTGGCCACCTTCGGCACCGGTGTGGGCGGCGGTATCATTATAAACGGCAGTCCCATCAACGGTGCGCACGGCGCCGCCGGTGAAATTGGTCACTTGACCCTGGAACGGGACGAAACCGAAAAATGTAACTGCGGTAAATATGGCTGCGCCGAGCAGTACTGCTCTGCTACCGGCATTGTGCGCCTGGCGAAAAAGCGTTTGGCTTTGAACGACGATCAAAGCATCTTGCGAAGGATCGACCCCCTCACCTGCAAGGATGTATTCGACGCAGGCAACCAGGGCGATGCCCTTGCGCTGGAAGTTTTGGAACAGGTTTATGCCTATATGGGTCAGTTTCTGGCATCCGTATGCTGTGTCACCGATCCGGAAGTGGTAGTACTGGGCGGCGGCGTCAGCCGGGCAGGACAGCCCCTGCTGAAGGGCGCCAAGCGCTATTTCGACAAGTACATCTTCCACGCTTCATCATGTATTCGGTTTGCTTTGGCATCCCTCGGCAATGATGCCGGCGCCTATGGTGCATTTAAATTGATTTTGGAATCCCAACGATAAGGAGATCATCATGTATAATTACCGTAAAATTCAAGACGACCTGTTTTGGGTAGGCGCAAACGACCGCAGACTGGCCATGTTCGAGGGCGTGTACTCCGTCCCCGACGGCGTTTCCTATAACTCTTACGTTCTGCTGGACGAAAAGACCGTTCTTTTTGATACGGTGGACAAGGCAGTTGCCAAGACTTTTTTTGAAAATGTGGCCGCTGTGCTGAACGGCCGGGCTTTGGATTACGTGTTCGTGCATCACATGGAGCCGGATCACTCCGCCGTTTTGGAGGATCTGGTACTGCGCTATCCCGATGTGAAGATCGTGTGCAATATGGCCACTCGGAACATGATCAAGCAGTTCTTTGATTTCGAGCTGGACAGCCGTTGGGTGGAGGCCAAAGAGGGGGAAGTCTTCTCCACCGGCCGCCACAACTTCTGCTTTGTCAAGGCTCCCATGGTTCACTGGCCCGAGGTCATGGTGTCCTTCGATACCACCGACGGCATTTTGTTCTCAGCCGATGCTTTCGGCACTTTCGGCGCACTGAACGGCGCGCTGTTTGCAGACGAAGTGGACTTTGACCGGGATTATTTGGACGAAGCGCGTCGGTACTACACCAACATCGTGGGTAAATACGGCCAGCAGGTCACCGCACTGCTGACCAAGGCCGCCATGCTGGATATCAAGATGGTCTGCCCCCTGCACGGCTTCGTGTGGCGCAAGAATATCGGCTATTTTATCGACAAATATCTGCACTGGGCATCCTATACCCCGGAAGAGACCGGCGTGATGATCGCCTACGCATCCGTCTACGGCAACACCGAAAATGCTGTGGAGATTTTGGCCGTGAAACTTCGGGAAAAGGGTATCAAGACCCGGATCTTCGATGTATCCGTAACTCCTGCTTCGGACATCGTGGCCGCCGCATTCCGTTACAGCCATTTGGTGTTCGCTTCCACCACTTACAACGCGGGCATTTTTGTCTGCATGGAGGCTCTGCTCAGCGACCTGGTGGCCCACAATCTGCAAAACCGCACCGTGGCTCTGCTGGAAAATGGCTCCTGGGCTCCCACCGCCGGCAATCTGATGCGCAATATGCTCAGTAAGTGCAAGAACATGAACATTTTGGACGCCGGACTGACCATCCGCTCTGCACTGAAAGAAAATCAATTGCCCCAGCTGGAGGCTGTTGCAGACGCTTTGGCAGAGACCATCCTGCCTGCTCCTAACACCGCACCTGCGCCGAAGCTGGACAACAGTGCTGTGTTTAAGCTCACCTACGGTCTATATGTCCTCACCGCCCGGGAAAAGGGCCGGGACAATGGCTGTATCACCAACACCGCCGGTTTGATCACCGACAATCCCAAGCGAATCCAGATCGCTGTGAACAAGGCTAATTTCACCCACGATATGATCCTGCGCACCGGCGTGTTCAACGTGTCCGTTCTGAATGTGGATGCACCTTTTACGGTGTTCCAGCAGTTCGGCTTCTGCTCCGGCCGGGATACAGATAAGTTCGCATCTGTTTCCTACGATAACCGCACCGAAAACGGCCTGCGCTATATCCCGGAGAACTGCAACGCCGTTCTGTCCGGCAAAGTGGTAGAAAGTTATGACTGGGGTACCCACACCCTATTCATTGCCGAGGTCACGGAAGCCCATGTATTGGGCGATGAGCCCAGCATGACCTACCAGTACTATTTTGATCATGTCAAACCCAAGCCCGCACCCGCTTCCGAGAAGAAAGCCGGTTGGGTCTGCAAGATCTGCGGCTATGTCTACGAGGGCGAGGAACTGCCTGCGGACTTTATCTGCCCCTTGTGCAAGCACGGTGCCGAGGATTTTGAAAGAGCGTAAATAGTAACAGCCTGCCGCTAAGCGGCAGGCTGTTAAAATCGATTATCGTCCGGAATGTGCTCCATGATATCTTCCACATTACATTGGAGAATATTGCATAATCTATCGATTGTATTCATTTCTATATTTTTATTGTGACGGAGACGATCCAGTAAAGAGCGATTAACATTATGATGGGTATACAGATCATACTGCGTAACACCTTTTTTCTCCATGGTTACCCACAGCCGGTCAAATTTAATCACTGCATATGCCTCCCAACCCTTGACTTTTCTTTATTATCTCTATAAAATAGGTTTAATAATAGTGTTGGTATATACACACTATCAGGGAGGAACTTATGAATTCTCGGTTAGTAGATATTATTTATGACTTGTTGACAGGTGAACGCTTTCCCGATGCAAATGATCCGGTCGTAGAAAATATGTTTGCAGAAGGGCGCACCTGCGAACAACTATACAACAATGTCTATGAAGCAAATGTGCGCTTGTGTGAAAGGTTAGGTGTACAGGAAGATCGGGATGTTGAATTGATTATTAATAACCTATTGCACATCAGCCGCTTACTGGGTAAAAAAATGTTTTTGTATGGAATAAAGCACCAATCAGGCAACTTAAAAAAGCAATAGCAGAGCCTGCCGCTAAGCGGCAGGCTTTTTATATGCTTGTATCCATTTTTGATTCAATAGTCATGGACACGCCCGTTACGGGGTGCACAAATTCTAATCTTTTGGCGCAGAGTAGTTGGGTTTTTATTCCCAGATTATCGGACAATGCCGCGGAATCGGCTGTACCGTACTGGGGATCACCTACGACAGGGAATCCCATATGGGCGCAATGCAGGCGCAATTGGTGGGTGCGGCCGGTAACGGGTCGGAGTTTTAGTTTACATAACTTTCCTTTCCGCTCCAGCACGGTATATTCCGTCACCGACGGTTTTCCATCAGCCCGAATTTCTCTCAGCAAACTGGGTAAAGGCTTTCGGGCGATGGGGGCATCGATGATGCCGGAATCGTCATCCGGGCCACCAAAAGTTATGGCATGGTAGGTTTTTTGCAAGTCACCTGCCTGCAAAAGCGCGCTGATATGCCCACTTTTCGCAAGCAGTACCACACCGAAAGTATCCCTGTCCAACCGGGTCAAGGGATGGAACGCACAGTTTTGCCCCGTCTTTTCATAATGCCCCAAGACAAAATTTGCCAATGTTCCGGTATTTTTGGAACGGGAGGGGTGGATCAGCATGCCTGCCGGTTTGTCCACAGCCAAAATATATTCGTCTTCATAAAGGATTGTCAGATCACCCTGCTCTGCAGGGTATTCTATTTGAGGCGCATCCAACAAAACAGTGATGGTATCCCCTACCTGCACCGCATAGTCCGTATGCTCCGGTTTCCCGTTGACCAGGATCTTTTCATGCCATTTCAGCCGGTTGACAAGGCCTGCAGACATGGCCATTTCTTCCCGCAAAAAGGACGACAGCCGACCCGCGCGGGTGGCGATGTGGGACAGTTTCATAGAATTGCCTCCAATGATTCCCGTCATTGCGAGGAGGGCACAGCCCGACGTAGCAATCCCCATAGGTTTCCGCAAATTTAAGGGATTGCCCCACCAGTGTGCGCACTGGTTCGCAATGACATATTAAAAAGGTCTGCTGCGGTTGCAGCAGACCTTCCGTATGCTTAGTTCAAAGCAGCCTTAGCCTTCTCAACGATTGCTGCGAAAGCAGCGGTGTCATGGATAGCCATCTCGGACAGGCTCTTGCGGTTCAACTCGATACCAGCCTTCTTAACGCCATTCATGAACTTGGAGTAGTTCAGACCGTAGGGAGCGACAGCAGCGCTCAAACGGGCGATCCACATGGTGCGGTATGCACGCTTCTTCTGCTTGCGGCCTTCGAAAGCGTAGTTGCCGGACTTCATAACGGCCTGCTTGGCCATCTTGAAGTGCTTGGATTTGGAACCCCAGTAGCCCTTGGCCAGCTTCAGGGTAGCATTTCTTCTCTTGCGCGTCATCATTGCGCCTTTAACTCTTGCCATTTGTCTATCCTCCTATTCTTACTTGTAGGGAATCATCTTCTTGATTGCGTCGACGTTGGTCACGTCAGCGTAAGCAGTCGTACGAAGATGACGGGTCCGCTTGGTGGTCTTCTTAGTGAGGATGTGGCTCTTGTAAGCGTGAGCTCTCTTAACCTTACCG
>JAZURL010000046.1:0-144587 GCA_045606205.1 Faecousia sp. | reverse complement strand
CCTTGGCTCACAGAACGACATGGCTACGATCCGACTTGAGGAGGTCATCACACGCATACCTGCAGCGGCAGCACCGTAGACCATGTTAATGGATGCAATTTCACTTTCTGCCTGGAGGAAGACACCGCCGATCTTGGGCATTTTCTTTGCCATGTAGGCAGCAATTTCCGTCTGAGGGGTGATGGGGTAACCGAAGTAATGGCGGCAGCCGGCACGGATGGCGGGCTCAGCGATCGCTTCGTTACCCTTCATAAGGACTCTTTCTTCCATATTGTACCTCCTTACTTCTCCACGGTGATGATGCAGTCAGGACACATGGTTGCACAGAATGCACAAGCAATGCACTTTTCCTGATCGGTCATAACCGCAGGGGAATAGCCTTTCTTGTTGATCGTATCGGTGGCGATGGCCAGGATACCCTTTGGGCAGGCGTTGACACACAGGCCACAGCCCTTGCACAAGTCGGTTTTAAATGTAACTTTTGCCATTGGGATTCCTCCTTTGTGATCTTTATCCCCACAGGGGCCGGCTTCCCGGCTTCTGAGGCGGTAAGTCAAATATCTTTTTCTGCAGACGCAGAGGGAACACATTTTTCATTTCCCGGGCAATATTTTCCCGTGCAGTCGTCATCCACAGGGGAAGACCGGAGATGCGGGACAGCTCCGCGATAAATTCTTCGGATGCTTTTATCGTTTCGGGTGTGGTTTCTTCGCCCAAATTGGAGTTATTAACGATGCATGTAAAAGGAAGCTGGCAGGCATCTTCAATTTCACGCATCACTTCCAGGGCTTCCTGGGGGGTGCGGGTAAGGGGACGGTAGCAGTTTGTAACGAACGCCATGCGGTAGTTGTTTTCTGCCAAGATTGTGGGCGTATAGCGACCCAATGCATATGCACCCCGGTCGTCACCGCCGATGTCCATGATGGCGTAGATGCTTTTATCTTCCACAAGCCGGTAGGCTTCTGCCGGAAGTGCTGGCAGATCCACATTGGTATTAGCAAATTGAGGGCTGATCAAATCAATGCCTGCTGCATTCAATTCCTCTGCGCTGTCCTTTGTGCGGAAGTAAGGATTGACGATATCCAGGTCGCCGATGCAGACCTTTTTGCCTGCGCTGGCTAGGTGCAATGCGTAGTTAACTGCAATATTTGTTTTGCCAGAGCCATAGTGACCGGCAAATAGAGTTATGCGTTTGTGTTCCATTATTATAATTGCTTTCTGATAATTTTCCCACTGGTAGTTTTGGGAAGGTTCTCCCGGAACTCCACAATTCTGGGGTACTTGTAAGGTGCAGTGCGGCGCTTGACATAGTCCTGAATGGTTTTCTTCAGTTCTTCTGTGCCTTTGTGACCCTTGACAAGGACAATGCTTGCCTTGACTACCTGCCCTCGTACCTCATCGGGTGCAGCAGATACACCGCATTCCAAAACATAGGGTAGTTCCATGATGACGTTTTCAATTTCAAAGGGTCCAATGCGATAGCCGGAAGACTTGATCACATCGTCGGCACGACCAACATACCAATAGAAGCCGTCCTCGTCCTTCCAAGCCAAGTCGCCGGTGTGATAGTAACCGTCGCGCCATGTCTCAGTAGTCACATCCGGACTGCCTTCGTAGGCAAAACTTAAGCCGCAGGGCAGACCCTTTGAAATATCAATACAGATCTCGCCAGTCTCACCGGGATCGACAATTTCGCCGTCAGCAGAGAGCAGTTGCACATTATATAGGGGTACGGGCTTACCCATAGAACCCAATTTGTGACTGCAACCTGCAAGATTTGCGATGATCAGAGTGCTTTCGGACTGACCGAAGCCTTCCATGATGTCCAGACCGGTTGCCTTTTGGAACTGACGGTAAACCTCGGGATTCAATGCTTCACCGGCAGTGGATGCATGCTGAATCGAGGATAGGTCGAAACGGCTCAGATCCTGCTTGGCAAGCATCCGGTACATGGTAGGCGGTGCGCAGAAAGTGGTAATGCCATATTTTGCAAACATGGGAAGGATCTTCTCTGCATCAAAGCGGTCAAAATCATAGACAAACAGACCGGCTTCGCACAGCCATTGACCATAGAGTTTACCCCACATGGACTTGGCCCAACCAGTATCGGAAATGGTCAGATGCAGCCCGTCGGGTTTTACATTGTGCCAGTATTTTGCAGTGATAAAGTGACCAAGAGGGTACTTATAGTTATGCGCCGCCAATTTCGGATAGCCGGAAGTGCCGGATGTAAAGAACATCAGCATGGGATCATCGCCACAGGGTGCATCTTCTGCTCTTGTAAAGTGGCTGCTGTACATGGAGTATTCTTCATCGAAATTATGCCAGCCTTCCCGTTTTCCACCGACCAAAATTTTGTAGGCAAGGGAAGGGGATTGCTTGGCTGCGTTATCCACAGCATCGGCAGTGTTGCCGTCGGCAGTGCAGAGGATCGCACGAACATCGGCTGCCTGGAAGCGGTAGGCAAAGTCCTTTGTCAAAAGCTGATTGGTGGCAGGGATGGCAATCGCGCCCAGCTTATGCAGACCCAAAATGGCAAACCAGAACTGATAATGACGCTTTAATACCAGCATTACCCGGTCACCGCGCTTGATGCCCATGGCCTTAAAGTAGTTTGCCGCCCGGGCGGATTCCTTCTTGAAATCCTGGAAGGTGAAGGTACGCTCTGTGCCGTCCTGAGAAATATGCAGCATCGCCCGACGCTCTGGCTTGGATCTGCCCAATGCATCGATCACGTCAAAGGCAAAGTTGAACTTGTCCTCATTTTTAAAATCGATGGCCGTGATGTGGCCCGTTTCGTCCTCTGTGGGAATGATGAAATCTTGGTAAATGCGCCGCTCTGCATCGGCACGGTCCTGCTTTGCGGCAGGGGTAGCGGTGGCGGCAGCCTGCTCGCCCTCACGGGCAGCCTGGTTGCGCAGAACAATGGCGTAGAAAGCGCAATCCTCACCATCAACGGCGACCATGCCGTGGGGAGTTGCGGAATCGTAGTAAATACAGTCGCCGGGATACAGAATTTCACTGTGATCACCGATCTGAATGCGCATATGACCGCGAATGACGATATCACATTCCTGTCCCTCGTGCTTAACAAGCTCAATCTGTTCATTTTCTGCACCGGGATGATAGTTCAGATCCATGTAAAGGGGCAGTGCGATACGGTTGCGAAAATCAGCCGCCAAGTTGAAGCCGATCATGTTGTGAGCCTCTTCGATCCGCTGTCCTTCACCCTTACGGGTCAACGCATAGGAACGCAGTTTGGGGCTGTGACCTTCCAAAAGGTCGCCCATATCCACGCCGAAACTTAATGTACAGTGATAGAGAAAAGCAATGCTCAGATTCCGTTGTCCGGATTCGCAGGCGATATACTCATCGACACTGATACCTGTACGTTGTGCCATTTCCTCGACAGTAAGCCCGGTGATTTCGCGCAGTTCCCGGATACGGGATGCGATTTCCCGGATTTTGCCGGAAACGGCTTTATTGTTTTGTTCGTTCATGGGAACCTCCTGTGCGGGACAAGCAAAAAGCCCGTCCCAAAGATAGATTCTTTGAGACGAGCTGTGATCAACAACCCGCGGTACCACTCAAATTGCATCTGCATCACGCAGACACCGCTCTTTGGACTCCGTTAAGTCCTAAGCACTGACGTAGCTAACACGGGAGGGTTCTACTCGTCTATGCTTTCTTCCCTCCGGCTTGGGAGCGACTGTCCGTCCGCGCATATCATGGCTTGCACCACCCGCCAATTCTCTTTGATACGCTTTGCATTGGGACCTCTCCGTCAAGGCCTTTATTCTTTTGAGAATCATATCATTTTGGGATTTAATTGTCAACAGAAAGTTATCGAAAAACAGGAATTCTGTCACTTACAGTTTGTTGCGAATGATCTTACCGCTGATGGTCTTGGGCAGTTCGTCACGGAATACCACAACACGGGGGTACTTATAGGGTGCGGTATGCTGCTTGACGTAGTTCTGAATTTCCTTCTTTAGTTCATCTGTGCCCTCTGTTCCGGGCACCAGAACGATGCTGGCCTTGACTACTTGACCGCGCACTTCGTCGGGGGCGGCAGAAACACCGCATTCCAAAACATAAGGAAGCTCCATGATGGTGCTTTCAATCTCGAAGGGTCCAATACGGTAGCCGGAGGACTTAATCACATCGTCCGCACGGCCGACATACCAGTAGTAACCATCTTCATCACGCCATGCAAGGTCGCCGGTATGATACATACCATCATGCCAAACTTCGCAGGTGGCGTCTTCGTTGTTGTAATAGCCCAGGAATACACCACAGGAGGGGACAGGATCGGTGTGAATGACAATTTCACCGTTAACACCGTCTTCTACAGGATTACCGTCTGCGTCCACGATGTCGATGCCGTAGCCAGGGATTGGCTTACCCATTGCTCCGGGCTTGATGGTATCACCAACCAGGTTGGCAATACCCAAGGTCATCTCAGTCTGACCAAAGCCCTCGTAGATGCGCAGGCCGGTGGCCTTTTCAAACTGATAGAAGACTTCGGGGTTCAGTGCTTCACCGGCGGTGGTTGCATGATGGATAGAGGAGAGGTCGTACTTACTCAGATCCTGCTTGATCAGCATGCGGTACATCGTGGGGGGTGCGCAGAAGGTTGTGATATTGTACTGTTTGAACATTGGAAGGATCTTTTCTGCGTCAAAGCGTTCAAAGTCATACACAAAGACTGCACTTTCGCATAGCCACTGGCCATAGAGCTTGCCCCACAGAGCCTTGCCCCAGCCGGTTTCAGAGATGGTGAAGTGGACCCCGCTGCGTTCCACCATATGCCAGTATTTAGCGGTGACATAGTGGCCGAGCGCGTATTTATAGCTGTGCATAGCGATCTTGGGATAGCCGGTGGTGCCGGAGGTGAAGAGCATCAGCATGGGATCGTCACCGCAGGGCGCATCCTCTGTGCGTACGTAGCGGCGGCTGTAAAGGCCATACTCTTCATTAAAGTCGTGCCAGCCTTCCTTTTGGCCACCGACCAAAATCTTCGTCAGCTTGACACCGGATATCTGCTCAGCAAGATCCACTTGATTGGCGGTATCACCGTCAGCAGTGCAAAGAATAGCGCTAACACCGCCAGCCTGGAACCGATATGTAAAGTCATGCTCCATCAGCTGGTTGGTGGCAGGAATGGCAATTGCGCCCAGCTTATGCAGGCCGAGAATTGCGAACCAGAACTGATAGTGGCGCTTCAGTACCACCATGACCCGGTCACCCCGCTTGATGCCCAAGGCCTTGAAGTAGTTAGCACACTGGGAAGAGCCGTCCTTCATATCCTTGAAGGTGAAGCGTCGTTCGGTCATATCGCCCCCAATGTGGATCATCGCCAGCTTTTCAGGAGACTTTCGGGCGATGGCATCCACAGTGTCGAACGCAAAGTTGTAACGGTCGCTGTTGGCATAGTTGAGGCCGGTCATATGTCCCTTGGCATCCTCGATACCCCAAACAAATTCGTTACACAGTAGGCGCTGATCCGGATGAACGCCGGGGTCAGTGGCTTTTGCGACATGCTGAGGAGTGATCTTCAGCGCCTGGTCGGTTTTGTCGCTGGCCATGATTACGGAGAGGAATACAGCATCTTCTCCGTTAATGGCGATCATGCCATGGGGAGTAGAGGATTTGTAGAAGATGCTGTCCCCTTCGTTTAAGACTTCCTCGTGCTCGCCTACGCGAACGCGTACAGAACCTTTGATGATCAGATTGAATTCCTGACCGTCGTGGGTAGTTGTGTGGATGGGCTCATCCTGCAGATCTTCCGAATATTGATATGTGACCCAGTAGGGGGTAGCCAGCTTCTTGCGGAACATGGGGGCCATGTCCTGAATGGTGATTCCGTCTTCGCTGGCGGTGACCAGGCCCTTGCCGCGACGGGTGACGGTATAGCCAGACAGTTTGGCACTGTGACCTTCCAATAGATCGGTAATCTCCAGACCGAAGACTTTTGCGCACTTATGGATAAAGGTAAAAGGTAAATCGATAGCGCCGCTTTCGTATTGACAGTACAGATCGGTGGAAACCTCTGTCTCGGTTGCCATCTTATCAATGCTGAAGCCCAAAATCTCACGCATCTCCCGAATTCGTTGCGCAATCTCCATCAGCTGTGTTGACGTTGTTGTGTTTGACATAATGCTTCCTCCTTATACAAAATAAAATACGCCTCAAGAAAAATCTTGAGACGAGCATAAGCCACCCGCGGTACCACTCAAATTGCGGCATGAGCCGCCACTTCGGACTCCAACAAGTCCTATCCCTTAACGCAGGCAAACGGGAGACGCTTACTAGCATGAAACGTTCAGCACTCCGGCTCGGAAGGGATGGGTCTGTGGAAGGAAAAATACCGATTCGCATCAACCATCGGCTCTCTGTAATTCTTCTGATCCGACCGTCTTCGTCAAAGCCTTTTTGCAATTTGTTAGCATTCTATCATGTCCTTGGCAAAAAGTCAAATGCTTTTTTAAGAAAAACAATTTTTTTATTTTTTCATTATTATGTTGACAAATGGCGTATGTTGTGCTTTAATGATTTCATCATTTTGAATAAAGACAGTGAAGGAAAATCTGTCCTGCTTACAAAGCTTCAGAGAGCCGGCGGTTGGTGTGAGCCGGTGTGGACGAGCAGGTCGGTCTGGTTCTGGAGTCGATCCTGTGAAAAGTGTTGAGTAATGGGATTCGTCAGCCCGCGTTAAGGGATAGGACTTGTTGGAGTCTGAAGGGATTTCCCTAAAGGGAAATAAACAGGGTGGTACCGCGGATAGTATATTCGTCCCTGAGGTCATTTGGCCTCGGGGACTTTTTATTTTCAAAGGAGTGATAGCAATGATCAAAATCGGTGACATGACCATGAAACAGTATGCAGAGGGATTTTCTCTATCCTTCCGGGAGAAGATCGAACTGGCCAAACTCCTGGACAAGCTGGGTACGGATGTCATAGAGGTGGAGGGACTGCACGGCTCCCGCACTGATGCGTTGCGGATCAAATCCATCGCCATGGCGGTGTCAGACAGCGTTGTTTGCGCGCCTGTTGAGTTGAATAAAGAAAGTGTTGCAGATACATGGAATGCATTGCAGCAGGCAAAGCATCCGCGGTTGCAGGTCTGTGCTCCTGTCAGCTCCGTTCAGATGGAATATCTGTTCCATAAAAAGCCAGATGCAATGCTCAAAGCGATTTCTGAGACGGTCAGTGCTTGCGCGAAACTGACAGATACGGAATTCGTCGCACAGGATGCCACTCGCAGCGAGGCTGCCTTCCTGCATCAGGCTATTGAGATGGCTATTACCGCTGGTGCAAAGACTGTAACCGTTCTTGATTCTGCCGGAACGATGCTGCCGGAAGAGTATTCTGCATTTATCACTGGACTGTATGAAGGCGTGCCGTCTTTGAAATCAGTTACCTTGGGTGTTGGCTGTGCCAATACACTTTCCATGGGAGACAGCTGTGTGATCGCTGCTGTGAAGGCCGGAGCAGGGGAAGTCAAAACTGCCGCATATCCTGTGGATTGCGCAAGTCTTACCAATGTGGCGCGGATCCTGGCTGCCAAGGGCGGCGATTTTGATGCACAGATCGGTGTGGATGTGGCCCGTTTGAGCCGCACAGTGGAGCAGATACAGCGCCTTTGCCGGGCGGATCGCAGCAAGACATCTGCCTTTATCAGCGGCGTAAATGAGGACAGTGGGATCTATCTGACTGCCCACGATGATTGCGATGCTGTTTGCGCAGCTGTTGAAAAGCTGGGCTATGATCTTTCTCAGGAGGATCGTGTGAAGGTTTATGATGCATTTATGCAGTTTGCGGAGAAACGCGATCAGGTCAGCATCCGGGAGCTGGATGCCATTGTAGCTTCTGCGGCGATGCAGGTACCCTCTACATACAAACTGGATCACTATGTGATTACCTCCGGCAGCGCTATCTCCGCCACAGCTCACATGAAGCTGACCAAAGACGGCGTTCCCATGGAGGGCGTGTATTTGGGTGACGGCCCTATCGATGCGGCATTTTTAGCCATTGAGCAGATCACCGGACGGCACTATGAGCTTGATGATTTCCAAATTCAGTCTGTCACAGAGGGCCGTGAGGCCATGGGTCAGACCATCGTTCGGCTTCGTTCCTCCGGAAAGCTGTATTCCGGTCGGGGCACTTCTACTGATATCGTGGGCGCAAGCATCCAGGCATACATCAGCGCCCTCAACAAAATCGTATATGAGGAGGAAGACGCATGAAGCTTTCCTTTTCAACCCGGGGCTGGCCCCACTTAAGTTGGGAAGAAATGATGGATACAGCGCTGGAAATGGGTTTTTCCGGTATTGAGGTATATAATCTGCCCAAATTCGATCCTATGTTGGATCGTGGTGGTCCTTTTCATAAGTACCAGGCGGCAGCAACGGTCCGCCAGCTGCGGGAGAAGAAGCTGCTGATCCCTTGTTTTGATACATCTTGCGACCTGTCAGATGCCAACGAGACGGCTGATTCTCTACTAAACCTCATGGAGGTTGCACGCAACACCCATGTTCCTTACGTGGTCGCCTGCGCCTTAGAGGACGACGAAGCATTGGTGGAGCAGCGACTTACTGTTTTATTGGAACGGGCGGAAACTCTAGGCGTAGGTGTTTTATTAAAAACCAGCGGTATCTATGCAGACACTGCCCGGCTTCGCGCCATGATGGATCGCTTTGCCAGCGATTATATGGGTGCTCTTTGGGATGTGCATCATCCGTATCGCGATTTGGGCGAGAGTGCCGACACCACCATCAAGAACCTGGGCAGTTACATCCGCCATGTCCATCTGCGAGATTCTGACAATGATGGCAATTACCAGCTGATCGGCGAGGGTACGATGCCCATAGACGATGTGATGCGCGCTCTGTCTTCCGTCAACTATGATGGCTTTATTTCTTTGGAATGGAAGCCAGATTGGTTGGAAGACTTGCAGGAGTTGGAAGTTATTTTCCCGTACTTTGTCAATTACATGAACCGTTTCCACAACCCACGGGGCACAAAGAAATCCTTGTATTTCAATCATGACGGCACCGGACAATATCTGTGGAAGAAGAATGAACTGGTGAATCTGACCTTCTATCAGGTGCTTCAGCGCGTGGCAGAGGAATTCCCAGATCAGTATGCCTTTAAGTACACTACTTTGGACTACACCCGTACATACAGCGAGTTCAAACGGGATGTGGACCGTTTTGCCCGGGCGCTGGTTTCTATGGGTGTGAAAGCCGGTAGCAAGGTGGCTATTTGGGCGACTAATGTGCCTGCCTGGTACATCACCTTCTGGGCAACAGTGAAGATCGGTGCTGTCTTGGTCACTGTGAACACTGCTTACAAGATCCACGAAGCGGAATATCTGCTCCGTCAGTCCGATACGCACACCCTGGTGATGATTGATTCCTGTCTGGATTCCAATTATAAAGAGATTATCAACGAATTGTGTCCCGAGATTGCAAAGACCAAGCCAGGGGAGAGTCTGCACTGCAAGCGCTTGCCTTTCCTGCGCAATGTGATTACTGTAGGATTTGCTCAGCCAGGCAGTCTGACCTTTGATGAGGCCATGGCCCGGTATTGCTTGGTCAGTGAGGAGCAGGTAGCCACCATGGCGGCAGCTGTTAGACCGGACGATGTCTGCAACATGCAATACACTTCCGGCACTACTGGCTTCCCCAAGGGTGTTATGCTGACCCACCACAATGTGGTCAACAACGGTAAATGCATCGGTGATCGCATGGGGCTGTCCACGGCAGACCGTATGATGATCCAGGTGCCGATGTTCCACTGCTTTGGTATGGTGCTGTCCATGACCTCTTCCATGACCCACGGCGCGTCTATGTGCCCCATGCCTTACTTCTCGGCAAAGGCATCCTTAGCTTGTATCAACCAGGAAAAGATTACCGCATTCAATGGCGTTCCCACCATGTTTATTGCCATGTTCAATCATCCGGATTACCGCAGTACGGACTTTTCGCATATGCGTACCGGCATTATGGCCGGCGCAGGCTGTCCTCCGGAACTGATGCGCCGCGCAGCGCGGCCTGACGAAATGAACATGACCGGCATTGTCAGTGTCTACGGTCAGACGGAATCTGCTCCCGGTTCTACCATGTCTGCATGGACAGATCCTTTGGAAGTGCGTACGGACACCGTCGGCTATGCATTTCCCCATGTCCAGTGTAAGATCGTAGATCCCGAAACCGGAGAGGAAGTAGGACCCGGCGTGAACGGTGAATTTTGCTCTCGGGGTTACAATACCATGAAAGGCTACTACAAAATGCCTCAGGCGACTGCGGATACGGTGGACGTAGATGGCTGGCTTCATTCCGGTGATATTGCCTGTCGGGATGAGGACGGTAACTACCGCATTACCGGCCGACTGAAAGACATGATCATCCGTGGTGGTGAGAACATTTACCCCAAGGAAATTGAGGAGTTTATCTACACCCATCCTGCAGTCAAGGATGTGCAGGTCATTGGTGTGCCTGATCAGAAGTACGGCGAAGAGATCCTTGCCAGCATCGTGCTGAAAGAGCCGGACTCTGTAACGGTGGACGAAATGCTCCAGTATATCAAAGCCAGCATGGCACGGCACAAAGTACCCAAGTACATCGAATTTGTGGATGCATTCCCTATGAACGCCGCCGGTAAGGTTCTGAAATACAAAATGCGCCAGGATGCCGCCCAGCGTTTAGGCCTGACGGGTGACGGTATTGACACCGCAAAGAGTCAAATATAAGCATGAAGACCCGCCTTGTGGACGGGTCTTCTTTCTTAATGCAAAGAATTGACATGGATTGCTTTTTGCGCTATGATATTCTTATAATTTCGGTGGTCACGGTTTGTGACAGAAAGGTTGATACATATGAGAAATTTACTCGCTTTTGACCTGGGTGCCAGCAACGGACGCGCTATTTTGGGTCAGCTAGAAAACGGCAAACTGACCATGCGGGAGCTGCACCGCTTTGAAAACAACTTTGTGGAGATGAACGGCGTTTTTTACTGGGATCTGCCTTATCTTTATAGCCAGTTGATTCAAGGCTTCCAGGCTTTTAAACAGGCAAATGTGGGCGATTTAGACTGTTTCGGTATCGATACCTGGGGCGTGGACTACGGCCTGTTGGATCGCAACGGTCATTTGCTGGGAAACCCCCGGGCATACCGTTACTCAGTAGATGAGGATATGGTTGCGGCGTCGGAGATCATTGATTTTCCCACACTCTTTAGCCGTACAGGTATTGCCAAGCAGAATTATAATACCGTTTACCAGCTCTATCGCCGCAAGCGTCAGGATGATGCCGTGTTGGAGCAGGGGCAGAAGCTTCTGATGATGCCGGATCTTTTGGGTTATTTCCTCACGGGAGAAATGAAATCCGAGTATACCATTGCGACCACATCCATGCTCTACAACCCCACCACCAAGGACTGGGATTGGGAGAGTATCCGCGCACTGGGTCTGCCGGAGCATATCTTCACCGAGATCGACCGGGCAGGTACATTGCGCGGTAAGCTGCGTCCGGAAATTGCAGAAACGATCGGTCTGAATCAGGCAAATTTCGCTGCTGTTGGCACGCACGATACCGCTTCCGCTGTGGCTGCTATTCCCGGCAGTGGCAGTTTTGCATTCTGCTCTTCCGGTACTTGGTCTCTGTTTGGCGTTGAGACCGATGAGCCCATTCTGACCCCTGAGGTGCGGGATGCTAACTTCTCCAATGAAGGAACAATCCAGGGCGGCTTCCGTCCCTTGAAGAACATTATGGGCCTGTGGTTGATCCAGGAATGCCGCAGAGACTGGATCAAGGCTGGTACAAAATACAGCTGGGACGAGATCGTACAGGAAGCGAAGAAAGCAGTGCCCCTGCGTAGCATCATTGACCCGGACTACCGTGAATTCTTTGCCGGCGGCAACATGATGAAAAAGATCCAAAAGTTCTGTGGTGACACCAACCAGCCTATTCCGGAGACAGTCGGTCAAATCGCACGGTGCATCTATGAATCCCTGGCTCTGAAGTACCGTTGGGCATTGGAACGCCTTGAGGAAATCAAGGGGCAGAGCATTGACACGCTGAATATCGTTGGCGGCGGTATTCAGAATAAGCTGTTGAATCAAATGGTTGCCGACTCCATAGACCGCCCCGTGATCACCGGCCCTGTTGAGGGCGCTGCCATCGGCAACCTCCTTACCCAAGCCATGGCCTTGGGTGACATTAAGGATATTGACGAACTTCGTCAAGTAGTCCGTAATTCCGAGAATGTGGAAACCTATCAGCCGAACCATACACCCGAATGGGAGGAAGCTTACAAGCGTATGCTTTCTTTTTAAGTAACTGGGGGATGCATATGAACGCAAGTGAAATTATGAAAATCTTTGAGCAGACCGCCTACGTACGCATGGGTGGCTCTGCAGAAGAATTGCGCACTGCTGAGTATTTGGTGAAGAAGTGTGCGGAGTTTGGCTGTGAAGCCAAGCTGGAATCCTTTGATGTGGATATGGCTACCATGGAGGCTGCAACCTTACTGGTTGACGGAGTGGAAATTCCCTGCAAGGGCTATCTTTGCGCCGGCAGCGGGGAAGTGGAAGCACCTCTTTACTATCTGCGCAACACCGATCCGTACAGCCTCTGTCTGTGCAAGGGTAAGATTGTGCTGATCGACGGTTATTTGGGCTATTGGATGTACCAGGATCTGCTGGAAAACGGTGCTGTCGGATTCATTACCTACGACGGCAACGCCAATTATGCCGACTGCGACATTGACCAGCGAGAACTGCGCAGTTATGTCAGTAAGGGCAATAAACTCCTCGGTGTGAACATCAATGCGAAGACTGCTATAGCGCTAATCAAAAAAGATTCGGCTGTAGCAAAGATCGTGCTGAAGCAGGAAGAATATACGGGAAAATCTCACAATGTGGTTCTGGATCTGCCGGGTGAGCGGCCGGAGTACATTGTAATGACGGCGCACTATGATTCCACATCACTTTCTCAAGGTGCATACGACAATATGTCTGGCTCTGTGGGCGTTTTGATGGCAGCTGAGTATTTCTCCAAGCATCCCCATAGCTATGGTCTGCGCTTTATTTGGTGCGGCAGCGAAGAGCGGGGATTGTTGGGTGCAAAGGCCTACTGTCAGGCACACGAAGAAGAACTGAAGGATATTGTACTGAATGTCAATTTGGACATGATCGGCTGCATTATGGGTAAATTTATCGGCTGCTGCACTACGGAAGAAGCCCTGACTCATTACCTCAAGTACCTATGCTCTGAGCTTGGTTTTGGCATTGCGGTTCAGCAGGATGTATACTCCAGCGACTCCACACCTTTTGCTGATAAGGGTATTCCTGCGGTGTCCTTTGCCCGGATCGCACCGCCCAGTACCGCGACCATTCACAACAGCTACGACACCATTGCTCTGATGAAGGGCGAACAGATGGAAGAAGATATTCAGTTTATTATTACCTTTACAGAACGTATGGCCAATGCCGCACGCTGTCCCGTTGCCCGGGAGATTCCGGACAATATGAAGGAAAAGCTGGATATTTACCTTGCAAGAAAACGTGATAAAAAGTAAGGCAAGTGCCTGTTGCAGAAGCAGCAGGCACTTTTTTAAATAATTTTTGCGGAAACCTTTACCAAATGTGTATTTTGTGGTAAGATATTACCATATTTACCGTTCCTGGAGGATACCATGAATTTAGCAAAACTGCGAGGCCGGAAACTAAATTTCCTTGCCGTTGCCTTTTTTATGCCTGTTCTTGCCATATTGGTGCTGATGGTCACTGTGGGCGCGACGCCTTTTGGAACGAAATCCATGCTGTATTCCGATATGTGGCATCAGTATTTTCCGTTCTTTAAAGCATTCCGAAAGGCACTTCTCAGTGGGGACAGCCTGTTTTTTAGCTGGAATGTGGGCATGGGTATGGACTATTTGGGTCTCATTTCCTATTATTTGTCGTCTCCGCTGAATCTTCTCAGTGTATTTGTCCCGGACAGCTGGGTATTGCCGTATTTTTCGCTGCTCGTTCCGCTTAAATTAGGACTAGCCTCTCTGTTTTTTGCTATTTTTCTGAAAAAGCTCTTTGGTAAAAACGATTTTTCTATTGCACTGTTCGGCGCATTCTATGCGCTGTGTGCGTGGGCGTTGGGATATCAGTGGAACATCATGTGGCTGGACACCTTCGCATTACTGCCGCTTGTGGCATTGGGCACGGTGTCCCTTCTGCGGGATAGGAAATTTATCCTTTATACTCTCACACTGGCGCTGTCCATTTTCTCGAACTACTATATCGGCTTCTTTACCTGCATATTTGTGCTTTTGTTGTTTATCTGCTATCAGATCTGCAGATGCAAGAGCGGTAAGGCCTTTTTTACAGATCTTTGTCGCATTGCGCTTTTTTCTGTGTTAGTCATTGGTATGACGGCAGTTCTGGAGCTTCCGGCATTGGCAGCATTGCAAAATACCTATTCCAGTGTCAACTCCTTCCCGAAAGACTTCGCATTGAATATCGTTGACTACCAGCTCTGTGCGCCGGCCAGAGAGGCTTGGGAAGCGTTCAAGTCTGCGAAAGAAGCAGGTGATCCTGCTCTTGGATTGTGGTTTAAGGCCCTGTGGGAATCCTTTGGTCCGGTTCTGAACGGAATGGGACAAGTGGCAGGCAATCTGTCTGGCGGCGGTGTACCCACCTTTTTGGAGGGTCTGCCCAATGTCTACACTGGCATTTCCACGCTTTTGTTATCGTTCCTGTTCTTGATGGCTCGAAATGTGAAGCTGCGTGACAAGCTCTGCTGTGTCTTCCTATTACTCTTCTTAGTTGCAAGCTTTGTCATTCGACAGCTGGACTATATTTGGCACGGTTTCCATTTTACCAACATGATCCCGTACCGTTTCAGCTTCATTTTGTCCTTTGTGATGCTGTATATGGCCTATCGCGCATATTTGGTACGTTACCGCTTCCGACCGTTGCATTTTCTGCTTGCGGGGTTATTAACCATAGAGATCTTCTTGCTTTCCAAGTATGCGGCAACTGTTCCGGATGCTTTGAAATCACTCGGACAGGTGTTTGAACATTTGGCTACGGCCATGGCATCGGCGACCGTGGGCGATCAAGCCGCTGCACGGACTGCCCTTGCCAACCTGGATGCCCTCTACAACACCCACGGAAACACCTATGTTTTTCTCGTGTATAACGTTGTCTTTTTTGGCCTGTATTTGGCGATTTTTCTCTATCCTCGGCTTCACAGAGCCCTACCAAAGGATGCAGACTGGGAAGGACGCAAAGAACTTGTCACTATCCTTCGGGATCGCCGCAGACTATCCGGCGCACTGCTTTTGCTGGTAATGGTCCTTGAGCTTGCCATGAATGTGGTGAATTTCGGTGTTAATTTTTCTTATACCAACATCGAGAACTATCCGCAAGGTACGCAGCACACCGAATCGATGATCAAGTATATGAAGGAGCGGGAAGATTCTCTGTTTTACCGGGCAGAAGCAACCCATACCCAGACCCTCAACGATGGTGCACTGAATGATTACAACGGAATTTCTGCCTTTACCAGCTCTGCCAATGTAAAAGTCACCCGGTTTATGACCGCTTTGGGTTTTGCCGCCCAGGACAATTGGAACCGATATTGCTTTGAGGAAAGCTCTCCTGTTGCCAATCTCTTTCTGAATCTGAAATATATGCTTGAACGTTCGGGACAGGTGGAAGAGAATCCCTATTTCAAGGATATACACCACTATGGTGATGTGCACCTTTTGGAGAACACCGCCTATCTTCCGCTGGGTTTTTTGGCGGAATCCACACTTAGTGAGGTTGAATTGCGCTCCAGCGCTTTCAATTCCTTTCATAATCAAAATGTTCTGTTCTTAGCCGCTACTGGATTGGAGGAGGATGTATGGAACATCACCCCGAATCATTGGCTGGAAATGGAAGGCCGAGGTGTGGACGTGATTACGGAGACAGCCGGGGGTTATTGTGCTTATAAGGTTCCGGGTAGCAGTGGCACGCTGATCTACCGCTATACAATTGAGGAAGAGGGTTTCCTGTGCCTGGATATTAATATGTACGCCCGGAATTATTTTTATATTTACCACAACGGGGAATACCTGTACAGCGATTCCATCACTCTTCCTCAGACCTTGTCAGTGTGTCAGGTCAGACCCGGTGATGTAGTGGAATTGCATGCCAGCTGTAAAGGTGAAGAGAATAGCACGATGAATATCAGTGCTGCACTACTCAATGATAAAGTGTTCCGTGCTGGCTACGAGACTCTAAATGCGTCAACTCTGGAACTGACGGATTTTTCCACCACCCGGATAGAAGGAAATATCGACTGCGACCGGGATGGCGTGCTGTATACTTCCATTCCTGACGACGGCAACTGGAAAGCCATTGTGGACGGAGAAGAAGTGCAGACGTTGTCCATTGCAGATGCTATGATCGGCTTGGATCTGACGCAGGGCCGCCATGAAATCGTTTTTGTATACGAGAACGATGCATTCACTTACGGAACGCTGATTACGGTTGTCTGTCTGTTGGCATTTTTGGCGATCGTTTATTGGAGTGATCGGGAAAAGTGGAACATCAGGGCGCTGAAAGTCTACCGCTTTATCAAGAAGAAATAAAGCGCACCCCATAGGAGCAAGTCCTATGGGGTGTTCGTTATTTATCATCGCAACCAAGGATTTCTTTGGCAAGATAAATGGGCCTCTTTTTGCTTTGTTCAAATGTTCTGCCTACATACTCGCCGATGATGCCAATGCAGAACAGTTGCATTCCGCCAAGGAGCAAAATCAGCACAATGATGGTTGCAAAACCGGGCACATCGATACCAACGATCAGTTTTTGAAGTACCACGATCAGCAAATATATAAGGGCTGCAACGGCTGTCATGCTTCCCAGATAGGTTGCCAGGCGCAGGGGGCGCGTGGAGAAGCCGATAATGCCGTCCACAGCATAGTTGACCAGTTTCCGGAAACTCCACTTTGTGGTGCCGGCAGTGCGCTTACAGGCGGTGTAGGGAATATAATGGGTCTTATAGCCGACCCAGGCAAAAATACCCTTGCTGAAGCGGTGGTATTCACCCAACTGCAAAATACTCTCGGCAACACCCCGTCGGAAAGCGCGGAAATCGCTGGCATCATTGTGCAGATTCGTGTCAGACAGTTTGTTGATGAGGGAGTAGAAGCACTTTTTGAAGAACGACAGCACTTTGCCCTCACCACGGCGATCCTGATAGGCGGCAACCATATCATAATCTTTGTTCTTGTCCAGGAAAGAAACCATATCCCGGACGAGCTCCGGTCGCTGTTGCAGATCTGCATCAATCAGGCAAATATAATCGCCTGCGGCATGCTCCAAACCGGCATAAAGCGCGGCCTCTTTGCCGAAATTACGGGAAAAAGAAATGATCTTAACGGGGACCTTGCTTTCGTTATAGACGCGTTTCAGATTGTGCAGCGTAGCGTCACGACTGCCATCATCTATGAATATCAGTTCATAGTCGTAGCCGCAATCTGCGAAGGCGCTGATAACCGCATCGTGAAAAGCAGCCACATTATCTGCCTCGTTGTAGCAGGGAATCACAAGGGAAAGTTTCATGAATTCACCTCCCAAAGATAGTTTTTTGTTTATTATAGCAGATTTCCCTAAGCCGTCAAGGCTTATTCAACGAGAAGAAATTTCAGAATAATGTTGACATACGGGCAAAAATATGGTAATTTGTTGGGGATAACAGCACAGATGGGGAGGTTTCCCGCTACACCTTTGCAGAGAATGGACGGTTGGTGCAAGTCCATAGGGTATGCGTGAATGGTCGCCCCGGAGCTTGCTTCCTGAGACGTAGTAGGGAAGTGCGGGTCTGCCCGTTACAGCAGCTTAAGTGTCCGGCTTGCCGGAAATTCAGGTGGTACCGCGGAAATGTATTTTCGCCCTGAGGAGTTTTCCTCAGGGCGTTTCTTTTTTGAAAGGAGCGCATTATGGCAAGAGAATTACCGAAGGTCTATGAGCCTCAGCAGGTAGAAAACAAACTGTATGAAATGTGGGAGCAGGGTGGCTACTTCCGTCCCCAGGGCAAGGAGGGCGCAAAGCCTTTCACCATCGTCATGCCACCCCCGAATGTTACAGGACAGCTGCACATGGGTCACGCCATGGACGCAACTCTGCAGGATACTCTGATCCGTTTCAAGCGGATGCAGGGCTTTGATGCTCTGTGGGTCCCCGGTGTGGACCACGCAGGCATTGCCACCCAAATCAAGGTGGAAGAAGAACTGCGTAAGGACGGCATCACCCGTTACGACCTGGGTCGTGAAAAGTTCCTGGAAAAGGTTTGGGACTGGAAGCATAAGTACGGCAACCGCATCGTGGAGCAGCAGAAGAAGCTGGTGCATCCTGCGATTGGGAGCGTGCTCGCTTTACCATGGACGAGGGCTGTTCCAAGGCTGTTCGTGAAGTCTTTGTTTCCATGTACGAAAAGGGTCTGATCTACAAGGGCAGCCGGATCATCAACTGGTGTCCCCACTGTGTCACCGCCCTGTCCGATGCAGAGGTTGAGTATGTGGACAAGCCCGGTCATCTGTGGCACATCCGCTATCCCATGGCTGACGGCAGTGGCGAAGTGATCGTTGCTACCACCCGTCCCGAGACCATGCTGGGTGACTCCGGCGTGTGCGTCAACCCCAACGACGAGCGTTATACTTCCATCGTTGGCAAGACAGTCATTCTGCCCTTGGTAAACAAGGAAATTCCCATTGTCGCTGACGATTACGCCGAGATGGAATTCGGTACGGGCTGTGTAAAAATGACGCCTGCCCACGACCCCAACGACTTTGAGGTGGGCCTGCGCCACAACCTGGAAATCATTCGCGTGCTGGATGACAATGGTAAGGTCAACGCCCTGGGCGGTAAGTACGAGGGCCTGGATCGCTACGAAGCCAGAAAGCAGATCATTGCCGACCTGGAGGCCGGTGGCTATTTGGTGAAGGTGGAAGAGCATGCCCACAATGTGGGGACTTGCTACCGTTGCCATAACGATGTGGAGCCCATCATTTCTGCTCAGTGGTTCGTGAAGATGAAGCCCTTGGCGGAAGAAGCCATCCGCGTTGTCAAGGAGAACGAAACAAAGTTCGTTCCCGAGCGCTTCAGCAAGACCTATTTGAACTGGATGGAAAATGTCCGTGACTGGTGTATTTCCCGTCAGCTGTGGTGGGGTCATCAGATCCCTGCATGGACCTGTGCGGATTGCGGTCATATCACCGTTTCCCGTGAGGATGCCTGTACCTGTGCAAAGTGCGGAAGTACCAATATCGAGCGCGATCCCGATGTGCTGGATACCTGGTTCAGTTCCGCTCTGTGGCCCTTTGAGACTCTGGGCTGGCCTGAGAGCACCGAGGATTTGAAGAAATTCTATCCCACGGACGTGCTGGTCACAGGCTATGATATTATTTTCTTCTGGGTTGCCAGAATGATCTTCTCCGGCTGTGAGCATGTGGGCAAGACTCCGTTCCACACTGTGCTGATCCATGGTCTGGTGCGTGACGACAAGGGCCGTAAGATGTCCAAATCTTTGGGTAATGGCATCGATCCTTTGGAAATGATTGAAAAGTACGGCTGTGACGCTCTGCGTATGAACATGGTCACCGGCAACTCTCCCGGAAACGATATGCGTTTCTATGTGGAACGCTGCGAGGCTATGCGTAACTTTGCCAATAAGCTGTGGAACGCCAGCCGTTACGTCATGATGAACCTTTCTGACGATGCAGTGAACGAACTGCCTGCCTTGGATAAGCTGGAAATTGCCGACAAATGGGTGCTTTCCAAGCTGAATAACCTTATTGCAGAGGTTACCGAAAACTTGGAGAAGTACGAGCTGGGTGTTGCCGTTCAGAAGATCTATGACTTCATTTGGGATACCTACTGTGACTGGTATATCGAACTGACCAAGGCAAGACTGTATTCTGAGGATGCGGAGCGCAAACAGACTGCAATTCAGGTATTGGTGTATGTTTTGGATCAGACACTGCGTCTATTGCATCCCTTTATGCCGTTTATCACCGAGGAAATTTGGCAGAGCCTACCCCATGAGGGTGACGCATTGATCGTTGCTGCATGGCCCGAGTACCGTGCTGACCTAGCCTTTAAGGCAGAGCAGAACAGCATGGAATCCGTGATGGAAGCAATCCGTGCCATCCGCAACCGCCGTACCGAGATGAATGTGCCGCCCTCTAAGAAGGCCGCACTGTATATCCTGGCAAGCGATCCCAAGGTGTTTATCGAGGGCGAGGGCTTCATGCAGAGATTGGCATATGCCGATACTGTGACCCTTTTGGATAAGGAGCCGGAAAATCTGGACGGCATGATCACTTGTGCTACTTCCGATGCGAAGCTTTACATCCCCATGGGTCAGCTTGTGGATGTAGCCAAGGAATTGGAGCGCATTGCCAAGGAGTTGGAAAGCCAGCGGAAGTTCCTTGCCAGCCTAGAAGCAAAGCTCAGTAATGAGAAGTTTGTTTCCCGTGCTCCGGAGGCTGTTGTTGCCGCGGAACGCGAAAAGGCCCAGAAGACCCGCGATCTCATTGCAAGCCTTGAACAAAGCGAAAGTGCAATGATGAAGCTGTAATCAATAATGGAATGCTCCTGCACAAATTTGTGCAGGTGCATTTTTTCTTTCTTATTCCGACTGCAAAAGCCATTATTGCTTTTTTATACTATTGATGCAAATACGAAAAGGAGGAGTCAATATGCAATTTACCAGTTTCCTGGATAATGGCCGCTTAACTGTGGCTCTCACCGGGGAAATCGATCATCACTGTGCGAAGACTTATATTCATTCCATCGCCGGGAAAATTGAGGCATATACCCCGGAAGTATGTATCTTGGATTTTCAAGACGTAACATTCGTGGATTCGTCCGGGATCGCAGTTGTGATCAATGCCCTGCGATGCATGTCGCAAATTGAAGGAAAGCTGATGCTTACAGGCATCTGTGAACAGCCAATGCGGGTGTTTCGCGCATCCGGTATCGATAAATTAGTGGAAATTAAGGAGGCAGTTTCATGAAATTCGAAAACTTTATGATCTTGGAGTTCCCCAGCAAATCTGCAAATGAGGCGTTTGCCCGCTCAGCGGTGGCGTGCTTCGCGGCACAGTTGGATCCAACCTTGGAAGAGCTGGGGGATATTCGCACAGCTGTATCTGAAGCGGTGACAAATTGCATCGTTCATGCTTACCCAGAAAAACTGGGTGTTATCGCTTTGCGATGCAGAATTCTGAAAGATAACATTTTAGACATTGTGGTGAAGGACCAAGGTGTTGGCATTTCTGATATCGAGCAAGCCAGGCGCCCCATGTTTACCACTGGCGGTATGGACAGAAGTGGTATGGGCTTTACAATTATGGAAAGCTTTATGACGTCTTTTGAGATCAAGTCCGCACCTGGGAAAGGAACTACGGTACATATGCGCCGTAAGATTCAAAAGAGAAAATGAGCAGACTGGAGGATTTAATCTACCTGGCGCAAAAAGGGGACAAAGAGGCCTCGGAGGCACTGGTGAAGGAGAATTCTGGGCTGATCTGGTCTGTTGCGAGACGGTTTCTTGGACGCGGGACGGAGGGCGATGACCTATATCAGTTGGGATGTCTTGGCTTTTTAAAAGCTGTGGACGGATTTGATTTGGAATATGGAACGCAGTTTTCTACCTATGCTGTGCCCAAGATATCCGGTGAAATCCGACGCTTTTTACGGGATGACGGTGCAGTAAAGGTATCACGAACCATCAAAGAACAAGCCGCTTCCATTAAGATCGCCCGGAGCAATCTCACGAACACATTGGGGCGTGAACCTACGATCATGGAACTTTCTGAGAGGACTGGATTTACGCCGGAAGAGATCGCAGTTGCAGAAACCGCTACTGCTGCCACGGAATCCATCCAACGGGAAACAGGGGAGGATGGCTTTTCACTTGAAGATGTGCTCACTGATACCCAAACCGAAGAATCACTTGTTGAAAAGATCTCACTAAAACAAGCAATCTCCAATCTGCCGGAACGGGAAAGAATGGTGATCCAGCTGCGATATTTTCATGGCCTTACCCAAGAGCGGGTGGCGCGGGTTTTAGATGTCAGCCAGGTGCAGGTCTCGCGTATCGAAAAGAAAGCCCTTGCAAACCTGCGACTATTGATGGATTAGCAAATTTCTCTTTACCTTTTGGTCAAAATGCGTTAGAATGGTCTTATCACATAAAGACCAGGTGCAGTTATGACCGAACAGCTTATGAACCGTTTCTTAACTGCCCGACGCAAGTACATTGCTGGGCAGTTTTTCAATTTGAATCCCATGCAACGCGAAGCCGCTCTGACCACAGAGGGGCCGCTTTTGCTGCTCGCCGGCGCAGGCAGCGGTAAAACTACCGTACTGATTCATCGGATCGCAAATCTGATCCGCTTTGGCGCAGGCAGCGATCCCTCTGTTTTCGATATCCCGGATACCGTTACGGAGGAGGATGTGGAATTTCTTGAAAATATCGGCCCGAATGATGCGGATTTTGCACACAGCCGTGCAGAGTTTCTATGCGCTTTGCGCCCCGCATTGCCCTGGAGCATTATTGCCATCACCTTTACAAACAAAGCCGCCAATGAGTTAAAAGCCCGGCTGGGAGTAATGCTCGGGCCCGAGGCGGAGGATGTGTGGGCCATGACCTTCCATTCCGCCTGTTGCCGTATTCTGCGCCGGGATATTGAACGGTTGGGCTACAGCCGCAGCTTTACTATCTATGATACCTCCGATTCCGAACGCATTATGAAGGATATCGTTAAGGACATGGGCCTGGACGACAAGACGTTCCCAGCCCGGTATCTGCTTGGGGTGATTAGCAAGGAAAAGGATCGGATGGTATCACCGGACGATCTGATGGAGCGTGCCGAAGACAGCGGCGACATGCGTCTTGTCCCCATTGCAAAGGCCTATAAAAAGTATCAGAGTAAGCTGAAAGAAAACAATGCCGTTGACTTTGATGACATTATCCTGCTGACAGTCAAGCTTCTGCAGGATAATGAGGATATCCGAACCTATTATCAGCGCAAGTTCCGTTACGTTTTGGTGGACGAGTATCAGGATACCAACCATCTGCAGTATTTGCTCACATCCCTGCTTGCAGGTGGACATGAGAATATCTGCGTAGTGGGTGACGATGATCAGAGCATTTATCGCTTCCGTGGTGCAACCATTGAAAACATTCTGGATTTTGAAAAACAATACAAAGGTGCACGCGTCATTCGCCTGGAGCAGAATTACCGTTCCACTCAGGCCATTCTCAATTCGGCCAATTCTGTCATTGTCCATAATCGTGGCCGTAAGGGCAAGCGGCTTTGGACTGCCAATGGAATTGGTCAACCCGTCGTGGTGTATGAAGCCCCTGACGAACGGGCAGAGGCAAGTTATGTTGCCGGACAGATCATTCAAAAATCCAAGGGCAAGAACTTTAAGGATTATGCCATTTTGTACCGCACCAACGCCCAATCCAATGCCTTGGAATATGCACTGAAGCGAAGTGGCATTCCGTACCGCGTCATTGGTGGAACCCGGTTCTTTGACCGTGCGGAAATCAAGGATATGCTGGCATATTTGTGTGTGATCAACAATCGCTCGGATGATCTGCGGCTGAATCGGATTATCAACAATCCGCCTCGGGGCTTGGGTACAAAATCCCTGGAGACTGCCCAGCGCCTTGCGGATGCTGAACAAAAGCCGCTTTATGACGTGATACTGGATGCCAAATCCTACGCGCCCCTTGAAAAGATCGTGCCGAAGCTCAGTACGTTTACATCCATGATCGAGGAGCTGGATCAGATGCTGGCTGACGGCATCTCGCTTCCTGATTTTTACGAGGAACTGATGATCCGCACCGGTTATATTGAAATGCTCCAAAAGAAGGATACCGAGGAGAATAAGACCCGCCTCGAGAACGTCCGGGAATTGAAATCCAGTATTTTGTCCTACGTAGAAAACGCAGAAACGCCCAGTTTGGCTGGATTTCTGGAGGAAATCGCCCTATATACGGATATAGAGGAATATAATGACGGCGACGATGCTGCTGTGATGATGACCATGCATTCCTCTAAGGGCTTGGAGTTTCCTCATGTTTTCCTCGTCGGCTTTGAAGATGGGTTATTCCCGGGAATGAAGGCGATCGGGGATATGGAAGAAATGGAAGAGGAACGTCGGCTTTGCTATGTGGCCATCACCCGAGCGAAGCAGTCTCTAACAATCTGCCACGCCCGGCAGAGAATGCTCTACGGACGCACCAATGCGTCCATGGCATCCCGATTCCTACGGGAACTGCCACAGGATGAGATTGAGAGAAAGGGCGCTTATGTGGCACCACAGACCCGTGAAAGCTACGATTTCCGGGATACCTCTTTCAGAACCCATGGTGCAGGACAGTGGAGCGCGCCCCAAAATGCATATTCCAACCGCGCAACAACACCCGCCGGATCTGTACTGGAGCTAAATAAAGGCGATATGGTAAATCACACGGCCTTTGGCAGGGGAATGGTTCTGTCCGTGATGAAAATGGGCGGTGATGCCCTTTTGGAAATCGCATTCGATCAGATCGGAACTAAGAAACTGATGGCAAAAACCGCGTCGGCACATATGAAAAAACTGTAATACTTTTTCTTTCTGTGCATACAATGCCGCGAGGTGATTGTATGCACCGATTGATTCGAAAATTACTCAGATTATTGATCCTGGCTGTGATAATCAGTTCGTTGCTTTTGATCCTGTTCCGTACGAAATTTCATGGAACCATCCGTTCTTTGGCGGAAACACAGGTGAAAAATACCACCTCGGATCTGATTAATGATGCAATCGACAGGCAGATCGATGTCGGGAACATCCAATATGATCGCATCGTCTATTTTGAAAAGGATCTTAACGGAAAGATCACTGCCCTGAAGACCAACATGAGCGAAGTAAACCGGTTGAAAACCAGTATTCTGAATATCATAAACGACGAAATATTAGCTATGGATACCACGGACCTTGGCATCCCTTTGGGAAGCTTGGTTCTACCGGAAATGATGGCCGGACGTGGTCCACACATCCCGGTACAGATACTTTCCATCAGCAATTCTGATGCTAGCTTTGAAAGCTATTTCACAGAAGCGGGCATCAATCAGACTCTGCAGAAACTAACCATGAACATCAGCGTGGACGTGGCCATACTAGTGCTGGGCAAAGCGGAGAATTTTACCGTTACCAGCCAGGTTGTGGTGGCAGAGACCATCATTGTCGGCCAAGTGCCGGATACTTTACTACAAGGCGGAGGCTACTATGGAAGCAAGACAGAGAATTGAAGAATTGACAAAAATTCTTTCTGAAGCAAATTATCTTTACTACGTGCAGGATAATCCTACTATGCCGGACTTTGAATATGACCGCCTGCTCCGGGAGCTGGAAGAGCTGGAAGCAGCAAATCCCAACCTTGTGCGCCCGGATTCGCCCACTCAGCGCGTGGGAGGAGAGGCGCTGAACAAGTTTGAAAAGGTGACCCATCCTGTTCCTCTGATGAGTTTGCAGGACGTATTTTCACCCGAGGAGCTCCGGGAATTTATTGAGAAAACCATGGAAGGTTACCCGGATTCCCAGTTTTCGGTGGAGCCGAAGATTGACGGCTTGTCCGTTGCATTGGAATATGAAAACGGCCTGTTCGTGCGTGGCGCGACCCGGGGTGACGGTGTTGTGGGCGAGGATGTGACGGAGAATTTAAAGACCATCCGTTCCATTCCCATGCGCCTGCAGAACGCTCCTGCGCGGCTGATTGTCCGTGGCGAGGTATTTATGCCCAAGAAGAGCTTTGAGGAGCTTAACGCCCGGCAGGAGGCAGAGGAGAAACCTCTCTTTGCAAATCCTCGGAATGCTGCCGCAGGAAGCCTGCGTCAATTGGATTCCAAGATCACTGCACAGCGAAAACTGGATATTTTGATTTTCAATGTACAACTTGCTGAGGGTGTGACCTTCGAGAATCATCAGCAATCTCTGGATTTCCTGCGAAGCCTAAAATTTAAGGTAATCGACAATGCGCTTTTGCGCAACGCAGATGCCATCATCAACCACGTTATGTCCATTAATGAGAGTCGGGAAAGCCTTACCTGTGACATTGATGGCGCAGTCGTTAAGGTCAACGACCTTGCTCAGCGGGATCGGATGGGCAGTACCGCCAAATGCCCCAAGTGGGCGGTTGCCTACAAGTATCCGCCGGAGATCAAGCCTACAGTTGTTGAGGATGTTGTGGTTCAGGTGGCAGAACCGGTGTGTTGACGCCTAAGGCAGTCGTGAAAGCTGTCCGGTTGGCGGGTACAACTGTGACAAATGCCACACTGCACAACCAGGATTTTATTACCCAGCGTGATATCCGCATTGGCGATACAGTACTGATCCGCAAGGCGGGGGAGATCATTCCAGAAATTTTGGAAGTGGATTTTTCAAAACGTCCTGCGGATACTCAGCCTTATCATCTGCCATGTACATGTCCCGTTTGCGGTGCACCCACTGCAAAGGATGATGACGGTGCTTTCCTGCGCTGTACCGGTGCGGAGTGCCCGGCACAGTTGAGCAGAAATATTGCACATTTTGTCAGTCGGGATGCCATGGACATTGAGGGTTTCGGCAGTGCGATTGTGGATGCCTTGATCGAAAAGGATCTTTTAAGATCACCTGCGGACATCTATTATTTGACGATAGATGAAATGAAGAGCTTGTGGCAAAAGGGCGAGCTTGCAGCCTCAAAGCTGCTGTCTGCCATACAAGCCAGCAAGGAGCAGGATCTTTCGAAATTGATTTTTGCCCTTGGCATTCGCCAAGTAGGTGCGAAGACCGGAAAGGTGCTTGCCACCCGTTTCGGTACGCTGGACGCACTGATGAATGCCACTGAGGAAGAACTGACCGATGTGCCGGATGTAGGTGCGGTTACCGCAAGGAATATTGCTGGTTGGTTCGCGCAGCCCCAATCCCGACATATGGTGGAGCGACTGCGGGAAGCCGGCGTGAACTTCGAAAGCAAGCGTTCCATTGCGGACACCCGTTTTGCAGGCATGACCTTTGTTCTGACCGGTGCGCTGAGTAAATTCACCCGGGAAGAAGCCACGGAAAAGATCGAATTATTCGGCGGAAAAGCATCAGGCTCCGTATCAAAAAAGACCACCTATGTGGTGGTCGGTGAGAATGCAGGCTCTAAGGAACGCAAGGCAAGAGAATTAGGAATCCCAATTCTCTCTGAGGATGATTTTCTGGATCTGATACAGTAGCAAAAAGCAGCGGAATTACTTCCGCTGCTTTTCGTTTATTCAAAGGCTGAAATCTTCATTATCGTATTTGCCAAAGTCCATGGCTTTCGGCTTTGACGGAACGCGTTTAATAGGATCGTAACGGAATTTTCGGCATTTACGATCTGCAGATACAACGCCACGTTTGGTGCAAAGTGCCAGTCCGTCTTCCAGCATGGTGCCGAAGCGGCAGTATGTACAGGACTTCTCGATTTTTTTACGAAACAGCATTGTGCCGCCTCCTTATAGCATTCTAAGAGAATTATACACCAACAGGCGACGGAATGCTACCCTTTTTTTTATTTTTTGGGCAATGTAAGCAAAACCGAAGATTAAAATCGGTAGCAACCAGGGTAAGACATGAGATAAAGCGAGCTGTTCAGATGCTGGAAACGCAAACCGTTGGACGACAAAGCTGAGAAACAGGCTAATGCAGGTTTGCATAAGCTTTCCGGGAAGATATTGCCCCAGCCCCAGCTCCCTTGTAACAGACGCAGTCTGCATGGCGACACAGACACCGCCAAAGGCCAGCATCCCGCTGGTTAAAATAAAGCGCATTCCAACGGAGGCAATCATATCTGCACTGCAACAACCGTTTGCAAGCTCCAGCAGTCCGTAGATGCAAATCCGGACATCTAAAGGCAACAGCCACAATAGCCATCTGTCGAGGAATGTAAGCACCGCCCGAAACAACACCACCCATCCGCAAATGCACCCCATGGTTATTACTGCTTTTTTCAGAGATTGGGTCAGTGTAACGGGCGGCGCAGGGGAAATGTTTTTGCTTGAAATTTTGCCCCTGGGCAGTATCATTGCAACGCCGATCGCTGACAGAATATGTATGGCCCATAACGTCCAAAGCATCCAATGGTCTGGAAATTTTGTGCCAAGGATGCCAAATAAGAAGGACGGCCCAGCGTTGCTGCAAAAGGCAAGCATGCGCATGGCATCTTCTTTACTTAATTGACCTTGCTTCCACGATTGATGCACGGCCTGCGCACCTGTTGGATAACCGCCCAGAATTCCAGTAAGGAAGATCCCTTCTGATCCGGTTGGAATGGCTAAAATTCGTGATAACGGGCGGAAAAAGGGAACATTCACTCCACATATGGCTGGCGTCAGGATTCCTGACAGCACCAGAAAAGGAAAGATGGATGGGATCACACTGGAAAGGCATAATTTGATGGCCTCTTGTGCACCCTTTAATGCTGTTTGCGAGTCCAATATCAGAAGGAAAATTCCAAGTGCGGCAAGCCCACCACGAATGATTCTTTTGCCCATGTCCACTCACCTCACAAGAATCTATGCACCAAAGCGCAATTTCATCCCCCCAGCTTCATATGCTTTTTCAAAAGGAGGAGATGCTATGCACAATTCCGGTGGGATATTGGGGAAACTATCTTGGGTAGCTGATCTGCCGGACGAACCCATTCCCGGACGGCCCTTGGTGGAGATCATAGACAACAGCCGGGTGCTGATTGAAAATCACAATGGCGTAAATGAATACGGGCACAACTTAATTCGCATCAAGGTAAAATTCGGCTCGATCTGTGTGTGCGGCAGCAACTTGGAGCTTGTGAGAATGACAAAGGGACAATTGATCATCAGCGGCCTAATTGAAGGCGTACAGCTATGCAGGGGGTAGTGGATATGGATCTGTGGCACTCATTAAATGGAATGGTAACGATCCAGATCACCTCCGCAGATCCTGTCGGAATGCTTTCTGCACTGCATGGCTACGGAATCTCTATGGAAAATGTCCGCTTTGTGGATGAACTAACCTTGAATTTTCAGGTAAAACGGCAACACCGAAAAGTGGTGGTAAACTATGCGGAGAGACAGGGAGGTCAATGGAAAATTTTATCCCGCACGGGGATATTTTGGCAGTTTCACAGCTTAATGAAACGTCCTATACTAGTGTCCGGGATGCTCATTTATCTGCTACTAACCGTGTTCCTTCCAACACGGATCTACTTTTTTCGTGTAGAGGGGAATCTTGAAGTTCCGGATAGATACATTTTGGAGCTGGCCTCGCAATACGGCATCTACTTCGGCGCAGAACGTAGACAAGTCAGAAGCGAGAAGGTAAAGAACGCACTTTTGAGCGCCATTCCTCAACTGGAATGGGTGGGAATCAATACTGCTGGCTGCGTGGCGACGATCTGCGTCACAGAGCGGCAAAGCGGTGAAAGAATCCAGCAGCCACAGGGTGTCAGTAGTATCGTTGCCATTCGGGACGGTGTGGTACAGGAATTGACTGTAACCGGCGGCAGTGCCGCTTGCAAGCCCGGCCAAGTTGTCCGGGCCGGCCAGGTGCTGATTTCCGGATATACTGATTGTGGCTTATCCATCCGCGCCGAGCGGGCGAAAGGAGAAATTTATGCCACGACCAATCGTCAAATTACATTCATGATGCCGGAAAATAGTCACGAAAGGGGAGAGGTGGTCTCCGAAAAGAAGACTTATGGTATTATAATCGGAAAAAAACGTATAAATTTCTATCAAAATAGTGGAAATTTGGATGCAAGTTGTGTTAAAATGTACGAGGAGAAATATATAACGCTGCCAGGAGGATTTCAGCTGCCAATTGCGATTGTGACTGAAACCTATATTTATTCCGAGAATAGCATACCTACAGTCACGCCGGAGGAAAGTAGTCGTATAATGTCAAATCTTGCGCAGACCTATTTGCGCAATCAGATGGTGGCAGGGAAGATATTGTCAAAACAAGAGGTGTTTTCGTTGCAGAACGGTGCATCCTGCCTGGTAGGGCAATATGAGTGCTTTGAAATGATCGGACGGGAACGAAATGAGGAGATAATCAAACCATGAATCACGTAACAGAACGAATCGTCAGTGTGGAGCGGGTTGAGGACCTGATTGCGGTCTTTGGCTCTTTTGACGAGAATATTAAAAGGATTGAAGAAGCGCTTGATGTAAATATCGTTAACAGAGGGAATGAATTAAAGATTTCCGGAGACACAGAGTCTGTTGACAAGGCGGCCCGCACATTGGAGGGGCTATTGTCTCTCGCTGCCCGGGGTGAGACCATTGATGAGCAGCGCGTCCGCTACCTCATCACCTTGGTACAGGAGGGCAATGACGCCCTGGTTTCTCAGATGGCCAAGGATGTTGTCTGCATCACCGCAAAAGGCAAGCCTATTAAGGCTAAGACTGTGGGTCAGCAGAAATATATGAAAGCCATTCAGTCCAATACCATCACCATCGGTGTTGGCCCTGCCGGAACGGGTAAGACCTACCTTGCGGTGGCCGCTGCCGTGGCCGCGTTCCGGGAACGTACAGTCAACCGCATTATTTTGACCCGTCCTGCAGTGGAAGCAGGGGAGAGACTGGGCTTTTTGCCCGGTGATCTGCAGAATAAGGTCGACCCCTATCTTCGACCTCTGTACGACGCCTTGTACGACATGCTGGGTCCCGAAACATTCCAAAAGTACCAGGAGCGGGGCTCCATCGAAGTTGCGCCCTTGGCCTACATGAGAGGCCGTACCCTGGATGACAGCTTTATTATCCTGGACGAAGCTCAGAATACCACCCGGGAGCAGATGAAGATGTTCCTGACCCGTTTAGGCTTTGGCTCAAAGATCGTCATCACCGGAGATGTGACACAGATCGACCTGCCGGATGATAAGGTATCCGGGTTGAAGGATGCCGTACGCGTTTTGGATGATGTCAAGGATATTGCCATCTGTCAATTGACCAGTGCGGACGTTGTGCGCCATGCATTGGTACAGCAGATCATCAACGCCTACGAAAAAGCCAGTAAAAAGCAAGAACAGGCCAGACCGGCTCCACAAAAACGATATACGCAGAGGAAGCAATCATGAAATATAGAATCAACATTACATTTGATGTTTTTACACTCAAGCAGCCCTTTGTTACAAATGTCATTCGCAAGTGCGTGGAAGCAACATTAGATGCTGAAAATATTGATGTGCCTTGTGAGATCAATGTACTGGTGACCAACGACCGTGGCATTCGAGCCATCAACAAGGCCAGCCGCAACATCGATAAAGCAACAGATGTGCTGAGTTTTCCCATGTTCCACTTGGAAGCCGGTAATTTGCCACAGGATTGGGAAGAATATTTGGATGCGGAGACCGCTCTTTGCCCCTTGGGAGATATGTGCATTTCCTTAGAGCGAGCAACTGCCCAGGCCCAGGAATTCGGCCACAGCGTCAAGCGTGAAGTTGGTTACCTGACCATCCATTCCATGCTCCATCTGCTCGGTTATGACCATTTGGATGAGGGTGAGCAAAAAAAGCAGATGCGTGCAAGAGAGGAAGCCATTGCCGCCACGATTCCTGGCATGAACCGGAACTGATTTAGAGAGGAAAGTCGATATGCCTGAAAATTTGACTGCACATATTGGTGTCGCCATTACGATCATTTGGTTTGGCGCCATAATTGTATGGGGTTTCAGACGGACATACGGACACACCAAGACAGTCGGCGCAACGGTTGTCAACAAGCAAATCGTTGAGGGTTATTCCAAATATTCCGGTACGGGAAAGGCAAAACGCCACTATGTTACCTTCCAGATTGGCACTCAACGCAAAAGTTTTTGTGTATCAGAGTTTTCTTATAAAGGCTATCAGATCGGCGAAAAGGGAACACTAAAATATAAGCCCGACAGGATTATCGATTTCAGTTAACTGTACTTAGGAGAGTTTTAATATGAATACAAAAACCGCTATGATTACCATTGCCGGGCGGCCCAATGTGGGCAAGTCCACGCTGACGAATTATCTTGTTGGCGAGAAGATCGCGATTGTGTCCAACAAGCCGCAGACTACCCGCAACCGCATTTGCGGCATTTTGACAAAGGATGACACCCAATTTGTCTTTGTGGACACTCCCGGCTTCCACAAAGCAAAAACCAAATTGGGCGATTACATGGTCAATACTGTCCGGGAATCCATTGTGGATGTTGATCTGACCATTTTGGTTGTCGAGCCCATTGCATCCGTCGGCACTCAGGAGCAGATGCTTTTAGAGCAGCTGTCGGGCAAAAAGTGCCCGGTGGTGCTTGCTATCAATAAGATCGATACCGTAGAAAAGGATACTCTTTTGGAGGTCATTGCGGTGTATTCTCAGGCGTTTTCTTTTGCGGCCATTATTCCCATCTCTGCAAAGACCGGCGACGGTGTGGATGCCTTGCTTTCAGAGTGTGAGAAGTACGCTCAAGGGGGCCCATTCCTGTTCCCGGAGGATCTAACCACTGATCAGCCGGAGCGGCAGGTAATGGCGGAGATAATCCGTGAAAAGCTTCTTTGGTGCCTGGATCGTGAGATTCCTCACGGCACTGCTGTGGAGATCACCAAGTTCTCCGAGCGGGACAGCGGTATCATCGATCTGGATGCCACCATTTACTGCGAAAAAGCCAGTCATAAGGGTATTATCATCGGAAAACACGGTGATATGCTGAAGAAAATATCAACCATGGCCCGCACGGACTGTGAGAAGTTCATGGGCACAAAGGTGTTTCTGACCACTTGGGTCAAGGTCAAGGAGAGTTGGCGCGACAGCGATTTTCTTATTCGTAACTTTGGTTACAGAGAGTAATTTCCAAGGTTAATTTCTCTTCTCTCTGCAAATCCTAGCATCGGAGGGGATGGAAATGAACGCGACGAATTTTTGGCAACTATTTTTGGAGACCGGTGCGCCAGAGATGTATCTGCTGTATCAGTATGCACGAAAGACGGAGGAAAACCATGTATCTGACCATCCAGGCCATTGTTCTGCGGGTTACGGATTATAATGACCGAGATGCATTGCTCACGGTTTTGACCCGTAATCATGGCAAACTGACCATCAAAGCCCGCGGTTTACGGCGAAAAAACAGTCCTTTGATCGCGCCCTGTCAACTGCTGGCATTTGGTGAGTTTACTTTATTTGAATACCGGGGAATGTACACCATCAACGAAGCCCATTCCATTGAGCTTTTTCAACATTTGCGACGGGATCTGGCAAAACTTTCCCTGGGTACATATTTTGCCCAGGTGTCAGAGGTCATTTCTCAGGAAGATCTGCCCAACCCAGAGCTGCAGACATTATTGCTGAACAGTTTGTATGCACTTTCTGCGCTTTCTCTACCGGAAAAACAAGTGAAGGCGGCTTTTGAACTCCGTGCGGCGTGTTTGGCTGGCTATGCGCCAGATCTATTCGGTTGTCACGTCTGTGGTAATGAAGCGCCGGATCGGTTTGACCTGTCTGCCGGGCAGCTGGAGTGCAGTTCCTGCGGCAGGGGAGCAGGCGGTATTCGCATGCCGGTTAATCCCGGTATGTGCCAGGCTATGCGGTATATTTGCATGTGTGAGCCAAAGAAACTCTTTGGATTTACTTTGGGTGATGAGAATATGGACAGGTTGTCCGGTCTGACAGAAGGCTATCTTGCAACCCAACTGGAGCGAGGGTTCTCGACCCTTGATTTTTATAAATCGCTACTTATTTAGGAGATAACCATGTCTGAATTATATGAAAAATCCCTTGCAAAGCTGGAACTTCCCCTGGTTTTGGAGCAGTTGGCGGCCTGCGCCGGCTCCCAGGGCGGCAAAGAGGCTTGTTTGCGTCTGCGGCCTACATCTGATTTGGAAGATGTGAACCTACTTTTGGAGCAGACAACCGCAGCTTCTGATCTGTGCACCCGCAAGGGCAATCCTGCTTTTGGAGATGTGTCTGATGTGTCTGCATCTTTGGAGCGGGCCGACCGGGGTGGCAGTTTGCAGCCTGTTGAACTACTGCGTATCGGCGCAGTGCTTCGTTGCGCCCGAAATATCAAGGGCTATGTCGCTGAAGACGAAAAGGCAACCGTTTTAGATAGCCTTTTTGGCGCGCTGACCCCTAATAAATACCTGGAAGACCGCATTTTTGGCGCGATTTTGTCTGAAGAAGAGATCGCAGACAATGCATCTGCAGCACTGGCGGATATTCGACGGCATATGCGCATCCAGGCTGGTAAAATCAGAGATGGTCTGCAAAAAATCATTTCTTCTCCTGCCTATTCCAAGTACCTGCGCGAGCCCATTATCACCATTCGCCAGGGTCGGTATGTTGTGCCCGTGAAATCGGAACACAAAAATGATGTCCCAGGTCTGGTGCACGATGTTTCTGCCACCGGTTCGACCTATTTTGTTGAGCCTATGAGCGCTGTCAATGCTAACAACGCCCTACGAGAGCTGGAGCTGAAGGAGAAAAAAGAAATCGAGCGAATTTTGGCGGAGCTTTCGTTCGAAGCCGCGGCCCATCGGGAAGATATCAATCTGAATTATGCCATGTTGGTGCAGCTGGATGTGATTTTTGCAAAAGCAAAGCTTGCCCATCGGATGCAGGCCTGGCCCCCTTTGATGAACGATCAGGGAAGGGTAGACCTTCGTAAAGCCCGTCATCCGCTGATCGACAGTAAAAAGGTCGTGCCGATCTCGCTTCGACTGGGTTCTGATTTTGATACCATGATCATAACCGGGCCGAACACCGGCGGCAAAACGGTTACCTTGAAGACCATCGGTCTGCTGACATTGATGGCTGAATGCGGCCTGCATATCCCGGCAGGGGACGGAAGTATCCTTTCCACCTTTGATGCCGCTTTGGCAGACATTGGTGACGAGCAGTCCATTGCCCAGAGCTTGTCCACCTTCTCCAGCCATATGCGCACCATTGTAGATGTTGTGGAGCAGTGTGACGATCGGACATTGGTGCTCTTTGATGAGCTGGGTGCGGGCACAGATCCTGCCGAGGGTGCGGCACTGGCCATTGCACTCATTGAATTTGCCCGCAAAATGGGCAGCCGTGTGGTGGCAACCACCCACTATGCGGAACTAAAGCTCTATGCCATGCGAACCAAAGGCGTTATCAATGCGTCTTGTGAATTCGATGTGGAGACCTTGCAGCCTACCTATAAACTGCTCATTGGCATTCCTGGCAAGTCCAATGCCTTCGCCATTTCCCGGAAATTAGGTCTTTCCGAGGATATTCTTAAGGAAGCCGATGATTTGGTAGGGAAGAGTGACAAGGATTTCGAGGATGTGCTGACCCAGCTTGAACAGCAACGCCAGCAGATGGAAACCGCCCGCCACGAGGCAGAACGCTTGAAGCAGGAGACTGCAAGGATCAAGGAACAGTCCGAGCAAATGCGTGCAGAGCTCCAAAAAGAGAAGGACAAGGCTATGGAAGCTGCCAGAAAAGAGGCGCAGCATATCATTGAAGAGGCACGTGCCGCGGCCAACATAGCCTCTGAGGAACTGAAAGCTCTGCGTAAACAGCTCCAGGATCACGCGGATACAACCAATTTGAATCAGCGGCAGGCGGATGTCCGCCGCAATCTCAATGAGATGGAGGATAAGATCCGCAATTCTCAACCTATTAAGCACAGACCCCAACCCACGCGGGGCGTATTGGTGGGCGATACTGTGGAGCTGCTGAAATTGGGAACGAAAGCCAGCGTCATTGCTATCAATAAGGACGGCACATATCAGCTTCAGGCAGGCATTTTGAAAATGACCGCGAAGCCGGATGAGGTGTATTTGCTGGAGCAGGAGAACCCATATAAGGTAAAATCCCGTCCCGCCCATTCCGGCAGAGAAATGAAAATGGATGCCACGCCCATGGAAGTTGATCTTCGCGGCATGGATGCTGTGGAAGCGATCTGTACGTTAAGTCTTTACCTGGATAATGCCATGCGCTCCGGTATGAAAAATGTGCGTATTATCCACGGAAAGGGCATGGGTGTCCTACGTAATGCTGTCCATCAGGAACTTAAAAAGAATAAGTTTATCAAGACCTACCGCCTGGGTGTATACGGCGAGGGCGAGGACGGTGTTACCATTGCGGAATTCCGGTGACAACCATTTGCGGGTTATGCAGGGAAAAGTTTCCATTTAATAGAAAAATGCAAGAAAATAGTTGACATTTCGTTGTATTTTGCTATTATATACGAAGAATTCATTTCGCTATCCAAAATAACGGGGTGAATGATTGAGGAGTTGTTATTATGTTCAGTAAGAAAATTGTCGTTCGTTGCGAATCTGGTCTGCATAACAAACAGGCTACATACTTTGTTCAGAAGGCGAACGAATTTGAATCCAGCATTTACTTGGAATCGGATAATCGCAAGATGAATGCCAAGAGTTTGCTGGGTATCATGTCTCTAGGTATCGTTACCGGCGCAACCGTGACCCTTTCCGCCACCGGCGCTGATGCTGAGGCTGCAGTGAATGCACTGGAATCCCTGCTTGCCCGGGATGTTTATTGATACGAGATGTGTCTGATCCGCCTCAATGCTACCTTCTTGCATTGAGGCGGTATTTTTGGAGGAAATATGACCAACGACCAATTAAAGGAAAAGGCCCACAGCCTACCCCTTGCACCGGGCGTGTATATCATGCGCAACGCTGATGACAAGGTCATCTATGTCGGCAAGGCGAAAAAACTAAAAAACCGGGTCAGTCAATATTTCCAGGAGACAACTTCTCATACACCCAAGACCCGGCTGATGGTGAGCAAGATCCATCATTTTGATGTGATTGTAGCTGCTTCAGAGTTTGAAGCGCTGGTGTTGGAATGCTCCCTTATTAAGCGATATATGCCCAAATACAATATCCTGCTGAAGGACGACAAGGGCTATCCCTACCTGCGGCTGGATATGAAGGAAGCCTACCCCCGCATTACCATGGTCAGTAAGGTCTCTGATGATGGTGCACTCTATTACGGCCCTTATGGCAGTCGGGGCGTAACCCAGGACGTGATGGATGCCATCCGCGTTACGTTAAGGCTTCCTACTTGCAGTCGGGAATTCCCCCGGGATATTGGAAAGGGAAGACCTTGTCTTAATTATCACATGAATCAATGCGCCGGGTGGTGTCAGGCATCTATGCCGGCATCGGAATACCGATTGCGGATGGAACAGGCGAAACAACTGTTGCAAGGTAACTATAAGTCCGTTGCCACCGAAGTTCGTGAACAAATGCTCTGCGCTGCTGAGGAACTGAATTTTGAATTGGCGGCCAATCTCCGAGACCGACTAACTGCTGTGGAAGCCTTAAGCCAAAAGCAACTGGTAACAGCGGGAACAACGGCTGATATGGATGTGGTTGGCTATGGTGAGACGGAAGCAAAAGCCTGCTTTGCTGTCCTGCATTTTTCCGGTGGAAATCTGCTGGATAAGGAATTTCAGGTGTTCCCCCTACCGGATGATAAGAATGAAGCAGTCAGTAGTCTTTTGAAGCAGTTGTATCTCAGCCGAGGTCTTGTTCCGAAGCGCGTGCTGTTGCCCTTTGATATGGAGGATTCAGAGCTGTTTGAACGGCTGATGGAACAGCAGTACGACCGCAGGCCAAAGCTGCACGTGCCCAAGCGAGGCGACAATGTGCAGCTGGTAGAGCTTGCCAACAAGAATGCACTTGAAGAGGCAAAACGCGTTACAGATAAGGAAGAACGTATCTACGGCACATTGTCCCTACTGGGGAAAATGCTTTCCATGGAACCACCAAAGCGAATCGAATCCTACGATGTCTCCAATATTTCCGGAACGGATATTGTGGCCAGTATGGTGGTATTTATGGACGGTAAACCCCACAAAAGCGGATATAAGCGCTTCAAACTGGAGGGCCTTTCCAATCAGGATGACTACGCATCCATGCATCAAGTAATAAAACGCAGATTCGCCCATTATAAAGCAGGCGACAAGGGCTTCGAGGAAACACCGGATCTTGTGCTCATCGATGGCGGTATTCATCACGCCAATGTGGCTGTAAATGCCCTTGAAGAGCTGGAACTGACAATGCCGGTATTCGGTATGGTTAAGGATGAACGCCACCGTACCCGGGCGCTGGTGACGCCCCAGGGACAAGAGATCGGAATAGACACCAATCAGGCGGTTTTTTCCTTCATCGGTACGATCCAGGAGGAGACTCACCGCTTTGCCATCACATTCCATAGGCAGCTGCGCAGCAAACGTCTGAAGTATTCTGCTTTAGACAATATCCCCGGCATCGGCCCGAAGCGGAAGCAGATGCTGCTGAAAAAATTCATGTCCATTACTGCTATCCGGGAAGCGTCACTTTTGGAATTGGAACGCTTTCTTCCACGGGATGCGGCTGCTGCAGTCTATCACCATTTTCACGAAAACCAGGAGGGAACAACATGAGAGTGATCTCCGGAAAAGCAAAGGGCGTTGTGCTGAAAGCCCCAGATGGGATGCAGACCCGTCCAACAGCCGACCGCGTGAAGGAAGCTTTGTTCAGCATTTTGCAGTTTGATCTTCCCGGAACAAAAGTCCTGGATCTCTTCGGCGGTACGGGACAGTTGGGGATTGAGGCCATCAGCCGCGGTGCAAAGAGTGCTGTTTTCGTAGATGCAGGAGATGCACCCTGTCGGTTGATCAAAGAAAATCTCCGTCGGGCGAAGATGGAAGGGGAGGGGCGTGTGATTCGCGCCGACTATCTCCAATTTTTGTCACAATCACGGGAAAATTTTGATATTATCTTCCTGGACCCCCCATATGCAGAAGTTTTTTTAGAAAATGCAATAAAAAAGATATCAGAAATTGACATTTTGCAATCTGGTGGTATAATAGTTGCGGAACGTCCTGTTGAAAAGACGCTGAATTTGGAAATTTCCGGGTTTTCCAGGTCGAAAGATTACAAATACGGCAAGACGCTCTTAACACTTTACCGTAAGGATTAGGGAAGTGAGGATCGTGAAAATCGCCATATATCCGGGCAGTTTTGACCCGGTAACCAGCGGTCACTTGAATATCATTCGCCGGGCATCCCATATTTTTGACCGACTGATCGTCTGCGTTATGGTCAATGCCGGCAAGAATCCCATGTTTACTTTGAAGGAGCGTGTGGCACTGATCCGTAAAGTGACGAAGGATCTTCCCAATGTGGAGGTAGATGAATCCAACGAACTGCTGGCAGAATACGCCAAGCGCAAGGGCAGTTGTGTGATAGTCAAAGGACTTCGGGCCGGATCTGACTTTGAAAATGAGTTCACTATGGCCATGATCAACCATAAGATTAACCCGGATCTTGATACCATGTTCTTAACTGCTGAGCACGAATATATGTATATGAGTTCCAGTACCGTAAAGGAACTGGGTGCATATAATGTTGATCTTTCCGCTTTCTTGCCGGAGGAGATCATCCCTGAATTTCTAGAGCGTATATCCACAACCTATCAAGGAGGAAAATAGAAAATGAACGAGAAACACATTGAAGATATTATCAGCGCCCTGTATGACATGATTCAGGACGCACGGGCCCTGCCTCTGGGTGCAGACAAGTGCATCCTGGAGCGCGATAAGGTTCTGGATATGCTGGATGAGATCATCGCCCAGTTGCCTGCTGAACTGAAGCAATCCCGTACCATCGTGGAGTCCCGGAACGAGCTGATCGGTCAGGCTCGCCGCGAGGCTGAGGGTATTGTCCGTCAGGCACAGCAGAAGGCCAAGGAGCTGGTCGCCGAGGAAGCTATTTACCAGGAGGCCCGCCGTCAGTGTCAGGAGATGTTCACCAAGACTCAGACCCGGATTGCCGAGCTGCGTAAGGCCAGCAACGACTACATGGACGATGCACTTCGTCGTACCGAGGAGGCCATTAGCTTGTCTCTGAGCCAGGTTCAGGATACCCGTTCCAAGTTCCGCGCTTTGGCTGAATCTCAGGAGAATCGCGCTGCTGAGGCTGAGGAAGTCGAAGCTTAATCAAAGATAGAAACAGCTCAAATACTTTTTGAGCTGTTTTTTTATGAAACGGAGGAAATATGATGACTTACGAAGAACGCTATCAATTCTGGTGCGCAGCAGATCTTCCGGAGGATGTGCAGACAGAGTTGAAAGCCATCGAAGCAGATACAGAAGAACTGAAAAGCCGCTTCGGAAGCGATCTGCAATTCGGCACAGCCGGTATGCGGGGCATTATGGGTATAGGTAGCAACCGACTGAACCGCTACACTGTCCGGAGGGCGGCACAGGGCATGGCGACCTGGCTTTCCGGCACAGATCTGCCTAAGATCGCGGCTATTGCTTATGATTCAAGACACAACTCTCAGCAATTTGCGGAGGTTTGCGCGGTTGCATTGGCAGAAGCTGGTATCCAAACCTGGCTCTATGACCGCCTTGCACCTACACCTATGCTGTCTTATGCCGTTCGGGAATTAGGTTGCGGCTGTGGCATCGTAATTTCCGCCAGCCATAATGCCGGTGCTTATAACGGCATCAAGTGTTATGGTCCGGACGGTTGCCAAATGACCGATGAACCTGCCGCTGTTGTGACGGAAAAGATCGCGCAGATTCCGTATTTCATTCCTGAAAGCAAGTCTTTTGCATCCTTTATGGAGGATGGTTTGATCTCCTACATCGGACAGGACATGTGGGAGAAGTATTACCAGACCGTTCTTGCTGAGGCTGTAGAGCCTGAAATGATCCGGTCTGCTGGTCTGAATATCGTCTATACACCCCTTTGCGGCACCGGTAATGAGCCTGTCCGGGAGGTTTTATTCCGCCTAGGTGTCAATATTGCCGTTGTGGCCTGCCAGGAGCAGCCAGACGGGGATTTCAAGACCTGCGAATATCCCAACCCTGAAACAGATGCAGCGCTGAATGAGAGCTACAAGGTGGCTCGTGAAGTGCCCTGTGATCTGATTCTTGGTACTGACCCGGATGCTGACCGGGTCGCTATTGCCGTACCTTGCGCTGATGGTTTCCGTAAGCTCTCCGGCAACGAACTGGGCTGTATGCTCTTGGATTACATTCTGAAGGCGCGCACTGCCCGTGGTGATCTGCCAATTGGCGCAGAGGTCGTTCGCTCTATCGTTTCTTCTCCTATGGCTGATCGCATTGCGGCCGCCTATGGTGTGCAAATGAAGGCGGTGCTCACTGGCTTTAAGTATATCGGTGGTGAGATCCTGTCCTTGGAGGAAAAGGGCCAGGAAAGTAAGTTCGTCTTTGGATTTGAAGAAAGCTGCGGATATCTGAAAGGAACATATGCTCGGGACAAGGATGCAGTTGTGGCATCTATGCTGGTGTGCGAAATGGCTGCAGCATTGAAGAAGGAAGGTAAGACCGTTCTGGACGCGCTTAAAGCGCTTTATGAGACCCATGGGTTCTACCTTGCGCATGTGCAGAGTATCGAACTGACTGGCGCTGATGCCATGGAGAAAGCGGCATCATTGATGGCAGGTCTGCGCAGTGATGTGCCTGTGGCCATCGGCGGTGCCAAGGTGACTGTTGTGAATGATTATCAGATCAGACAGTCCATCGACCTGGCAACGGGTGTCAAAACACCGATCCTCCTTCCTAAGTCAAATGTGTTGGAGCTGATCCTGGGGCAGCAGGGCAGTGTGATCGCCCGTCCCTCCGGTACAGAGCCAAAGGTGAAATTCTATTACACCGCTGTTGGCAAAACGAAAGAGGATGCCGAGACGTTGTTGGATGCCATGGTGGCGCAAATGTCGAAATAATTCAGAATTCCAAAACCGGGACAATGGAAGCATTGTCCCGGTTCTTTTTATACCGTCAGGTGAATACCCTGTAGCAAAGGAGGGGTATTATGTATGCAAGAAAGAAAGTGACCGGAACCACCATGGGGATTCCAGGGGGATTAGGCCTTGGGATATTCGTGAGTCTTTTGATTACATTGGCTGGTGCTGCGTTGACAGCATGGCTGATTGCATCCGAGAAAATAGGGGAGGGAAGCATCGGCTATGCAGTGATTGTGATCCTCATCGTTGCCTCAGCGATGGGAGCACTGGTTGCGGTTAGTCTCGTAAAGCGCATGCGTCTGCAGGTATGTATGTTGACCGGCGTTTTTTACTATCTAACATTGCTTGCAATGACGGCTTTGATGTTTGGCGGGCAGTATCAGGGAATGGGAGTTTCCGCACTCGTGATTCTGGCCGGATGCACATTCATTGCATTTCTTCCAACAAAAAATAACAATTTAGCAATAAAGAGAAAAAAGGCCTATCGTTAAGTTGTACAAATTTATCATGTAGGTAAGCATTATTTACCTACATGAATCTTTTTGCAAGAAGACTTGCAAAAACAACATTTTGTGCTTATAAAATTGATTGAGCCCAACATATGCGTTAGTGAATAAAAAATGAATATTTTTTGACGGTTTCGTTTTGTCAGTTGACATAATCATGTTAACATAAAAATGGGCATAATCTACAAAAATCGTAAAAATAACCAAAAAGCCTTGCATTTAATTCAGATTTGGAGTATAGTATTTATGCATTTGTGATATTTGGGGCTCATGTGCCCTTTTTGCATAATTCTTTCTCCTGGTCGCTTGTCTTGGTTTTTTCGTTCAGCAGAGGAGCAAAGGATATGTTTACCAACTGTCAAACTCCCTCCAAATTGCAGGATTGCAGGCAGAACTTGTGCGCGCTTGCGTTGTGTGCTGTATCCGGCGCCGGGTTGGGGGCATTGTTCGCAGGTGCTTCTGGTGATTCTTATGTTCTTTTGATGCGCATGGCGGCCAGCCGCCCTGTGTCGATCTTCGGATCAGCGGTATCTGTGTTTCTACCTTTCCTTATTTCAGTATTTCTTATTACGCATTCCAAGCCCTGGCTTGTTTATTTGATCTGTGGTATTCGCTTTTTTCTGTTTTCCGCTGCCGGTTTTGCATTGGCGAGATCCTTTGGGTCTGCCGGTTGGCTGGTTCGGTTGCTACTGCAGATGCCGGATCTGTTTTTGATCCCTGTTCTGATATGGTTTTCTTTGCTTTCATTTGCGGGAAAATGCACCAAACGTGTCATGATCTGCTGCATTTTACTAGCAGCAGCGATTGGAATGCTTGATTACTGTGTGATCTCGCCATTTTTGGCGAATCTGATAGATTCTTACGAAACATTGGGAAGGTACGTAATACATGCTGGACTTGATTGGTGCTTATGAAAATTACCTTACAAAGGTAAGACAAGCATCCAACAACACCATTGCCTCCTACATGCGGGACATCCGGCAGTTTGCCGATTGGCTCCGTCGAAGCGAGGAATTGGACGTGGTGGATGCTGAACAAGTGAATATCAGCCGGTATCTTGCCCATTTGGAGGGGGAAGGGCGCTCTGGCGCTACTATTTCCCGTTGTCTGGCGAGTCTCAAAAACTTCTACGGCTATGTGGTGTCCTCCGGCTTCCTGGAGTCTACTCCTGTCACCGATATCCGGGTGGACAGGGGAGAGAAAAAGCTTCCGCAGATCCTCACCGGCCGGGAGATTGAATTACTGCTTGCACAGCCTGTGTGCGTGGATGCCAAGGGCTTTCGGGACAAGGCCATGCTGGAAGTGATGTATGCCACTGGCATTCGTGTCACCGAGCTGATCAGTCTTGACATTGATGCGGTAAATCTGGAACTGGGAGTCATTAAATGTACCGGTGCCAAGAAGACCCGTTCTATTCCGCTGTATCCTGCCGCACTTCGGGCATTGACGGTTTATATCAATAATGTGCGTTCCGGAATGCTTGCATATCCCGAAGAAAAGGCGTTGTTTGTCAATATCAACGGCATGCGCATGAGTCGCCAGGGCTTCTGGAAGATTCTGAAGCACTATCAGGAAAGCGCACACATCGACAAGGAATTGACACCCCATACACTGCGCCACAGCTTTGCGGTACATCTGCTGGAAAATGGTGCGGACCTGGGATCTTTGCAGGAATTGATGGGCCACAGCGACATTTCTTCCACCCAGTTGTATACGCAGATGATCAATCAAAAGCTAAAATCTGTATACCAAAAATGTCATCCAAAAGCATAAATGCCAACTGCGTTACCGAAACACAGTTGGCATTTTTATTTGGAATTTGATAGGGTAGGGGACTTATAGGCCAGTCATGGCCGCCAAAACATCTACTTCAATTTGCTGAATGCTTTTGATCTTTGCCAGGCCATCGTCAATATCTATATCCGTAAAGCTGCCTGCATTGGTGCAAACAATTCGATTTGTTTTACCGGCCAGCAAAAGCTCAACGGCAAGGTAGCCCATTTTAGTTGCATTGATTCGATCACGACCCGTGGGAACACCGCCGCGCTGAATATGTCCAAGAACAGTGACGCGGGGATCCAGATCGATCGCATCCTTAATCTTTGCAGCCACGTCAGAAGCAGAGGCGGCGCCTTCGGCAACCACGATCATATAATGGCTGAAGCCGTTAAAACGAGCCTGGCGGATTTTCTCAATGACATCATGCTCAAAGTCGATGGGCTTTTCAGGGACCAAAACCGCTGTCGCACCCACTGCAAGCCCCACATACATAGCTAAAAAGCCCGCATTTCGGCCCATTACCTCCACAACGGAGCATCTTTCATGGGATTGCATAGTGTCACGCAGCTTGTCGATACACTCAATAGCGGTATTTGCAGCGGTATCAAAACCAATGGAATAATTGGTGCAGCTGATGTCATTATCAATGGTTGCAGGGATGCAAATGACATTAATTCCGTATTTACTCAGAGCACGGGCGCCTTGAAAGGTACCATCTCCACCGATGGCAACAATGCTGTCCAAACCCAGGAATTTACAGGTGGAAACTGCCTTTTTTTGACCTTCTTCAGTCATAAATTCCTTACTGCGAGCAGTATAAAGGATCGTACCGCCGCGATTGATGGTATGGGAAACGCTTTTTTCATCCAATTTGAAAATGTCACCGTTAATCAAGCCATTGTATCCACGACGAATACCGTAGCATTCAACGCCGTGAAAAGTAGCGGTACGTACTACAGCACGAACACAGGGGTTCATGCCGGGAGCATCGCCGCCACTGGTAAGTACACCAATTCGCTTAACGCTCATAAGGAAACCTCCGGAAATTTGTTTTTTTATTTTTCTATTTTAACTGTAACAAAAGAAATTGTAAAGTCCTTTATAGAAATTAATAAGTTTTGATAAAAATGAAATGCCTTGACACACAATTCAAAGAAAGATATACTTTAGATAGAAACAGTACTATTATTGTAAAACCAGAACAAAAACGCCCCCTTGATAGGAACCCAATTAAAAACCCCTTTTAACGCAACAAAATTTTTATTTTGTTGCGTTCGGTGGATTTAAGGGTTTGGTTCCCTCTTTTATGCTTTCTCAAGGATTTTACAATAATTAGTCAGTTAGGAGCTTACTATGCAACGATATTCCGACTGTCCGCAAATTGTGCGGGACTTCCTTGTCTATCACGAGACCATCAAAGGACAATCTCAGCGCACAATCTCTGAGTACTACCTTGACCTACGGATGTTCTTTCGTTTTATGAAGCTAATGCGCAGTGATATGCCCATCCATACCCGCTTGGACGACATTCCTATCAAGGACATCGACCTGCAGTTTATTCGTGAGATCACTACATCAGATATTTATGACTTCCTCTCGTACCTTGCCAATGACCGTACGGCGGACCCGGATGCCGCTGTGCCTGAATATGGCATCTCCCCTACTGCTCGAGCACGGAAATTGTCTGCACTAAAGTCGTTTTATAAGTATCTAACAGTGCGCACAAAGCTATTAGCTGAGAATCCTGTAGCTGATCTCGAATATCCAAAATTGCGCAAAAGCTTGCCTAAATACCTTACATTGGAGCAATCTTCTGCACTTTTGCAGGCAGTTTCCGGACAAAACGAGAAACGCGACTATGCAATTCTGATGCTCTTTCTCAACTGTGGCATCCGACGCAGTGAGCTTGTCGGGCTGAATCTTACGGACGTGTATGAAGATCGGATCCGCGTAATCGGTAAAGGAAACAAGGAGCGCGTGGTGTATTTTGGCACTGCCTGCCGTAAGGCAATTGATTCTTATCTGGTTGAACGCAACAAAAAAGTGCTTTCCGACAATCGCGCCCTCTTTGGCTCTCGAGATGGCAATCGAATCAGTGTGACGGCAGTACATAGACTGGTCAAAAAGGCCCTCTTACAGGCCGGTTTGGACTCCACTCAGTTCTCTGCGCACAAATTGCGCCACACTGCCGCGACGATGATGCTTTCTGGCGGCGTGGATGTAAAAACCGTACAGGAGGTCCTCGGCCACGAAAATCTAAATACGACGCAGATCTACACACATATCGAAAATACAGAGCTGAAGATTGCAGCTGAGGCCAATCCCCTCTCCAAACTGGACTTTTCTGATAAGGATTAATTATGGCGAATATCATTGAAATCACAGACTTCTCCGTCCCAGCGCTGGATGTATATGCCCGACTGACGCAGACGCAACTGCGTAATCGATTAGAGCCGGAGAAAGGTATTTTCATTGCAGAGAGCCCCAAAGTGATCAACCTAGCGCTGAAAGCCGGGTGCACTCCCCTATCCCTGCTGATGGAGCGCAAGCATATTACCGGTGATAGCGCAGAAATTATCGAAAAATGCCCGGATATCCCAGTATATACCGCCAACAGAGATATTCTTTCCGCGCTAACCGGCTATGAACTGACCCGTGGTGTGCTGTGTGCCATGCGCCGTCCTGTATCTCTTTCCCCTGCGCAAATCTGCAAAGATGCCAAAAGAATTGCAATTTTGGAAGGAATCGTGGATTCTACAAATATCGGAGCGATCTTTCGCAGTGCGGCTGCATTGGGCATGGATGGTATTTTGTTAACAAAAACCTGTTGTGATCCTCTCATCCGCCGCGCTGTTCGTGTAAGTATGGGTACTGTTTTTCAAATTCCCTGGGCATATTTTGCGGATGATTCTACTGATTGGCATGCGTATTTGAAACAATTTAATTTCAAAACCGCTGCCATGGCTCTCAACAAAAATGCTGTGCCGATCGATGATCCTACCCTTTGCGCAGAGGAGAAACTGGCCATCGTTTTGGGTACTGAGGGGGACGGACTGGCATCGGAAACCATCGAGAATTGCGATTATAATGTGATCATTCCTATGTACCACAATGTGGATTCTCTGAATGTGGCTGCGGCCAGCGCGGTGGCCTTTTGGCAATTACGAATCAAATAAGATAAACCCGTGTGTTGAGATACACACGGGTTTATTATTACATTGCCACTTCAATAGCCTCGCGAATATTTCGCACTCGGTAGACAGTTAAACCAACTGGAATTTCCAACTTATCAGAGCCATATTTCGGTATGATAACCTTGGTGAATCCAAGTCTTGCTACCTCAAAAAGCCGCTGATTCATATTGGAAACAGAGCGAATCTCTCCTGTCAGGCCAACTTCCCCGATGGCTACCATGTCATCCGGAATTGCGCTGTCACGATAAGATGATGCAACCGCCAATGCTACAGGCAGATCAGCACTGGGTTCATCCAACCGCAGCCCACCAATGACGTTAATGTAGGCATCAAACAGGTTTAGCTGCAGGCCTGCGCGCTTTTCCATCACCGCCATTAGTAGTACTGCACGGTTGAAATCAAAGCCATCAGAGGCCCGACGGGGCACATTGAAGCTGGTTTTGGTCACCAGTGCCTGTACCTCGGCTAATATGGGTCGTGTTCCTTCCATGACACATGCGACACAAGTGCCGCTTGCGCCCTGAGGACGGCCCTCCAGGAGCATCTGAGAGGGGTTAGGAACTTCCTTTAAACCCGTGTCCACCATTTCGAAAACGCCAATCTCATTGGTAGAGCCGAAGCGGTTTTTTGCTGCACGAAGCAGTCGGTAAGATGTATTGGGATCACCCTCAAAATACATCACGCAGTCCACCATGTGTTCCAGGACCTTAGGGCCGGCAATATTGCCATCTTTGTTGATATGACCCACCACAAAGACAGTCAAGCCCTCGGACTTGCTCAGTTGCAGCAGAGCCATGGTGCAGTCCTTCACTTGAGAAATGCTACCGGGGGCGGATTCGTTGACTTCATGATAGAGTGTCTGAATGGAGTCAGCAATCAGGATATCCGGCTTTAGCTCATCCACAGCTTCCAAAATATCAGAAAGTCGGGTTTCAGAAAGGATATACAGCTCGTTGGGATTCACAAGTAAACGCTCCGCCCGGAGCTTTAGTTGCCGCTCACTTTCTTCGCCGGAAACGTACAGCACTCTCCTACCCTGGCACAGACTGTTGCAGATCTGCAGCAGCAAGGTAGACTTACCGATTCCAGGGGCACCGCCCACAAGGACCAGAGAGCCTGCCACAGCGCCGCCCCCCAAAACCCGATCAAGTTCCCCCATCCCGGTAGAAAACCGCAACTCGTCCCCACTGTCGACCTCAGAAAGCCTTTGGGGCTGACGGCTTATACCAACCGGAGCAGATTTGGCCCGGCCGGGTGCAGTCGGTTTCTCGATATGCTCCTGCATGGTATTAAATGCACCGCAGCCCGGGCAACGCCCCATCCATTTTGGAGTCTCGTTGCCGCAGGCAGTGCAGAAAAAGACGGATTTTGTCTTAGCCATGGCGAACCTTCTTTCCATTTCTTTTGTGTTATTATACCAATCGTTTGTTCGCCCGTCAAGTATTGTCCAAATAGGCACTTACTGTTGCAGCAATGACAGCACAAAGCTTTGTCTGATATTCATTATTTCTAAGCAGAGCCTCCTCTTCCGGATTTGTTAAAAAACCGCATTCGACCAAAATTCCGGGACAGGATATGTGTTCCATCAGATATACACCCTTGGCTGATTTTGACTTGCGTTGACTGTTAGGATTCAGAACGGCAATAAGATTTTGCTGCAAGGCCTGGGCTATTTTCTGGCTGCAATCCCCGTTTGCATAGAAGACTTGTGCGCCACGATAGCGGCTATCGGAATAGGTGTTCTGATGCAGACTGATGAGGATCCCGTCCTCTGTTTCATTGGCGATCCGCACCCGTTCTTTCAGGTCTGAAACCTTTTGTGAGGCAATGGTGTTGCCCTGGGTATAGATGGACTCATCTGTTCTGCGTATCATTACCGTATCGTAGCCCAAAAGGTGAAACATATCCTCCAGCCTCAGGGCGATTTCTAAATTAATATGACTTTCCAATACCCCTGAGCAGGAAGTGGCACCCCCATCGATCCCGCCATGGCCTGCATCGATCACAATTCGATGCTCCCGATCCACAGGCTTTTGTTGCTGGATGGTAGTAATTGTACTGCTTCCCATGTGGGCGATGCCCAAAAAGACAATGACAACGAGCAAATAAAATGGGGCAAATACGATCCAAGTATCACGCTTCATGGACAACACCTCCCCTTATTTCTATGCTCCTTTGCTCTATCGCAGAACCTTACTACGCATTCCGGCATAGTATGACCAGGAACGACAGTTCCGACTGAATTCTGATAGGAGGAATGAAAGTGGATCATAAGCAGAACGGACCCAGACAGGGAGAAGGTCGGTTGCCTTCCATGGCACCCTTAGCAAACCCTTATGTCCCCTTCCAGCTGGAATCTCCGCCCAAATATGAGCCGCGAAAAGCATTGGTGCGCGGAACACTGTTCCCGGGACTTGATCTGCCCTTTATGGGGATGGTCAATCAACAGGAACAGCCCGTTACACCCAAGACAGAATTGCAAACTCTTGGTTTTGTGATTCAGGAGCTGGCACTGTATTTGGACACCCACCCGGAAGACAAGGAAGCCTTGGAGCTTTATCAAAATTATCAGAAAATGTACCACAAGGGCATGATGGAGCATAACGAATCCTGCCAAATGAAGCATGGACTTCCGACTCAAGGAGACCGTTACCGTTGGCTGGATGACCCGTGGCCCTGGGAATATGCAGCAAATAAGGAGGGTTAAGGTATGTTTGTGTATGATAAGAAGCTGCAATACCCTGTGAAAATTGCCCGCCCTAACCCTCGCTTGGCATCGGTCATCATCAGTCAGTATGGCGGCCCCGACGGCGAATTGGGCGCATCCATGCGTTATCTTTCTCAGCGGTATTCCATGCCATTTGATGACCAAAAGGGTCTTTTGACTGATATCGGCACGGAAGAATTGGGACACCTGGAGATGGTGGCGGCGATTGTGCATCAGCTGACCCGGAATCTGAAGGAAAAGGACATTGAAGGTACGCCGCTGGAACAGTACTTTGTTGATCACACCGTTGGGGTCTATCCCACTGCTGCATCCGGATTCCCATGGACAGCGGCCAGTATACAGGTCAAGGGCGATCCCATTGCAGATCTGACAGAGGATTTGGCGGCTGAGCAAAAAGCCAGGGTAACCTATGATAACATTCTGCGGCTATCCGACGACCCGGACGTTAACGATGTCATTAAGTTCCTGCGGGAACGGGAGATCGTCCACTTCCAGCGTTTTGGTGAAAGCTTGCAACAGCTGAGAGAGCGGCTGAAGCAGAAGAATGTATACTGTATGAATCCTGCATTTGATATGTAAGAAGAAGCGTTGTTACTCATAAAGACAGCCCCATCCTAAGCGGATGGGGCATATCATTATTTCGCCATTACTGCTTCAATCTGTTCAACTGTTCTCGGGATCTCAGCGGAAAGATCGATGATTCCGTCTTCCGTGATCAACACATCATTTTCGATGCGGACACCAATCCCCTCTTCTTCAATATACATGCCGGGTTCCACTGTGATGACCATACCTGGCTGCAGGACTATATTTCTGCCCATGCTGATATCATGGGTATCCAGTCCCAGGCTATGGCAGACACCGTGATAGTAATAATCCCTGACACCCTTGCCGTCCTTGCGAAGGCCCAAATCATTAAGGCGCGATTCATAGTAATCAACGACCATCTGATTGAGTTCACCTGTGGTCATACCGGGCTTGGCATTTGCCATGACGATTTGCTGAGCATTTAACACAGTGTTGTATATCTGCTTTTGACGTTCCGTAAACTTACCGTTGATGGGGAATGTACGGGAGATATCCGCACTGTAATTGCCTTCGGCTGCGCCAAGATCGATCAAAACCAACTCTCCGTCGTGAACGATCTGATCATTGCTGTCATAATGCAGTATGGTAGCGCGACTGCCGCCTGCAATGATGCTTGTAAAGGCATGATCGCGGACTCCCTGCTTTTTCAGGGAGAAATCAAAAGCACCCTCCAGCTCCCGCTCATTCATTTCAGGCTGGGCATGCTTAAGCATGGCCAGGATGGCATTGCAGGTCGTATGCTGGGCTTTACGCATCAGTTCCAGCTCTTCTTCAGACTTAATGATACGCATCGCGACCATATCCCCAAAGAAGTCCTCAATGGCAACAGCAGGATATCGCTGCTGCAGACGGGCAGCCAGGGTATGAGCCGGGGTATCGGGCTGATCTTCTCTGTGACGCCACAGATCCAGATAAACATGCATTCTTCCAGTCCCGCGGCTGGATTCGATGATGCTATTCAGATGTCCGGCAAAACCACTGATGTCGGACACAGACTGAATGCCGGAGATCGCCGTTGCTTCATCAGCGCGCATACGGCCGCCTACCCACTTGGCCAGCACCTCATCATAAGGCTCAATATACAGAGATTCACTCACTTCTCCCAAATGATTCTTTCGTAGCAGGAGGATCATATTTTCCCGCTCGATACCGGTTAGGTAATAAAAATTTCGGTCAACAAAGAAAGGATACGATGCATCCAGGGACTTCATGGGTGCCGCACCAGAGAAGACACACACAAGGCAGGGTCCATGCTTGTCCTCCATCAGTTTCTTTCTTCGTGCAATGTATGTTTCCTTCATCGAATTCACCTCTTTCAAGTATTTTCTTGATTATAGAACATCTGAACAAATCTGTCAACTTTCTGCCTGTATGAGTTTTATCTTGCTACAAATTGCCTCTATCAACACCTTATTTCACATAATTAAATAATTTGTTGCAGTAAGCGGGTATTCGCTTTTTTGTATTATAAAACGGTTTTCGATTGGGAAATACTGTGACATACAAACATGACTATCTTTGCAGCAATGACCGCAGGAGGTATGCCAATATGGATCTTTTTGACTTATTGGAGATGATTGGTGGTCTTAGCTTGTTCCTTTTCGGTATGAATCTTATGGGACAGGCATTGGAACGCCGTGCAGGCAGCGGCCTTCGTACGCTGATTCGCAAGCTAACCACAAACCGTCTTACCGGCTTTTTGACAGGACTGATTGTTACTGCAATAATTCAAAGCTCCTCAGCGACTACTGTAATGGTAGTGGGCTTTGTGAATTCTGGTTTGATGACCCTAAGCCAGGCCTTTAATGTCATCATTGGTTCTAACGTAGGTACGACTGTGACATCTTGGATCTTAAGCCTTAGCGCAATTGACAGCAGTAATATATTTGTCCAGCTTCTGAAACCCAGCGCCTTTACCCCTATTCTTGCGCTGATTGGCATCATTTTCTACATGTTCTGCAAGAATGATAAGAAGAAGGACACGGGTATGATCCTTCTTGGATTTGCCACATTAATGTTCGGTATGGAAACAATGTCTGCTGCGGTAAAAGGTCTTAAGGATGTACCTGAATTCCAACAGCTGTTTCTTATGTTCCGCAATCCAGTCCTCGGCGTTCTTGCCGGCGCGGTGCTTACTGCGGTCATCCAGTCCAGTTCTGCATCTGTGGGCATTCTGCAGGCACTGTCTGCTACTGGGCAGGTGAGTATTGGTGCAGCAATTCCGATCATCATGGGACAGAACATTGGCACTTGCGTAACGGCACTATTTTCTACTGTGGGAGCCAATAAGAATGCGCAAAGAGCCGGCATTCTCCATCTTTTGTTCAATATCATTGGCACGCTGGTTTGTTTGGCAATATTCATGTTGGCGGATGCAATCTTCTCACCTGCAATTTTAAATACCGGAGCTAATCAGTTTAATATTGCCATCTGTCATACCTTGTTCAATGTGGTCTGTACGTTCCTCTTGCTTCCCATGAGCAATTTATTAGAGAAATTGGCTGTCAAGCTCATTCCGGACAACAAAAAGCCGGAGCTGGTGGAGAAACTTGACGAACGTCTGTTGGTGACCCCGCCTATTGCTTTGGAGCGGTGTCGGATGCTATGTGCTGATATGGCAAACGCTGCGATTGAAGCGCTGGATAAGGGGATGGCATGTCTTGAGAACTACTCTATTGAACTTACCCAGGCAGTTCGGGATCTGGAAGACAAAACGGACCACTATGAGGATATTCTCTGCTCCTACCTCGTAAAGCTCAGTACGATGGCTGCAAATGAGAATGACAGCATAGAGGCTGCCGGACTGCTGAAGGTTATCGGGGATTTTGAACGTATTGCAGATCATGCGGTTAATCTTGTGGAATCTGCTGAAGAACTGTCCGTCAAGGAAATGGCCTTTAGTGTAGAAGCAAAAAAGGAACTTTCCGTCATCTGTGCCGCTGTTAAAGAAGTCGCAAGTTATGCCCGGGATGCATTTATGACCGGTGATCTTTCTGTTGCCGAGCAGGTGGAACCGCTGGAGGAAGTTGTGGACGACCTGAAGGAAACCCTGCGTTTCCGGCACATTCGTCGTTTGCAAAAGGGACTGTGCTCCATCGAGTTTGGCTTTGTGTGGGCCGATTTACTCACCGGCTTGGAGCGCATTTCGGATCACAGCTCTAACGTGGCGGTATGTGTTCTGGATATGGCCAATCACAACATGAACCAGCACGAGGCGGTCCGCCTGATGCACAAGGATAGTGATCATTTCAATCAGACTTACAAAATGTACAGCCGCAAGTACAGCCTGAACGCAGAATAAAAACCAGCCCCGGATTATTCCGGGGCTGAATTCATTCCTCAATAATATACGCGCTGACAATCTGGCCGTAGTATGCATAGTGGAAATCCCGCACGCCATCCTTTTCAGGGTAATATCTGTCCAGAATTTCTTTCGGAAGGCTTTCCACCGGTTGAGGATTGCGGTAGACGACCCTGCACTCCAGCGTCAGAGGCAGTTCCTTGATGCCGGGCACGGAGATATTCACCGGATCAACCAAATGCAGACCTAATTCCTTAATTTTGTCTACATTCCGTCCCGACTTTGTACCGCAGAAACCGAGGATCTTTCCATCAATCTCCCCTACCGGGCAATTCACAGTGAACTCCGGATTTTCATCCAGCAGCTGATGCGTATATCTGCTCTGCCGAACATATGCAACGAACATGGGTCTGCCCCACTCAATGCCAATCGTACCCCAACCGATGGTCATGGTATTGACCAGGTTTTCTGCCTTTGTGGTCAGAAGAATGCCGCGACCCATATGCTTGGAAAATTCTCCGGCATAATCAAAAGGATCAATAAATTTCTTCATACGATCTCCTCCCTGAAATTGATGTAGCTATTTTAGCATATATTTCAAAATATTTCCACACTTTCTTGACGGCAGGCGTAAAAGCAGATATAATAAATATGAATAAATTTATAGGTGAGAAAAATGATTATTTTTATTACTGCGATTCTTATAATGCTGCTAGTCGTTGGGATATGTCTTTATTGCTTTTTTTGTTGCTTCTATGCATCCAACAAAAAGCCGCAGGATCCTTACCAGGGCCTGCATGGAGAGCAGTTCTTGGAGGTGCAGGAGCAGATATACTCCAACACCCGCGACATGGAGCAGATACCCTTTGAACCGGTAACAATCAAATCATTCGACGGATTGACGCTTTATGGCCGATATTATCACTTGAAAGACGGTGCACCCGTTCAAATCATGTTTCACGGCTACCGCAGTATGGCCTTGCGTGACTGCGCCGGTGGCTTCAAGCTAGCCCAAAAGTTAGGAATGAATGTCCTTTCTGTTGATCAGCGTGGCCACGGAAACAGTGGCGGGCATGTAATCACTCTGGGAATTTGGGAGCGGCGAGATTGCCTTTCCTGGATTCGCTACATAAACGGCCGGTTTGGTAGCAAAACGCCCATCGTCCTTTCCGGTTTATCCATGGGCGCATCAACGGTGATTATGGCCACTGCCCTGCCCTTGCCGAATAATGTTAAATGTGTTCTTGCGGACAGTCCCTACTCCGCTCCTGGCGACATTATTTGGCTTATTTGTCGGGATCGGCACATTCCCATTAAATTCGTATATCCATTTATTCGGCTTGCTGCACGCATACTGGGTGGTTTCAATTTGGAACAGTACAGTGCTGCGGAGGCTGCAAGTATTTCTGCAGTACCGATCCTCCTGCTCCATGGTGACGACGACCATTTGGTTCCATGCGAAATGAGTCATCAAATTCACGAGTTATCTAACGGCTGCACGAAACTGGTGACCTTTATGGAGGCTGGCCACGGTCTTAGCTATATTGTCGAGCCTGAACGTTACGAGCAGACTGTTTGTAATTTTCTCAATGAACATGTTCCGGCAGCCAAAATTTCTATTAAATAACGAGGAGGCTTTCTATGAAAAAGACGATCATTACCATCAGTCGACAGTTTGGCAGCGGCGGCAGAAGTGTGGGTCGGCGAATTGCAGAAAAGCTAGGTATCCCCTTCTATGACAAGGAATTGGTGGAACAGATCGCTTTGGAATCCGGGTTTGCGCCCAAATTTGTGGAGGAGCACGGGGAGCATTCTCCCGGCAAGAGCATTCTTTCCTACGCTTTCGCTTCCAGCGGAGTGCCCGGTGTAATGAATGGTTTGTCCACTGCAGATTTTCTATGGAGCATCCAGTGCAATGCCATTTTGCAGTTAGCAGAAAAAGGTCCTTGTGTCATTGTTGGCCGGAACGCCGACTACATTTTGAAAGACAGAAAGGATGTTTTGCATATATTTGTGCATGCCGATATGGATTTCCGGGCTGACCGCATCGTGCGGCTGTACGGAGAATCAGAGAAGAGCCCGGTTGCACGTCTGCAGGAAAAGGATAAGCGCAGAAGTGTCAACTACCAGCATTACACCGGCCGTACCTGGGGTGATGCTGAAAACTACGATCTGTGTCTGAATACCGCTGTGATTGGCGTAGACGAGGCGGCAGACATTGTAATATCGATCGTAAAGAACTCCATATAAAACCAAGGCGTGCTGCATTTGCAGCACGCCTTTACCATGTCATTTTCCATTTCCCGACGGCTTCAAACCCATAGCAAAGCAGGCAATGGCAGAAAGTGAAGACAGTACAGCCAGCTCTTTTACCCAGGAGATGATTCCCAAATGGCCGAGATCAAAGAATAGAAGGCGGATCACGACGGAAACGCCAAACATCAATACAGCCAACAATTTCCCCGGCAAATAGCCACCAACTGTGATCAGAAGGATCAGCGTCGTCAATGCATACCAGATCAGCGCCAGAATAATCCGTCCCAAATTACCGGTTGTACAGGTGACGACGAAGACCAGCAGGCATTGCAAAGCTCCCACGATTCCGTACAGGCCCGGCGCATTTCGGTGTAAAACATTCAGACACACAACTGTACCGCCACAAAGGAAAATACCAATCAATCCGGAAGTCAGCAGTTCAATAATGCCCACGTCCCGCAGACTCGTCAGTCCAAAATAGTGAACAATCCGCAAGAAAAAGGACAAGCCCATCAGCACGCCAAAGGATGCCGTCCATTTACTTGAGAAGTCAACTTGATAGCGAGTATATTGCCTTAATTGCATAACCTACCTCCAAATTAGACGATCAGCGCCTTACCGTCACGAATGTGAATACTGACGCCGTTTACCTCCACATCCTCTTCTGCGTTAATGAGGATGTACTTCACACCACCAATGACCCGCGTCTGAATAAGATCCGTACGATCCGGTGCGACCTTGATAGATACATCCGGTGTCTTGATCTCAAATCTTTTTTCATCAATGATATTTTTGGGATGCACAGGTGCTTCAAAGCCAAAGGCTTCGTCATAATCCACGCTGAATTTTGCCATGTGCGCATCCGAAATCCCACAGCCGGTCAGCATATCCTTTACATCCTCCTTTGAGATCAGCAAGGGATCAGCGACCTTACTTTCTTTATGCAGTTCAATGCGCTGGGCAAGCTGCTCGTGTACAATCTGTACCACGTCCATACTGCATTCATCGGCCAGGGAATTGCTGAGAATCGCCTCAAAGGACTTCTTCTGCGCGTAGGCGGGCTTTGGAATTGGGGCATGGAAGATGTTGCTCGCGAAGGTTTCGTAGTTCTCCTTTACACTGCGGGTGTAATAAAGGGCATTATAGATGTTCGTCGTCCGATTATCAAAGGCCGGGAACAAAAAACCCAGTTCCGGATTGCCCACCACATTGGTTATGCCGCCGTCGTGAAAAATCTTCTCATCCGGTACATAATGCAATGTAGCCTTCGTCAGCTTCACAGGGCATATGGCGCACAACAGGAATTTGTAAGACTCACCGGAATCTTCGCCGTTGCTGCTCTTTTTAAACGGAACATCGTAAGCATCGCAACCAAGGAGAATCAAATATCCTTGATCCAATGAAACAGACTCGATCACCTTGTGATAGAACGCCATGCGCTTTTCTTCATCGCCAAGGCTGCTCTGACGCAGTTCCATCAACAGCTTATGCTCCGGGCTATCCATGACCTGTGCAGTTTTGAAGGATATGTCGATCAAATGCTTACCGAAGGTACCGGAAAGGGTTTTGCGCAGAAGGCCAAAATATTTATCCCCTTCATTTTCAGACATCATACCGGTGCTGCAGCGAAATTCAGAAATGATCTCTTTGTTGTCATTGACATAGCAGCCGTAGATTGCGGTTATATTGCTGCGATCCCGGCGAATATGGCGGCGAATCTCAGCAACTTCTTTTATATTCATGTATTTACCTCGCAAAAAATAGTCCATGGAAAATCCGGAGCAATGCTCCGGATTTGTATTTTAATCCCAAAGGCATTTCCAGTTTTGAATGAAGTATTCAATACCAGAATAGATGGTGGTCACCACGATCACAGCAATAATCACCCAGGACAGCCACAAAACACCGGGAAAAGCCATCCAAACGCATAAACCGACCATTGTGCTGGCAGTCTTGACCTTGCCGCTCCATCCCGCTGCAATCACCTTACCCTTTCCTACCGCCACGAGCCGCAGACCAGTTACGGCAAATTCACGGGTCAGAACCAGCATCAGTGCCCATGCAGGCATCATCTCCCACTGGCAAAACATACACATTGCTGCGATGACCAACAGCTTATCTGCAAGAGGATCCAAAAACTTGCCAAAATCGGTAATTTGGTTCCGGGTTCTTGCGATGTGTCCGTCAATGTAATCAGTAATGCTGCCAACGATAAACAGTGCCAAAGACAACCACATCCAAATATTGGAGCAGCCGCCGCTGAGTGCCATCAAGATCATTAATAAGGGGATAAACGCCACCCGAATCAATGTAATCTTACTTGCAGTTGTCATAATCATCCCTCCAAAACATATCCGGAAAGGTCGCCATCGATGACACCGTCCAAGTGCACCATCACAAAAGTGCCCTCCGACAGGTCATCCTCACTTGCCAGCCAAACTCTTCCGTCAATATCGGGCGAGTCAGCATATGTCCGGCCAAAATATTGTCCATATTCCTCGTCATAGCCATCCACCAGCACTTCTACGGTCCTGCCAAGCATTTGCCGGGCGTATTCGTCCATGATTTGAGATTGAATATTCGATACGATTTCTGCACGCTCCTGGGCCATCAGGGGATCCGGAAAGTCCATCTTTGCTGCGGGTGTGCCCTCCTCGGGAGAGAACGAGAATGCGCCAACGCGCTCCAAGCGCTGTTCTTTAAGGAACTCACAAAGTTCCGCAAATTCTTGCTCCCCTTCCCCGGGCAAGCCGGTAATGACGCTGGTGCGAAGCACCAAACCCGGAATGCGACTGCGCAACTTCGCAAACAGTTCCCGCAGAAAGACACCGTCACCCCGACGGTTCATAAGCTGTAGAATCTTACTATTGCAATGCTGAATAGGAATGTCCAAATACTTCACGATTTTCGGCTCGTTGGCAATCACATCGATGAGTTCGTCATCGATCTCATCGGGATAGGCATAATGCAGCCGAATCCAATGAATTCCGTCAATTTGACACAGCTGCTGCAAAAGCTCCGGCAACAGCCTCCTATGTCCAGACAGATCTGTACCGTAACGACAAGTGTCCTGAGCAACAACAATCAATTCCTTGACACCGGATGCTGCCAATAACCGGGCTTCGTAGAGAATATCATCCATCTGCCGACTGCGAAATTTGCCCCGCAGGTACGGAATGATGCAGTAACTGCAACGATTGTCGCAGCCCTCTGCAATTTTGATAAAAGCGTAATGCTCGGGGGTGGTAAGAATTCGACCGGTCTCAACCTCGGGGGCATCTATAGAACCGAAGACATTGACGGGCTGGTCCTCCAAAAGCGCCTCAATAGCCGGAACAATCTCTGTATAACTGCCTGTGCCCAAAATGCCATCAACCTCCGGCATTTGTGCTAGGATCTCATCCTGATACCGTTGAGAAAGGCATCCAGTAACGAGAATTTTGCCCACAAGTCCATCCGCCTTCAATGCAGCTGTATGTAGGATGAAATCGATCGCCTCGGATTTTGCAGAATCAATAAAGCCGCAGGTGTTGATGACCACTACCTCAGCACCGGTAATATCCGCAAGAATGGTATGCCCAGCTTCCTGTACCCGATACATCATCCGCTCACAGTCCACTTGATTCTTGGCACAGCCAAGGGAAATGAAACCAATATTTGCCATACTAGTCCTCCGGAAATTCACGGGAATCCATTGCCATTTCCTGCATTGCTCTGCGGATATTGCCATAAGAATGCCCCCGGCGCAGAAGTGCATCAATAGCACGTTTTACATCCTTGTCTGAGGGCGTATCCACTAGGCGTGATTCCAGGAATTCCATGATTTTGTTAATTTGATCTGGGTATTCAGACAAAGCATCATCCCAATACTCCTTGGGTATCCGCTTTTCATACAGGGCTTGCTTCGCCCGGGCAAGGCCGTAGCCCCTGGAAATGCAGCGAGCGACAACCTGTTCCGCAGTTTTGCGATCATCAAGCAGAGACATCTCGCTCATCCATGCAACGGCTGCCTTAGCCTGCTCAGGGTTCTCCCCTTTCATTACCAGGCGATGCTCCAGATCCCGTTTGGAGACGCTGGATGCAGCAACGATCCGCACAGCCCGCATTTTTGCAGACATCTGTCCTGCTGCTGTTTTCAGATCACCTATTTGCTCATCAGACAGCTCTAAACCGGTAAATAGGCCAAAATCTTCTACCGTCTGGCGGTATAGGTGCATCACACTGTCATCTTCCCAGGCGACTCGGTAGCGCCCGGCCCTGTCGGGCGCAGTTGACAAGGATTTAATCCTCATCGTCAAAATCATCCGCGCTGACAGCAACAGGACGCTCAGCAGCCTTAGCAGGTGCTTTGCCCTGCACACAGTTGTTCTTCAGAAGATTTTCACGAACCTGAGCCTCCACCTGCTCTGCAATGTCGGGGTTTGCCATGAGATAGTCCTTCACGGAGCTGACACCCTGGCCAATGCGCTCTTCACCCATGCTGAACCAGCTGCCGCTCTTTTGAACGATGTCCATCTGCACGGCGAGATCGACCAGTTCGCCCCACTTGCTGATGCCCTGTCCATACATAATGTCGAAATATGCCTCACGGAAAGGAGGTGCAACTTTATTCTTAACGACCTTGACACGGGTCTTGTTGCCCACCACATTGCCGCCTTCCTTGATAGCCTCGGTACGGCGCACATCCAAACGGACGGATGAATAAAACTTCAGAGCGTTACCGCCGGTGGTAGTCTCAGGGTTGCCGTACATAACGCCGATCTTCATACGTAGTTGATTGATAAAAATAACCACGCAGTTGGTTTTTGCGATTGTACCGGCCAGCTTCCGCAGTGCCTGAGACATCAGGCGCGCCTGCAGACCGACAAAGGTATCGCCCATCTCACCCTCGATCTCCTGCTTAGGAACGAGCGCAGCAACAGAGTCAACGACAACAGCATCCACCGCACCGGAGCGCACCAGTGCATCGGTGATCTCCAATGCCTGCTCGCCTGTGTCGGGCTGAGAAACAAGCAAATTGTCAATATCAACGCCCAAGGCAGCTGCATAGACGGGGTCAAGCGCGTGCTCGGCATCTACAAAAGCAACCTCGCCACCCATTTTTTGAGCCTCTGCCAAAATGTGTAGAGCTAATGTGGTCTTACCGGAGGATTCCGGTCCGTAGATTTCAATGATACGGCCCTTGGGCACGCCGCCAATACCCAGCGCAGCATCCAATGCCAGGGAGCCGGTGGGAATGGCATCCACATTCATTTCGGGGCGGCCACCCAGACGCATCACAGTACCCTTACCAAAATTCTTGTCGATCTGAGAAAGGGCCGTTTGCAGAGCCTTCTTCTTGTCAGATGCGGGGGTTGGTGCCTCATAAGCAGTCTTTTTTGTAGCCATGTTAATCTTCCTTCCTGTTGAGCTGGGCAATTACCGCGCGCTCAATGTCGTTATAATCTCTGGTTCGTTCCAGGATGGTATACTGATTTTCCTCCAGGATGCGGCAAACACCGTCTCCCTGGCCCATGCCAAATTCAAAACACAAATATCCGTTGTGCTTTAGTGCTTGCGTATAGTTTTTTGCGATTGCACGATAGAAATCGAGTCCGTCCTGTCCACCAAACAATGCCAAATGAGGCTCAAAACCGCTGACACTGTGCGGCAGCTCCTTCATCTCCTGTGCTGTGATGTATGGAGGGTTGGAAACGATCATGTCAAATTTACCGAGGAAGGCGGATGGCTTTTTAAGTGCGTCCGCCTGAATGCACGAGACCCGCCCGGACAAGTGATTTCGCACCATATTCTTCTTGGCAACTGCCAGAGCTTCTTTAGATACATCAGCCAAGGTGACCCGAGCATCCTTGACTCGGCTGGCAATTGCCAAGCCGATACAACCAGAGCCGGTGCATAGATCCAAGATTCGGGGATCTTTTCCGAGGAACAGCGCCTTTTGAATGGCAAGTGATGTCACAGCACAGGTATCATCCCGGGGAATGAGCACATTTCTATCCACAAAAAGGGGTAATCCGTAAAACTCCCATTCGCCTAAGATATAGGCAAGGGGCTCGCCACCCATCACCCGTGCAGTCAGCGCATCCATCTGCTGGCAAATCTCTTCCGATGCATACAGTTCCCGATTCGCCAATATCTCCTCCTGCGTTTTACCGGAGACATGGCAAAGCAAATGTCTGGCAAGTATTCCTGCCGATTGCATATCTTCTGTGGCCATAAGGGCTTTTCGTGCGTCCAAATAAAGCTGGGAATAGGTCTTTACCAACGGTCTGCCCCCTCTACCTCGGGAAGAACCGCCTGAACCGCAGCGATGCCAACCTCTATCATGGTATCATCTGGTTCGTTGGTGGTAAAATTTTGCAACCACATACCAGGTGCAGCGAGGATCCTGGTAAACCAGTTGTCGTGTCGGCCCACCCATCGGTTGATCTCATAGGTAATCGACACCACCAAAGGCAGCAGCAATAACCGGAACAGAATCATAATCAAACGGTATAGGATGCTGCCGTCCATTGCCTTCAAACCCGGCCAAATGGCTAATAACAGTGAAGATGCCAAAGCAAATACCAAAATAGAAATTACCATCACAACAAGTAAAAAGCTGGTACCACAGCGGGGATGAAGCCGAGTCTGAGCACGGACATTTTCAACTGTCAGCGGCAACCCTGCCTCATAGCAGCGAATGGTTTTATGCTCCGCGCCATGATAGGCAAAGACTCGCTTCATATCCTTCATACGGGACACAAGGAGCATATATGTCATAAAAATACACATACGTACCAAGCCTGCAAACAAATTGTATACCAGATCGTTGGGAATCCATTGATAAAAGAAGCCGACAACAATATCCGGCAGCATAAAAAACAGCAGGATCGACAAACCCAGACCCAAAAAGACCGCAACACTAAGGATCATCGTTTGGAATCCTTCGTTGCCCAGCTTCTTTTCCAGCCAAAGGTCGAATTTTGATGGTTCCTCTTCCACGCTTCCCTCCGGCGACAGATCCGCCGAACGCATCAGTGCCTTGACCCCAACCACTTGGGAGTCAAAGAAGTTTACCGCACCACGGATCAGTGGCCATGTGGCGAAGGATTTCTTCGGCCGTACCTTTCGAGGGGTCACTTCCAACTTGATTTCTCCATTCGTGCGCACAGCCACGGCATCCTTTTCCGGACCACGCATCATAATGCCTTCAATCAGCGCCTGACCACCGATGCTGGTTTTGAATTTCTCGCAGCAGGGCTGCGTTTTTTCCTTGCTCATAAAGTTCCTTCCTTATTGGGAAATGGGCAGACTGACGGTCACCAAAGTACCGCCGCCCTCTGCATTTTCCAGGGTCAGCATACCACGGTGCATCTCTACGATCTCATCACAGACGGCAAGGCCGATACCCGTACCGCGTGCCTTGGAGCTGCCCTTATAGAATTTCTTTTTGACCAGAGGTAATTCATCCTCCGGAATGCCGCAGCCGTAATCCCGGATACGAACCACCACATATTCCCCTTCAAGGGTCATAGATGCTTCGATGCGCCGACCTTCGCCGCCATGCTTTGCGGCATTGTCCAAAATGTTGAGAAATACCTGCCGCATGCGCTCTGGATCACACATGATCTCCGGAATATCATCGTCATTATCCATATATTCCAATGCAATATCATCCTGGGTCAAACGGTTAGAATACATATATACGGTATCCTCGAATTCGCCACGGATGTCAGACTGCTGCATATTCAGTGTCATACGGCCGTCTTGAATACGGGTGAAGTCTAATAGCTCCACAACCATTTCCGTCAACCGTTTTGTTTCCCGGGAAATAATTTTCATTCCCCGTTCCGTTTCCGGATCCAAGGCGTCTCCAGCCAGAAGTGTTTCGCTCCAACCGGCAATGGCTGTCAGAGGCGTGCGCAGCTCATGGGACAGAGAGGAAATAAAATCCCGCTGGATCTTCTCATTTTGACTGATCTGCGCGGACATTTCATTGATGGTCTGCGCCAGCTCACCAATTTCATCGTCAAATTTTGTCTGTATTTGCATGCCATAGCTGCCGCTGGTGATCCGCTTTGCCTTCTTAATGATGGCATTCAGCGGCACAAGAATGGTGCGAATATAGTAGTTGCTACTGACCAGTACGATGGACATAACTACGGCAAGTATCACAAGGGATAATCCACCGATCCTCAGTATCTGAACATCTAAAAGCCGGGTAGAAGTCACATAGCGCATAACACCAATCACTTCGCCGCTGCTGTAAAGCACTGGGCAAGATACTGCAATGATTCGCTCGCCTGTGGAAGGCTCGCGATCGTCATAGCTTTGAATTTTTCGTGTGGTAATGGCGTCGAGAATATCCGGTGTTGTAGGAGATTCGCCCGGCCACATGCCATAGGATGATGCCACGATCTGCCCATTGGAATCGATAAACTGCAGTTCCAGTGTATTCTTATTCTCGAAGCCTTTCACATAATCCACGCATGCTTGATAATATTCCTGATAATTTTGATTCAGATATTCGTCAAAAAAGGCAACCGTGGTCTGGGCACGGTATTTCAAATCAGATGTCATACCTGAGTAGTAATAGGCAGAGAAAACCATAGTAACGACAAATACGCAGACCAATCCCAGGGCACAGATCACGCCAACGGTATTTAAAAGCCAACGCCTGCGCAGGCCGTACTCCTTTTTCATGTTTATCTCCCTTTTCAGTCAGTTAAGCGCCCCACTTATAGCCAAGGCCCCAAACGGTCGTAATGTAGGTGGGATTTGCAGTATCGTCTTCGATCTTAATGCGCAGACGGCGGATATTTACGTCCACGATCTTCAGTTCACCTTCGTATTCTCTGCCCCAAACTGCTGTTAAAATATCTTCTCTGGACAGCGCTCTTCCGGGGTTTTGCATAAACAGCTTTACGATGGCATATTCCACCTTGGTAAGCTTGATGCGGTTTCCGTTCTTCTCCAGGGTATGGTTGCGTGTATTCATCACGAAAGGCCCTTGCGTCAGCACCTCCTTGGGAACACTGACATCAGCGCCCATGCGACGGAACAGTGCATCTATTCGGGCAGTGAGTTCCGCCGGAGAGAACGGCTTTGTCACGTAGTCATCAGCACCGGTCATCAGACCAGTTATCTTATCCATCTCCTGTGTGCGGGCGGTGAGCATAATCACGCCCATTTGCTTATTAGTAGCACGAATGCGCCGGCACACTTCGAAGCCATCCATATCAGGCAACATAATGTCCAAAATTGCAACGCCTACTTCAGGGTACTGCTGCAAAAGATCCAAGGCCTCCTGGCCTGTACCCGCCTCAATGACGTCATAACCGGCACGCTTCAGATTAATAACCACGAAGCTACGAATATTCAGTTCATCTTCGAGAATCAATACCTTTTTCATCATGCGCTCCTTTACATTTCTCCATTTACGGGATCAAGCGTAATTAAATGGAAAGCTTTGATCAAAGACTCCTGGGACATATTAAATGCAGCAGATGCAACCTCTAAATGGGCAGCAAAAACAGTGGATTCATTGCGGTAAAGCACGAATCGGTTGTCAGCGATTGCCTGCTCCTCTCTCTCCTGCCCCGTGAAAACATAGAGTGTCATAAGCTTGGAGAGCACACCGTCAGAATTTGTAACGGAAAACTCGTAGCTGTTACCAAACTGATTTACACTGACGCTGCCTGCAATCTCTTTTGGCAATTCCAAAAACCAGCCACCGGTAAAGCTATGATAGGTATGGAGCTTGTCCACTTCCGTTCCGTCAGAATTCATTGCGTACCATCGGATCAGATACTGATTATTGCTTGCCGCATTATCGGGCCTGGCTAAAGGAATCAGATCAGGCAATTCCAAGGTTCCATCTCTGTCCAGATCATCCGCATATACATAGTAGTTGCGCAATGTCTGAACACTGGTGCCTGATTCATTTGAAAGACTCACATTCGTGAACACTCCGCCCAAAAGCGCATAGACATCCGTAATAATGGCTGTTCCATTTACGTCGCTGGCTACATAGACCGCCGCAGGTCCGTCATTCAGCCTGCTAACCATGATTCGTTTGATGCGATCGGCCGGCTCTGACATAGTCACTTCCTGAGAACGCTCTAAAACGCCCTCCCTGAAGCTGTAAAGCTCCGCAATTCCGTTTGCAGCAGGATCTTCACCGGGACGCAGGATCATCAACTCGTCCTGATTATTTCCATCCAGGTCAGTGGATACAAACCGGGTGTATTGAGTGGTGAGTATTTGAACCATTTTCCCGTCCACCATGGTATGCACAGATACAGAGCGCACGACCTGCTCACTGACCTGGCGACCGATCACAATGTCGAGGCCGTCTTTTCCGGTAATGTTCACATACTGTACCTGGTCGAATGCAGTACCGTTGTTTTCCAAGGTATCCACCAAAACGTATCTATTCTGCTTCTGTGCGAAAATCAGGATCTTCAGAGGCTTTTCACCGCTGCCTTTGGCAAACACCAGGCATTCTGCGTCCCCATCACCATCAAGATCCACCAGTTGCACCGGCTGCTGATGCGCGCCTGAGATGGGCGCATGGTACTCCAGACCGAACATGGCACTGTCCATCGCGCTCTGCAAATTCAAATAGCCTTCAGACCGTTTCGGAAGCGCATACATTTGATCAACGGTACGCATACTGCACCCAGCCAGCAAGATGGTTACCACAAACAGCAACACAATGCATATTCTTTTGCGATTCACAGTACCATCTCCTTTCGAATTTTCATTATAACATACTTTTCTTCAAAATAAAAGTTATTTCAGCACCACATTTACTTCACCAAGGACATTTTTCAGTTCATCAAGCATTCGACTGTCCAAGGAAGCCTGTGTACCCCGGCGTGTGCGGGTATCCGCAAAGAACAGAACCACCTGGCTGGTCCCCGGAAACATACTGAGGATCGCCTTCACCTTACCATATCGCGGATCTTCTTCGCCGGTTAACTGCAAATAGAGTTTGTTTGCCTGTGGCTGAGCAGGCACCGGCACAGGTTCAGCCGGCATCTCAGCGGCGTAATCTGAAATAGGCCGTGCACGGTTAATAACAATCTGAGGCTCTTTCTCATCCCGTATTGACAGACGGCCGGTGATAACCACCGGGTTGTTTTCCCGCAAATAGCCACCATACTGGCTCAAGACATTGGAAAATGCCAGCATTTCAATGGACGCTGTATCATCCTCAACAGTCACATAGGCCATCATGGAATTATTGCGAGTGGTTTTCATCTTAACGCCTTGTACGATACCGGCAACGCTGACAACGGAATCGTCCTTGTAGGGATTCTCATCCCCCATCAAAACGCCGATAGGAACCACATGTGCACCTTTCAGCAGCCCCCGGTAATCATCCATGGGGTGGCCGGAGATATAAATACCGGTGGTTTCCTTTTCCATGGTCATCAAATCCGCCTTACTCAGCTCCGGCAAGGACGGAATAGGAATGGATGTGGTCTTATCGCTGGCATCCAGCATGGTAAACATACCAATTTGTCCGTCCAAATTCTTCTTCCGGGAAGAGGACACACTGTCCATCATGCTCTCATATACAGCCAAAAGCTCACTTCTGTGATGTCCAAAGCAATCCAGTGCGCCGCATTTGATAAAGTTTTCAACGGCACGCTTGTTCAGTTCACCCTCGCCCATTCTCTGCAGGAAGTCTTCCATGGACTGGAATGGTCCGTCCGCTGTGCGTTTGGCAGAAATGGTACGAATGAGGGCCCGTCCCACATTCTTGACCGCACCCAAACCAAACCGGATTGCTTTCCCCTCGACCGTAAAGTGGTCATCGGAGTGATTGATATCCGGAGGCAAAACAGGAATGCCCATCTCTTTACACTCCGCAATATAGCCGGAGATCTTGGTGGCGGAATCCAGCACAGAGGTCATCAACGCTGCCATGTACTGCCGAGGATAATGACACTTAAGATAAGCCGTCTGATAGGATACAACCGCATAGCAGACTGCGTGGGCCTTGTTAAAGGCATAGTTTGCAAAATCAACGATCTCATCGTAGATGGACTGGGCAGCGCCCTCGGAAACACCCTTGGCAACTGCACCGGGAATCCCCTGCTCTGGATCGCCGTAGACGAACACCTTACGCTCCGCCTCGATGACCTTCATCTTCTTTTTGGAGATGGCACGGCGGATATTGTCCGCTTGACCCATGGTATAACCGCCCAGTGCCTGAAAAATAGCAATAACCTGCTCCTGATAGACGATGCAACCGTAGGTAACCTTCAGTATCGGCTCAAGCAACGGGGTTTTGTAGCGAATTTTCCGTGGATCCAGCTTATTAGCAATAAATGTAGGAATGGAGTCCATGGGGCCGGGACGGTACAGTGCCACAATGGCGGTGAGATCTTCGATAGATGTGGGTCTCATATTCACGCACACGCCAGTAATGCCGGTAGATTCCAGCTGGAATACACCCTGCGTCTTGCCCTCTGCCAGCATAGCAAAGGTGTCAGGATCATTATCACACACTTTGCTGATGTCAAAATCCGGCTCCAGCTTTTGGATCTGCTGTTGGGCATCCTCAATAACCGTTAGATTTCGCAGGCCCAAAAAGTCCATTTTCAGAAGTCCCAGCTCTTCAATGGTGGTCATAGTGTACTGAGTGACAATGGTATCCTCGTTCCGTGACAGGGGTACATAGGTATCCACCGGATCAGCAGTGATTACAACGCCGGCAGCATGGGTTGAGGTGTTCCGGGGCATTCCCTCTAAGCTCATAGCGGTGTCGATCAGCAATTTTACCCGCTCGTCGCCGTCATACATTTCTTTTAGCTTGGGGCTGACCTCCAGCGCTTCCTTCAGCGTAATATGCAGGGTTGTGGGAACCAGCTTTGCCACGATGTCCGTTTCCGCATAGGAGAAGTTCAGCGCACGGCCCACATCCCGGATCGCACCCCGGGCAGCCATAGTGCCAAAGGTGGCGATTTGTGCCACATGGTCTGCACCGTATTTGCCCATGACATACTCAATAACCTCTCCCCGGCGTTCCTGACAGAAGTCTGTATCAAAGTCGGGCATACTAACCCGCTCAGGGTTCAAAAAACGCTCAAAAATCAGCGCATACTGCATGGGATCCACTTCTGTGATATGCAGGCAATATGCAACAATGGATGCTGCACCAGAGCCACGGCCAGGACCCACGGGAATTCCCTGTTCTTTTGCATAGCGAATGAAATCCCACACGATGAGGTAATAGTTCACGTACCCCATTTTGCTGATCACACCGATCTCGTATTCAAGACGGTCAACATATTCCTGCGGTGGATTATGATAACGTTCATTGAAGCCGGCATAGCAAAGCTGACGGAAGTATTCCTCGTTTGTCACCCCATCCGGCACAGGGAAGGACGGCAAATGGTATTCATGGAATGTAAATTCCAAATTGCACATATCAGCAATTTTCGCTGTATTTTCGAAAGCTTCGTCGCAGTTGGGAAATAACTGACGCAATTCATCCTCGCTTTTGAGATAGAATTCCTCCGTCTGAAACTTCATTCGGTTGGTTTCGTCCACCGTTTTGCCTGTCTGAATACAAAGCAGCACATCCTGCATGGCGGCATCTTCTTTGCGCAGATAATGGGCATCATTGGTAATCACAGTGGGTAGACCGGTTTCTCTGGCAAGACGCTGTACGCCTTGATTGACGGCGATCTGCTCCTCAATGCCGTGATCCTGCATTTCTAAAAAGAAGTGCCCCGGTCCGAAGATGTCTGCCATCTTGAGGGCATATTCTTTTGCGGCGTTGTAGTCCTCTTCAAGCAAAAACTGGGCAACGCCACCGGCCAAACAAGCAGATGTGGCGATCAAACCCTCATGGTACTGGCTCAACAGTTCCAGATCCACACGGGGTTTGCCGTAAAAACCATGTGTAAAGGCTTCAGACACCAGTTTGCACAGATTTTCATAGCCTTTGCGGTTCTCGCACAACAGAACCAAATGGTAGGGATCGTTGTCAATACCATGCACCCGGTCTTCCATGCGGCGGCGGGTGACATAGACCTCACAGCCGATGATGGGCTTGATGCCGGCAGCCTTGGCAGCTTTATAAAAATCGATACAGCCATACATAACACCGTGGTCTGTTATGGCTATGGCGGTCTGTCCCAGCTCCTTGACCCGATCCATCATCCGGTCAATGCGACAGGCACCATCCAGGAGGCTGTATTCAGTATGGACATGCAAATGCACAAAACTCATAATGCTGCCTCCTTTGCAAGTTCTACGATTTTTTTCAACCGGTGATTCATAGCCGGCTTTGTGATGGCAGGCTCCATCATAGCAGCCAGTTCTGTCAAGGATGCCTCTGGGTTCTGCTCCCGGGCTTCGATGGCCTGCTGGAGCTTTGCAGGCAGTTTTGCAACCACGCCCCGTTCTCTGAGGACACGAATGGCCGACAACTGCTCCTGGGCGGCTTCCACCACCTTGGAAGTATTGGCATCGTCGCAGTTACAGCGACGGTTGACTTTATTATTGAGCTCCTTCTCAAGCCGCGCTTCCATAATGCTCATGGCAGCCACCGGTGCGCCCAGGAAGGTAAGGAAATCAGAAATCAGCTCACTTTGCTTGATGTAAAGTACCTGTCCGCCGCCGCGTTGTGCCGCCTTGGGATAGAAGGGTAAGCTTTCACGGATGAGAGCATCTGTCTCCCGGGCAACGCTTTTATGGGTAGTTGTGATCTCCATATGGTAGCCCTTAATTGGATCAGTCACACTGCCGCCTGCCAGGAATGCACCCCGCAGAAAAGATGCCTTGCAGCAATCCTCTTCCACGATGGGCAAATTCACATGAAGCGCCAAAGTATCCTTTACATCAAAACCATAGGCACTCATTACTGCGGACAGTTTTTCGCTGTCCGTAATCTGAAACACCAGTTTTCCCGGCGCATCTTCCTTCGGTGCAATGTCGAAAGTAATGCCAAATGCTTTTTTGAACAATTTGGGCAAATTTTGTGCCAGAACACGACTTTCTGTGATAATACGGATTCCCTTTGCTCCAAAGCTGTTGCAGAACAGTAGAATACCAAAACACTGGGCCAACGCACAGCACTTCTTTTGAGGAAATGCCCGACAGATCTCTGCCTTTGCGGCGCTGGAAAACGAGATAGCCATCGCTTACCTCCTTATTTCTTTACCAAATACGAACCTCCGGCTCTAAACGGATGCCGGAATTTTGAAATACAATGTCAGAAACCTGCATCAGCAGACTTTTTACATCCTCAGCCGTTGCGCCCCCAAGATTTACCGCAAACCCGGCATGCTTGGTGGAAATGCCGGCACAGCCCACCTGGAAGCCCTTCAGTCCGGCTTGGTCGATCAATGCCGCCGCATAACCGCCCGCCGGCCGCTTGAACGCAGATCCTGCGGATGGCAGATCCAGCGGCTGAGACGCCGACCGCTTGGCCATCAGTTCTTTCATTGTTGCCCGGATTTCATCCTGAGACTTAGGCAACAGAGCAAATATTGCACGGATCACAATGCCGCCTTGATCCTCCAGTACACTATGGCGGTAGGAAAAACCCATCTGCTCCGCAGAATAGGTTGACAATGTTCCATCCAGATCCATCACATCAACACTGGTGCAAACCTGGCAGATCTCACCACCGTAGGCTCCGGCATTCATATAAACGCCTCCGCCAACAGTACCGGGAATGCCATGGGCGAATTCCAGACCGGACAAACCGAGATTGGCTGCAAAAACCGCTGCCCGGGTCATAGTCACGCCTGCGCCCACACGGATATGGGTTTCGTCCATCTGCTCCAGCCCGTCCATGCAATCTTTCAAACAAATGACAATTCCGGATAATCCGTCATCCGGTGCAAGAACATTCGTACCGGCACCCAAAATTGCGGGCACAGTCTCCAATTCTTTACATACTTTCAATATATCGGCCAATTCCTCTGCACTTTTTGGGAATGCCATTACTTCTGCCCCACCACCAATGCGGAAAGAAGTATGATTTGCCATGGATTCTCCAAAACGCAGTTCAATCTTGGGCAATAAAGTAAGGATTTCCTGCTGAAAAGGGGTTAAATCAGTCATAAACGCCTCCGGGTGTATGATTGTTAACAGTATATCATAACTGCGGCGTTTTTGCAATCATTTCGGACTGTTTTTTGTAACCATTTTCAAATATACGAACATCTGTTTGTATCATATCATGCAGTGATCGAACTGTCAATCAAAAAAGAAAAAAGGGTAGCCAAAGCTACCCTTTACGCTTTATTTACTTTTCGACGATCTCCAGGATCTCCATGGGACATGCCTTGACACAGATACCGCAGGCAATGCACTTACTTGCAGTGCTGCCCTCTTTCAAAACCATAACCTTCATGGGGCAAACTTCTACACACTTGCCGCAGGAAACACACAGTTTCTTGTTGATCATGTAAACGCCGGTCTTAGGATTCTGCGTGATCGCACCATGTTCGCAGGCTTTTTCACACTTACCGCACTGGATGCAGGTCATAGGCTTTGCTCCGGCACCCTTCGCAACCACCTGGATGCAGGAATAATCGGGGTGGAACTCCTTGTAAAAAGCATTGGAGCAGGCGCGGACGCACTCCAAGCAAGCCATACATTCTGTTCCCTTTTTAACGGTGAGTTTCTTCATAACTGAGGATTCTCCTTTATGTAATCATTATCTTCATTATTATAACGCTTTTTTTAAAAATAGCAATGGGAAAATCAGAAATTATCGAAAAATTGGAGCGTTTTTCCAGTCTAAATTATCATCTGAAGGCAATACTAACGATGTAATCTGAATTACAGGAGGAAACACCATGAAAAAAATTGCAATTTTTGCATTGTGCCTTGTTCTCGGTATTGGTCTTTTGACTGCATGCGGCAGCAGAAATAGCGCTGATGAGACTGCAGATCCCAGCGCCAATTCTTCCACTGCGGCTACAACGGCACCCACAGCTGCCACAACGAAGCCGACCACCGCGCCTACCACGCCTTCCAGCAGCGGAATGATGGAAGATGGGATTATCGATGGCAATGGTGATGCCGCTGGCAAGAGTGGCCGTGTAAACAGGGTAGACTAACGGTCAGGCAATTGCCTGGCCTACATAATCAAAGGATGGTAACGTAGCGCTGCAGATTCTTTTTGATCCGCTCAGCGGCCTGTACGGCGTGATCAATATAGGCTTCACTGTTAGTGCCCTCCACATCGCGCCAGGCGGCTGTAACTGTTGGACCGGCGGAGATGGAAGCACCGTAGCCGAGGCGATCAAAGGCAAAGCTTGCGTTCTTCATATTGCCGCTGGGGTAGTCGAGACCGTCCACCAAAAGAAACATATGCTTATACTGCGCCCGGAGATTGCGCAGACTGTCAGCTGCACCCGCACTTCCTACGGCACAAATCCGGGAATAGTTGCATTTGGTAAAAATAGACTCACCAAAGCGATTCACCAATTCTGCGGCCGCACCCTGTACCAGCCGCTTACCTGTAAGCAGATCCTGAAGCTCGGATGCAGATTTGTTGGCGGAACGAACCACAATAAACAGATCCTTCTCACCTTTCGTGCAGGCAGGTATAAAGGGCTTGATGCTGTCACTTCCGATATACGGGCTGATGATCATGCCCTGACAGGGATACTCGTTACCGGTCAGTAAGGCAGCAGCGCGGTCAGCCGCCCAGGGTGAAAGGATCTGCGGACCATCAAGTAGTGTGTAGAAGCCCAATTCCCCTGCCCTGATCAAGAGGCTTCTCAGTTCAGAAAGTCCCTGCTCTCCCAACAGTGCGAAGACATCAAAAGAAAATCTTACACCGGGCACAACACCTGGAAGTGCTTCCAAAAGCTCCCGGCAAAAACGGGCATACGCCTTAGAAAAGCCCCCCTCCTGCTCCATCAAATGGGGCGGAAGCAGTTCCTCCGTAATGCTCATATCCACAATTAACGGGTTCTTCAGCTTACGAATTTTTTCATGCAGAAAATCAATAGACATGATATTGACCTCCTAAAACTCTTTTTGTTTATTATAACACATTCCGGATTGGTCGACAAGACTGAATTTTACATCCCCCGCTCCCACAAAATCGGGCATACTATTATCGGAAGGAGGGAGAATGTATGCAGATGAAAGGATGGGCACTGACCATGGGCATCGGTGCTGCTGTGGGCGCAGTTGCGGTTGCAATGCTTCCCCGACAGAGCAAGGCGAAAAAGCTGGTGGACAAAGCAGCCTATGCGGTTGAAGATGCGGCACAAGAAGTTACTAATAAACTTGTACGGAAAATGGATATGTAACAAAAGCCGGGAAGTGTCATGCTTCCCGGCTCAATTTATCTGGATTTTACCACAATTTCATCATTTTCTACACAGATGTCAATAGTAGAAATTGGATTTTCAAAAGATGCAATAATCCGTTCAGAAATGGGATCTTCAAGGTCGCGCTGGATCGTCCGGCGCAAATTTCGGGCGCCATAGATGGTGGAAAATGCCTTTTTCACCAGATACTCCACCACATCGTCGCTGAATGTGACAGTTAAGCCACGGTCTGTCAGGCAATCGGACAATTCTTTCAGCATGATCTTGGCGATGCCTCTGAAATTCTCTTCTGTCAGATGATTGAAGGTAATGATCTCATCTACCCGGTTGATAAACTCCGGCCGCAAGAACTCGCGCAAGGCACCCATGGTCTTTTCCTTCACCTGATCATTCTGCGTCCTGCCAAATCCAAGGCCGGCCACGCGGCCCTCACTGCCTGCGTTGGAGGTCATAACAATGATGGTATTCTCAAAATTCACCACTCGCCCTTGAGCATCGGTAATACGGCCGTCATCCAACACCTGCAGGAGGATATTCAGAACATCCGGGTGTGCCTTTTCGATCTCATCAAACAACACCACAGAATAGGGCTTGCGGCGAATCTTTTCTGTCAACTGCCCTGCTTCGTCATAGCCGATATATCCGGGAGGCGAACCGATCAGTTTTGAAACAGTGTGCTTCTCCATAAATTCGGACATATCCAGCCGAATCAGACTGTCAACGGAGTCAAACAGATCATTTGCAAGGCACTTAACTAATTCCGTCTTACCAACACCGGTGGGACCAACAAAAATGAACGATACCGGGCGCTTTTTTGGGGAAATGCCTACCCGATGGCGGCGAATGGCCTTGGCGACTGCATTCACAGCCTCGTCCTGTCCCACAATATGCTGGCGCAGGCGGTCAGCAAGGCCGCTGATCTGCTCATATTCTTGGGCCTTAATCTTGGAGGCAGGGATCTTCGTCCACAGTTCGATGATCCGGGCCAGGTTTTCAATGGTCACGGCCGGTGGCGGCACTTGTTCCAGTTTTTCAATTTCTGCGGCAATCTGACATAAACGGCTACGCAGATGGGCAAGGCGCTCATAATGCTCATTTTCCGTATCCTCTGTGAGCATTTGCAGTTCCAACTCATAATCGTCCCGCTCCTTACGCAGCTGTGCCAGTCGAGAGATCTCCTCGCATCGCAGATTGACATCGGAACAGGCTTCGTCCAGCAGGTCGATGGACTTATCCGGCAGGAAGCGATCCGTAATATATCTCTCGGAAAGCACAACGCACTGTCGGGCAATCTCAGGAGAAATGGAAACACCGTGGAACTCGGCATATTTAGGTGCAATGCCCTGCATGATCTGGCTGGCTTCCTCAATGGTAGGCTCAGCCACGGTAACCGGCTGGAAGCGGCGTTCCAATGCAGCATCTTTTTCAATGTGCTTGCGGTATTCGTTAAAAGTAGTCGCACCAATCACTTGGATCTCGCCCCGGGATAGTGCAGGCTTTAATATATTAGCGGCATTCATAGAACCTTCCGCATCGCCTGCGCCTACCAGGTTATGCACTTCATCGATGACAAGGATAATATTGCCGCATTCCTTGACCTCGCCGATCAGGCTCTTCATGCGACTTTCAAACTGGCCGCGGAACTGGGTTCCGGCCACCAAGGCGGTCAGATCCAGCAAAAACACTTCCTTGTCACGAAGCTTAAAGGGCACATTACCACTAGCAATCCGCTGGGCAAGACCTTCTGCAATGGCAGTTTTGCCAACGCCGGGCTCACCGTTCAGACAGGGATTATTTTTTTGTCGACGGTTCAGGATCTGGATCACGCGTTCCGTTTCCACATCCCGTCCAATAACAGCATCCAGCCTTCCCTCACGGGCGCGACCGGTGAGGTTCATGCAGTAAGCGTCCAGAAATTTATGCTTTTTGTTCTTCTTTTTCGTGGCTTCTTCCCCACCCTTTTCCTCTTGCTCCTTACGTTTAGCAGGAAGATTGCCATCACCCTGTGCAGGCAGATGGCCTGCGCCAAACAGCTGATTCAGCATAGGGAATGTGGCGGTACGGCTGTCCATATCGTCGTCCTCGCCATCACCTTGGTCAATCTGACCGAACATGCTGCTCATCTCGTCACTGAGGTTATCCAGGTCATCGTCAGAAAATCCCATATTTTTCACAGCCTGCTCAATTTGGGGAATGCCTAAACTACGTGCACATTTTAGGCAATATCCCTCATTCAAGGTGTTGCCGTTTTCGATCTTTGTAATGAAAACAACTGCAATATTCTTCTTACATTTGGTACACAGTTTCGGCTGCATAATCATTCACTCCTTTCCAGGCAGTATAACACATTCTGCAAGGAAAAAATAAAACAAATTTTGAACAAATCAAGTACTGCTGCACTCAAATTTTTCCACTCCGTCATCATACCACAGGTGGGTCATGTAAAGCCCGCCAGCAGGCACAGTCGGACCTGCCGCGGTACGATTACCGGAACCCAGGATCGCGCCGATCTCCTCGGGCTTGATCTTTCCTTCAGCAGCATAAACAATTGTTCCGGCCATTGCGCGGGCCATGTTATAGAGAAAACCGTTGGCACAAACACGCAGCGAAATCAAGTCTTCATCTCGCTCTACCTTATAATAGTATACAGTTCTTACGGTGGATTTTACATCTGTGCCTACGCTTCTCACCGCCGCAAAATCGTGCGTACCCACAAACTGGTCAGCAGCAGCCTGCATGATCCTCTCATCCAAATGCTTGGGATAAAACCACGCACGATTAACATAAAAAGGGTCTTTGACCCGGGAATTGTAGATCAGATAGGTATATTCCTTTCGGGCACAGGAACCGATGGCATTGAAATCCTCGTGGACATCGAATGCTTTCGTCACCACAATATCAGCAGGCAAATGGGTGTTCAGCGCATAGGGAAGCCGCTCCACCGGGATTGTGGAGTCCGTACGGAAATTTGCCACATAGCACTTGGCGTGAACGCCTGCATCAGTACGTCCACAGCCGGTGACATGCACCTTCTCCCCTGTCAGCATGCCAATGGCTTTTTCCAAAGTCTCCTGCACAGTGGGAAGATTTTTCTGCATCTGCCAGCCGTGGTAGTCCGTACCCAAATATTTTAAAAAGACAGCAATATTTCGCATAGCAGCCTCACAGTCCGAACCGGGTCAGCAGGATTACCGCAGCAAGCACCAAAATACCGATGCCATAGGCGCAGAAATCCCGGCGCTTGTAGCGCAATAGCTTCATTTTCGTTCTGCCATCACCGCCGTGGTAGCAGCGGCATTCCATGGCGGTAGCTAATTCGTCTGCACGACGGAATGCACTGATAAACAGCGGCACCAAAATCGGCACAAGTGCTTTGACCCTGTCCATCAGCTTGCCCGTTTCAAAATCCGCACCGCGGGCCTTCTGCGCTGACATGATCTTATCTGTTTCCTCGATGAGTGTGGGAATGAAGCGAAGTGCAATACACATCATCATTGCCAGCTCGTGGACAGGTACTTTAATCTTCTTCAAGGGGTTCAGAAGAGACTCCAGGCCGTCTGTTAAGGCAATCGGAGAAGTGGTATATGTCAGCAAAAATGTGCCGGCAATGAGCATCAAAATCCGCGCCATCATATAAATAGAGCGCACAACGCCCTCCAACGTGATGGTAATGATCCAAAAGGACACCAAAACTCGCTCACCCTGGGTAAACAGCAGATTTAGAATACCGGTAAAAATCAGAATGAATACCAACGGTTTCATACCCCGCAGAAATGCCTTGACGGGGATACCGGAGATTCCAATGCAGGTCAGCAAAAGCGCCAGCAAAAGGCCGTAGGATGCCGGACCGCCTGCAAGAAACAGTGCCACAATATAGACCACCAGCATCACAAGCTTTGTTCTGGGATCCAGTCGGTGAATCACGGAATTCCCCGGGAAATATTGTCCTAACGTAATATCCTTAAGCACCAACGATCCCCCCTTTCAGGGCATCGATGGCCTGCTCCATGGTATAAACAGGCGGCAGCTTCAATCCCAATTTTCGTAGCTGTAGGAACACCTGCGTCACCTCAGGGATATCCAGACCCATATCAACCAAGTCCCATGCATGGGAGAAAACCTCCTGGGGGGTACCGTCCATAGCAAGGTGTGCGCCGTTCATCACGATCAAACGATCCGTCAAAAGTGCCACATCGTTCATAGAATGGCTCACCATCATAATGGTGGCATTCTTTGCTTTCCGGTAGCTTTCAATGTTTTGCAAAATCTCCGCACGACCGGCGGGATCCAATCCGGCTGTAGGCTCGTCCAGAATCAGCACTTCAGGCTCCATGGCAATTACGCCAGCAATCGCCACCCGGCGCTTCTGACCGCCGGACAAATCAAAGGGAGATGCTTCCAGCTGCGCATCCGTCAGTCCAACAAAACTGGCTGCTTCACGCACCCGGCGGTCGATTTCACCCTTGGAAAGGCCCATATTTTTCGGACCAAACGCAATATCTTTATATACCGTCTCCTCAAAAAGCTGGTATTCCGGATATTGGAACACAAGTCCAACACGAAAACGGGCCTGACGCGTAAGGAACTTATCTGACCAAATATCCGTACCATCCAGCAAAATTTGACCGGATGTAGGCTTTAGAAGTCCGTTTAAATGCTGCATCAGTGTAGATTTACCGGAGCCTGTGTGGCCAATAATACCGATAAATTCTCCGCGTTCCACCGAAAAAGACACGTTTTCCAGCGCCGTGTGCTCAAACGGAGTACCGGCGCTGTAAATATGAGTCAGATTCTGAATCTCTAAAATCGGTGTCAATAATTTCTACCTCCAGCGGGTCAGGCCTTCCAATATTCTAAAAGTGCCTGCGCGCATTCTTCCGGGGTCAATCTGTCAAGAGGCAGATCGGCACCCATTTGGTTTAATTTCCAACAAAGTTCTACAGTTTCCGGGGCTGCAAGACCAATGCTGTGCAGCAATTCTACCTGACAAAACACCTCTTGCGGTGTTCCATCGGCAGCAACCGTGCCCTTGTTCAGCACGATAACACGTCCAGCGCGGGCAGCCTCATCCATATGATGGGTAATGAGAATAACGGTGATCCCCTTTTCCCTGTTCAGCTTTTCGATGGTTTCCATGACCTCCCGACGCCCACGGGGATCCAGCATAGCAGTTGGTTCGTCCAACACGATGCATTTTGGCTCCATAGCGATGATTCCCGCAATGGCAATCCGCTGCTTCTGACCACCGGACAGCAAATGGGGCGCATGCTCCCGGTATTCGTACATACCAACCTGTTGCAGCGCAAAGTCCACTCTGCGGCGGATCTCCGGGCTGGAAATACCTAAATTCTCCGGTCCAAAAGCCACATCCTCTTCCACAACATTGGCAACAATTTGGTTATCCGGATTTTGGAACACCATGCCCGTTGTCCTACGGATGGTAAGCAGTTTTTCTTCGTTCATAGTATCCATGCCGAAAACATGCACCTTGCCGCCGCAGGGCAAAAGTATGGAATTGAAATGCTTGGCAAGGGTGGATTTTCCGCATCCGTTGCCGCCGAGAACCGCAGTAAAGCTGCCCTCCTCGATGGTCAATGATAGATCCTCAAATACACGCACGCCGGGCGTGTCATCCACGCCCGGATAAGTATATGCCAAATTTTCGACTCTGATTGCAATGCCCAAATGACATTCCTCCAAATCAAGGTGTCCAGCGACCGGTGGAGCCACAGGGTAACATGATACCCGTGGATTGTACAGGCAGACCCAGTTCTCCAACAGTGGTCTTTCCGCCGTGCTCCGCGCCAAAGACAACATCCGATGCATATCCTACAGCAGAGGGCGCAAGACCTGTGGTGTAGGAATTGATGATGACAAATAAGGGATTATCTGTCAATAGTTTTGCGGTTTCCAGCAGGAATGGATAGAAGCTTGTTTCCATTTTCCAAATCTCGCCGCTGGGCCCCCGGCCATAACTGGGAGGATCCATAATAATGCCGTCATAACGGCGGCCGCGGCGAATCTCCCGCTGAATGAACTTGCCGCAGTCGTCCACGATCCAATGGATCGGACGGTCTGCAAGACCGGAGGCCTGGGCATTTTCCTTAGCCCAGGCAACCATACCCTTGGATGCATCCACGTGATATACCTCTGCCCCACCTGCCGCTGCGGCTAATGTTGCACCGCCGGAATAGGCAAACAAATTCAGCACACGTACCGGACGTCCGGCATTTGCGCACTTCTCCCGGATAAAATCCCAGTTTGCCGCCTGCTCCGGAAATACACCGGTGTGCTTAAAATTCATAGGCTTGACATTAAACGTCAAATAGTCCTTATAGTGGATCTGCCAGCGCTCAGGGAGTTTATGGTCAGACCAATGACCACCGCCTGTGTTGGAGCGCAGGTATCTGGCATCATACTTCTTCCAGCCCGGATGGGTCTTGGGTGTGTTCCAAATAACCTGGGGGTCGGGGCGTACCAAAAGGTACCTGCCCCACCGCTCCAGACGTTCTCCGTCAGAGGTATCCAACACCTCATATTCTTTCCACTCATCGGATAACCAAATCATGGCAATCTCCTTTTACTCGATCAAAATAGGCAATTCCGGGATGTCGTCGTGAATATAGCAGGTAAGATACGGCACACTTAAGCCGAGATTCTTGTCTCCGTTGAAGCCGTAAAATGCAGCGGGATTCCCATACTTGTCCACAAGGTAGATATAATTTTCACCTCTGCAGGACGACCACAGACCAACACTGGAAGCCTTTTTGATCTCATTGACCTTGGACTGGGTCATCTTTACCAGGGAACGCTTCACAACATGGGTACAGCCTGAATTGGCCACTGCCCTACAGTCGGTGCAGTAGTCCACGACCACATGGCAGTCACAGGACTGGGTGGGCACATCCTCGGGATACACCAACACAGTCTCCACACGTCCAAGCCCGTGCTCATGGGTTCTGACATCCATGGAGCAGGCAGAGGTAGCAAGCTTGCCGCAATCCTTACAGACCTGTGTGGACACAAAATTTCCGGAATTATACAGGCTCTTTGATTCCAAGCCGTAATGCAAGGGCTCCATGACTTTTCTCCAAAGTGTACGAGCTGCCGCGCTACCGCCACCACCGGTGATCGCCTCGGGCATATCATATCCCGTCCAAACCGAAGCAGTATAATGTCCGGTAAAGCCGCAGAACCAACGGTCTTTGGCACTGGTGGTCGTACCGGTCTTACCGTAAATCTCATAGTTCTTATCAAAACTAAAGCGAAGATCATCGGCAGTACCGCTTTTGACTACCTCCGCCAGGCAGTAGTTCATATAATCCACTGTCTTGGCGCTTAGGATCTGTTCGGCCTTCTGCTCATTATGGTGCACAAGCATACCGTCGTTATCATAGATCAACGTATAGGTCCGGGCATCGCGGTAAATGCCGTTATTGGCAAATGTTGCATACGCGGTACACATATCGCGGACTGTCACACCGACTGTGGGTGCGCCCAGGCCCAAAGGTGCCCAGTCAACGTCTGTAAAGATCTTTCCGCTGGAGTTGGTATACTCTTTCACCAATGTGGAAAGATGGAATTTATCCTTGGCGAAGTTAAAGGAATATTCGCGCCCCATAATGTCCAGGCCCTTGATGGCACTGGCGTTTACAGAATCCTTGACGGCGCTCAAAACAGTTCTGGAATAGGAATACTGCCGGTTGGAGTTTCTGGGGAAAGGACTGCTATCCACATAATAGAAAGGCAGATCGTCCACAACAGAGGCAGGATTCAGCACGCCCAGCTCAAAGGCAGGTGCATAAACCGTCAAAGGCTTAATGGAAGAACCTGGCTGCAGCTTGGAGTCCGTAGCCTTACTGTAAGCATCATGGACATTCTTTTCACCAACACCGCCGGCGATGGCAACGATGTCACCGGAATCGTTATCTATAACGACAATGCCGGACTGAAGCTGCTGGATACTGTCCGTATCGGGAATCTCATTCAGATCGGTATAGATCTTATCCACCTGCTTTTGAGCTGACATATCCAACGTGGTGTAGATATGCAGGCCACTTTGGCAGACGAGGCGCTTAAAATCCTGTTTGGCGTCCGTATCAGCCGTTTCCCAGTTCACACCGCCCCGTTCGCAGAACAGCTGTGCAACCTCTTCAAGAACCACATCCACGAACCAGGAGTAAACCTCCCGGGAAGCGTCATTGCCAACCGTTGTTGCTTTCCCACACTGGGGGCAATAGGTCTTACCGTCTTGTTTTGCGATGAAAGTTCCGACCTTGCCGTGATAACCGCAGTCTTCATTGATACAGTCACTGTAACGGTCATCTTCGTCAATGCCACGCTTAAGTGTCAGATTCTCACTGTCCGTCAGTGCCTGCTGATACTCTTCATCCGTCAGCCAACCATACTCGCGCATCATATACATGGTATCTTCCCGCCGACGCTTGTTCCGCTCTGCACCGGTCAGCTGTTCACCCTTATAATTATCCAAGCCTGTACGGTAGGGATTGAACAGTGAGGGATTGTTTGTAATGCTGATCAGCGCCGCGCACTCCGCCGTATTCAGATCTTCCAGCTCTTTGCCGAAATATTCTGCCGCTGCCGGCTTGATGCCCTTGCATCGCTCTCCGAGATAGATTTTGTTGAGGTACCACTCGATAATATATTTCTTATCGTATCGCTTTTCAAATTCAGTGGCGCGGAAAATCTCAAGTACCTTACGCTGGACCGTCACATCGTCAGCCGATTCGTCGTATTCCAAATACAAATTCTTGATCAACTGCTGCGTAATGGACGAACCGCCAAATTCCCGGCCACCTACAAACATACTGACGCATGCCTTGATGGTCGGAATCCAGTCAACGCCCTGATGCTCGAAGAAACGGTGATCCTCAATAGCCACCGCCGCATAGATCAGATTCTGAGGGATCTCATCATAGCTGGCCCAGTCTTCATCCGTCTCTGCATGAAGGCGCTGAAGCACCTGGATCTCGCCGTTGGCATCGGTGTAGTACATCACAGAATTGCCACTCTGATCAAAATCGCCCATGACCACTTCTGCACTGCCCAGTATCTCATCACTGTCCAGATAATCCGCCAGCAGACCAACAAAGGCAAACAGGCAGATGGCAGTAATGGCAAGCACCGTGGCCAGCGCGCCCAAAAGGATCTTTATAAAAGAGTAGGCACCTTTCCAAAAACCGTGCAGGACACGCACAGACTTCGGCGGAATCCAGGATTGTCTGGAGACACGGCGCACATCTTCATTATGTTCGTATTCCATATCGTTACCTCCATATGACAGCATAAAAAAGGATCTGAACACCTGCTGTCAGCATAATCGCATAGGACTAGCCGTATAATTATAGCATACCCCAATAAAAAACGAAAGCCCTAATTTGTTAATAAAGAGAAAAAATCCAGACATACTATCTCCGTAAGGAGGTTGAGTCATGTCGAAACGAACAATACTTGCCAATATTTTGTTGATCGGTTTTATTTTGGGCATTCACGAAGGCAGGGTCGCCCTGTGGAAAGACAATCAGAAAGATCCCATAAAGGTCTTCCCCTATCAGGCATCCATGTTCCCTGAGGAAGACCAGAAGCGTCTTGAAGCCGGGGTTCATGTTGACAGCCTGAACGAGCTTTACAAACTGATTCAAGATTATTTTTCATAAGAAAGCACAATTTCAATTATAGCGCATATATTAAGATATCATCATCCGAAATATGTCAGTTGATTTTATCCTCTAAATGCGGTAAGATATAGAAAAAAACAGGAGGATGGGATCATGGCGGATCAGTTTGGTTCTGATTTCATTACCATTATGGATGAAGACGGCAAAGAATATGAGCTGGAAGTACTCTCTACACTGGAATACAACGGCGCAAGCTATATTGCAGCGATTCCGGCATCCGAGGATTTGACCCCGGAAGTGCTCCTTCTTAAATCTGTTGAGGAAGACGGCGAACCAATTTTGTGCGTCATTGAGGATGAAGCGGAACTGGAAGCCGTGAATGCGCTGGTTATGGAATCCCTGTTCCAGGAATGTGACGAAGACTGATTTTTTCCTGCTTGGTGCGTGATGTGTCCTTTTGGACCCACATTTATTAATAGGGATGCCAGTTTCCCGGTTGGATTGCAGACCTCCCGCCTGCGCTTTGACGTATGGCGGACGTTGGGAGCAGCTAAGATCGGGAGCGGCGACCCACCTGCCTTATGGTGCAGGTCATAATCGGATGCACACGGCCAAAGCGGGATCAGGCATGGAGAATTTCGATTCTCCATGCTTTTTTGCATTTCATGGTCCTTTCAGATGTAAACTTTTTATGTATTTATGGGAAGTGTAAAGAAAACACTTGAAACTTTCCTATAAATCAGTTATAATACTCAAGTCTATGCGCGAAAATCTGCGCAATGTACAAATGGACAATGAGAGGAATTGATTACATGAGCGCATCCAATAAAAAGAAGCTTCGCAAGGAGCAGAATGCTGCTTCTATGACTGAAAAGCAGAAGAAGGAGCAACAGGAAGCCAAAAAACTGAAGGCTTATACCCTGACCTTCGCCATCGTGATGGCACTTGTGGTCGCCATTGTGGTCGGCGTAATTGTCGGCCCCATGATTGACGGCCTTGTTCTCCGGAACAGCAACACTGTTACCATTGGTGAGCACAAGCTGTCCACAGCCGACCTTACCTATTTCTATATTGATGCCATATCTGAGCATCAGCAGACAGTTTATAATCAGTATTACAGCTCTTTTGGTGATTACTGGTCCATTATGCTGGGCTTTGACACCACCAAGCCGCTGAATGAGCAGATGTACAGCGAAGAAGACAGCAAGACCTGGGCAGATTATTTCATCGAGAACGCCATCGACACTGCCAAGGATACTTATGCTCTGTATGATGATGCAGTTGCCAACGGCCACACTCTCACAGAGGACGAGCAGAGTAATCTGGACTCCTACTTGGAATCTTTGGAGCTGTATGCCACCTACTATGGCTACTCCAGTGTAAAATCCTATCTGCGTTCCAGCTACGGAAACGGCGCTACCAAGGACAATTACAGCGAGTACTACCGTGTCTGCTCCATCGCGTCTTCCTATTTGAATAAGTACGCCAAAGACCTGGAATACGACCAGGATGATTACCGCGCTTATGAAAAGGACAAGTTTGATGACTACTCCACCCTGTCCTATGTGTATTATTCCATGAAGTATAACACATATCTGGGCGAGGGCACAAAGAGCGAGGACGGCAAAACTACTACCTGGACTGATGACGAAAAGAATGCAGCCCGCGCGGCCATGAAGGCCGATATGGAAGCACTTCTTGCCGGTGAAGTCAAGGATAAGGAATCCTTCGACAAGGCTATCCAGGCTTGGGCAATTAACCAGACCGAAGACGAGAACAAGGATGATAGCAGCAATAGCTCCAGTAGTTCTACCACAACCGCTAAGAAGCCCACCGCTACGGAAGTCAAGGATGTATTTATCAACAACATCACTCTCCAGGAAAGTGCCTTGAACTGGATGAAAGATACCGCTCGCGTTGCCGGCGATCTCAAAGCATTTGAGGTCTACACTTACGCCGAGCACGAGGACGAAAAACATGAACACGGCGATGACTGCGGCTGCAGCAGAACAGTTGACGGTTATACCATTGTTCTGTTCACCGAGCGCGATGACAACGAGGTCAAGATGGCCAATGTGCGTCATATTCTTGTGAAGTTCCAGGGCGGCACAAAGGACAAGGATGGCAATGTCACCTATTCTGTGGCCGAGAAAAATGCTGCTAAGGAAGAAGCAGAGAAACTGCTGAAGCAGTGGCAGGACGGAACCGCCAACGAGGAAAGCTTCGGCGAACTGGCAAACAAGGAAAGCGATGACCAGGACGGAAAGGTCACCAACGGCGGCCTGTACGAAGATATCTATCCTGGCCAGATGGTAGCAGCCTTTGAGGAATGGTGCTTTGCTGAGGGCCGTAAGGCTGGCGATACCGGCATTGTGGAGACAGAATACGGCTACCACGTGATGTTCTACTCCTCCACCGACGAGATGTCCTACCGTGATTTGATGATCGATTCTGATCTGCGTGCAGAGGACGCCAAAAAGTGGCACGATGGCTTGGTTGAAAAGATTTCCTTTACCATGGGTAATCTGAAGCATATGGACTACGATTACGTAGTACAGGAACAGTAATATGATAAACCCGGATCTTCGGATCCGGGTTTTTGCATATTTTCATCCCTGTTTGCAAAAAATCCAGTCAGGAGGGATGAAATGAAACAAAAGTTGGGATATATCCTCGCCGGAACAGTTGCCGGTGCAGTGAATGGCTTATTAGGTGCAGGCGGCGGTATGATCCTCGTTCCGTTGCTGACACTTCTCGGTGAACTGGAAGATGAGAAAGTATTCCCCACATCCGTTGCGATTATTTTCCCTATCTGCTTAATCTCGCTGAGCGTATCTCCGGGTTTTGCAAATCTTCCATGGTCCAAAGCATGGCCTTACTTGCTTGCAGCCATTCCGGGAGGACTAATGGCAGCCTTTTTAGAGAAAAAGATCCCGGTGAAGTGGCTTCACCGGGCATTGGGCATTCTGATCATATACGGAGGCGTGCGTTATCTATGTTGACTCCCCTGCTTACAATCCCCGTCGGACTTGTGCTTGGCTTCTTGGCAGGGCTGGGTGTTGGCGGTGGGTCACTATTGATTCTGTGGCTGACACTGTGTGCAAATACAGAAGCCCCCACCGCAAGAGCGATCAATCTTATGTTCTTTTTGGCAGCAGCAGGAAGTGTCAGTCTATTGCGTTTAAAAAAAGGCAATCTGGAGGTCAAAACGATCCTGCCGGCTATCATCAGCGGATGTATTGCTGCGGCACTGTGCTCCTGGATCGGGACACAGATCGATCAAAGCATTCTGAAAAAGATTTTCGGCTGTCTTTTACTTGTAACAGGTGTGCGGGAGTTATTTTATCGACCACGAAAAGCCAAGTAGCCTTCCAGAATTAAAGCCGCGGCTACAGCATCCACTGTGTTTTTCCGTTTTTGACCATGGTAGTTATGCTGGGACAGGATGTTGTGTGCCTCCACGGTAGTACGTCGCTCATCCCACATCTGCACTGGCAAGCCTGTTGCGTTCCGTAATTCTTCCGCAAATTCCCGGCACAGCTGAGCGCGAATGCCCTCTGTACCGTCCATATTCCGGGGCAGGCCGACGACGATCTGTCCTACTTCGTTTTCCTTTACAAGGCAAACAATGTCAGCAATGGCCTTTTCACGGTTGCGGCTGGACACGACAGTGGTGGACCCTACAATACTGCAAAGAAGATCGGAGATTGCAACACCTGTACGTGCATCGCCATAATCAATTCCCATGATCCGCTTCATAAAAGTTCCTCTTTTCTGCGTTTTTCTCTATTATAACGGATATGCAAAGAAAAAGAAAGGCAAAATTTGCCTTTCTTTTTTATCGGTTCAAAATCCATACTCCAATATTCAGATACGCCGCAAAGGTCAACCAAATCAGATACGGGAGCTGTAGTAAAGCCGCAAGTCTGTCAACCTTATAAAATTCCCGGATCATTAAAAACACCAGTGTCCACAAAAGCAACAGCCAAATTGCTGCAAAACCGAAGGCTTGGGCATTGAAGAAGATCAAGCTCCAAAAAAAGTTGACGATCAACTGCGCAACATACAGGTTCAGTCCCCTGCTTCGTGCCACGCTTTCCTTCGTCATCCAAACCCGTGCTGCACTGATCCCCATTAACGTATATAGAACCGTCCAAACCACAGAGAACAACCACCCTGGGGGTGTCAGTGCCGGTTTTACCACCGTTGTGTCATATGATTCCATACCGTTCATGGATAGCAATGCGGATAATCCGCCAATGCCCAGAGCAATCAAGGCGCTGATTATGTATGGCTTCCATTTATCCCAAAACGACTTCATTTCCATCCCTCCTGTTACAGGATATGCTTGTACCCTTCGGAAATATGCTTTCACTCCAAAATCTCCAAAGTACAGTAAAAATATACGAAAATTTGGCAAAAAAGTTGTTGACTATATGCAAACGTTGTGGTAGAATGTTTTCACCTGTGAAAAAACGGGCTTTGTTTTATGCCCATTTTCAGCTTCGGGGCGGATATGTAGTTGTCCGCTTTCTAAATCTATTCTAGCCGAAGTGATACAGGGAGGCAATTTTTAAGGAGGTGCCGTAATGCGCGTAAAAGTCACTTTGAGATGCTCCGAGTGCAAGCAGAGAAACTACAACACCATGAAAAACAAGAAGAACGACCCTGACCGTCTCGAAATGAGCAAGTACTGCAGATTCTGCAGAAAGCACACCACACACAACGAGACCAAGTAAGGAGAGGCAAAAGATGGCTGAAATCAAAAAGGAAAGCTGGTTCAAAAGAACCTGGGGTGCCGTTTGCAGATACTTCCGTGAGCTGAAGTGCGAACTGAAGAAAGTTGTTTGGTCCACCCCTCAGCAGGTGCTCAAGAACACCTTGATCGTCATCGCATGCGTCCTCGTGGTTGGCGTGTTCGTCTGGTTGTTCGACTTTGTGGCCGGTGTCACTATCAACGGTTTGATTGATGCTGTCACTGAACTGACACACAATCATTAAGGTGAGACTATGGCAGAAGCTGCAAAGTGGTATGTGGTCCATACCTACTCCGGTTATGAGAACACTGTAAAAGCCACCATCGAAAAGACCGTTGAAAGCCGTCAGCTCCAGGACGTGATTCAGGCCATTTCCATTCCTATGGAAACCGTTACTGAGATCACAGAATCCGGCGCAACCAAAACTTATGACCGTAAGGTTTATCCCGGTTACGTTCTGGTGAAGATGGTTTACAGCGATGACACATGGCATGTTGTCCGCGGTGTCCGGGGCGTAACCGGATTTGTCGGCACATCCAGCAATGACCCCACTCCCCTGACAGACGACGAAGTCTACGCAATGGGCGTAGAGAAGAAGGAAATCATCGTTAACTATGAGGTTGGCGATACCGTCCGGATTCTCGATGGTCCCTTGAGTTCCTTCACCGGTGTCGTGGAGACCATTGAGGTCGAAAAGAACGCGGTCAGCGTGATCGTATCCATGTTTGGCCGCGAGACCCCGGTCGAGTTCGAGCTTGACCAAATCGAGGTCGTATCCCAGTAAACGCATCGAACCGATTATTCGGTCGGAACGTGGGAGGGGCTGACGCCCCGAAAGAAATGCGCAAAGCGCATATTACCACATTTTATTCAGGAGGTGCTTATCATGGCACAGAAAGTTACCGGTATTATCAAACTGCAAATTCCCGCCGCTAAGGCAACCGCTTCTCCCCCTGTCGGCCCCGCTTTGGGTCAGCACGGCGTAAACATCGCCGCTTTCATTAAGGAATTTAACGCCCGTACCACCAACATGGAGGGCTATAAGATTCCTGTCGTCATCACTGTTTACGCGGACCGCAGCTTCACCTTTATCACCAAGACTCCCCCCACCCCCCTGTTGGTTCTGAAGGCCGCAGGTCTGCAGGGTGGCTCCGGTGTCCCCAATAAGAACAAGGTTGGTTCCATTACTGCCGCTCAGGTTACTGAGATTGCAAAGACCAAGCTGCCCGATCTGAACGTGAATTCCTTGGAAGCCGCTGAGAGCCAGGTTCGTGGCACTTGCCGTTCCATGGGCGTTACTGTTGTTGACTAATATTTGCTGACCGGGGTTTTACCGCCTCGGAAATGTGGGAGGATTATTCCGCATCACCACTATAAGGAGGATAATTACATTGTTTAGAGGTAAAAAGTACAAGGAGAGCGCAAAACTGATTGATCGTTCTGTTCAGTATGATCCCGCTGAGGCCCTGTATCTGGTTGTGAAGGGAGCTTCCGCTAAGTTCGACGAGACTGTCGAGCTGCACATTAAGTTGGGTGTTGACTCCCGTCACGCTGACCAGCAGGTCCGCGGCGCCGTGGTCCTGCCCAACGGCACCGGCAAGACCGCCCGCGTGCTGGTCTTCACCAAGGATGCTAAAATCGACGAGGCTAAGGCTGCCGGCGCTGACTATGTTGGCGGCATGGAGCTGGTCGAGAAGATCACCAAGGAAAACTGGTTTGAATTCGACGTTGTTGTCGCTTCCCCCGACATGATGGGCGTCGTTGGTCGTCTGGGTAAGGTTCTGGGTCCCAAGGGCCTGATGCCCTCTCCCAAGGCCGGCACTGTGACCCCCAACGTTGGCGCTGCTGTTACCGAGATCAAGGCTGGTAAGGTCGAGTACCGTTTGGACAAGACCAACATCATCCACTGCCCCATCGGCAAGGTTTCCTTCGGTGCTGAGAAACTGTCCGAGAACATGGACACTCTGATCAAGGCTGTTGTGAAGGCTAAGCCCGCAGCTGCCAAGGGTCAGTATATCAAGTCCTGCACCGTGGTTTCCACCATGGGCCCCGGCGTGAAGGTTTCCACCGCTAAGTATCTGTAAAATTTATAGATGCAACAACCCCCAACGGAGATTCCGTTGGGGGTTTTACCTTTATACTTTTCTTCCAGTCAGGCTTTTTGCCAGCGCGATCAGATAATCTGTATTCTCAAATGCATTCAAATAATCGATGGCCATACTGGTGTACTTCTCCACCAATTCCTCGCACTTCTCAAGGCCATACAGCCGAACAAACGTATTTTTTGCTGCATCGGTGCCAACACCTTTGCCCAGTTCTTCCTGTGTGCCGATCACATCCAGCATATCATCACGAATTTGGAATGCCAATCCAAGAAGTCCGGCAAAACTGCAGGCGGCCTGAAGTTGTTCTTCCGTGCCGCCGCCGGCAATCACACCCAAAGCGCAGGACGCATTGATCAGCGCACCGGTTTTCCGGGATTGAATATCCAGCACTTCCTGTTCGGAAAGTTCCCGTTCCTCGCTCATGATGTCCAGCACTTGGCCACCTACCATACCCCAGGAACCGATGTTTCCCGCCAAAACGGAAACTGCAAAAGCAATATCCTTGGCAGGAAGTTCTGCTGATGTAACACAGGAAAAGGCATCAGAAAGCAAAGCGTCGCCTGCGAGAATTGCCATTCCCTCACCGAAAACCTTGTGATTGCTGGGCTTGCCCCGACGAAAATCGTCATTATCCATGGACGGCAGATCGTCGTGGATCAGACTGTATGCATGGATCATTTCGATGGCTGCCGCAAATGGTGCGGCTTTTTTCCAGTCTCCACAGCAAAGGCGACAAAACTCCAAAGAAAGAATGGCACGCAGACGCTTACCTCCGCCCAACACGCTGTACGCCATGGCTTCATAAAGCACTTTTTGCGGCTCGTCATGGAATTGGGTAAACCATTCTTTTAGAAATTCTTCGGTAAAATCTCGATATTGCTTAGAAATTTCATCCATTTTCATCTTGAAACTCCTCAAAAGTGGGATTGCCATCAACACCCTTGACTACCTTTTCAACCTGTAACTGGGCATCGTCCAGGAGTTTTCCGCAGGCACGAACCAGATCTGTTCCTTCTTGAAACAATTTTAGGGATTCATCCAGCGCTACATCGCCACGTTCCATGGCGCGAACGATTTGTTCCAGGCGTTGCATATTCGCTTCAAAAGTAGCATTCTTCTCGTTCATTTCCCATTCTCCTTTACATCTGTGACCATAGCAGATACCTTGCCATCGCCTACAGTAATTGCGATCTCATCAGCAATTTCAACCTGGCTGACACTGCGCAGTACGGTGCCATCCTTTTTCTGTGCCATTGCATAGCCACGGGTCAGCACTTTCAAGGGACTCATGGCATCCAGTTTTGCAGTTTGTTCCACGAAGCACCGGCGTTTGCGTTCCACGCTTTGTACTTGCGCGGAAACCAATCGGTTTCTCAGCAACAAAACATTTTGTTTTCTCTGTTCCAAATAGCCGGTAGGGCTACGCAACGCAGGACTGTCCGCAAGGGCTTTCAGATGCTGTCTGCCGGCCCTGACCTGCCGAGAAAGTGATGTTGCCATAGCAACCGAATAGCTGTCCAGCGTCTGCAACAACGCCTCTTGATCGGGTACACCAAGTTCTGCCGCATTGGACGGCGTCGCAGCGCGTAAATCGGCAACATAGTCGGAAATGGTCACATCTGGCTCATGTCCAACCGCAGAGATCACCGGGATCTGCGAATCATAAATCGCCCGGGCGACGCGTTCATCATTAAACGCCCAAAGATCCTCGATGGAACCACCGCCGCGGCCTACGATCAGTAGATCCGCTAATTTATAACGATTGGCGTACCGGATTGCACCCACGATCTCCGGAGGTGCTTCCACACCCTGGACTCGCACAGGAAACAGCCTCACTTTTGTCAGCGGATAACGCTTGCGCAAAATCCGAAGCATATCGTGAACCGCCGCACCGGCTGAACTGGTAACAATTCCGATCACCCCAGGGTACTTGGGAAGCGGTTTTTTATGGGCCGGATCAAACAACCCCTCCGCTGCTAATTTTGCTTTCAGCTGTTCAAAGGCAGCATGAAGATCGCCGATACCGTCCATCGCCATGGCAGTACAGTACAGTTGGTATGCACCATCTCTCGGAAAAACGGAGATTTTACCCATAGCAATAATGCTCATGCCATTTTCCGGACGAAAACGCAGGCGTGTGGCGTTACTCTTAAACATAACGCATTTCAGCGCCCCGCCCTCGTCCTTCAATGTAAAATAGTGATGGCCGGAGGGGTACATTTTATAGTTACTGATCTCGCCCCGGACAGCGACCGCACCTAAAAGCGGATCTGCATCCAATCTTGCACGGATGTATTCATTTATTTGTGTAATGGACAGAACTTGCTGTTCCATATTATCCCTCCACGATTCGGTCAGCCAAAACAGCCACGCCCATGGCATTATCTGTAGAATATTGGGGTTGTGCAAAAATTGGATTCAGTGCCGCCATGCGCTGACGGAGCATGGAATTCGAGGCAACACCGCCGGAAAATACGATCGGTAAGCCCGGATAGGCTCTTAGAGCATTTTTAGTAGCGGTGTATACCGCCTCCGAGACACAGCGAAGCGCATAAGCAGCTGTCTCAGCAACAGTCGCGTACTTCTCTTGAAACTGTTGCACCTTATTCTGCACGCCGGAAAGTGAGAACTCCGTTTCTGTGCATTTCACTTTAAAAACCTCGGTCATGACAGCAGATTTGCTTAATTCGTCAACATATTTTCCTGCAGGGAATTGCAGATTCAGCATTACACCGGTGCGGTCAATCAGCTGTCCGGCAGAAATATCCGTTGTGCCGCCGATCCGGGTGCATCGCACATTCTTCATCTCAGGCTCTACCAATAGCAACTCCGTGGTGCCGCCGGACAAATGCCATGCAAGATGGGGCTGATCCATCAAATCAAGACAGCCTGAACTCCATAAAGATGCCGCTACATGACCCTGTTGATGGGAAACCTCAATTAACGGCACATTCAGAGCATCGGACAGGAGCCTTGCGTGACTGTAACCAACCATAAAGCAGGGCATATAGCTCCCTTCTACCGCTCTTGGGCGGGTGGATACACCAACAGCGCGGATATTCTCCTGCTGAATATGGGAAAACAGCCTGCCGGTAAGCTCCGGCAGGCTTTTGATATGTTCAAAAACTGCATCCGACTGACGCAAACCCAACTCTCCGTGCTTTACAGGCAAAAGCCGGGAACAGTTCTCTCCGTCCCCTGCGCCAAAGTACGCAATAGAAGTGGTGTAATTACTGGTATCAATACCAATGGTGATCATCATGCTTCCTCAGTAGATAGACCGCGGGCAAAAGAACCCAAAATCCCGTTGACAAACGCGCCCGTATCATCACCGTCGTACTTCTTGGCAAGACGAACAGCCTCAGAAACGGCAACACCGGTAGGAACATCCTCAACGAAGCGGATCTCATAAATCGCCAACTGCATCACAGAACGTGCAAGGCGGGAAATGCGGGACACATCCCAGCCGATGGAATATTTCTGAATATCCGCATTGAGCATCTCCTGGCGGTTGGCAACACCGGCTACCACGTTATCGATATAGGCAAGCTGAGTGCGACTAGGCCGCTCCTCATAGACATCATTTTCTTCCGACAGGAGTTTATAATACTCCTTCTCCAGCCGTGTAGCCACCACCACATCCGGCTCCTCCCCGGTAAAACCCTGGGAGTATATCAAATGTACCGCCAGTTCTCTGGCGTTTGCTCGTGTCATATTAACTCCTTACTGACGGGCAATGCCACAGACATTGACATTGACAGTTACAGCATCCACGCCAGTCATGGACTGCACTGCGCCAATGATAGCGGTCTGAACGGAGCCGGCAATGGCCACAACGCTCTGGCCGTATCCAATGGTCACATCCACGTCGATTGTGATGGCATTGTCGTCATTGATGGCAATCTTCATGCCCTTGCCCCACTTTTTGCCGATCATATCGGCCAGCTCAGCAGCGGGTTTGGAATTGATGCTCACTACACCGTCTACCTCAGACACAGCATGAGAAACGATGCTGCAGATCACATCTTCGGAGATCATAACGGAACCGTTGTCCTGGATCTGGGTAATATACTGCTTATTATCAGCCATGTTTTTATCCTCCCGGTTTCTATACCCAATTGGGCACAATACTTTTTGTTAGTATACCAAAAAAACTGCCGGTAGTCAACAATACTTTCATTTCTCCAACTCTTTTCTGTGAAGAAGACCTGCTGATGACTCAGCAGGTCTTGTATATGAAATGGATCACAGCACTTCAACGACGCGGATCTTATCCATTGAGAACTCTGTTTGTGTAATGACGATGTCTGCAATTACCGCAATGTCGCTCTCCTTGATCCCGCCCTCGGGAATGGCAACGGCCACAGATATTCCGGAATCTGACATATACGCAACACAATCCTTATACCCCTTTGCAATGATCAGGCTCTCGATCTGTGCCTCACACAGGGCGGTCTGTACGATCTTCTCCAGCTGAGCATTTGACTGTTGCTGCTGATTTGCATCGCCATAGGCCATCGCCTCCTGCAGAAGATTCACAGCACTGTCCCGTGCTTCCTGTCGGGACAGCCGAACTGCGGCGAAATAATCCGTGGTCGAATCGTTATCCATGTTATCCACGTTTTCGTCCATAATCACACCATTTTCCGAAAGAACCGTTTCTGCATCCAGCTTATCCGTCAGATCGGCCACATCCTGTGCATTTGTGTACATCCAATTCATGTATATTCCGGCACATACCACCAAGAGGACTGCCGCTGCCATAATGTTTTTCTTCCATTTGCTCATAAAAATGCCTCCATTCATTTCATTTTTAACACGGAAATTTGACTGGCATCCAGTCCCGTCACTTTCGATACTGCCTCCTTAATGGCAAGGCAGACACTGGCATTGTCCGCACCATGACACAGAACGATTGCACCCCGATATGTGGGTGAAATGACCTGTTGCACGAGTCCGTTCTGTACCCGATCCTCCCCTGTAATGATCACCGTATCCTGCCTGTCGGTCGCCGGGGTGTCCGTCTGATAGACGGTCAGCTCTCCGCTTTTTACAGTGAGCATTACCTGAACCTTTCCAGCACCTTTGATGTTGGACAGAATATCCTCCAATTCATCAACCAATGATACCGTCTGTGCCGGCGTTTGGATCTGCACGGCAGCTTCTTCCGTATCCTCATTTCCGCTGGGAATCAGCATCAGTCCAATACCCACCAGAAGGATCAGAACCAGATATTTGTATTTCCCGATCCAATTGGCAACTTTTCCTTTCAGTACTGTTACGTCCATATCTGATCCTCCCGTTCGATCCCCAGCCTTTCCGATATAAAGTTGGTTAGAGTCTGCCGAGCGTAGGGCGATACCTCCCCTGTCAGCCTCACCTGTTGTGGAATCGGCACATCATCAGTAGACAAAATGACCTCAACCGTCAGCGTACAGCCAAGTACCTTAGCCTCGTCCAAAATGTATGCTTCCGTTTGCTGCTTTATGCTTGCACGGTAAGCATCTACGGCCATCATTTCACCGGATGCAACAAATCCGCTTCCATCGGCGGCGATATCCTCTGCCCAACCAAACAATCCGTCAAAGGAAATGGATGCCCACGGACGAATGACAGCCAGAAGCATCAGCAGGCCGGACACAAACTTGACGGCCATCCCAACTGTTCCTTTTGTGCCAGTCAACGATGTAATAATACCGCACAGCACTGCTGCCGCAACCACACCAATAAGATATTCCCGGACTCCGTCCATTATCCCATTCCTTTCATAAAACAGATGGTGCTGATCAGCAATAAAAAACTGACTGTGCCAGTCATGCCCAGCAGCAGACCCATCGCGGATGAAAAATCCTCAATAAGATCGGATGCTTCTTTAACACCAAACACTCCACAAAGAACCGCCGTTAGCTTCAGAAGCAAGAACTGGGCACCGATCTGTAAAAAGGGCGTGATCCATATCGCTGCGACGGCCAATAAGCCATAGACCCCAACCGCATTCTTCATTACCCCAGCGCCCAAAACCACCGCCTCTGATGCATCGGACAAAATACCGCCTACCACAGGAACCACCCCAGAGATGGTCAGTTTGGCGGCTTTTACCGCTGCTGCATCAGCCGTTCCGGTAATCACGCCAGTAATGCCCATATAGCCCGTAAATATATACAGAATAGTCTTCAAGCTCCAGGTCATTAGCCATTTGATAAAATCCCGCAGTTTTTTCAACAGATCTTCACCTGTTGCACTGTTTGCTGCAGCCAATGCAAGAAACACGTATACCATGGGCACTAAGAGCTTGGAGATGATGGAGCTGAGCACCGTATCAAAAAGTGCTGTGCCTGCATATAGCGCCGTCGCTCCCGTCGTTCCCCCTTGCGCCGCAAGGGAGGCAGTCATCACAGGCAGGAGCAATTTTCCGTAGTCGCTGATCTCCCGAACAGTCTTGGCGCAGAGATTAATCATAGCGTTGGCCTGTCCCAATAAAATCGTGGACAATGCAAGGGTGGTCACAAAGCGGATCACCTTTTTACTGCTTCCCGGCATGGCATTCAGAATAGAAGCCAGCAGTATCGTTGCTGTCAGCCCGAGACAACTCCCGGCTGCCGCTGTCAGATTCGGTGCAAACTTCTCAATGGCTGATTTGATCACCGTCCATAATCCATGTGCAAAGCTTTCCGTTTTCGCCGGCATCAGCTCCTGCACATCTGATGGTGCAGATGGTGCTGTGAACTCCATTGCAGATACCGGAACAGTCAGAACCATCACCAGTATCAGTAGCATCAGTAACTGTTTCATATGCCCTCCAATATCTGCTGGAGCAGCTCCATGAGACTGTTCATTAGCGGGATCGACAGCCACAGTACTGCAGCTGTTCCCAATATTTGCAGTGTTTTTCCTAATGCAGCATTTCCGGCATCGGAGCAGATCAGTGCACCCATCTCCACAACAAGACCGATCCCAACCGACTTAAGCATCACACCCAGCCACTCCGGCTGCAGGCTGCCGAGAGTCTGTAGTTGCTTCAATAGATCCAATACCGGCTCCAAGAAACGGAACATCACCAAAAGAACAAGACAACACGCTCCCAGGCTCAGCAGCAGCGCATATTCTTTCCCCTGCTTGGAGAGGATGATCCACATGATCACGGCTGCCATAATGCCGGCAGCAGCCTGTAAGAACCGCTCCATCAGAATTCAAACAGGGTCTTGACCAAGTCAAACAGGTCTGCGATCTTTTGCGCGATCATCATCAGCACCACCACAAGGCCGGCGATGGTGGTCATGGTTGCCTGCTCTTCTCTGCCGGAACGGGACAGCACTTGATTTAAGATAGAAACAATAATGCCGATAGCGGCGATCTTAAATACCAAATCAATATCCATAGTTAAAATAATAGAATGGCTAGTGCCGCACCTGCACAAAACCCAAGAGTTTGATAACTGCGCAAGCGCTGGGACTGCTGATGCTCCAATACTTCCAGTTGGCCCAGGCAGGACTGCTTGCAGCGCTCGAGACTGATCAGTTGCCCGGTAAGATCAAAACGACCAAGGATTTGTCCCAACGCCTGCATCTGCGCAGCGGCATAACGAGGAAGTCCGGACGTCTCTTTTAACGCCGCAATGGTGCATAGTCCCACATCCGGGGAGATCTGGTCATCCAATGCCTTGGCAAGAGACAGAAAGAACGATTGCACCGCACCTTTTGTCTGCTCCGCACCGAACCGACACAGCTCCGGAAGCGGGGTTAGTCTGTATTCCAATTCGCAAATCATCCGGTCCATCACTTCAGCCAGTTGATGCAGCGCTGCGACCTCCCTGCGGTGGGATATGGCCATCATCACTCCGTATCCGCCACAACCTACCAAAATTAAAATTGCCCCAGTCAGCTTTAAGTACATAATTCCATCCTTTCCATGCGCCAGGACTTGTCCCGGCTCAGAATAATCGCATGTCCAAACAGTCCGCTTTGCGCAAGCGGTCGGTATACCGGACGCCTCACGAGGTCCTCACGGGTGGCGGCATGGGCAGTGGCCAACAGCTCTACACCACACCAACCTGCGCTCATAAGGGCCTGGCAGTCCTCTGCGGCCGTAATTTCATCCACAGCGATACACTTTGGCCCCATGGTTCTCAGCGCCATCTCGACCCCCTGTGCCTTGCTGCAGCCTGTCAGTACATCCGTTCTCGGTCCTGTCTCAAAGATATCTCCCGATGGGAATAATTCGCCGCGCTCGTCCACCACCGCCGTTGTTGTTCCCATATGAGAACGCAGGCATATCATATCCCGTAAAAGCGTGGTCTTTCCCGCCCCTGGCGGACCGAGGATCAGAATGGAACCATGCTTGGGTGCATTCTGTCCGATCCCCGGAAACGAGCGTGCTACGCGGATGCACAAAGATGATGCTTGCCGAACGCCGGTGACAAGCCCTGCTTGTACCACACAATCGCCGCAAATTCCAATTCGGTGACCGCCTGGTGCAGTGATATAGCCTTGTGCAGCTGATGCTGCTGCCCACGGGGAGTAGCGGCTGGCGGTATTCACCACAAAACGGATATCCACTTCCCCGGCCTCTGTCTTCAGCAAATGGGAAGAACCGCCTAAAATTAGCTCAACCGGCTGATTGAGACGCAGGTGCAATTCTTCCAGCGTATCTTTTCCAAGGTTGTCCACTTCCATTCGAAGCCGGGGCGGTAATATAGACAGAAACGCATTCCACGCACACTTCATTTCCATCACTCCTATCCAAGCCTATGCGTGCTCCAAAGGAATATGCACATAAAAAAATCCCACTGCATGAGCAGTGGGATTTTAACACTAGAATAAACTCACCTGGCTGGTGTCCGGCAGGTTGCCAAACGCGCCGCCTTCTTTCAGCATCTGAATGTGGGTTTTCGATACCTTTGGACAGGCCGCTGCTATCTCCTCAATGGAGAGGAACGTCTTACCCTTACGACCTTTAACTAAGTCCTTTGCCGCATTTTCACCAAGACCGGAAATAGCTACAAAGGGCGGACGAATCTTGCCGTCTTCAACCTCAAAGCGTGTCGCATGACTCCTATAGAGGTCGATAGGTAGAAACTCATAGCCGCGAAGGTAAAACTCGTAACACACTTCCAGTGTAGTCAACAGGTCTTCATCCTTATCGGTGGCATTCTCGTTGCCATCAATGGCTTGAATATTTGCTTTGACTGCATCCAGGCCAGTAGTCATCAGCGCCGCGTCAAAGCCGCCCTTCTGACTGCGGCGGTAGAAATAGGCCGCATAGAATGCCAGCGGATGGTAGACTTTGAACCAGGCAATTCGGAACGCCATCATAACATAGGCAACAGCGTGGGCCTTTGGGAAAAGATACTTGATTTTTTTGCAGGAACCAATGTACCAGTCAGGAACGCCGGCATCCTTCATTTCTTGCTCCGCGCCGTCAGGCAGACCCTTGCCTTTACGCACCATCTCCATGATCATAAACGCCCGCTTTTCCGGCAGACCCATGGAAATCAGATACAGCATAATATCGTCACGACAGCCGATAGTGCCGTCCACGGTGGTGGTTTTGGATGTAATCAGATCCCTGGCATTGCCCAGCCACACGTCTGTGCCGTGAGTGTAACCGGAGATACGCACCAGAAAATCAAACTTCTCGGGCATGGTATCCAATAAAACGCCCCGGGTAAAGCGGGTGTTGAACTCCGGTACGGCAACAGCACCCGTTGGGCCGAGAATGGGGTCATTTTCGTAGCCCAGCACCTTGGACGAGGTAAAGATAGACATCGTCATTGGATCGTCCAAAGGAATCGTCTTGGCATCCACGCCGGTGATGTCCTCCATGTAGCGGATCATGGTGGGATCATCGTGACCCAGCATATCCAGCTTCAGCAGATTTTCTTCCATGGAGTGATATTCAAAGTGGGTGGTAATCTGATCGGAATTTGGGTCGTCCGCCGGGTGTTGTACCGGGCAAAAATCCCAAATTTCGTTTTCCTGCGGGATAACAACCAGACCGCCGGGGTGCTGACCTGTGGTACGGCGAACACCCACACAACCGGCCGCAAGTCGACCCTCTTCCGCTCGGGAGGCAGATTTATTCCGCTCGGACAGATACTTTTTTACATAACCAAAAGCCGTCTTTTCTGCAACAGTACCAATGGTTCCAGCCCGGAACACGTGGGAACGGCCAAACATTTCAACGCAGTAGGCATGGGCCTCTGCCTGATACTCACCGGAGAAGTTCAAATCGATATCCGGCACTTTATCGCCACCAAACCCAAGAAACGTCTCAAAGGGAATGTTAAAGCCGTCCTTTTCCATTTTGGCACCGCAAATAGGGCAATTGGCATCCGGCAGATCTGCACCGCAGTTAAATTCTTTGGGCACATCCAAAATGGTGTGCTTGCAATCCGGATTGGGGCATCGGTAATGAGGTGGGAACGAGTTAACCTCCGTAATGCCCGAAAGGTAGGCAACGATGGATGAACCAACAGAGCCACGAGAGCCAACCAAGTAGCCGTGCTCCAAGGAGTTTTGTACCAGCTTTTGCGCAGACATGTAGATCACGTCGTAGTGACAGGAAATGATGTCATTCAGCTCCGTCTCAACGCGCTTGACCATCAAGTTTGGCGGGTTATCGCCATACAGCCGATGGAATTTGGTGTACACCAAATTCTTCAGATCCTCAACGGAATTTTCAATCTTAGGGGCGAACAGATTGTGAGGCACCGGTCGAAGCATTTCACACATATCCGCAATCATGTTCGTGTTCTTAACAACCACCTCATAGGCCTTTTCAGCCCCAAGATAGGAGAATTCCTTCAGCATGTCATCGGTGGTGCGGAAATACAGGGGATTATCCCGATCACAGTCGTCAAAACCCTTGGTAGCAAGCAGTATGTGGCGGAATATTTCATCCTCGGGATTGAGGAAATGTACATCTCCCGTAGCAACCACGGGAATGCCCAGCTCCTCACCGATCCGAACAATGGTACGGTTGAATTCCCGAAGCTCTTCATCGTCCTTGGCGATACCCTTTGCCAGCATAAAACGGTTATTCGCCAGTGGCTGAATCTCCAAGAAATCATAGAAAGATGCGATCCGCTTGATCTCATCGTCACTTTTGTGAGCAAGGATTGCCTGAAACAGCTCGCCAGCTTCGCAGGCAGAACCTACAATCAGACCTTCCCGCAGGGTCATCAGCTCCGACTTTAGAATTCTCGGCACGCCCCGCTTAAAATGCTTTAAATTGGCATCGGAAATTAGATGATAAAGGTTTCGAAGGCCCTGCTGATTCTTGGCAAACAGGATAATATGCCGTGCATGACGATTATCAATGCGGCTCTGTGCCCGCAAATTAGCCATAACCGGGTTTATCTCTTGGAGGGTGTGAATGGCGTGCTCTTCTTCCAGTTTTTTCAGTAAGCGCGCCATGATGCTGCCGCAAATTACTGCATCATCCGCTGCACGATGGTGATTAAAATCCGGCAGGCTCAGTGCATTTGCCACAATATCAAGCTTAAATTTGTTCAGCTGTGGCAGAAGATTTTGAGAAAGGATCAGCGTGTCCGCCGCTGTAAAATTATACGGCAGGCCCAATTTCTCGCACGCCGCGCGGACAAAACCTGTATCAAAGTCCGAATTGTGTGCAACAAGCACCCTCTCTCCCACAAATTCCAGGAATTGGGGAAGCACCTCTTCTATCGTCGGTGCGCCAAGAAGCATGCTGTCTGTAATACCGGTCAGCTCGATGATCTTCGGGTCAAGCTTTCTGCCGGGGGCGACAAAGGTTTGAAAACGGTCAACTTCCCTGCCCTGTTTCATAATCACTGCACCGATTTCGATAATGGTATCGGTACGAGAGGACAGGCCCGTGGTTTCCAAATCGAACGCCACAAATTCCTCTTCAAAGGACATATCCTGCTCGCCGTGGACAACAATCCGGTCATCCACATCGTTGACAAAATAGCCCTCACAGCCGTAAAGCACCTTAAAGGGCTCGTCCGTCCCTTCCACCATCAAAGGCCCATTCCAGGATTCCACCGCGTGCAGGGCATCCGTAAAGGACTGACAGCACCCGTGGTCAGTAATGGCCATGGCTCTGTGTCCCCATTTCGCTGCCTGCTTGACAGCATCGGCGGTGTTGGTCAAGGCATCCATGCTGCTCATGTTGGTGTGCAAATGCAGCTCGACGCGCTTCACACCCTCAGCCTTATCCACGCGTTTCGGGAGAGAGCCTGCCATCATGGCAACCGGCTTGAGGATCATTTCGTTATCGAACTGATTGATCATCAATCTGCCTTGGATCCGCAATACTGCACCAACCTTGACATTCTCAAGAAACGGCTTTGCCTCTCCGGACTCCATAAAGCGGTTGATGCGCACAGAACCGGTATGGTCGGTCATATCGAAATTGATGACCCAGGCATTGCGCTTTTTCAATTCCTTGTGATCAACGGCAAAAACCTTCCCCTCAACGACCACAGTGCCCATATCCAAATTCAGATCCCGCATGGGCGTATTTGTTCCGCGGATGAGCTTGCCATAGAGCGCATCGCTCTGTGCTGCGACTTCTTTCTTCTGTGTCTGGGTCTGCACAGGAAGCTCAGAGATCAAATCGCCGCGCATCTTTTCCATTGCTTCAAACAGAGCACTTCCCTCCAGAGCCTGTCCCGCCTCAATGACAATGGTCACAGGCACACCAAACTGCTGAGAAAGCTGTGCCTGAACGGAAGGAATGCACTTTTCCAACTCCTTTTTTCCGTTTGCAACCAAACTGACAGTAAGAGTCGTATCCTCCCAATTCCATACTGCACCGGCGAGAGATCCCCGGGTCACGGAATTTTCGCTGACAAACAGCTCCATCAAATCCTCTGCCGGAATTTGTGACAGTTGGGAAGCAGGATACTCGGCTGTCATATGCAGTGTTTTCAGATCATAGAGCTCGCAAATATCCCGGGAAACAGAATCCAGTTGCTTTTTAGGTATGTACTGATCGCAACAGATAACCATGTTGATCTTCCTTGCCGACGGATTCAAATCGGCAGCAACAATGGCCGCCTGAGAGATCGCATCTTTCAGCGACTCAGGCGGCTCATAGTCTGAAAACATATTTAAGAAATAAGTTTTCTCACCCATGAATATCCTTACAAACTTTCAATTTTCTCTAAGAGCGCAGGCAGAAGCTCATCGTAGGGCAGCTTAGCCACCTGCACACCTTTTTCAAATATCATGCCGAAGCCATCGCCGCCGGCGACGCCGATATCCGCTTCTCTTGCTTCACCCGGGCCGTTGACAATGCAACCCATGACCGCAACAGTAATGGGCTTTAGGCAATCCTTCAGTGCCTCATCCACCCGGTTAACAAGTCCGATGAGGTCAATGCTGGTGCGTCCGCAGGTTGGGCAGGAAATGATATTGACACCTTCCTTGCGCAATCCCGCAGCCTTAAGAATATCCTTTGCCGCGTAAACTTCCTGTACCGGATCGTCGGTCAGACTGACGCGAATGGTATCGCCAATGCCGTCCAAAAGCAGCGCACCGATACCCATAGCGGACTTGATCATACCCATTTTCACCGGCCCGGTCTCCGTTACACCGATGTGCAGCGGATAGTCGCATTTACTGCGGAACAGCCGGCAAGCAGCAACCATGGTAGGTACGGTAGAAGACTTCATGGAAAGGCAGGTATCGTAAAAACCGTACTTCTCCAACAGTTCCAAATGCTCAAACGCACTCTCCACCAATGCTTCTGCCGTAGGATGGCCGTACTTATCAAGCAGTCGCTTATCCAAGCTGCCACCATTGACGCCAATACGGATAGGAATCTGCTTATCCTTGCACACATCCACCACAGCCTTGACCCGATCCTCGCCACCGATGTTACCGGGGTTGATGCGAATCTTGGATGCACCGCCCTCAGCGGCCGCAATAGCAAGCTTATAATCAAAGTGAATATCCGCAACCAAGGGCAATTCACTTTCTTTGCAAATCTCTGCGAACCCACGGGCGGCTTCCATATTCTGAACGGACAACCGGGCAATTTGACAGCCTGCTGTTTTCAATCGGTGTATCTGATCCAAGGAACCGGCCACATCCGTGGTTTTGGTATTGAGCATGGATTGAATCACCACCGGAGCACCGCCGCCGATGGCAACATCGCCCACATGAATCTGTCTTGTCATAGGTTTACCCCTTAAAAATAGTGAAAATGTCCTTGAACATAATGACAGCCATAAACCCCAGTAGCAGGATCATACCGCCAGCGTGGATATAACCTTCGATTTTCGGATTCACCGGCTTCTTGGTGATCTTAACAATGACTGTCGTGATCAAAAGTGCAAACACCCGACCGCCATCCAGCGCAGGGATGGGTAGCATGTTCATAATTGCCAGGTTAATGGCAATAAAGCCGCCAAAGTAGAGCATATTCAGCATTGCATCTACCCAGGTCTCCGAAGCCTGTGCCATATCATTCATTTGACCGACAATACCAACGGGGCCGGTCATATCCGACACACTGGCTTCACCTGAAAAGAGCATTTGAAGACTCAAACGCACAATCCGACCGGCATTGAGAACATTTTTCCATGCATAGTCAATTTTAGAGGAAAAGGTGGCATCTTCCACCGAGAAAGTGAAGCCATAACGAGGCACTTCTTCTCCTGGAAAAGTGGTTTTCTTCATTTCAAAATTCTTAAGAACTACTTTTTCACCGTTGCGTTCCACAACGACGTCATGAACATCTCCGGGATTCAGAGACAGAATGGTGGAAAAATCGGACTGTACATAAATTTTCTCGCCATCCACTTCCAAAAAGGTGTCTCCTACCTGTAATCCGTTCGTACCGCCCACAAGGCTTCCCTGTTCAATGGTGGAGATGGTAGGCATAACAAACTGCTGTGCAGGCAGAAAAACGATTATCATGATGAGAATGCCGGCAATGAAATTCATCGCAGAGCCGGCTACCAGAATGATCAGCCGTTTCCACCATGCCGCCTTTTGGAAGGAACGGGGATTGTCTGTATCCTGATCCTCGCCCTCCATGGCGCAGTAGCCGCCAATGGGAATACAGCGAATGGAGTACAGGGTCTCCCCTTTTCGTCTTTTCCAAATAGCAGGACCCATGAACATGGCAAACTCATTGACCTGCACGCCGGAGCGTTTCGCGGCAATGAAATGACCCAGTTCGTGGACAAAAATCAAAAAACTAAAAATTAAAATTGCGAAGATAATACTCATAAAAAGCCTCAATTACTTGTTTTTTCAGCAACATACACTCGGGCAAGCCGGTCAGACTCCAGGATCTGCTCCAAATTGGGATCCTCAACATAGGGAACGGAATGCACCGCACCCAGAACAAGATCGTAAATGTCATAAAACCCAATCTTATCTTGCAGATACAGGGCAACTGCCGCCTCATTCGCACCGTTCATGACAGCGCAGGCATTGCCACCCTTGGCCGCACAATCTCTTGCTAGACGCAGACAGGGAAATGCTTCCATATCCGGCTTTGCAAAGGTAAGAGCGCCGCAGGTTGTCAGATCCAGCGCATCAACGGGACACTCCATGCGCTGAGGATAAGTCAGCGCCAACTGGATGGGCAGGCGCATATCCGGCGCACCCATCTGTGCCATCACCGCGCCGTCGATGCACTCCACCAGGCTGTGGACAATGCTCTGCCGGTGGATCACCACATCCACCTGCTCCAATGGGAGATCATAAAGCCGCATGGCCTCGATAACTTCCAAACCCTTATTCATCAAAGTAGCACAGTCAATGGTGATCTTTTCGCCCATCTTCCAGTTGGGGTGCTTCAGTGCATCCGCCCGGGTCACATGGGTCAGCTCTTCCCTCTTCATTCCGTAGAACGGGCCGCCGGAGCAGGTCAGAATCAGCTTCTTGACCTCTCGCTTGTCACGAATGCCCATCAAGCATTGGAAGATTGCAGAATGCTCGGAATCCACCGGGATGATCTCAGCGTTGTAAGCCTTTGCTTCCCGCATCACCAGCTCACCGGCGCAGACAAGGGTCTCTTTGTTGGCAAGACCAATGCGCTTTCCTGCGCGTATGGCGGCTAATGTGGGCTTGAGACCCAGCATGCCCACCACAGCTGTGATCACACAGTCAACGCCCTCCATAGTGGCCGCATCAATCAGCCCCTCTTCTCCCCAGGAAACCCGGGTAGGAAGGTCTGCAATCTGCGATTGTAGTTTTTGTGCCGCTTCTTCTGTGGCCATAACGGCCAGCACAGGTTGAAATTCCCGGCATTGCTCTGCCATACGATCGACGCTTGTGCCTGCGGTCAGAGCAGCGACCCGCATATCCATGCGGCTGATCACATCCAGGCTCTGCCGTCCAATAGAACCGGTGGAGCCCAATATACTAACGCATTTTACCATAATTCACTCCAAAACAGGCAGTGCCATCAGCAGGAATTCCGTCAGCGGTGCAACAAAAATCACAGAATCAAAGCGATCCAGCACACCTCCGTGACCGGGAATCAGATTGCCGTAGTCCTTAATGCTGGCTTGCCGTTTCACAGCGGAGAAGGAAAGATCTCCAAATGTACCGGTCAGCGCACCGACAATGCCATATGTAATGGCATAGAGGTAGTTTACATTGGCATCGAAAGCAAAATCCATAATAAGGCAATACACCAGCATACCAATAACAGCAAACAGGATGCCGCCAAATAAGCCCTCCACACTCTTTTTGGGGCTAATGTTGGGTGCTAATTTGTGTCGTCCCCAGGCGCAGCCGATGAAATACGCCCCGGTATCTGCCATATAGGCAAGGATAAAGGGAATCAGAATCACGGCGCGTCCGTTTCCATCGCACATAAGGCGTACAAGTGCAGACAGCATATAGGGAATCAGTAATCCGCCGATATAGCATATGCATGCCTCACTAAAGGCCAGCTTTCCGTGAGAAACCAAAATCTCAACGAAGATCAATACAGTAAACAGAAATATGCCGAGGCGTGCAACATCTACATACATTCCGCACTGACACCAAACCGGCACACAGAATGCAAAGAACATAGAATAACAAACAAGTCGGAAATTCTTCACAAGTCCCGTGCCATACAACAATTCATAAGCACCGATAGCGCACACGATACCCACGACAATAGCAAATAGAATAGGCGGTGCAATGAATAGAACAGCAAGCAACACTGGGATCAAAACCAATGCTGTGATCACTCTCATTTTCATCTTTATGCACCTCCAAAGCGCCGATTGCGCTGATGGTATTCTGCAATTGCCGCGTCCAAATCATCCGGTGAGAAGTCCGGCCACAGCACGTTCATAAATACAAATTCGGAATAAACTGTCTGCCAGGGCAAGAAATTACTGGTGCGCAGTTCACCCGACGGTCGGATCACCAGCTCCGGATCGGGCACCCCGGCAGAATCCAAATAGCGGGAAAATACCTCTTCTGTCAAATCATCGATATCTGCATTGCCATCCTTTATATCTTGGGCATAGGCCTTGATGCCCCGAATGATCTCGTCCCTTCCGCCGTAGTTAAGGCAGAAATTTACCTGGACCTCGTGATACTCGCTGGAACGCTTCTGAGCATCCTGGCAGAGCTTGCGAAGCTCTGGGCTGAGGCGGCTCAGATCTCCGAAGAAGCAAAAGCGAACATGGTTCTTTTCCATATCCTGCAAGGCTTCTTGCAGGTATTTTGCCAGCAACTTCATAATACCGGAGACTTCATCCTCGGAGCGCTTCCAGTTCTCTGTTGAGAAGGCATAGACAGTCAGATACTTCACACCCAAGGTGCGGCAGTAATTGGCGATCCGGCGAAATGCTTCGCCGCCAGCGCTGTGACCGGCAGTTCGGGGTAACCCCCTTTTCTTCGCCCAACGGCCATTGCCGTCCATGATAATAGCAATGTGGCGGGGTGGGGTTAACTTATCGTTCTTATCTGCCATCTATGTTCCTCCTTTCCAGTATAACAGCATATTGGGGGCGAAACCGCCCCCAATCATACCAGGCATTAAATCGCCATCAATTCCTTTTCCTTTGCGGCAAGAGTCTCATCCACCTTCTTGATATACTTATCCAGCATATCCTGCAGATCTTTCTCTGCCTTCTTCTGATCATCCTCGGTGATCTCAGAATTTTTCTTCAGCTTCTTGACGTAGTCCATACCGTCGCGGCGGATGTTACGCATAGCCACCTTGGCATCTTCTGCATACTTTTTGACCTGCTTGGTCAGATCGCGACGACGCTCCTCCGTCAACTGGGGGAAGATTAAACGAATCACCTTACCGTCATTTTGGGGATTGATACCCAGGTCGGACGCCAAAATGGCCTTCTGAATTTCTTTCAGCAGAGAACCATCCCAGGGCTGGATAACCAGGGTGCGTGCATCAGGAGAGGAGATGTTTGCAACACCGTTCAGTGCAGTCTCCGTTCCATAGTATTCCACGGTAATGCGGTCAAGAACCTTAGCATTGGCACGGCCGGCACGGACCGCACCAAATTCTTCGTCCAAGTGGTCCAGGGTTCTTTCCATTTTTCTTCCGTATTCTTTAAAATCAACGCTCATTTTTCGTCCTCCTTAACAATAGTTCCGATATTGTCTCCGCAAACCACGCGGATGATATTTTCAGGGTCTTTCAAAGCAAAGCACACCAAGGTCATATGGTTGTCCATCGCCAGTGTCATTGCTGTGGTGTCCGTTGCCTTCAGATGCCGGGCAAGTACTTCGTCATAAGTAAGGGTATCAAACTTAACAGCAGTGGGGTCGACATTGGGATCTGCGGAGTAAATGCCGTCCACATTCTTGGCCAAAAGGATGGCATCTGCCTCGATCTCAACGCCCCGAAGCACCGCACCGGTGTCGGTGGTGAAGTATGGATTTCCGGTGCCTGCCGCAAACAGAACGACCTTCCCCTCGTTGAGATAGCGGTCTGCAGTATCTCTCGTAAAGTACTCGCAGAACTTGTTCATCTCCACCGCGCTGAGCACTCGGGCATCAAGGCCATGCTTATTCAGTGCATCAGCAACTGCGATGGCATTCATCACCGTTGCCAGCATACCCATTGCATCACCATGGGAACGCTGCATTTTATCCGCACCGTCCTTTACGCCGCGCCAAAAGTTGCCGCCGCCGATGACCACACCGATCTGTACCCCCAAATCGGTACAGCGTTTGATCACATCGCAGACAGAATTGATTACTGTAAAATCCAAGCCACGATGCGCTTCGCCAGCCAATGCTTCTCCGCTGATCTTCAATAGGATGCGCTTATACTTAACACTAGGCAAGAGAATCTCCCCCTTTTCATTTGTCCCTTCTATTTTATATGATGAAATGCAAAATGACAACAACAAAATTTGAAAAATGGGGATTGTTCTTCATTTTTTTACAATTTTGCGGTTCCAACGGAATTATTGCCGCAACAACAGGGAGAAAATACAGTTTAGCCTCGGATTTTTGTTGCAAAAATCTGGTAGATAGGTTATAATGACGTATTATTGAGTTTTACCACTGAGAGAGGATGGATAGAATATGGCTGAAATTGTCGAAAGTAAAAATTTCATCCACGCATTTATCGAAGAGGATATTGCCGAAGGCGGGCGTTACGCCGGCCAAACGGTGCATACCCGTTTTCCGCCTGAGCCCAACGGCTATCTGCACATTGGCCACTGCAAAGCCCTGATCATTGACTTTGGTACTGCTGAAAAGTTTGGCGGTCTGTGTAACCTGCGTATGGACGACACCAACCCCACCAAGGAAGATGTGGAGTTTGTAGAAGCCATCAAGGAAGATATCCACTGGCTGGGCTTTGACTGGGGCGACCGTTTCTACTACGGCTCGGACTACTTTGAAAAGGACTACGAGTATGCTGTTGAACTCATCAAAAAGGGACTTGCCTATGTCTGCGAACTGACTCCCGAACAGGCCAAGGAAATGCGCGGTGAACTGAACACCCCTGCCACCTCCCCCTACCGTGACCGTCCGATAGAAGAGAGTTTGGATCTGTTCGCTCGGATGCGTGCCGGTGAGTTTGAGGACAACAAGTATACGCTCCGTGCGAAGATCGATCTGGCATCCGGCAACTTCAATATGCGTGATCCGGTGATCTACCGCATCCGTCACATGCATCATCATCGCCAGGGTGACAAGTGGTGCATCTACCCCATGTATGACTTCGCCCACCCCATCCAGGACGCTTTGGAGGGTATTACTCACTCCCTGTGTTCGCTTGAATTTGAGAATCACCGTCCGCTTTATAACTGGGTGGTTGAGAATGTTTCCGTTCCCCATCATCCCCGGCAGATCGAGTTTGCCCGTCTTGGCATCGACCATACTGTGCTGTCCAAGCGCAAGCTAAGAGCACTGGTGGAAAACGGATATGTTTCCGGTTGGGATGATCCCCGTATGCCCACTCTGTGCGGTCTGCGCCGCCGTGGTTATACCCCCAAGGCCATCCGCAATTTCTGTGACCGCGTTGGCGTTGCCAAATCTCCCAATACCATTGAGTACGCTTTCCTGGAGTACTGCCTGCGTGAAGACTTGAACGAAACCGCAAAGCGTGTAATGGCTGTCATCAAACCCGTAAAGCTGACCGTCACCAATTATCCCGAGGGTCAGTCCGAGACATTCTCCATCGAGAATAACCCCAACAACCCCGAAGATGGCACCCGTGAAGTCACATTCTCCCGGGATCTGTGGATCGAAGCAGACGACTTCCTTGCAGAGCCGATCCCGAAGTACAAACGGCTGTATCCCGATGGCCCTGAGTGCCGCCTAAAAGGCGCATATGTAATCAAGTGCACCGGCTGTGTCACCGACGAAAATGGCAATGTAACCGAGGTGCTCGCCACCTATGATCCTGATTCTAAGGGCGGCGATCCTGCCGACGGACGGAAGATCAAGGGCGCCACCATCCACTGGGTGGATGCAAACAACTGCTGTGATGCAGAAGTCCGGCAGTATAGTAACCTCTTTGACGATGCCGATCCCGATGCCGCGAACAAGGATTTCCTGGCCTGTCTGAACCCCAATTCCCTGGAAGTCCTGTCCGGCTGCAAGGTGGAAGCCAGCCTGAAGAATGCCCGGACTGGCGAATCCTACCAATTCATGCGTTTGGGCTATTTCTGCCCCGACAGCAAGGATTCCTCCGAGAATCATTTGGTATTCAACCGCTCCGTCAGCCTGAAGGACAGCTTCAAGCCCGGTCAATAAAAATGAAGACCGCCGGAATTTCCGGCGGTCTTTTTTTAGAATGTCGCAACATCCTCTACCGCAGGGGCGGCTGGCTCAACAGAGATAGCTGTGAGCACCGGGCCGAGCTCGCCGTGGTACAGTACATGCTTTTCTGCGGTAATCTTGGCGGTTACCATTACCCAAGAACGGGATTCCAGGGTCTGAGCCTCAGCATAACGGCAAGGCACACCACAGAACTGAATGTCATCAATACAGCAGGTCATCACAAACCGCCCCGGAGCAAACATAGCGTTCCGTTCCCGGCGAAGCATGGCAACCTGTGCCTTAAAGCGAACAGACTTACCCTCATATTTCTGGGGTTCTTCCGTCACATCCCGATACCACAGGGCATAGTCCTCGTCCTTGATTTCGATGACAGAGGCGTTGATGTCGAAAGGAAGCGGATCCTGCACGTCGTCAAAAGCAGTAGAGCCATCAGTATAATCGTACAGAATGTCAATACGCCTGTTGGCTGCACGGGCGATCTTGTGCAAAGGCATGGTATCCTGCCCCGGTGTCAACCGGTTGAACACCACCATTTGCGCCCCCACCAACTTGTCCATAACCAAGTTGCGCATATTGGCATTGTAAGTCATAAAGGTGGTAGAGTCAGCAAACATGACTTCCTGGGCAACCACCCAATCCTCCGGGAAACGTGTATATAGGTCGCCCACCATCTGCATGCCGTTACACTCAACGACCACACGCTGCACCTTGTGCTTTTTGGCAAGGTCTTTCAGTTCCTTAGTGGTAACTGTCTGCTGATCCAAGGTGTACCGGAAGACATTATCATGGGGATAGGCAGAGAAATCGTATTCCTCCTCCCCTTCCTCGAACACCAGCAGTAGGGTACGCTCCCCGGCATTAAAACGGGGATCTTCCAGGGTCTCCTGGATGAATTTCGTCTTGCCGGCATCCAAAAAGCCGGAAAATGCATACACAGGAATCTGTTGCATATTACACTCCAAACAGCGCGGCCACACCGGCTTCGTCCAGTTTCGAACCGATCACGCAGAGCTTGCCGGTAATATCGGCAGAGCCGATGCGAATCTCATGTTCCTCGGGAACCATGTCGAAATGGATCCAGGTGCCATCCTGGGCAGGAATAATACCCTTGGAACGAAGAACCATGCCGTATTTGCCGGAATCCAGCTCAGACAAAGCATTTTCAATCTGCTCACGGGTAAACTTCTTGGCAGTTTCTACACCCCAAGAGGTAAAGACCTCGTCGGCGTGGTGATGGTGATGATGCTCGTGATCATGGTCATGGCAGCCGCAGGAGCAGTGCTCATCATGCTCGTGATGATGCTCATGCTCCCCGTGGTGATGACCACAGCAATGATGCTCTTCATGATGGTGGTGATGACCGCAGCAGTGGTGTTCCTCATCATGGTGGTGATGACCGCAACAGTGGTGCTCCTCATCATGGTTGTGATGGTGGCCACAACAATGGTGCTCTTCTTCCTGGGCCAAGTCCTCTGCCCTCACGCTTTTGCCTTCCATGGCAGTGATCAGTTGCTCACCTGTCAGCTGTTCCCATGGCGTGGTAACCAAAGCAGCATCCGCATTATGCTCCCGAATCAGTGCCACAGAAGCATCCAGCTTTTCCTGTTTGATATCGCCGGTGCGGGACAGAATGATGGTGGATGCTGTCTCGATTTGGTTGTTATAGAACTCACCGAAGTTCTTCATATACACCTTGACCTTACCGGCATCGGCAACAGCAACAGTGTAACCCAGCTCTACATCATGACCGGTGACTTTCTCCACGGCTGCAAGTACATCGGACAGTTTGCCCACGCCACTGGGTTCGATAATCACACGGTCGGGATGAAACTTTTCGATCACTTCCTGCAGAGCCTTGCCGAAATCACCCACCAAGGAGCAGCAAATGCAGCCGGAGTTCATCTCGGTAATGTCGATGCCGGCATCCTGCAGGAAACCGCCGTCAATACCGATCTCGCCAAATTCGTTCTCGATCAGCACAAGTTTTTGGCCCTTGTAGCCCTCCTGGATCATCTTCTTGATGAGGGTGGTCTTTCCTGCGCCAAGAAAACCGGAATAAATATCGATCTTTGTCATTTTCATTAACACTTCCTGTAACTGTCCCAATGGGACTATTTTTCTAACAGGATAATTATACCACAATGATCTTCAAAAATCTACACCCGGCAACAAATAAAAACGACACCTCCTGCGAAGTGCCGTCGTTTAGCAAAAAACCTTTTTCATTCGACAAATATCGATGGCTTTTTCCATTGCCAATGGCGTATGATGGCAACAGGCGAGCATTTTCCCCAAGTGCGACGCGCTTGCCAGCCGCCGCTGCGTATCTCCCACGCAGCGGCGGCTTTTATGCTAGCAGATCGGGATCAAAAGCATTTGTCCGACATCCGGTTCGCCGGTAAGCTGATTGGCTTCCTGAATGGCAGCGACAGTCGAGCCATAGCCTTTTGCAAGCGCCCACAGGCCCTCATCATCTGCCCTTCGCAAAATCATGGACGGTCGGTTCGGATCCGATTCTCGTACTTCTCCGACCTCCAGTTCTGTCACCATTGGAATGGTCTGCCCGGAATAAACCTGAACGGTCACTGGGTACGAACACCGTACAGAAAATCCGTCGCCATTTGGCAAGATTTCCGGCTGCATAGGACTTCCCATCCACAAATGTGTTTGATTCTCCATTGCAGAAGAAAAGGGAACTGAACTGTTATAACGCACTGTATCCCCTGCCATCTGACCCTCTGCGTTCTGATACAGGGCTTGGAACTGACCATCCATATGGATCTGCATTCCTTCGTCGCCCAAAGAAAGGGTAGGATATTCACCATAAGGCGAGGCCCAAAGAATTCGCTCTACATCCCCATTGAACGAGCTTTCTGCCTGCATATCCATACCCGTGCTGTCCAGCAGGATCGGAAACTGCATTTCTTCCGTCTTTGTCATCACATCCCGCGTTGGACTGAAGGCATCCTCCACCACATCAACCACGCTTCTGTCAAAAATTGTGTATTGCGCAGCGATTCCGGCGCGGATATTCACCTGCTTATCCTCTCCCAAATCCATTTCCATTGCTGTCAGGATCGGCAGCACCCATGCGGTGGCATTTGGACTATAGTCATGATTCAGCTCCGTATATTGCGAGAATGGCACTTCTGCTTCCCAGTGATTAGCAGAACCTTCCTCTGTCATATACATCATGTCCACGCGGTTTTGACCCCGGAAGACCAAACGGTTGCCCAAAACCTTTTGTTCAATAATCGTCGGTGACATATTGTAATGGATGATTTTATGGATCGGGAGCAAATTAGCGGGAAGTGAAAATGCTTCCTCCAGCTGTACCTGCTTTTCTCCTGCCTCTACCGGCAGTTCCATAGGATAGCTTCGGCTCAAAAGTTGAATATCTTCTGACGCTTGCAACGGTTCAGCTACTTCCATTATCTCCTTTTTCATAGCCTGAGCAAATGCATCCACGCAGGCGCGAAGCATAATCTTCCGCGCCGAAATCCCCCGGGCATCCAAATTGGTCAGCACCGGGCGCAGGGTCATGATGCCATCGTCAGCATTCTCGGGAAAATCCCAACGGCACTGGATAGGGATCCACACATCCACTACACGCGGCTGGGTACCATCCTCGGGTGCATACATCACCCAGGCCATGACACCGCCATTTGCTCCCATAGATGTACTGCGCCATTCCTTTCCACGGATTAACACCTGTCCCCAACAGCCGAGGATCTTTCCAATATCCGGGTAGGCATCCGGCAGGCGTATCTCCTGGGTCTGCTCCTGCGAATGTATCTGGCTGAAAAACGGACGCAGACATTTCAGCGGTTTTTTGATAAATTTGACTTCCATGCAGTTCACTCCTCCCACATTCCTACCAAACTATATGCGCCGGGGACAAGTTTATGACAATTATTTTTTACCATTGCACCAAAATCCCAGCCCCATAATGCCTACGCCGACGCACCAACAAAAGAATGTGGATTCCAAACAGCAACCAATCAGCAACCCAAATCCAAAAGCCATCAGCGCACAGCCACACAGTTGGTTTTTTCGACACATGCAAAACACCCCCTGCACAAAACTATGCAGGAGGTGTATGAATATTCCTAAAACTTACAGAGCATCCCGGCAGGCCATGAGCACTTTTTCCAGTACCGGTGCACAGGTCAGACGGCCATAGCCGCCGTTTTCAATGGTGACAATGAAAGCAAGCGGATATTCTTCATCAGTCAGGAAGCCTGTAAACATGGCGTTGGGCTTTTGATTGCCGCCTACCTCTGCCGTACCGGACTTTGCGCAGACCGTAAAGCCGGCGAAGTTTTCATCGCCATAGTAGTTCTCCACGTTATTACGCATCAGTTCCCGCAAAGTCTGAGCAGTCTGGGTAGACATGAGGCGCTCAGTGGAAGAGGGTTTGACCTCGTAGGTGTTTGTCAAGCCGGTCTTGATGTTGTCCACGAGGTACATCTTCTGTCCAACACCACCATTGGCGAGCGCACCTACCAAGCTTAAAAAGCTTGCGGGATTTACAAGATCCTTATGCTGGCCGATGGCGCTCCACGCGACCAAAACATCCGCCTGCCCCGCCGAATCGATATTGCCAACAGCTGTTTTGATCCCATCAAATTCCAGTGCGTCCAGGATACCCAACTGCTTGGCATACCGTTCCAAACGGTTACCGCCGATCTGTTCCGAAACCTTAGCAAATGCGCAGTTGCAAGAATTCTTAAACGCTTCCCGGATATCCTGCGTTCCATGCACCCTTTCGCAGGTTACTTTGTCGACACCATATTCCAGTTCGCCAGTGCAGGTAAACACCTGGCTTTCGATGTCCTCAATACACTCCAAAGCGGCGATCATCGTAACAATCTTGAAGATTGATCCGGGCGTGTAGGTAGATTGAGTAAGGCGGTTCAGATACACACCCTTATAAGCACCAGTGGCGTCTCCGGAAATATCCGGCACATCATCCGGGTCATAGGTGGGTGTGGTAACTGCGCACAGAAGCTCCCCGGTCTTATAATTCATAATCGCCAGTGTACCTTTATAATCGCCCATTGCCTCAAGTGCTACCATCTGCAATTTTGCAGAAAGGGTCAGCTGCACCTGTCCGCCCACACCGCCATAGGCATAAAGACCGCTGAAAGGATCAAAGCCAGCAATTTCCTTGGCATAATGCGACAGTGCGGGCGCGCTTATGTTACCCTGCCGGTCACCCACCCAGTGGAGTGTGGACATGCGAAGTGCCGGTACATTTGCATAGGTTCGCAAGCCGGTAAGATCCAAAAGAAGATTCCCGTCCCGGTCTGCGATCTGACCGCAGCCGATGTTTTCTGCATTATAAATGTGAGGCGAGCCTGCTGAGTGTACCCACTTGTCGGAATTCAACAGGTACTCACCAAGGAAAAAGGTAACACCGAGGGACAAAATAAGCACCAAAACTATGAGCACTCTTGCCCGTGACATCACTCTATTCATCCAAGTCACCTGCTTCCTGTACCTGTCGTACGGCAAAACTGGCATTTTGCCGTGTATCTGCTGCCTTAATAAACGCCAGCAGACCCCATGCCCCAATCATGCTGGAGCCGCCGTTGGATACAAACGGGAACGTCACACCGGTCAGTGGGAGAACATCCACAGTTCCTAAAACATTGAAGATGGTCTGCACCAACAGAATTCCCGCAGCTGTGCAAGAACCGATGGTATAAAAGCTGCTGCGGCCAATGCCTGCCATACGCAGGGAAAACAAACCCAGTGCAATAACACAAACTACCATCATTACAGCGATCAAAATACCCCACTCTTCCGAAATGGTCGCAAAAACCACATCGGAATCTGCCGCAAAAATCCGGCCCATCATGCCATTTCCTGCACCAAGTCCCAACAGACCGCCGGAAGCAAGACACATTAAAGACCTTGTCTGCTGATGGCCTGCACCGAAGGGATCCTCCCAAATATGCCGCCAGCTGGCAAACCGACGCAGGGCATGGGGCGCAATCTTTAGTACCAGCACACCGGCGAAGCCCACAGATGTACAGGCCAGAGCCACAGTACCGATACTGCCGGAGCGCAGATATGCAATCAAAAGAAAAGCCACGAAGAAAATCAACGCTGTGCCGAAATCGTTCATCACTGCAAGACACAGACAAACGGCGATGGTATAACCGATGAACAGGATCAAATTTCTCTTGTTCAGAATGCGATCCATTGTAGATGCGCCCATAAACACAAAACATACCTTGCTCAATTCAGAGGGCTGAATGGACATTCCGCCGATTAACAGCCAGTTTTTCGCGCCATGATAGGATTTACCGAACACTAATGTGATCAGCAAAAGTCCAACGCCGACAGCACCTGCAATATAACGCATCTTCTTAGCCCGTTCCAGATCCCGAAGTGCCCAGCCCATGGACAAAAACAGGATCAGCCCCAAAATCATTGCGATCAACTGCTTGGACATTTCTGCGGGCTTTACAGCTGCGATGGCAGCCATGCCCACAGTACACATCAAAAAAGCAAGTGTTTCCACCTCGAATGAAGGTTTTTTGATGCACAGATAGAAGATTAGAAGAAGCCACTGTGCAATGAGTATCCCGGAAAAACCGGTGACGATCTGTCCGGCATTCTCACCACCGCATTGCATCAGGTAGCTGATGCAACAAAGAGCTTGCAGCAGTGACAGGAGCAGTAAATTAGCAAGGCTGTCAATGGGTGTCGCCGCTTGGGTACGCAATTGGGCGAGCCGGCCTTCCTGCCGCTTGTTCATTGGCAGTATCTTCATATTCACGCCACCAATGGTGATCACATCTGTTTCATCGATGGGCTTGATGTCTATGCGTCTGCCGTTGACCATCAAACCGTTTTTGGATCCTGTATCCGCAATGGTCCAGCTGCCATCATCGTAGCGGGTCAAGACCGCATGGCTTTTGGAGATCGTAGGCACATCCACCACCACGTCACAGCGCCTGTGGCGGCCAATGACGTTTTCCCAGTGGGTAATGGGTAGCTTCCGTCCATCCTCCAGGCAAAGCCACGCCCAAATCTCCGGTTCACGTCGGAAGGTCAAAAGAGGTTTGATGCAACGCAGCAGCAAAAGTGCTGTCAACACCGGAGCAAGATAGCGCAAAATGGCCTGAAATACCTGAACATAGGTCTCATCTGCCTGATAAAAAAATGCAAGCCAATCCATTTGCGCCACCTCCTTTGTCTCTATTTTTCCATGCTACGCAAAAGCGCAATTTCCCGACTGTACCCGGGAAGCTCATTGGGGGTCTCCAGAATCATAGGAAGCCTCCCCAATACTGGATGGTTGATAATATTTTTGAATGTCTGTAAGCCAAGATTTCCTTCACCAATACATTCGTGCCTGTCCTTGTGACTGTTCATAGCATTCTTGGAATCGTTTAGATGCAATGCAAAAAGTCTGTTAAGACCCACCGCCCGATCAAATTCCTGTAAAACGCCGTCCAAATTGCAGACAATGTCGTAGCCACCATCCCACACATGGCAGGTATCCAGACAGACGCCAACCTGCGCACTGCCTACACCATCGATAATGGCCTTCAGTTCTTCAAATCTACCGCCGATTTCACTGCCCTTTCCGGCCATGGTCTCCAGCAGTACCGTAACGGGATAGCCTGGCGCAAGTGCCTTCTTCAAGGCATCGACGATCTGAGAAATACCTGTCTGCGTGCCCTGTCCCACATGAGAACCGGGATGAAAATTGTAGTAGTTTCCGGGAAGAGAGGCCATGCGCCGCAGGTCGTCACATAATATACTTGCAGCAAATTCCCTTGCATCCGGATCAGCAGTGCAGAGATTCATGGTATATGCTCCATGGGCGACTAGCTTTCCAAAGCCCAAATTCCTCAGCTCCTCCACCGCCGCGATGCAGTCGGCGGAATCTTCCGCTTTTGCCTTTGAGCCCCGGGGATTGCGGGTATAAAACGCAAAAGTATTCGCACCAATGCTTTGAGCAGTGCGCACCATTGCAAGATTTCCGTCCGATGCAGATAGGTGACAGCCGATGTATCTCATCGAGATCCACTCCTTTGCCGATAGGATACCACAATTTCGGCAAAAATGCAATTCCCGTTTGATTTCTGCTTCGGATGTGTTATGATAAAGAAAACTCCCACGAAAGCTCGTGGGAGCGGTTATTAGCTTTCCGCCAACGCAACGGATTCCAGTATTTCATTCCATTGCTCTGTGCAGTGTCCTGCATCCTCCGCCATGGACATGATGCTAACACAGTAATGGAAGCTTCCATCATCAAGTACCAACACTCTTCCTACATGGTCACCGGCCTCTCCCGCCGCAGACCAAACGCCCTCATAGCAATCCACACCACAGCGAACCGTTTGCATCAGATCCAGCTCATTGCCTTCGAAGCCTGTGAGGGTCTGCAGGGTGTTACTGAGATTCCCGGAGGGCATGACCTCCACCATGATGTCATAATCTCCGCAGAAATAGAGCGTGCCCGAAGCACCCTGCATAGCCGGTGCCGCCGCTTCCTCCGGCAAATCCAGCAGAAGCGTTGCGGGTGTTGCGATAGCCTGTACATCGTTCAGATCATCTACTGTTTCAAAGGTTTGCGTCGCACAACCGGTGAGCAACAGCATTACAATCAGAATCACCAATAATTTTTTCATCAAACTACCTCCCGAAAGGATCTATTTATGAAGTATCTTCTTGCTTATCTCGTTATAATCAATGCAGCAGGATTTCTATTTATGCTGATTGATAAGAGAAAGGCACAAAAGAATCTTTGGCGGATACCCGAACGAACACTAATGACGATTGCCGCGCTTGGCGGCAGTTTGGGCGTCCTTCTTGGAATGCAGGTATTCCGACATAAGACGAAGCATTTGAAATTTACCATTGGTGTGCCGATAATTTTATCGGTGCAAATCCTAGTGGCTGTATATACGCTTGTATAGATGCAAAAATGACCGGGTTAACCCGGTCATTTTCAATTATAACCTCTCCAACAATGCCTCTGCAGCCATAATGCCATCAATAGCCGCAGACATGATGCCGCCGGCATAGCCTGCGCCCTCTCCGGCCGGAAAAAGGCCTTTAAGATTGGATTGATGATCCTCTCCACGCAGGATTCGAACCGGCGACGAGCTCCGGGTTTCCGGTGCAGTCAGCACCGCTTCAGCGGCAGCAAAGCCCTTGAGATTCTGTTCCATTTGAGGCAATGCCTCTTTCAACGCATTTGTTATTTTTGCAGGAAGGACCTTATGCAAGTCCGTCCATACCACACCGGGTTTGTAGCTGGGTTCAACCCCCATCGCACCGGTGCTTGCCTTGCCTGCAAGGAAATCTCCCACAGTCTGGGCAGGAGCTTTATAGCAACCGGTGTGCTCATACGCCTTCTTTTCCAGCTCTTCCTGCCACAGCATACCGCCCAGTACGCCCTCGTAGGGGAAATCTGCCGGATTCAGACTGACAAGGAGCGCTGCGTTGGCATTGACACCATCACGATCTGCATTGCTCATGCCGTTGGTCACAATCTTGCCCTGCTCAGAGGTAGCGGCAACCACATGTCCACCAGGGCACATACAGAACGTATACACCGTTTCATTTTCCAAATGCCGCACCAGCTTATAATCCGCGGGCGGCAGCGGAAGATCATCCCGCCCATACTGTGCCTTATCGATCACAGACTGAAGCTGCTCAATGCGCACACCCATAGCAAATGGCTTTGCTTCCATGGGAATGCCCAGTTCATGGAGCATGCGGAAGGTATCCCGGGCGCTGTGACCAATGGCAAGAATCACTTGATTGCAGGCAATATCCCCTTTGTTAGTCGTTAATCCAGTAATTGCACCGTTTTCTGACAAAATTCCAATAACCTGTGTTTGAAAGCGCACTTCACCCCCGAGGGAAATGATTCGCTTACGTAAATTCTGAACTACTGTCAGAAGAACATCCGTGCCAACATGAGGCTTGGCATCATAGAGGATATCTTCCCGGGCACCGGCTTTTACAAACTGCTCCAAGATCCAGCCAATGCGTGGATTATTCACACCGGTATTCAGCTTTCCATCGGAAAACGTGCCTGCGCCGCCCTCGCCGAACTGCACATTGCTGTTTTCGTCCAGCTGTCCTGTCTCAAAAAAGCTCCGTACCTTTTCATGCCGGGTCTGAGCATCCTCGCCCCGCTCCAAAATGATGGGCTTCAAGCCAGCCATCGCCAAAATCAATCCGGCAAACATACCCGCCGGGCCAAAACCCACGATTACCGGGCGCTGTGCACACTCATATACAGCCTTTGGCGGCTTGTAGAAAGAAACCGGAGCGATCGCCGCTTTTTTACAGCCGCTTGCTCGGAGTATCTTATTTTCACTGCCTTCCACCGCCACATCTACCGTGTAGATGATGCGCACATCCGGCTTTTTCCGGGCATCGATGGAACGACGCACCAGAGAAAGGCCACGTATCTTTGAAGCAGAGATACGAAGGGCTCTAGCAGCCTCGTAAATCAGCTGATTTTCGTCATGTTCCGGTGGTAAAGATATCTCCCGGATCCGAATCATATTTATTACCTCCTGCGCAGCTGCCGGCCAGTAGTCCCGAGCTCCACGCCCATTGCAGATTATAACCACCGCAGTCACCATCGATATCCAGCACCTCGCCACAGGCATACAGACCGGTGACCAGTTTGCTTTCCATGGTAGCATTGTCAAATTCATCCGTGACCACACCGCCTGCGGTGACTTGTGCGTGATCCATGCCCATGGGTTCTGTCAAAACAACATCCAGAGCTTTCGCTGTATTTACCGCCTGCATCAGCTCGTCATCCCGGAGCTGGGAGATCTTCCGGCTATTCGGGATACCAGCAGTTTGCGCAACAACACGGCCAAGCCGGTTATGTAATACGCCTGTAAACAGCTCATCAGTGGGTAAATCAGTTCTACGGCGCTGACTCAAATGATTATAAAGCTGCCTAATATCCAGATTAGGCAGCAGATCCAGCCTGCATACCCACTCCCCCTTGGCCTGACAAACATCACGGGAGATTTCAAAAATCACCGGCCCGGACAGGCCGTATTCTACAAATTGAAGTTCCCCGGTGCTTTCGGAATAGAGGCAGCCATTATGGTAGATGGCAGCGTGACACCTTGTGCGTACACCCTTCAGCGCGGCGCAGGAACGCCAATCACTCTTCAGCTGCACCAATGCCGGGCGGAGCTTTGTAACCTTGTGACCAAAGCTGCGCAGCAGCTGATAACCGGACATACTGCCACCCAATTTCGTACCGGCCAGACCACCGCAGGCAATGATGACCTTGTCACAGGTGTATACCTCCCCGTTCCCTTCTACACGAAAACCTGCATCTGTTTTACGCACCTTAGTGACCTCAAAGCCGGTCAGCAAGGTAATATTCTCCTTATTTAATGCAAATCGCAGTACATCCACCACAGAATTTGCCTGGTCGGAGTAGGGATAAATGCGTCCGGAATCTTCCTTGACCATGTAAAGGCCCAATTGGGTAAACCAACGCATAGTTTGTTGTACATCAAAAAGCCCCATTGCCTTACGAACAAACTCCGGATCTTCCCCATGGTATCCCCGGTCACAGGCATACGTATTGGAAAGATTACACCGGCCATTTCCGGTGGCCTGCAGTTTGCGGCCGACTCTCGCCTGGCGCTCAAACAAAAACACTTGGACGTTCTTACGTCCAGCTGCCGCTAATGCCGCCGCCATGCCGGATGCGCCCGCACCTATGATACCGATTACCATGGAATCACCTCTTTCTTGCTCCATTGTAGCAGACAAAGTGCCGTCACACAAGTAAAACTTCCCTTGCAATCGGAAAAAGGTGTGTTATAATAGGCTTTGGTGATGAAATGAACCGAGAAAACATTGACAAAATAGCCCAAAGTACGGAAGACAGAATGCTTCTTGCCAAGCTGTGGGATAGGATAAATACGGGAATCCATCGCGACATCCCGGCTCATACCTGTTTTTTGTCTCCCAGAGAATTAGAAATGTGCCGTTTTCTGTTTGGCGATTTACCGGGACTCTGTGCATTTGGCGGCTTTCCTGATGCTGAACGAAAAATGCTCTGCTACCTGCCGGAATATTTGGAAGAATGCTGTTTGTTGAATGATAACTCCCCTGTTGTCTGTCTTCGTGCAACCTTTTATGAGTGCGACACTCCCACCCACCGGGATTTTCTCGGCTCACTGATGGGCTCGGGCGTTGCTCGTGAGACGGTTGGGGATATCTGCGTTGGCAAGGGGCAATGCGACTTTTTTGTGACGGAGGAGATTGCTCCCTATCTTCTGCAGAACTTCACCCATGCCGGACGTACAAAGTTCCATTTAGCGCAGATTCCACTGACTGAGGCATGGATTCCGCGGCCGGAAGTAAAAATCATCAAGGACACTTTGGCCTCGCTACGATTGGACAGCGTAGTGTCCTCCGGATTTCGGATCAGCAGAGGTTTGGCTTCTCAGGCAGTCAGCGCGGGCAAAGTTGCAGTTGACGGCCTGCCCTGCGAAAAACCGGACAAGCCTGTCACAGAGGGCTGCAAAATTTCCCTGCGGGGCAGTGGGAAGATCAAACTGGAAAAAGTTAACGGCCAGACGAAAAAGGGCCGAATCTCGGTGGAGATCCACCGCTATATGTGAGGTATATGTATGAAAATGGATGACGTAATTGCACGGATCAACGAGCTGGCCCATAAGGCCAAGGCCGGAGGCCTGACCGATGAGGAAATCGCCGAACGTGACAAGCTCCGCCGGATTTATATTGATTCTGTAAAAGCAAACTTAGTTGGGCAACTGGAAAATACCTACATCGTTCGCCCCGACGGTACAAAAACAAAAGTTACAAGAAAAGATTGAAAAAGCCCTGCTTCTGCAGGGCTTTTTTTATTGGAATGAAGGCAAAATTTGCGCACATACTACCAAAAAGCAAGAAAGAAGGGTATGTTATGGCGGAAAACAAGCGAGGAAAACAAAGTTTTGTGCTTCCTCAAATGCCGGTGATCACCGCATGGGCCAGCATTGCGGGCAAAAAAGAAGGCCAAGGGCCTTTGGCACAGACCTTTGATGTGGTTTCCCAAGACACTTACTTTGGGCAAAAAACCTGGGAACAGGCAGAAAAGCAAATGCAAAAAATGGCCATGGATAAGCTCATCGAAAAAGCGGGAATCACCCGAAGTCAGGTGGGGCTTGTATATTCCGGCGACCTATTGAACCAGTGCATTGGCTCATCCTTTACGCTGCGCAACACAGGTATTCCTCATCTTGGCTTGTATGGCGCATGCTCAACGATGGCGGAGAGTCTTCTCGCGGCCTCTATGGCTGTCAGCGGCGGTTTTTCAGACAAGGTGATCGCTTTGACGTCCTCTCATTTTGCCTCGTCTGAACGGCAATACCGCTTCCCTCTTGGCTATGGCGGTCAGCGGACACCCACCGCACAATGGACGGTCACCGGCTCCGGTGCGGCACTTCTATGCTCCGCCGGTGTTGGGCCACGGATCGACAGCTGTACCATCGGTACAGTTACGGATCTTGGCATCAAGGATGCCAACAATATGGGCGCTGCCATGGCGCCAGCGGCTTACGCCACCATTAAGGCACATTTATCGGACATGGGGCGGACACCGGAAGATTTTGACTTGATCGTCACAGGCGACCTGGGGCAACTGGGCAAGGAAGTATTGATGGAGCTGGCGCGCCGGGACGGGATCTACCTTGGTGGCCGTATTGCAGATTGCGGAACGTTGGTATTCGACACTTCCAAGCAAGATGTCCACTCCGGCGGCTCCGGGTGCGGCTGCAGCGCCATCACTTTGTGTGGGGATTTGCTTCAGAAGCTCAACAGCGGAAAACTAAGGCACATTCTGTTCTGTGGCACAGGCGCACTGCTTTCCCCCACATCTACCCAACAGGGCTTGCCCATTCCCGGTGTGTGTCATGCAGTTTCCATTATGGGAGGACAAAACTGATATGGACTATGTGAAAGCATTTCTTGTAGGCGGTCTCTTCTGCCTGATCGGACAGCTTCTTATTGATAAAACAAAGCTTACCCCAGCCCGGATCCTTGTGAGCTATGTCGTTTGCGGCGTATTTTTGACTGCTATCGGCATTTATGAGCCTTTGGTAGATTTTGCCGGTGCAGGTGCGACCGTGCCCTTGACTGGATTCGGTTACTGCCTTGCCAATGGCGTAAAGGAAGCTGTGCAAAGCGACGGAATTCTCGGTGTCTTCACCGGTGGGCTAAAATCCACTGCCGGTGGCATCACTGCGGCCATTGTCAGCGGTCTAATCGTCAGTTTGATTTTCAAGGCAAAGGATAAAGCATAAATAACAGGGCACACTACTCTTGCGGCAAGTCCGCAGTACAGATAAATTTGGAGGAAACAGCTATGAATAACAAGCAGAATCAGCAGAACAATCAGAACCAGCAGAACAATCAGAACCAGCAGAACAATCAGAATCAGCAGAACAAGAATCAGCAGAATCAGAACAACCGCTGAATGAAGATGGCCTGTTGCAAAACGCAACAGGCCATTATCTTTATATTTGTACAAACCGACCCAACCGGAAGAAATACAGCCAGGATTCCTTCACAGGAAGCTGATAGATCCGTGCCATTGCATCGGCGTATGCCATTACCTGCGGACGGTAATGCTCACTCTTTTGGGAAATGGTCTCGTCCGTAACATAATCAGTTTTGAAATCGATGACGGTAATGCTGTCATCATCGATCATGGCGCAGTCAACGACACCCTGCAGAAGAATCTCCTCTCCCGCCAGCGATGGATCATAATGGGTGGCATCGTCCAGAATTGAAAACTTAAACTCCCTCAGAACATTGGCATGGCTACGCAAACGCTGCCCTATTTCGGTTGAAAAGAACGTGGCGATCTGCTGACAGTCCACCATCGCTGCCTGTGCCGCGGTAATATAGTTTTCCTGCACCAGTCGATCCACTTCCCGGCAGACACTTTCCCTGTCCGTGCAGAGCGCATAACAAATGTGCTGCATCACAGCATGGGTAGCTGTGCCCAATGCTGCACCGTCATTCGGAGAATGTGAGAAAGGCAAACTGCGCAATTTGGTTTCAGTTTCTCTCTGAACCGGCGCATGTTCAGTGGCTTCCACATCTTTCTGCCGTCCCTTGCGCTGTGTAGCGGTCTGCTTGGACGGAGCCCCCGTTGCCGCTACGTGAGGATAGCGGTAAGCAAGAGCATTTCGCAGCAGCTCCAACATTTGCGACGACATGGAAGAAATCTGTTCCTTCTGTTCCTGTCGTGAGCCGCCGCTTGTGGGTGCGGAGCATACACCGATCCGCCACGCAGGCTCGCCGGGCGCAGTAAACCTCGGCTTTCCGCCTAGTGCAAACAACTCACCTGCCTCTGTTCGCCGCAGAGCAGTCATCAGCACCCAATCGCCGCTGCAAACCGCATCCTGTGTCAGCAAATCCCGGTCACCAACATCCATACGAAGGGCAATCTCCGCAAGATCCTTTTCCAAGGTTTGAGAAGCATATGTCATGATCAGGCGGTCTCTTGCTCGTGTCATTGCCACATACAGCACGCGCATTTCTTCCGACAAACTGTCAGCGGTGATCTTTGCCGCGATGGCGCGTTTGGCTATGGTTGGATACCGTACGCGGTTCTTCTCGTCCACAGCAGCCAGGCCAAGACCTAAACTCTGATCGCACAGCACTTGCGCCCGGGTACTTTCACGGTTGAAGCTGCGGGACAGGCCGCAGACAAACACGACAGGAAATTCAAGGCCCTTGGACTTGTGGATACTCATAATGGTCACCGAGCCGGATGCATTCTGACCGCCATCCGTCACCAGCCCCTTGTCTTCCATGGAATCCAAATGCTCCAAAAATTGCTCCAGATCGCGGCGACCGGTTTTCTCGAAATCCACCACCAACTGATAGAATGTCTGAATGTTGGTTTTGCGCACCTCTCCATCGGGCATGGCAGCAAAAATACTGTCCATCCGGGTCAGCGCAAATATGGACTCCAAAAGCTGTGCAAGGGATCGAAGCCTGGCTTCTCTGCGCCATAGCGTCAGATTTTGTAGAAATTCCGTAATCTTCGGATTTTCAGAATTCAGCAGTGCATCGTAGATGCTTCCGAGGCGCTTAGTACCCCGAATTTGCGCCAGCTCCTCAGCGGTAACGCAGAAGACAGGATTGGTCAGTGCTGCAAGCAAAGCAATATCCTGCCGGGGGTTGCTGATGACTTGAAGCAATGCGCGCAGAACTGCAATCTCCTGGGACTGTAACAGATCGTTTCCGCAGCCGTTGGTGCAGGGAACACCGCAAGCGGCAAGGGCATCTTTATAGTAACCGCCAACCGAACCAGGAGAACGAAGAAGAATCGCAACATCCTCAATTTGGATGGGACGAAGTTCGTCGCCATGGCGAACAAAATGGGTGCCATCAGTCAATTCCATGACCCGCTTTGCAACAAAAGCAGCCTCTTCTTCGTAGGTGCTTTCCTCAACAGAAATCGCCCACAGCTCCACCTCCGGTTCACCCAAAGGCGCATGGGGAAATCCTTCCCGCAGAGCCTCATCCTCGCCATAAGTCAAACCGCCGACGGCAGGTGACATACAGGTTTCAAAAACATCATTCACGCCGGACAGCACTGCACCGCCGGAGCGGAAATTGCAAGAGAGCATCACTCTACGTCCCTCAGGGTCAGATGCTTCCTCTGCATTGGCATAGGTATTGTATTTTTCCAGGAAAATTCCCGGATCAGCCAGTCGGAATTGGTAGATGGATTGCTTCACATCGCCTACCATAAAACAGTTTTGACGTTTGGCGGTCAGCGCGGAGAAGATGGCATCCTGCACTCCATTGGAGTCCTGGTATTCGTCCACCATGATCTCACGGAAGCGGTTTCCGATCTCGGATGCCGCCGCAGTGTTACCGCTACGGCTTGTTCCCAGGAGCAGATCCAGCATTTTATGTTCCAAATCGCCAAAATCCAAGATTCGGCGCATCCGTTTTGCCCGGTCATATTCCTTGCTAAAGCTATCCACAAGCTTAACCATGCCCCGCACAGCCGCGGCGGACTGCATAAGATCCTCCAGAACCACACTACTTGGGTCGGTGAAAGCTTTCAATCGCTTATCGACAGAAATCTTGCATGCAGAGCGAACAGCCTTGATCCGCTCGCACAGCTCAAGATCCGGGCATTTCTTTGAAAAGGTCAGACGGCCATAATCGATTTCCCTTGTACGGACGATTTCATCCCACGTTTCTGCTGACTGTAATACTTCCAACTGTCGCATGGTGCTGCGCAGGAGCGCGGCAGGCTTTTCCATGGTATCGGTGGATTCCGCTGACCGGGCGCATTCATCCAGCGCCTGTAGCTGTAAGGCCACATGCGCCTGCAGATCTTGCAACAGATAAGCGCCCCAAACAGTCTGTACCGCATCGTTAATACCCTGCGTGTCTGCATTGCGGACACAGCTCTCCAGCCAAGCATTGGGCTGCAAATGGCATCGGGCACTGTCGTATACCTTGAGCAAGATCTCCGGCACAAGCCGGTCATCCCGGCCAAGACCCTGAGAATCCACAAATGCCCGAAAATCCGGGTCGTCGGATTGGGTATAGGCCTCGTCCAGGCACTTTTTCATGGCCGCATCCCGAATCTGTGCGCACTCATTTTCACCCGCCACTCGGAAATCCGCCGGCAGATCCACAAGATAGGCATATTCCCTGAGAACATCTCCGCAGAAGGAGTGCACTGTGGTGATCTTCGTCAGATAGAGCCGCTGCATCTGCCTTTGCAGATGGCGGTTTTCAGGATGTTCTGCCATCTTTTCCGCCAGCTTGGATGCGATCTTTCCACGAAGCTCTGAAGCAGCGGCCTTTGTATAGGTGATGATCAGAAATTCATCCAAATTCGCTGGCTGCACCGGATCTTGCAGATAGCTCATCAGCCGGTCAACCAATACCTTGGTCTTACCGGAGCCTGCTGCTGCAGAGACCAGCAATTTACCGCCACGGTTTCGGACCGCCATTTCCTGTTGGGGTGTCAGTTTTTCAGCCACGGCGATCCACCTCCTTCTCGACCTCCTCCCAGAATCTCTGAGCAGTCATGGTCTTGTAATTTCTTCTGCCCTCCACCTGCGCCTGATGGCAAATGCTTCCATAAGGACAATAAGTGCAGGCATTGTGGCTTGTACCTCTTGTATAGGGGTTGGGTGTGATGTTACCGGATGCAATCTCGTCAACCATGTCGGTAAGCAGTCCGAACACATATTGCCGCAGCAGCTTCAGCTGCTCCCGGTCCGCGAGGTCACCGGACAGACTGCCGTCCTTCTTTCGGGTACAGCAAAGCCGACTCATTTCCTCTCCCGGCTCCATTGCCTGCAAGATTTCCCCATCGTTAAGAAGCAGACCCTTCCGCTTCCATTCCTTTTGGCGCATCTTTCGCGCCTCCTCGTCAGTCAAGCGGCCATCAGCAGATACCAACGGCACTCTTGCAGGAAAATATTGCACGCCGGCAGCCATACCGTAACCGCTCTTTTCCAAGGCAAACAAGTAAAGAAGCATTTGTAGGCCTACACCGTTGAATACATCGCAGTAGTCAAAATCCTTTTTGCCGGTCTTGTAGTCTACCACCCGGAAATAGAGCTGCTCTCCCCTTTTCCAAAGGTCTACCCGGTCAACAAAGCCACGCAGGCAGGCGCGAATGGCGGCATTTTCCACATCAATGGCGGGCATTTCGCCTTCATCGCCAAAAGCCAATTCAAAGGCCTCTGGGCGGAACTGGGAATCCTTCAATTCCTGCCACAGCTCCTGCACCACCATCTCCAATTCCCGCCAGGAACGACGGAACAGGTAATCCAAACGTTGAGAATCCAACTGTGCAAATCGCTCTGCTGCATAAATGTCAGAGTGCTGATGGGCGATTTGGATGGTCCGCTCCAAGGACACCTTCTCAAAGCCGCCCAAGGCCATGACATCCCTGGCCGTATGCTCCAAAACGTCATGGACATATGTGCCGAATTCAGCCGGATCCACGGTATATTCCTTCCGCTCTTTGGCGCGAAGACCATATTTGAGAAAATAGGACAAACGGCATTCTGCGTGACGATCCACCTGGGATGCAGACAAATTCAATCTATTACCATAAAGCCCACGAATACTATTCGGGGACACGCTGCCCATTTCATAGGCCATCCGCTGGCGGATATCTGTATACCAATCTTCTACACCCAGGGCCTTTGCTGCGTCCGCATTCTGCCAACGGGCGAGATATGCACCGGTCTCCCGGGCATCGGACACTGCCACGCCGGCAGTCTCATCGATTTCTTCCTCGCCGCCCACAGCCTTAGCAATCCTGCGGTATAAGTAAGAGCCTTCCTTATCGGCGTGGGATACCCAAACAGACTGGGACGCACCACAGAAAACGCCATATATTTCCGCAAATTCCGCCTGCAAGCCCTCAATGGCACCTCCGGTAAGGGGTACACCCATCTGTCGCAGCAGTACCCGCTCCTGATCGGTCAACAGGCCCTTAGAGCCGCCATAGCCGGGCAGTGCGCCCTCCGACGCGCCTAGAACAAGCAGATGCTTGGCTTCCTGGCACCGTTGGGCGCTAACAGCACCCACTGTTACCGCATCCAAAACCGGTGGAATCGTGCCCACGTTATACTGGCCCAGCAGAAGCGTCATAAGCCTTGTAAAAGCCTCGGGCTCCCATACCGTCTGACCCAATGTGTCATGCATCTGTTCCAAAGCGGACAGGAGTATCTCCCAAAGCTGACTGAGGATCTGTGCATCACGGTACTGACCGGCATCTGCCAACTGCTTTTCCAGTATTTCAAGGCGCTGTGCAAGAGCAATCCGCTCTAAAAAGGCAGTCAGTGCCTGTACCTGCTCGCCCAAATTTCGGGCGTTCTTAAAATCGTGATACAATACCTCCAAAGGTAGGATCGCCAGTTCCCGGGCAGCATTCAGCGCCGCTAGCTCCGCTTGTTTTTCCTCTGTCATATCCTTGCCAAAGCCATCGGGATTTCGCTCCCAGGGCTTTCGGAACATACTACCCCGGATGCCCCAGGTAATCACATAATTTTCCACCCGGTCGCAGATATCGGGATCCAAGGGCGATAGGATGGATTTCAAATACCGCAGCACACTACGCTGTTCAAAGCCGCCCAAGGCAGCCTCCATTGCCGAAAGCACTGTGGAAATGACGGTCTTTTGGAGAATATCCTCAGTACCCGACTGGTAAACAGGGATATTGCATCTGCCAAAGATCATGCGCAGAACGCTTTCATACACACCCATATCGCCACAGACGATGCTGATATCCCTGTAACGGCAGCCGCCGCGAACCAATTCCATCACTCGGTCTGCCGCCGCCTGTACCTCTGTCTGAACAGAATCAGCATGCAGAGCACGAACACGGTCAATCAGTTGTTCATGTTTGGGAAGTTTTCCCTGGAACAAACCTTCACATAGCCGCAGCAACGCATCATCCCGACCGTCAAGATACTGGATATCAACCTCAATTCCCGTCCGCTTAGCGCACTGAATAAGCTGTGCTGCTGTATCCGCAGCCTTTTCAAAAGCAAGGGCATTGGAATTTAGTTGATCGCAGTTAAGTCCTACTGTTACCATGGGACTGTTTTTGATCAGATGCTCCAAAATTGCCATGTGTTGGCGAGTAAAATCCGGAAAACCGTCTATGTAAAATACATGCTCCGATGCAAAGCTATCCTCTTCCAGCTGTTGAAGACACCAAGTCATCTGATCCCGGGGATCTCGCACGCCCTGGGCGCAAAGGGCATCATAGCTTTCCAAAATGAGGGCCAGCTCTTCCAGCTTTTGTGCCAGTGTTCCCTCAGTCTGAGCCGCAGCATCCTTCAGATCCTGCGAGGAAATGCAGCAACGCTTGAATTCATCCACCGCATCCACAAGCTCATTTAGAAATTCCGGTTTAGTCTCCACCGCAGCGTAGGCCTTCAAATGACTGTGTAGCTGCCGGGTGGCCGCCGCCATGGCAACAATCCGACCGCCGTTATCCAAACACTGGAATGCACTGTTGCCCACTCTGTCGGCTACACGGGAGGCCAGCCGGGTGAAAGACAGGACTTCCGCAAAACGGCTTGCGGTATCCCCTGCAGTCTTGCACAACCGCCGCTCCATATCATGGCTGATCAATTCCGGCACCATGAGGATCCGGCCCGGCTTTTGCTGTGCTACATCAATGGCGATGCGGGAAAGTATTTCATTTCTGCAAGCGACCCAATCCTTGCTCAATAAAATTCGAAGCATGCGGTGACCTCCTTTTGCGTTTTTCTTATCATATCACAAACATTGCGACAAAAAAAGGGCTTTTTTCAAAAGCCCTTTTGAGATATCCAATTCTCGACCCATCCGAAGCAGTCCAAAAGAAAAAAACGAACACGGTATTCCTTTTTTCCCGACAGTGTTCCTGTCACACGGTCTGAAAAACCGGCGCTGACGGCTGTATCTTCAAAGCCGTCAGTTGTTGCACTGGAGCAAAGACTTGGAAACACCACACACCACCAATTCTGACCCTCTCCCGACCCGATGGTCACTCGCAGAGATTCATAAATACCCGCTGGGAGCGCAAAAGTATCATATTCCCGTGTAGGGAATGCCTCTTTCGCAAGTGTCACTACAGCCCTGCTGCTGTTATTGCTGGCTCTCAGCGTGTCATTTGCAATTTTTTCTAATTCCGACAGATGCTCTTGCAGATAATTCTTTGCGGTTTCAATATCCGGGAAATTGTCCATGACCACTTTCAACTTTGCTGTGATGGCATCCCGTACCCGGTATTTGATTGCTTGATCCTCGGCTGAATCAGAGTCTGCCACCACATGTAATCGAATGAGATTTTCCGATAACGCCTGCCTGTCTGATGCTACCGTTCCAAGATAAAATGCTGCTACAAGGAGTAATAATGTACTGATCAGTTTTGCGATTTTTCTCATAAAAAACACCGTCCATACTGGTTTTACTTCCAGTATGGACGGGAATTGTCAAAATGATACACTCTTGGCAATAAAAACTTGGGGATAATTGTCTTTCAGCATCTGGCAGATCACCGCTGCGTGCTCAAACTCAGTCACCATACAAAATACCGCCGAGCCGGAGCCGGTCATCTGCTGGCCAATGGAGCCGTAGGAATTAAAAATGGATTTGATATAATTCAGTTCCAGATGATCTGCTGTCACCACGGGATCAAAGACATTATATAGATTCTGTGCGATACCCGCCACATCTCCGGAAAGGATGGCCTTTTCCATGGCCGCATGATCGGGGCGCTTTCCGATGACCGTTTCATCCAGCTTTGTATAAAGCTCCGGGGTGGAAACAGAGAAATCCGGCTTACAGACCACAAATATGCATTCCGGCATATCGGGCAATTTGCGCAGGCGTTCTCCTCTGCCTTCTGCAACGGCTGTGCCGCCAAGGACGCAGAAGGGTACATCACTGCCCACCGCCGCGCCAAGCTCTGCCAAGGCAGGAATGGACAGCGGATAATCGTAATGGCGATTGAGTGCCCGGAGAACAGCCGCGGCATCGGCGCTGCCTCCACCCATTCCGGCTTGACTGGGGATGCGCTTTGTGATACGGAACTCCAACCCATCCGGGTCTTTGCCGATGGTATCCAAATAAACTTTTGCCGCTTTCCATGCAAGATTCCGTTCATCGCAAGGAATCCCCTCTTTGTCACACAGCAGACGCCAGGGCTTGCCTGTGCCCACATCGATCTCGATATCATCCCGGACAGAGATCGTTGTCATCACACTTTTTAAGTCATGGTAGCCATCGTCCCGCTTGCCGAGGACATCCAGCGTCAAATTTAATTTGGCAAATGCGCCTTCATATAACGTGGTCATATTGATTGTCTCCTCATCCGTTTCTTTTTTGATATTATATCCGAATGATACGCTTTTTGCAAGGGTATGTATATTTTGAAACGACTTGGGAATTCTATGGACAGCCACAAAAATGAATGGAGGTAACACATATGGATACAATTGCATTGATTCTCTCTATCATCGGCAGCCTAAACTGGGGCCTTGTTGGTATTTTCCAATTTGACTTGGTGGCATGGCTGTTCGGCGGCCAGGACGCAGTGCTTAGCCGGATCGTCTATGCCCTGGTGGGTTTGGCAGGTCTTTGGTGTATTTCCCTGCTGTTCCGCAAGGGTCAGCACGCGGATATGGATTAAAAGAAGGCAGCACCAAATGGTGCTGCCTTTTTACTTATGCTTCAGGAGCTTTTACATAGACCTTACAGATGTATTTCACGCCCTCGTATTCGGTATAGACATCCACAGCAGTCAACTTACCGACCGTGCCGCCGGTGATCTTGTTACCATCGATCTCCACAGCACCTTCCGGATTTGCCTGCCATTCAATACCTTGGACATTGGCTCCGGTATCCTTGGACTTCAAAGACAGATTAAACGTCTCTCCTTTACCGATGGTCACGCTGGCATGACTCAACTCATAGTCCGTCTCCGGCGTAGCATCAAAGGGACAGCGAACCAAACAGGTAGCCGTCTGGTCACCAATGGTTGCTGTGATGGTGCATTTACCGCGGTCGACTCCAACGACCTTGCCGTTCTCAACAGTAGCAACTGCGGGATCAGATGTAGTCCAGGTAATGTCGCTGGCCTTAATGCCCAATATCTCCTTATACAGCTGATGGCTTGCGCCTTCTGCAGCAATAGTGATTTCGCCGCTGTTTTTGTAAGTCTCCAGCTTCAGCACGAAGCCCTCGGGAAGTGCAGGCCCCTGGCTCTCGGGAACAGAGGATACGGGAGGCTCACCAACTGTGGAGATGACCTTACACTCTTCAATGACAGTACCGCAGGTCACAGTAATAATCGTCTCCCCCTGCTTTGTACCAGGCTTAACCATACCGTTTTCATCTACAGTCGCAATCTCTGGATCCGCAGAAGCGTAAGCAACCTTATCGGTGGCATTTTCAGGTGTCTTGCGAGCAACCAACTCTTTTGTTTCCTCTTTCTCAAACAAGATCACTTCGTAGTTGAGCTGAATATCAGTACAAGGAATCTCTTCTTCGTCCTGATTGCCTTCGCCATCCTGATAAGAAGAACTGCCCGGATTATTGCCGCCATTATTGAGATTGTTGAGGTCTTTCAGAAATACCTTCACCCCAATGTACACCACCACCATAATGATGGCCAGTAGCAAAATAATGACCACGGCGATCAAGCCCTTATTGCTATCAGGCTTGTCATCCTGACGGTTCCGGTCACCGGAAAAACGGCCCGCAGAAGAGCGTTCCCGGTTGTTACGCTGAACGTTGTTCTTTGAAAAACGTCCGCCCCTTGCATAAGTATTGGCAGTGGATGAACCCTGGTTCACCTGCAGGTCATCGCCGGGTATTGTTTTTGCGGCGGGAGATTTTGCACAGCCGCAAATTGGGCAATGGGTTGCAGTCTCAGGGAAGGTGGTTCCACATACGTCACAAATTACCTTCATATGATACCCTCCATTCCGGCGCAGAAAACTGCGCTGTTTGTCATGATTATACCATAGACAAATGCTGTTTGCAAGTACACAAAAGTTACAACACTGTCAAAAGAGATTACCTTTTGTCATAATTGGGTGGTTCATTCCTTGAAAATCCTGCGAAATATGGTTGCATTTTTGTCAAAGATAAATTAAAATATATTTTAACGTAATCTTCAAAAGGAAAGAGGCGATGAATTTGTCAGAACCCCAACTGATCTCTCCCATGCTTGACGGCTTTGTGATGGGCGACCCCATCAGTAGTCACGACGGTGTGCGTGCCTGCCCAGCTATGCAATTAGAGACGGATAGTAAATATATTGTTAAGATCATCTCACTGCCTGCTACCCAATCTAAATTGGACGCTTTGCTTTTAGCTGGCGCATTTACCGACCGTCAGGACGCAGTGGATTATTTTAAGGAATTGGCAGATGGGGTTGTGGAAGAAGCGGCTCTACTTCAGAAGCTCTCTCGCCACGAGGGCTTTGTATCCTTTGAAAATTGGCAAATGGTTCCCATGGAGGATGACGAGACCGGCTTTGATATTTACCTGCTGAGCCAATACCGGCCCACGTTGGAAGGTGTATTTCACAACAACGAGATGACCCACCTTCAAGCCATCAATTTGGGTCTTGATATGTGTGCAGCTCTGTCCGTTTCCCGTCGGTTCGGCTATTTGTATAGCAATCTGCGACCGTCCAACATTTACATCTGCAATGAACGGGAATTCCGCATCGGCGATTTGGGTTTTTTAAGTCTTGACTCTTTACCTTATGCATCACTGCCCGACAAGTATCACAGCGATTATACGCCTCCTGAAATCCGCGATGCGTATTCCGCGCTGAACAGCACCATGGATACATATGCCGTTGGTCTTATTCTGTATCAGGCGTATAACGATGGCAGGCTCCCCCCTGTGGGCATACCCCTGGAAGCTCCCTGTCATGCCGACTTCGCGCTTTCTGAGATTATTCTCAAAGCCTGTGCGGTTGATCCCAGCGAGCGTTGGCAGGATCCTGTGCAGATGGGTCAGGCCCTTGCAAACTACCTGCAAAGCAATACGGTAAACGATACACCCATCGTTCCGCCTCCTGTAGAGGATGCTGTGGAAGAGCCCGAGGAGATCTTTCCCGATGAGGAAACCCAGCCCAGCACCGAGGATATCTTGGCCGAGGTGGACGAAGCTCTCGACAATGCACCGCCCATCATTCCTGCTCCGACTCCTGAGCAAGAGAGCACAGAGGTGCAGGAAGAAGCGGAAGAAACAACTGCCGCGGAAGAAGAAACAGTCGAGGAAGAGATTCCCACCGAAGAATCTGCTCCGGCTGAGGATAATTCAGAAGACGAATCCACCTCCGAAGAAGCTTCTACTGACGAATGCGTTGCCGAGGAAGCAGCTGAAGAAGTTCCCGCCACTGAGGAATCCCCGGAAAACGCTGAGGAACTGGACGAAACGGCGCAGATGCTCGCCCAGGCGGATGATCTCATCGCCTATCAGCTTCCCGACCCCCCGGTTGCCCCTGAGCCCATTGAGGTCACCCTCCCCGATCCCGAAGAGGTCCCCCAGGAAGTACCGGAAACGAAGGACGAATCTCAGGAAGAGATCCCCGCAGAGGAGCCTAAAGAGGTTTTGCCCCTGGCGGAGGAAGATGAGGCATTCCTCGACGAGTGTGCCGAGATCCCTCAACCCAAGAAACAGCACAAGGGTTTGACGGTCTTTGCCATCGTGTTGGCATCCGTTTTGTTGGTGGTAACTGCCGCCTTCCTGTTCATCCGATTCTTTTATTTGCAAACCATTCATGACATTGCACTCAACGGCACGGAAGACCGTCTAACTGTTACGCTAACCACTGACGTGGATGATCACCTGCTTTCCGTCCTCTGTACCGACACCCACGGCAATACATTGATCTCTGAAGTGGAAAACGGTGTTGCCAATTTCGTAGGCTTAAAAGCCGGTACAAAATACACCCTGGAGGTTCGCATTGACGGCTTCCACAAACTTTTGGGTGAAACTACTGAGACCTACACCACAGCAACCCAAACGCTCATCAACGGTTTCTATGCCACCACCGGGCCGGAGGATGGCTCTGTAATCCTGAGCTTTACGCCCCAAGGCCCTACCTCCGTGCAATGGACTGTCACCTACAGCGCAGAAGGCGAAGAAGCAAAGACGGTCACCTTTAACGGCCACATGGTCACTCTAACAGGTCTGACCACCGGAAAGGAATACACCTTTAAGTTAACGCCTGTCAGTGCCCTTTATCTCAGTGGCACGGATACCATAACCTACACTGCATCCAAGATCATTTATGCTGAAAATGTGAAAATCCTCGGAAATTATGATAATCAGCTTCTGATCACCTGGGAGTGTCCGGAAGGTATCACAGTTCCGCAGTGGTATGTCCGGTGCTACAATGATGCTGGCTTTGATAAGACGCTGACCACCACGCAAACCAATGTCGCCTTTGAAGATCTGGAAATCGGCACGGGCTATACCATCGAGGTAACCGCCGAAGGAATGACCTTAGGTGTCAGAACCTATCTTTCTGCAAACGCAGTCACCGTCAAGGACATTCAGGTAAATGATGCTGACCGCAATAACCTGCAGGTTACATGGCAATATGAAGGTACTGCTCCGACAGGCGGTTGGCTGCTTCTTTATACCATAGATGGCAGTGAAAACCAGCAAGTAGTTGCATGCACCGAAAATTTCGGCACCATCACTCCCTTGATCCCTGGTGCCCACTATTCCATCACCATCCAGCCGGCTGACGGCACTTCCGCTTTCGGCGCCCCCTTGGAATACAATGCGCCGCAAGCTTCCTCCTTCAGTGGATTTCTGATTAACGCTCAAAACATCGAGGTTTCCATGTGTAAGACCCCCGGTAAAACCACCTGGGATCGCCACGATGTGTCCGATTATACCACCTCGTTCAAAGTTGGCGAAAGTGCATCCTTTGTCATGCACGTTGACTGTAAGACCAGTCAGACTGATGACATGATCGTCACCCTTTATGTCATTCGTGATGCCAACGGAAAGCTCATCAGCGCAAAGTATGAGTCCCGGACCTGGGATGATATGTGGGATAATCGATACGGCATCTATACCATTCCCGTAATGCCAGAAACTTCCGGCAGCTATACGGTGGAGATCTACTTTGACGGTGCTTCTGTTACCACACAATCCTTCAACATCGTTCCATCTGAATAAAAACACCCCCCGGTGCGTCAGCGCATCGGGGGGATTCTTTAATGATTCGTTTCTTCCTGAGCCTCTTCCTGCTGTATTGGTTGATTTTTCTTTTTTCGCTGGACTTTTTGCCAGTCAATCACGATGGGTTGGTCCTGTAGCTTTTCATTCGAAATCCTACGGGCTTCCAAACGATTTTCCGTAAATTCCCGGGCAAGGGCATACAGAACAGACGCCGCAGGGATCATCAGCAGCATACCGCCAACACCCATGAGGTCACCACCGACAGCCACTGCAAGCAGCACCCACATACCGGGCAATCCCACCGAACTGCCAACAACGCGGGGATAGATCAGATTACCCTCAATCTGTTGCAGTGCCAGGAACAGCACAATAAACCAAAATGCCAATGCAGGATCCACCACAAGGATAAAAAACGCACCGATAAAACAACCGACAAACGCACCGACGATGGGTACAAGCGCCGTCACTGCAATAATCACACTAACCAATGCCACATAAGGCATCCCAAAGATAGGCATAGTAATGGCAAACATCACGCCCAGAATCACAGCCTCCAGGCACTGACCGGAAATAAACTTCGAGAAAGTGCTGTTGGTCATTCGCAAAATACGGATTGCTTCATCACAATGCTGTTCCTTGAAAATAGAATACAGCAGACGCCGGCCTTGACGAGCCAATATCTCTTTTCTTGCCAGGCAGTACAGCGCAAACACCAAACTTAGAATGGCATTAAATATGCCTGTGCCCAGGGTAATCACTGCAGAAACCGTCTTTTCCACGATATTGCCCACACTGTCGGTGAGCAGCGTGATGGCTTCCTGCACCAGTGCGCCCCAGTCCATAGAGTGGAAGTCCGTGTAATTGGATACCCATTCCAACAGTTCCGGATTGTCTTCCAGATAGGACATCACAAAATCCTGCACCTTTCCAAAGAAAGCAGGCAGTTGCACAGCAATGGAATCGATCGTATCTCCCAACTGGGGAATCAGCAGTGCAAAAATTCCATAAAGAATCAAAGCAACAGCGATCAGCGTCAACACCAGTGAAAGTGCCCGACGCAGACCCGGCTTAGGGATCTTCTTCAGCAGATTCTCAATGGCGCGCATGGGTACATTCAGCACAAAAGCCAAAGATGCGCCTAGAATAAACGGTGAAAAGATATCCGTAATGGTTTTGATCACCTGAATCAATCGACTGGTTTCATGAAGTAACCAGTAAAGCACGATGCACCCTGCAACCCCGTAGAAAATCCTGCGCAGGTTCTTTCCGTTCAGTTCCAAAGGTCATCCCTCCCTTTTTACAGTTATTATAACGGCTTCTTTCGGAAAATTCTATAGATAAATCGTAAATTCTCCATTTTCTGCAAAAGTTTTTTTCATTATTTGCATATGAATGGTCCTACGTGCATAGGTTTTCATGGCAGCACACAGCATCGGAGGGGAAACATATGCCTGACACCATGGAAGAACGGGCCTGCGAATTGGCTGTGTACATGATTGAAACCGGTGCCACTGTCCGCGCTGCGGCACAGCATTTCGGCATTTCAAAATCCACTGTCCACAAGGACCTGTCCCAACGCCTGCCTCAGTATAACAAAATCCTTTACGAACAGGTGCGGAAGGTTCTGGACATAAACAAGCAGGAGCGCCATATCCGCGGCGGTATGGCAACCCGGCAAAAGTACAAAAAAGTATGAGAAAAAGCCTGCTGTTAACAGCAGGCTTTCACTTTTTAAAGATCATCCGCATCCTGCACCGGTTCTTCCAATACATTCTCAGGCCGACCGGTGTAACTACCGAAAGGATCCGTCAGGATCATACCCAGCGGATCAGATTTATCATTACTTAACGGTAAATACGGGATATGCCCTTTTTGATCCCCTTGCTTCATATCGATCACTCCTTGTTGCCATTTAGTATTTACCATGATATAATACCCAAAAAGGAGGGAGTTTATGTTCGATATTACGCTGATCACAATGGGAAAGCTGAAAGAAAAATTCTACTTAAGTGCGGCAGAGGAATACTGCAAGCGACTGAAAGGTTACTGCAGTTTTCAGATCATCGAACTGCCGGAGCACCGTCTGCCGGAGGATCCCTCCCCTGCTGAGATTTCCGCTGGATTGGAAAAAGAAGCAGAATTGATTTTCTCAAAAATCCCTAAAGGCGCTTGGTTTTGCGTCTTCACCCCTGAGGGCAAGGTTCTGTCCAGTGAAAGTTTTGCCGACAAACTGAAAGAAGTAAAACTCTCCGGCAAAAGCAGTGCGTGTTTCTTGATTGGTTCTTCCTTTGGCATGGCACAGCGGGTCAAAGACAGGGCGGATTTCAAGCTTTCCATGGGCCCCATGACCTTCCCCCATCACCTGGCAAGAGTTATGGTTTTGGAGCAGATTTATCGGGCAGAAGCCATCCAGACAGGCAGTAAATATCATAAATAAGTCAAAAAGCACCGCTTTGCGGTGCTTTTTGACTTATTGATAGAAAGTATTGCCGCCGATGAATTCTCGAACAAGCGATGTTGGCGGAATTTCATCATCCACATCAGCTTCCTGCACAAAGTTTAAAACCTTAACAATGGAACGAACCTCGTCGTATACGGGATCTTCCGGCCCTACCGCAGTCAGCAAGGGGAAGATATGCTTTTTCAGCACAGCCAGTTCGTAAAGAGTGGAGCTGTTGAATATAACATCCGCATTTTCCTGGAATGGGAAGATCCAGCGACGTTCACCCGCCCGGACACTATCCCACATGCCGATGGTACGCTGAACACTAGTGCCCCGGCTCTCAAAGTCACGGACGATCCGCCGCAACAGCCGCAGATAGCTGGTAGGAATCCGGTTGTGGTCATCCAGGTTCAGCGGCAGCAGCGGACTGACATACATCCGAAATACCAACTGCTTATCCAAGCCCTTTGGTAGTAATACCGGATTCAGGGCGTGCAGTCCTTCGATGACGAAAACCGTATCCCGATCCATCTTCATCTTATGTCCATTCCAAACCCGCTTGCCCAGTTTGAAGTTGAAGGTGGGAATTTCCACTTCTTCACCCTCCAGTAACTTAGCCAAATGCTCGCCAAAGAGATCCGTATCAATGGTATTGATATGCTCCAAGTCGAGCTTGCCGTCCGGGCCTGGCAAAATCTGATCCCGATCCAAATAATAGTCGTCCAGGCTCATAAGAATGGGCTTCTTGCCGTGCACCCGGAGCTGGGTAGACAAACGGTTCGCAGAAGTGGTCTTACCGGAAGAACTTGGGCCTGCCAGCATGACTGCTTTCGCGCCCCGGTTACAAACCATGTCTGCAATCCGGGAATAATTCTTCTCATGCAGAGCCTCATTGACCCGGATCAGTTCCCGAATGCGTCCGGAATGCACCATGTCATTCAGATCTGCAACGGTTTGGCACTCCATAAGATAACCCCATTTTTCACCCTCGGAAAACATTTCAAAGAAATGGGGGCTTTCCTTGTAGTCCGCCACTTGGTCTGGATCCTGATCGTCAGGATAGATAAACATGAAGCCACCGTCTTTTTGCTGAATATCCCAAACTTTGAGATATCCCGTAGAAGGAGCAAGTTCCCCATAGAAATAGTCGCCGTAATCCTCGAATATGTACTCGTCGAAATATGTCTCATTCCGCCAGGACAGCAGTCTTGCTTTATCATCCTGACCGGCAGCCGCATAACGGGCAATGGCTTCCTTGGTACTCAAACGCTGACGGATCAGTGGAATGTCCATCTCCACCAATTTAGCAATCTCGGCCTTTAATGAACGGACAGAGAATTCCTTGCATCCGTAAACCGCGATGAAAAGACCGGAACCAACGGTGCAGTTCATCTTTGCCCGAGCCTTGGGATACAGTCGATGCAAGGCAAGGAATGTGACGAACTGCGCGGTACGGGTATAGACCTCTCGGCCGGTATCGTCACCATAGCGAAGCAGGCGCACTTGGCCGTTGGAAGCCGCCATGGCTCGGCGAATGGAAATCCGGTCAGAATCCGCATCCTTTTGCCGGACAGGAATATAGTTCAGATTAAAAACCTCGCCAGCGATCTTTGCCGCCAAGGGGCGGGTGGAAAGTTTGTCTGTGTCCATCCCCAATTGGCGAATCATATCCAGTAAAGATTGACCAGGACGGGGGTCAACTGTGCGACCGTCAATATTCAATGTCATCGTCTCATCCTCCTTTATTTTCATTGCGGTACAATCTATACAGTTGTACTATTTGAATGATCAGAAGTCCGATATTCAACAAAGCAGTGGGCCAAGTGTTGGTCAGAATACCGTAGATGGCGCAGATGATCGCGCCGCTCATGTTTAATATCCGCAACCATTTTACTGATGTCATCATCATGGACACGAGCACCAAGGCCATTCCAACATAGCCAAAAATTTCAAGATATACATTCATACAGCATACGCTCCTTTCGGGGTTAAAATGCGGCGGATCCGTAAAAAATATGGCAAGTCGGAGGCCAAGCGGTCTTAGGAAGACAAATTATTGTGCCAACTCCTTGGCTCACAGAACGACATGGCTGATCCGACTTGCACCAAGGCCATTCCAACATAGCCAAAAATTTCAAGATATACATTCATACAGCATACGCTCCTTTCGGGGTTAAAATGCGGCGGATCCGTAAA
>JAZURL010000045.1:0-6455 GCA_045606205.1 Faecousia sp. | reverse complement strand
GGGTCAGATCTTCCGTTTCAAATTTCCCGGTGTAGGCTTTTTTCACCAGCACGCCCATATCCGGAATGTCCGGCAAAAAGGCGGAAAGGAGCATTTGGGCCATCGCCAGCGTATCGCTTTGGACGCATTTTTCCCAACAGAAACCGGGCATCTGCGCCGGCACATACAACCCGCCATCGGGCGCAAGACCGTTCAGAACTGCCTGCGCGCTGTCAACTGCCGGAGAAAGCCCCCGTGTAGAATGATATTGCATAAAAAATCCTCACAAATTTTGTACTTTTTTACAAAATCACTTGGCATTTTGTTTTATCTATGATATACTGTAATCCGTTAAAATGCAAGTATTTTTCGCAGGAGGACACTATGAAAATTGGTTTACTCGGTTTTGGTGTGGTCGGCAGAGGCTTTTATGACATCACCACTGCACGGGATGATATGCAGGTTGTAAAAGTCATCTGTTTGGAAGATGTAACTCTGCCCGACGCAGAGGTCACCCGTGATTTTGGGTCGGTGCTGGCGGACGATTCCATCGATACCGTTGTGGAGGCCATGGGCGGATTGCATCCGGCCTATGAATTTGTCCGCACCGCCATCGAAGCCGGCAAAAATGTGGTCACTTCCAATAAGGCATTGGTCTGCACGTTTTATGACGAGCTCATTCCTTTGGCACAGGCAAAGGGTGTCAAATTCCGTTGCACCGCTGCGGTCGGCGGAGGCATTTGCTGGCTGTCTGAATTGGAGCGCGCCCGTCGGGTGCAGAACATTTTGCAGGTTGGCGGCATTATGAACGGCACTTGCAATTACATTTTGGACTCCATGACCCGCTTGGGCCTTGGTTATGACGAAGCACTGAGGCAGGCACAATCTCTCGGCTATGCCGAAGCCAATCCCACCACCGATGTGGACGGCATCGACACCTGGCACAAGGTGATTTTGTCCAGCAATATCGCTTTTGGCGTGAGTTTGGATGCTACTCAGGTTCCTGCTGCTGGCATTCGCAACATTACCGCAGCGGACGTGGAGCACTTCAAGGCCCATGGCTATGTGTGCAAGCTGGTCTCCACCGGCATCCAAAAGGATGGGGTTTATTCTGCCTATGTGCAGCCTACACTGTTTGATAGCCACGAGATGGAAGCCACCGTGCCCACCAATTATAATCTCATCACCTTAATTGGTGAAAACTCCGGACGGCAAAGTCTGTACGGTCAGGGCGCAGGGCGCTATCCCACAGCATACAATGTGGTGCAGGACTGCGTGGACCTGATTCAAGGTAAGGGCTTCTACTGCGACTATGGTGAAAAGGTTTCCGTAGACAATTCCGCGGAAGCGTGTTACTATATCCGCGGCGGAAATTGGGCCGCAGACCAGGTGGCCGACCGCTGGGGCGATGCCGTCATTACAACTGCTGTAAGCGTGGAATCCGTCCACGCATGGCTGAAAGAAAATCCCGATGCCTTCATTGCCGCCCTGAGCGCAGGGTGCTAAGAGGTGTGAGAAAGAAGGATAACACATGCTGAAAGTTACAAAATTCGGCGGTTCTTCCATGGCAGATGCCGGGCAGTACAAGAAGATCCGGGACATCCTGCTCAGTGACCCCACCCGCCGGGTGGTAGTCGTTTCCGCCGCCGGTAAGCGCGATAAAAATGACCATAAGATTACAGACCTGCTGTATCTGTGCCATGCCCATACCCAGTATGGCGTGGACTGTACCGGCGTGTTTGAAATGATCACCTCCCGGTACTTGGAGATCCGGGATGAGCTGAATATCCAGCTGGATCTGGAAACAGAATTTGCCGCGCTGAAAAAGCGGCTGGATGCCAAGTCCGTCACCCAGGATGAGCTGGTCAGCCGGGGTGAGTATTTCTCCGCCAAGCTGATGGCGGCCTACTTGGGCTTCCAGTTCATCGATGCGGTGGAGTGGGTGAAGTTCAATTTCGACGGCACGGTGGATCAGGAAAGCAGCTACGAAGCGCTGCGCAAATTGGTGATTTTGGGTCAGGGGGCTGTGATTCCCGGCTTCTACGGTTTGATGCCAGATGGCCACATCCGCACCTTTACCCGGGGCGGCAGTGACATCACCGGCGCATTGGCAGCCGCCGCGCTGAACGCTGATGTTTACGAAAACTGGACGGATGTTTCCGGCATCCTGATGGCTGACCCCCGAATCGTGGACGATCCCCAGGCCATTCCCGAGGTTACGTATGACGAACTGCGGGAGCTGAGCTATTCCGGCGCACAGGTGCTCCACGAGGGTACGATCTTCCCTGTCCGGGAAAAGAATATCCCCTTAAACATCCGCAATACCAATGCTCCGGAAGACAATGGCACCATGATTCGAGAAAAGTTCGATTCCCCCTCCGATCCCGACCGGTTCATCACCGGCATTACCGGCAAGAAGGACTTTACCATCATTTCCTTGAGTAAGCGGGGCATGGGCAACGAGGTGGGCGTCCTGCGCAAGGTGCTGTCCGTCTTGGAGCGGCACAACATCAGCGTGGACTATGTGCCTAACGGTATTGACAACGTTTCTGTGGTTATGCCCACTGAGGCCATTGCACCCCATCTGTACGCCATTTTGGGTGAGATCCAGCAGGATGTGGAGCCGGATACTTTGGATGTTCATGATCAGATCGCTGTGGTCGCCGCCGTTGGCCGTCGCATGGCATTCCAACCCGGTGTTTCCGGCCGTATCTTTGCCGCGTTGGGCGAGGCTGGTATCAACATCCGCATGATCAACCAGGGCCCCGATGAGCTGAACATCATCTTCGGCGTTGACAACCGGGACTTCAAGGCCGCCATTCGCGTGCTGTATAACAGTTTTGTGAAATAATATTTAGGATGTCATTGCGAGGTACGACGTGCCGTGGCAATCTCCCGGACATTCCGGAAATCTTTGGAGATCGCTACACCAGTGTTGCAGAGCGTAGCGAATCATGTGATCAAAATGATTGCTGGGAGCAATCATACCGCAATTCCGTGCGCACTGGTTTGCAATGACACCATTTTTGGAGGTACTCAACATGAAATTATATACCGTTGCCATTCTTGGCGCCACCGGTGCGGTGGGCCAGGAAATGATCAAGGTTTTGCAGGAACGCAATTTCCCCGTAGGAAAGCTGATTCCCCTCGCCAGCCGCCGCAGCGCCGGCAAGAAACTCACTTTCCGGGGCGAGGAAGTCACCATCCAGGAAGCCTGCGATACCGCATTTGAGGGTGTTGACATTGTCCTGGGTGCTGCAGAAAATGATATCGCCAAGCGCTTCGCCCCGGCCATCAATGCCGCAGGTGCTGTGTTTGTGGATAATTCTTCCGCGTTTCGCATGGATCCCAAAGTGCCGCTGATTGTCCCCGAGGTCAATCCCGAGGATGTGGCGTGGCACAATGGCATCATCAGTAATCCCAACTGTTCCACCATTATCACTTTGACTGCGGTCAATGCGCTCAATTCCATTGCTCCTATCCGTACCATGACCGCCTCTACTTACCAGGCTGTGTCCGGTGCAGGTGCCGAGGGCCCTGTGGAACTGCAGAACGAAGTGGATGCCCTGTCTAAGGGTGAAACTTATGCGCCCAAGGTGTTCTCCCATCAGATCGCGTTCAATCTGATTCCCCAGATCGGCGGCGAAGCCTATGAGGGCTACACCAGTGAAGAAATGAAAATGCAGAATGAGGGCCGGAAGATCATGCACCTTCCGGAGCTGACCGTATCCTGCACCTGCGTCCGTGTTCCGGTTATGCGCAGTCACTCCATTTCCGTCAGTTGCCACTTTGATGTCCCCGTCACTGTGGAGCAGGCCCGAGAAGTGATCGCCAAGGCTCCCGGCTGCAAACTTGTAGATGATCTTGCCAATAAGCAGTATCCCATGCCTTTGGATACGTCCGATCAGGACTTGGTATTTGTAGGCCGTATCCGCCCCGATCTGACCGACCCCCATGGCATTTGCCTGTGGTGCTGCGGTGACCAGGTGCGCAAGGGTGCTGCCACCAACGCGGTGCAGATCGCAGAACTGCTGACCAAATAATATACAAACCGCTCGGTGGCGTCACCGAGCGGCTTTCTTGTCTTCAGTTTTACACACCAAGCAGGGCGTTGGCAAACAGAAAATATACCAACAGCGACAGGGCGTCCACAATGGTGGAAATGAAAGGACTGGCCATGACTGCCGGATCAAGGCGCAAGGCTTTGGCTACCATGGGCAAAATACAGCCCACAAATTTGGCACACACCACCGTCACTGCCAGGGTCAGACACACCACCGCATTGACCAGCAGGGTGATGTCCTCATTGCCCATGAGCATTCTGTCAATGAGCCATATTTTTGCAAAGCAAACTGCCGCCAGGGCAATGCCGCAAAGGATGGCAGTGCGCAGCTCTTTCCAAATCACCCGGCCAAGATCGGAAAATTCCAATTCACCCAAGCTCAGCGCGCGGATCACCGTAACGCTGGACTGAGAGCCGGAGTTACCGCCCGTGCCCATGAGCATGGGGATAAAGGCAGTCAGTGCCACCTGGGCCGCTAACGCACCCTCAAAAGCGGTGATAATTAATCCTGTAAACGTTGCCGACACCATCAAAAGCATCAGCCAGGGGATGCGGTTTCGGAACAGTTCAAACACGGAGCTCCTCATATAGGTTTTTTCGGAGGGAAGCATACCGCCCATGAGTTCCATGTCCTCGGTGGCCTCGTCCACCATGACATCCATGGCGTCGTCAAAGGTGACAATGCCCACCAGGCGGTTCTCTCCATCCACCACAGGCAAAGCAAGAAAATTGTACTTATCGAACATCCGCACCACTTCCTCCTGGTCGGTGTGGGTGGTGACGGAGATCAAATTGGTTAACATAATATCCTGCACCTGAGTCTCGTCGTCATCTGCCAAAAGCAGATCCTTCACAGTCACCAGGCCGATGAGCTTCCGCCCCTCGGTGACATAGCAGGTGTAGATGGTCTCTTTGTCCACACCCTGGCGGCGGATGCGCAGGATCGCCTCCTCCACGGTCATCTGTGGACGCAGGGCAACATACTCCGTGGTCATCAGCGAGCCGGCGGAATTTTCGGGATAGCGCAGGATCTGATTGATGGATTTGCGCATTTCCGGATCAGCCTGCTTCAGGATACGCTTGACCACATTGGCCGGCATTTCCTCCACCAGGTCAGCGGCATCATCCACATACAGCTCGTCCACGATCTGTTTCAGCTCGTTGTCGGAAAAGCTCCGGATCAGCAATTCCTGAGCATCGGGCTCCATTTCCACGAAGGTCTCTGCCGCCAGCTCCTTGGGCAGCAGGCGGAATACCAGAGGGATCTTAACATCCTCCAGATCCGCAAACAGCCCTGCTACATCGCTGGGGTTCATGGTTGAGAGCATCTCCCGCAGGGTCAGATACTTCTTTTCCTCCAGCATTTTCAGCAGGGCTTTTTCCATAATTTCAAAGCGTTCTGCCATATATTTTCCTCCATTTTTAATTAGTTGGAAGACAATACACGCAGACGATGCTTACGCTCGACACCACAGCGCCGACCGTCTACTTCGTCCGGGTATATTGCCACTACTGCCGGCTTCCATGGTGTTCCCTCCTTTTTGGATCAGATATTCCCATTTTATCCCTATAAAGGAGAATTGTCAACCTTGACGATTGGAAATAGGTGTAATAAAATAAATGTATATGGCACTGGTTCGCAATGACATATTTAGGAGGTCCCTATGATCCGTATTGCAACAGAAGCAGATATTCCTCAGATGCTGGCCATCTATGCGCCATATGTGGAGCAAACCACCTATTCCTTTGAGTATACGGTGCCCACCTTGCAGGAGTTTACCGGACGCTTTCTCAAATACACCGCCCAGTGTCCCTGGCTTGTATGGGAGGAAGACGGCCGGGTGCTGGGCTATGCCTATGGAAGTCTGCCCTTTGAGCGCTCTGCCTATGCCTGGTGTGCGGAGGTCTCTATTTATCTTTCCCCACAGGCCCAGGGCAGGGGCGTCGGCAGAAGACTCTATGCTGCGGTGGAGGAAATATTGTGGCGGCAGGGCTACCGCATCATTTATGCGCTGATCACCACGGAAAATGAGGGTTCTTTGCGCTTCCACGAAAAGGTGGGCTATACCTATTGTGCCCGGTTTCCTGATTGCGGCATCAAGTTTGGCCGAAGTCTTGGAGTCGTTTGGATGGAAAAAAAGGCGAAACCCGTCGAAATACCTAGCTCACCCCCGGTTTCCTGGCGGGAGATTGTTGAAACAGACAGAAATTAAATGGATATTTTAGCCAATTTGCCGCTTTCCTAATTGGAAATTTTGTGCTATGATAATAGTTAGACAACCTTTGCTATATCCCCAAATTACATAAGGAGCTGATATACCATGTACTTCCAGAAAAAACGTTGCATCGCCATGCTCCTGGCCGGTGGCCAGGGCAGCCGCCTGAAAGTCCTTACAGAGAATACCGCCAAGCC
>JAZURL010000044.1:0-16577 GCA_045606205.1 Faecousia sp. | reverse complement strand
ACTTCCGTACCACTGACGTTACCGGCATCATCTCCCTGCCCGAAGGCACCGAGATGTGCATGCCCGGCGACAACGTTGTTATGAACGTCGAGCTGATCACCCCCATCGCTATCGAGAAGGGCCTGCGTTTCGCTATCCGTGAAGGCGGCCGTACCGTCGGTTCCGGTGTTGTTACCGAGATTTACGAGTAATTCTTGTAATCGAAAAGTAATTTGTCCCCGGAGCTTCGGCTCGGGGGATTTTTCTGCATTTTTGCAAAATTTCATCCCCCCAGGGGGCTTCAAATCCGTTTTACGCGGTATTATAATGGCCACAAACCAAAAAAGGAGTGACATTTATGAAACTTACCCCTGTGAAGAAATTGGTATTTACCGCTGTATGTGCCGCGCTTTGCTTGGTGCTGCCCATAGCGTTTCATAGCGTTCCCAATGCGGGAACGATCTTTCTGCCCATGCACATTCCGGTACTGCTGTGCGGTCTGATTTGCGGTTGGCCCTATGGTGGTGTTTGCGGCATTATCGGACCGTTGATCTCCAGCCTGGTCACCGGCATGCCCCCTGCGGCCATGCTGCCCAGCATGATGGTGGAGTGCTGTGCCTACGGCTTTGTAACAGGTATGCTCATGCGCCATGTACATACAAAGCATACGGTGGCTGACCTTTATATCAGCTTGGTTTCTGCAATGGTAGCAGGCCGGGTATTGGCCGGTTTTGCCAAGGCCTGGATCTTCACTCCCGGCATTTCTCCCTTTGCGTGGGTAACGACCTCGCTGGTGGCGGGAGTCCCCGGTATTGTGATCCAGTTGGTGCTGATGCCCATGGTGGTATTGGCGCTGACAAAAGCAAAGCTGATCCCCAGTCGCTATCCCAAGGAGACCGTGCATGAATAAGCAGGATGTCATTGCATTTTTTGATCGCCTTGCACCCAAATGGGATGCAGATATGATCCGGCACGATGATGTCATTCGAGAGATTCTGGATGCCGCTCAGGTGGCTCCCGGCGCGGATGTGCTGGATGTGGCCTGCGGTACGGGCGTGCTGTTCCCGGACTACCTTGACCGAAAGGTGGGCAGCCTCACTGGTATTGACATATCACCGGAAATGGCGAAGATCGCCCGTGAAAAATTACCGCAGGTCGAGGTTATTTGCGGTGATGTGGAAGAAGTGGGATTTGACAGAAAATTCGACTGCGTCGTGGTTTACAATGCCTTTCCTCACTTTCCGAACCCGGAGCATTTGATTGCAGTGCTGAGCGATCTGCTGAAACCCGGCGGAACGCTCACAGTTGCCCATGGTATGAGTCGGGCCGAGATCGATCATCACCATGAGGGCTCGGCCAGTAAAGTATCCGTGGGATTGATGCACGAGGATGAGCTGGCAACCATCTTTACAAAGCATTTATGTGTAACCGCAAAAATTTCCAATGACCGCATGTATGCGGTGTGCGGTAAAAAATGAACGAATAGGAGGGCGTATGCCCTCCTTATTTTTATGCAAGTTTTTTCTGATTAGATTTCACTTTCTATTGCATTTGTCCACAGTACGTGGTAAAATGTCTTTATTATTATAAATTCTGCAATTTTTTAGGAGGGAATTATCATATGAACTACATTGATGAAGTGTTTGAGAAAGTGGTGGCGCAGAACCCTGCACAGCCGGAATTTCACCAAGCGGTGAAAGAGGTTTTGGAATCTCTGCGTCCCGCCATTGAGCGCAATGAGGATGCCTACCGCCGGGATGCCCTGTTGGAGCGGCTGACCACCCCCGACAGGATGGTTCAGTTCCGGGTGGCATGGGTAGATGATGCGGGACAGGTACAGGTGAATAATGCCTACCGGGTGCAGTATAACAATGCCATCGGCCCTTACAAGGGCGGTATTCGCCTCCATCCCTCTGTAAATCAGAGCGTGATGAAGTTCCTGGGTTTTGAGCAGGTTTTTAAGAATTCCCTCACCGGCCTGCCCATTGGCGGCGGCAAGGGCGGCTCTGACTTTGACCCCAAGGGCAAGTCCGATCGGGAAATCATGGCTTTCTGCCAAAGCTTCATGACCGAGCTCTACAAATACATCGGTGCAGATGTGGACGTTCCCGCCGGTGACATCGGCGTGGGCGCTCGGGAGATCGGCTATATGTACGGCCAGTACAGGCGCATTCGCGGTGTATACGAAGGCGTTCTGACCGGCAAGGGCCTATCCTACGGTGGCAGTCTCGCCCGGAAAGAGGCTACCGGCTATGGCTTGCTGTATCTGACGGAAGAATTACTCAAGTGTAATGGCATTCAGTTGGCAGGCAAGACCATTGCCGTGTCCGGCGCGGGCAATGTGGCCATTTACGCCATCCAAAAAGCCTGGCAGTTGGGCGCAAAGCCTGTGACCTGCTCCGATTCCACCGGCTGGATCTACGATCCCGAGGGTATCGATGTGGCTCTGTTGCAGGAGGTTAAGGAAGTCCGCCGTGCCCGCTTGACCGAGTATGCTGCGGCTCGTCCCAGCGCTGTTTATACCCCCGGCAAGGGCGTATGGAGCGTTAAGTGTGATGTGGCGCTGCCCTGTGCAACCCAGAACGAACTGCATCTGGAAGATGCCAAGCTGCTGGTGGCCAACGGTTGCATTGTTGTGTGCGAGGGCGCAAATATGCCCACCACTGCAGAGGCTACTGAGTATCTTCAGAGCAATGGTGTCCTGTTCTGCCCCGGCAAGGCTGCCAATGCCGGCGGTGTTGCCACTTCCGCTTTGGAAATGAGCCAGAACTCCGAGCGCTTGAGCTGGACATTTGAGGAAGTGGACAACAAGCTCAAGGGCATCATGGTCACCATCTTACACAATGTGGATGCTGCCGCCCGGGAGTACGGCATGGAGGGTAACTATATTGTCGGTGCGAATATTGCCGGCTTCTTGAAGGTCGCTGATGCTATGACTGCTCAGGGTATTGTGTAAAAATCAAAAGCACCGCTCGGTTGAGCGGTTCTTTTTTGTTGCGACGCAGGTCTATAAGCCGGGTTCTGTCTTGACAGCCATCTATCTAGTCCTGCAATTACTCGCAGGATCCAGCCACCTCCTCGGAACGGCCGGGCAAGCCATCTGTTCCTCCACGGTGTTGCTTCGGGATAGAGTTTACATCGTAAAACCCATGTTTCCATGGGCCGGGTGGGCTCTTACCCCACCTTTTCACCCTTACGTCGTCGATTCTCGCACATAAACTCTCCCGTCGCCGCAAGCGGCAACGGTCGCACTATGTGCGGAATTTCCTCTCCCCATAGGACCCGCTTACGCTGGGCTTCTATGGGGGCCCCTTTTGTGGGCTACGCGGTATATCTCTGTTGCACTTGTCCTGGGGTCACCCCCGGCGGGCATTACCCGTTATCCTTGCCCTGTGAAGCCCGGACTTTCCTCACGCCCTGCCTTTCGGCATGGACCCGCGGCTGTCCAACCTGGTCGCGGAAATATTGTACTGCAAAGAGGAGGAATTGTCAAATGTCTTGCAAATTCTTTGACGAGAGGATATACTATAAATAAGTAACAGGAATGGAGAATGGCTATGACGATTCCATTTGAAACTTATTTTGAAAACTTAAGAGGAAAGCGCGTTGCTGTGCTTGGCCTTGGTGTCAGCAATCGCCCTTTGGTGCGGCTGTTGTTGGAGTTTGGTTGCATCGTTTCCGGCGGTGACCGCACAGAGCGTGACAAATTGGACGCCGAAGTACTGGAACTGGAAAAACAGGGCTGCAAATTGTACCTTGGGGAGCGGTTCTATGAGGAAATGACTGCGGATGTGGCGTTCCGCACCCCCGGCATGCACCCGGATAGCCCGGCGGTGACGGCTCTGCGCAATTCCGGCGCGGCCATTACGTCCGAAATGGAGGCCTTTTTTCAGGTCTGCCCCTGTGATATCATTGCTGTCACCGGCTCTGATGGAAAGACCACAACCACCACCCTCATTTCTGAAATGCTGAAAGCAGAGGGGAAGACGGTGTGGCTAGGTGGCAATATTGGTACGCCCTTACTGCCGCTGACCCGTCAAATGAAAGAGACGGATGTTGCCGTGGTGGAACTGAGTTCCTTCCAACTCATGGATATGGGTTATAGTCCTCGGGTGGCGGTGATTACCAATCTTGCCCCCAATCACCTGGATGTCCATAAGGATATGGCCGAATATGTGGAGGCCAAGCAAAATATCTACCGCTTCCAGGATGCAGATGGCGTGCTGGTGATCAATGCAGACAATGCCATCACCGCGCCCTTGCGTGGAAACGGCACCACCAAGACCTTTGCCCGGGTAGGGCAGGGGGATGTGTGCCTGCGTGATGGAATCATCTGCCGCAACGGTACAACCGTTTTGGAAACAAGGGATATTCTGCTCCCCGGTGTCCACAACATTGAAAATTATATGGCGGCGATCGCCGCTGTTGAGGGTTTGGTTTCTGATGAAACCATCCGAACAGTTGCCAAGACCTTTGGCGGAGTGGAGCATCGCATTGAACTGGTGCGCATCAAAGATGGCGTGCGGTATTATAACGATTCCATTGCATCTTCACCCAGCCGTACCATTGCAGGTCTGCGCAGTTTTGATCAGAAAGTGATTCTGATTGCAGGCGGATATGACAAGCACATTCCCTACGATGTTCTCGGTCCGGAAATTTGTACCCATGTGAAAAAACTGTTCCTGGGTGGTGCAACCGGTCTGCTGATCCGGGAAGCAGTAGAGAAATGTGACGGGGAAAAGCCGGAGATCGTGGACTGTGGCGATTTTACATCCGCCGTCCATGCGGCTGCTGCTGCAGCAGAGCCTGGCGATATTGTGCTCATGAGCCCGGCATCCGCTGCATTTGACCAGTTCAAGAACTTTATGGTTCGGGGTCAGTACTTCAAAAAACTCATTATGGAGTTGTAACTATGGAAATTTCCAAACTTACCAATGCAATGCGCAAGGCGCTGCCGCTGAAAGCCTGCGGTGCGGTGATCGTGGCGGCAGGCACAGCATCCCGTATGGGGGGCATCGATAAGGTGATGGCTTCCGTTGGCGGTGTGCCCATGATCGTCCGTACTGTTCGGGCATTTCAGAATTGTCATGCCATCAAGCAGATCGTGATTGTGACCCGGCAGGATCTGATCATACCCATTGCCGACCTGTGCCACCAGTTTGACAAGGTGCGCTCGGTTATGGTGGGAGGAAAAAGCCGCCAGGAATCGGTGGAGATCGGCCTGGGTGCACTGTCAAACGACATGAAACTGGTGGCGGTGCAGGATGGCGCCCGTCCGTTGATTACCGATGCAGTTATTGACCGCACGGTTCGCGCAGCGCATACCTATGGTGCGGCCGCACCGGCCATTGCTGTAAAAGACACCATCAAGGAAGTACATGGCGGCATTGTGGCATCCACACCCAATAGAAGCGCCCTGCGGGCAGTGCAGACGCCCCAGGTGTTCGATGTAGACCTGCTGAAGGGCGCACTAAAAAAGGCCAAAGAAGAGGGCAAAGAGGTCACAGACGACTGTTCCGCGGTGGAATTGATGGGAATGTCCGTCAAAATTGTGGAGGGCGACGAGCGCAATATCAAAGTCACCACACCCATGGACTTGAAGATCGCGGAAGTTTTGCTGGAGGAAATGCAATGAGAATCGGACACGGATACGATGTGCATAAATTGGTGGAAGACCGGGATCTGATCCTGGGAGGTGTGAAGATTCCCTTTGAAAAGGGTCTGCTGGGACACAGTGATGCGGATGTGCTGCTTCATGCGGTGTCCGATGCGCTGCTAGGTGCGGCAGGACTGCGGGATATCGGGTATCACTTCCCGGATACCGACCCTGCATATAAGGGAGCGGATTCCCTGGAACTGCTTCGCCAGGTTGGTGATAAAGTGGCAGCTAAGGGCTACCGGATCAGCAATGTGGATGTGACGCTGATCGCACAACGGCCCAAAGTAGGGGTGTATATTCCCCAAATGGAGCAGAATATCGCAGACGCCTTAAAAATTGCTTTGGATCGTGTGAATGTAAAGGCTACCACAGAAGAAGGCCTGGGCTTTACCGGCACCTTGGAAGGCATCTCCTGCCATGGGGTGTGCTTACTGGAAGAATAAGAAAAGGGCGTGCCTTAGCACGTCCTTTTTATGCAAATATGCATAAAATATTCACAATATACAAAAAGCAAAAACAAAATCCTGGCATCATTATACGTAAATACAATATAAATATATATTTTTGTGCAGACTGCCCATATTAATCAAGAATATTTATAAATAATTTAGAGCTTTATATGCTTGACGGTGAATAATATTCGTGGTATTATTCATTCATCCAAATCAACTACAAGAAAAAGGAGATTTTATTATGAAAAAGATTATTGCTTTGATGTTGGCCCTGCTGATGGCTGTCGGCATGTTCACTGGCTGCACTCCCGTTGAGGAAGCACCTGCCGGTAACAACAAGTACAATCTGACTACTGTGAAGGAAGGCTATTTGACTGTTGTCACCTCTCCCGACTACGCTCCCTATGAATTCTACGCTCTGGACGAAAACGGCAAGCACGAATTGGCCGGCTTTGATATGTATTTGGCACAGTACATCGCAAACTACCTGGGTCTGACCCTGGATGTTATTACCGTGGACTTCAACGGCATCATCGGTGAGATGGGCAATGGTTCTGCAGACCTGGCTCTGGCAGGTCTGTCCCCCGACCCCGAGCGTCTTGAAAAGATGGACTTCTCTGATATCTACTACGGCGGCAAGCAGGCTTTCATCACCACTACTGACAAGGCAGCACAGTTCCCGGATTTGGCTTCTGCCAATCAGGCAGGCATCTCCGTTGGTGCACAGAGTGGCACTATTCAGCAGGAACTGGCTGAGCAGCACAGCGCTGATGCTGACCTGATCACTCTGGTCAAGGCCACCGAAGTCATTGCTGAGCTGAATGCCGGCAAGCTGGACGGTGCTTATGTCGAATGGGATGTGGCTGAGTCCTACAAGAAGCAGTATCCCAATCTGCACATCGTCTGCGAAGTTCCCTATGAGAATGATGGCAATGTGATTGGCGTTGCAAAGGGCAACGAAGACCTGAAGAAGTATGTCAACGAAGCCATCAAGCAGTGCATTGAGAGCGGCACTTTCGCCCAGTATCTGGAGAAAGCCAATACTCTGGCTGCCGGTGAGAAGTACGAAGGCTTGCTGGACAGCGAGGGCAACATTCCTACTGATGAAGGCGTAGGCTAATTTCACAAGTATATCCATTCCTCCCCATGACCGTGGGGAGGAATCGGTGCGTTTATTAATAAATAGGAGAACATATATGGGCAATCTTATTACTGCATCCGGCTTCCAGAAAGCCTTTCGATATGCAGAGCTATTCAAAGAAGGCTTGATCGTTACAGTGCTGTTGGCATTTTTTACGGTCATCTTTGGTTTTATTCTCGGCATCATTTTGGCGGTTGCCAGAATGAGCGATTTCCGTCCATTCCGATTCCTGGGCGTGGACAAAAACGGACGTCTGCGCAGCAAGGGATTTTTGCTGACACTCAGCAAATTCAACCCCATTTCCTTTCTGTCCGGCTGTTATGTGGAAGTGATCCGTTCCACGCCTGTGTTGGTGCAGATCATGATTATCTACTTCGGTCTGTTCAACAAGGACATGATCGTGCTGCCTAAGATGATGCTGTTCGGCTTCATCCGATTTGAACGGTTTGTTCCCGGCGTGGTGGCGTTGAGTATGAACTCCGCAGCTTACCTGTGTGAGATCATCCGCTCCGGCATTCAGTCCATCGATGGCGGTCAGACTGAGGCGGCTCGCTCCTTGGGCCTTACCAAGGGCAAGACCATGATCCATATCATTTTGCCTCAGGCAATCCGGAACATTCTGCCGGCTATTGCCAACGAATTTGTGGTCATTATCAAGGAATCTGCCATTGCCTACACCATTGGTGTGCCGGATATCATGGCAGCGGTGAACGATGTGCGGTCTGCCACCTTTACCATCATGGAGCCGCTGATTATTGCTACTTGTATCTATTTCTGTCTGTGTTTCCCCACATCCAAGCTGATTGCCTATGTGGAAAGGAGGATGAGCCGTGGAAATGTGCGCTAATTGTCTGATTTCGGTTCAGAATCTGAAGAAGTATTTCAATCATGGAACGATCAAAGCTCTGGATGATGTCTCTGTGGACATCAATAAGGGCGATGTGATGGTCGTTATCGGCCCGTCCGGCTCCGGTAAATCCACGCTGCTTCGCAGTCTTAATTTGACGGAAGAACCCACCGACGGAAGCATTCTTTTCGGCGGTGTGGATATCACCAAGAAAAAGATCCCCAATGAAAAGGGCCGTATGGTAAAGCTGAATATCGACAAGCACCGTCAGAAGATGGGCATGGTGTTCCAGCATTTCAATCTGTTTCCCCACATGACCATTTTGGACAATATGATCCTTGCGCCTGTTAAGGTCAAGCATATGCCCAAGGCAGAAGCCAAGGAAAAGGCACTGGGTTTACTCAAGCGTGTTGGCCTGGAAGACCGGGCAGATGCCTATCCCATCCAACTGTCCGGTGGTCAGAAACAGCGTGTGGCCATTGTCCGTGCACTGATGATGGAGCCTGAGGTGATGCTCTTTGATGAGCCCACCTCCGCCCTTGACCCGGAAATGGTGGGTGAAGTTTTGGCTGTTATGAAAGAACTGGCCCAGTCCGGCATGACCATGGTGGTGGTCACCCATGAGATGGGCTTTGCTCGGGAAGTGGGTAACCGGGTGCTGTTCATGGACGAAGGAAAACTTCTGGAAGAGGGAACGCCCGAGGAAGTTTTCGGCAGTCCCAAGCATCCGCGACTGCAGGATTTCCTGTCTAAAGTTCTGTAAAAAAATGAGCCTGTTGCATTTGCAACAGGCTCATTTTGTTAGTCCAGTGTATGACCCCGGTCGCGGTAAGCGCTTTCCAGGGGGCTTTCTGCATCGGCTTCATTTTGGTAACGGCCTACCACATTGGCGGCCAAATCTACAGGAAGCAATGTTCCGGCGCCGGCCACACAGCCGCCGGGACAGGCCATGCCCTCCAAGAGGTATCCGTCATATTTACCGGCCTTGGCAAGGAGCATCAATTTGCGGCAGTCCCGCAAGCCCTCTGCCCGGGCGGTCTTGACTTCCATATCCGGGTTGGTTTCCTTGATCAGTTTTTCCACCGCACCGGCCACACCACCGGCAACCGCAAAGCCACGGCCTGCGGCAGTGCCCTCATTCAGATCGTACATGGGCTCGATGGTCTCAAAGTCAATTTCCTTGGCCTCAAACATGCCCTGCAATTCCTCAAAGGTCAGCACAAAGTCCACATCAGAGCGGATGTCTTCCCGAATGGCTTCCAATTTTTTCGCAGCACAAGGGCCAACGAAGACCACTTTACAGCCGGGATATTCCTTTTTCATCAGTCGTGCGGTGAAGACCATGGGCGTCAGGGTCATGGAAATGTTTTTGGACTCGCCGGGGAAGAGCTTGTAGATCATGGAGTGCCAGGCAGGACAGCAGGAAGTGGCCATGTATTTTTGCTCGTTGGGTACTTTCTCCATAAAGTCCTTGGCTTCCTCAATGGTACACATATCCGCACCCACAGCCACTTCCACGATCCGCTTGAAGCCCAGTTGTTTCATGGCGGCAATGAACTTGCCGGGGGTAGAGTGCTTGCCAAACTGGCCAATAAAGGCCGGGGCCACAATGGCGATCACCTTATCACCCTTCAGAATGGATTGCACCACCTGGAAGATCTGACCCTTGTCAACGATTGCGCCAAAGGGACAGGATACCAGACATTGGCCACAGGCGACACACTTATCCTGATTGATAACGGCCTTGCCGTTTTTGTCAGCGACAATGGCATCCATACCGCAGGCAGCAGCACAGGGGCGCTCCAGGTGGATGATGGCGTGGTAGGGACAGGCCTTGGCACATTTTCCGCACTTAATGCACTTATCGGGATCAATGTGGCTTTTGCCGTTGACAAAGGAAATGGCATCTTTAGGGCAGACCTTTTGACAGGAGGCGGCCAAGCAGTTTTGGCAACTTTCTGTGACCCGGTACTGATTGGTGGGGCAGGCGTGGCAGGCGTAGGGGATGATGTTGACCAGGGGTGGCTCGTAATACTGCTCTGCAATGGCCGCGGCATCCATGCCCTCGGTCATTAAATGGCGGTTTTGCACCGGGCGAATGGACAGACCCATAGCAAGACGCACCCGTTCGCCGGCAATGGCGCGCTCCAGGAAGATGGATTCCCGGTGCAGAGGACGGTCACCGGGGACGATGATGTAGGGAAGATCCTCAGCGGTGGTATAATCGCCGCCGTTGTAGGCCATTCTGGCAACTTCCGTAAATACTTTTTTTCGGATATCCGTGATCAGGGATGGAATTCCACGCATGATATATCTCCTTTCTTACGCTCTGTGCAGAGCCTTTTTCAGCACCGGCACGATCAGCAAAGCAATACCGCCACCGATTAGCGCGGTCACCAGCTGGGGCCAGGAAAAGGTAGCTGGAAGCATTTTCAACATGGGGGTTTTCAATATGCCTTGGGAAAGCAGAAAATCCGCAGCCAAACCACAGACGACCCAAGTGATCAGTGCATACATCACGGCAAATTTTGCAGCTGCGGCAACGAGCCAGGCCAGGATGCGTCTGCAAATCTGTTTACCGGACAGAACGGACAACAGCAGAACGCACAGGGTGTTACCTACCATGATTACGGGCACGGCAATCAAGTTGGGGGCGATGCCCAAAAGGTATGCAAACAGGGGTGACAGCAGCGCCACGGTAAGGCCGCTGCTCAGCCCGCAAAACAAGGCGCTGACTGCCAAAACAGTGTTGACACAAGAACCGGTAACCAGCTGACCCAAAGACTTGGTTGCCCATTGCAGAGCAATGAGCAGTGCCAGCAAAGCGGCAGTTTCAGTGATCCATAATGTTTTCTTTTTCATATCAAACCTCGCTTTTTTATTACTTTCATTATAGCAAAAAACGCTCGTTAGTCAAGGAAATCGCCCATATTCCGAAAGATGGAAGAACTGTAAAAATGTAAATACTGTGTATTATGCCGGCAAAAACCTTTACTTTATGGAAAAAATCCGTTATGATAAAAGAACTACTTACAAAGGATGCAATTCTATGGACGAGTATAAGGAAGAGGAGCTCCTGCAGGAAACGAAAACGGCGGAGCAAGATACACCAAAGCAAAATCGTTTTGCCATGTCCAAGGTGACCTACTATGCGCTGATCAGCATTTTCGCGGCTGTATTTGTGCTGTGCGGGATTTACCTTGGGGGATATTTTTTGGAAACCGGCAGTGCGGAAAAAGATTATGATGCCTTAGCAAGCATCTATCAGCAGGGTACGCAGATGACGGTTCCTTCCAGCACGCCCGGTAGTACGGGAAGTTCCGGTGTTGTGGAGACCCAGCCGCCTACCATTTTACCGGAGCTGCAGCCGATCTATGAACTTAATAATCATTTGATCGGATATCTGAATTTCCCCAACAGCAACCTGAACCTGCGCTACCCGGTACTGCAATCCCCTGAAGATGACGATTTCTATCTGACCCATGATTTTTACGGCAACGAAAGCATTGTGGGCTGTCCGTATGTGCCGGCCACTTGTGATGTATTTGAACCATCGGATAATGTGGTCATTTATGGTCATAATCTGCGAACCGGCGGTATGTTCAACAAGCTGACATACTACCGAAATAAATCCTACTGGGAGAAAAATCAGACATTTTCCTTCGACACTTTGTACGAGCGGCACACCTATCAGATCTTTGCGGTGTTCAAAACTGCCGCCAAACAGTACAAGGATGACGGAACACCCTGGGGCTATCCCTACCACCGGCTCAATCACTTTGAGACAAAGGAAGCCTTTGATAAGTTTATTGCGGATGTGAAGGGCGCGGCATTTACAAGCGGCGAGTACCAGGGCTGGACTTTCTACGATACCGGCATCACACCCCAGTATGGGGATAAATTAGTGTGTCTGTCCACCTGCGAGTATACCATGAAAGACCCGGACGGCACCACCAATGGCCGCTGGGTGGTCATGGCAGTGCGCATTAATTGAGAAGCATAATGAATCCCCCGACCGAACGGTCGGGGGGTCTTGGCTATTATACCGATATTTTTTGCTTGCGCTTATCCATAATCAGCCAGGGCAGATAGCAGAGGAAGAACATCAGAGTGATCACTGCCGCCATGACAAAGACGCGCAGAGCGTAGTTAGGAGGCAGAATATCCAAAATAGAGGGGGTAGATTCGGGTTCTGCCATGAATAGGTAATTCGCACCGGGGCCAAGCATGTTGTTGGCAAAGAAAGCAATCACAGCCAAAACGGCGATACATATGTAAGCGCGCAGGAAAGATTTCCAGGTGGGGCGCATTTTGTGAACGAACATCATATAGAAGATGGCAATATAGCCCAGCAGATGCTCGCCCCAGAACTGGTAATAGCGGTAGCGGGTAGGACCGGCATAGGAAATAACTGTGGGGGTGATCAGGGCAAAGATTGTGCCGGAGAATGTCCAGAAATAGCAGATGTCGAACAGACTTTGTGCTTTGCCGATGAGCATGTAACTGCCGAAGATGATGCTCCAGCCACAGACGGTGATGGGCAGGTGGTCGATGGGATTCGCGCCCAATGAAGGGACAGCCACCAGCCGCCAGAAGTAGGACATCTCGCAAATGATCATCATAAAGGCCAGCACATAACGGAAATTGATCTCATGCTTCAGATCCCGGATGGTATTGCGGAAGCGGTAGATGAGATAAATGATGCCGGCGGCAATGAGGATGGGCAGAAAGTGGGCAAGGCTGAAGTTTTCAAATTCAATCGTGTCACCTTGACCAAAAAAGTATCGGCAAAAATCCAGCATAGGGAAGCCTCCTTGCTCCTTAAGAAAATCTTAAGGAAATTGTAGCATACTTTGGCAGATTGTGCAAGAGCAAATCCGAGATAAACAAAAGAAGACCACCCAAAGGGTGTTCTTCTTGTTGGCAGAGGATGAGGGATTCGATTTGCGTTTTCGCCTGTGACGAAAACGAAGGTGTTGCCGCCATCCAGCTGGCGGCAAGCAACAGTCCACCGGACTGTTGCATTTAAATCGGTTCGAACCCTCATCCCAGCAAAATTAAAACCCCAACCACGAACGTGGTCGAGGTTTTTATGGCAGAGGATGAGGGATTCGAACCCCCGCAAACGGAGTCAGAGTCCGGTGTGCTACCGTTACACAAATCCTCTATGCGGATATTATTATACCCATCTTCCTTGAAAAGTCAAGAAGTTTTTTCCTCTTTTGCAAAAAAATTTCCTGACCCGAGATTACTTTTCCCGAAAATGATATTTTTATTCTCCTTCAGTTTCCCAAGGGTAAGGATTGCCCTTCAGCACATTGCGTCGTATGTAGGAAAAGGTGCGCTTTTCGCCTTTTTTCGCCAGCATATCCAACAGAAATTCCAGCTCCTGACGATTCTCGTGGTGCATCAGCTGCCGCTCCAGGCTGGTCATGAAATAATTGTAGGCGGAGCGATCCGTATAGGCATTTCCTTGATAAACCATACAGGCGGCCCGGCGATCCATAAACTGCTCTACCATATATTTGCGTGGCATTTTTACCGCTTCATACTTACGGGTTTGGCGGTTCATGTCCGTCCAGTACTCATAGTGATGGCGGTTACGGCCCTTATGGTGCATCCATGCCTCGGAATAGCCTTTGTCGGTACGCTCTGCAGCATTGGGGCTTTTGTCGCCCTGGAAATACCGGGCGCCGATCATAAACTCAGTGGGGGAATATTTGGATAGATCATGCGTCAGACCCTGCCAATACAGACCTACCCGAAAACAGCCCACCATAACCAGCCAGCGGTGGTGGGTAATGGTCTTAAAATGCTGCCAGACTTTCATCGTATATACCTCTACTTTCCCAACTTTGCAAAAGACCGGAAGGTCATGGGCCATAGAATACCGCCGACGACCACCATCAAAAAGTAGCGCACGGACCTGGCGAACAGGTGTCCATCAAACAGTGCATCCAGTGGGGACTTCAGAAGTTCCTTAACGGCTACCACCAACAGTAGTCCGCCAACCACCTTCAGAATTTGTGCCCACCATATGGCCTGGGTCTCAAATTTAGTCCACTTCCGGTCAACGGTGTAAACACCAATGATACCAAGGGCACAGCCCAGCAGGGTAAAACCGTTCTTTTGGGCGGATTCCAGATTGTGAATGGCGTCTTCTGCATACACTTCAGTCGGGAAGGGGAACAGCAGCACAAAGCAAAGGTAGGCAATCACACTTCCCAGCAGAGCGAAGAGAATGCCATACATCATCTTGGAGGATTGCTCTGCCTTACAGAAGAGTGGGTAGGCTGCAAAAATCAGAATTGTGGCAATGGCGAGAGAAACAAGCACATCCGCAGGGGTATGTACACCCAAATACATCCGGGAAAGCCCCACCAGCAGAGCCAGGACGATCATGACGATGCGGAGCCATTTCTTTTTTGTCATCCTTGCAATACCGCCGTAAAGTCCCACGGCAGTCTGTGTGTGACCGCTGGGGAAGGAATAGCCGCCTGCGGCCTCTTTGGCGGATTTGACAATGGTAAAATTGGGGTCCTGGACCCAGGGACGGGGCACCCGGCAAAGGATTTTCAGGAACTGGTTGAGGACGGTCCCTAAAAAGCCGATGCACAGCAGAAAGTAGCCTTTGTATTTATCCACGCACCAAAAAACGATCATACCCACAGCCATAAAAATGGTCTCCTCGCCGAAAAGGGTAATGAGGGAAAAGAAGCAATCCAGTATGGGGTTGCGAAGATCTTCCAAGAAATACAGAAAGGACATAAACATACCTCCTTGATATTCTCTTATTTTACGATACGTGCGACGACTGTGTCAAGAGAGCAAAAAAGCGTCGGGTTTTATCCCGACGCTTTCATTATACGGCAGATCGTTGCCGCTTTTTCTTTTCGACCAGGTGCCACACACCATAGAATAAGCAAATATACACCACAAACAATGCCACAACAGATACCGGATACAGCACGGTATGACCGCCCACCAATCGATAGAGGATGTCATAGGGTGTACCGTCTCCACTCATCAGGAACATATAGTTGTAATCCACCAAAATGTTGGCAACATAGGCGGCTACACAGAAGATGAGCAGAATGGCAAAGGTGATCCACATGTTCTTGCGCTTCATGCTGGCTATGCCGGCGATCATGATGTACAGTGCCGCAAAACCGGAAATGGTGTGGGTGATGCCGGAGACCATGTTGGTAAAAGACAGCACCGGGTATGCATTATAATTCTGAGTTGCACCGAAAGTGCCAAGAACGGCACCCAGCAGGCCGAAAACACTTACAAAATCCAAAGCCGCTTCCCGGATCCGCCCACTGGAAAAGGCAGCCAAAGGAATGGCAATGAGTTGGATGCTACAAAGCAACAGCGGTAACATCATGGTCCAGGCAGAGGGATCATCTACACAGGAAATAATGATTTTAATGAGCTCAAATCCGTCAATGAGGATGGCCGACCAAATCAGCACCTTGTTCTTTTCCTGCGTGAGTTTCTTGCTGTTTCGTTTCCCTAAAAATACAGCTAAAACGACCATAAGGATCATCAAAGAAGTGACGAACAGCAAATGCTGCCAGGAAAAAGCGCCCTCAGGTTCTCGCTGATAGCCGCCAATACCGAAAAAATCTTTCATAATCGATGTCTCTTTCTGTAGTTTTTTAAATATTGTAGCAGATTTTAAGAGATTTTCAGCAGTTTTCGGGAAAATAAGGAATTCTTAAGGAATGGAAGGTGCCGGTGGCCGGACTCGATTTGCGTTGCCGTCCGGGAATAGACGTCAACTAAGGTATCATGCCCGTCCAGCCGGGCATGAGCAACCTGCCCCCGGCAGGTTGCATTTAGATGGGTTCGAGTCCGCCGTCCTCTGACAAATATTAAACGGGTCATCCCAAATGGGATGACCCGTTTAATGGTGCGAGTTGTTTTATAGGATTCAAGCAAAAAGTGTTGAATTCCAATGGTTTTTGCAATCAACAAACAGTGCTTGTTCTTACATTGATGTGTACTCTGAATGACAATTGCATAAATTGCGGTGCGCAGTTAGATTGTTCGCTCAATAACTTTGACCTGTGTGATAACATCCCGCAGTCGGTCAAACCCGACCATGTACTCCAAAACTTCGTCCGAAGTATCACACCATTTTTCAGAAGCTTCCCAATCGTCTTCGCGAGAAGTTTTGGAAATAAACATCATTGTCTTCCCATCTTCCGGATGCTCAAGTTTGCCGAAGCAGCAGTATTCTGTTCCTTTCCACTTAAATACAACTTCTCCTCCGCATTTCATGCTCCATTTAAAATCGCTAATGCTGGTGAAACGGTTCTGCTCAGGGGTGTTTTCTGGAATAATTCTATCGCACATTTTAAAATATCCTCCATACCGCCCTTAGTGCAATCAGATGGAGCGGAATATAACTTCTACTTGCGTAATAATATCACGCAAGCAGTCGTCGCCAATCATATATTCCAATGCTTCATCCGACGAATCAAATGCGCGCTG
>JAZURL010000043.1:0-5016 GCA_045606205.1 Faecousia sp. | reverse complement strand
ACCCTCTTACCGTTTAGAACGGCAGTGACCTGCTCCAAGCTCAAAGTGTTCTGCTCAATAGCCAAGGAGGAATAAATGGTGCGAATACGGTTAGTCCGGCGCAGCATAGGGTTCGTAGTCAAACCCCCTACTGCATTGATTTGCCCAACCAATTCCGCTATCTCTGCGATTATATCAAGAATGGAAGTTGTAATCTCAAAGGGTGGCTTCTTGTTGTACATGACACATCACCTCTATCACATTATAACACTTCATCACTCATTTATCAATCGCAAATGATTGACGAAATGATTGATGAAAATACTAAGTACTTTTAAAAAAACATCGCAGAGCGAAGAAAAAGTGACGAAGAGCAATCCACTGCCACACAGCAACCATACGGACGGCTTGTATTCTTTGTTTTGCCATGTTATAATTAGAGTACTTTGATTAGGGCTTGCACCGATAACACAGAGAGGAGCGGAGGATGTGGAAAAAGATAGACACCTGATTTGGTATGCCATTGGTGCAACCGGATTGATCGTGATTGCATATTTGATGGATCTGCTGGATAGTGTGACCACCAATGTTGTTATGCAGGCTTTCATGCGCGGTATTCGAAGCGTGATTCACATTTCCTTGCTGATAAGCTGGTGCGTTTCCTTGCAGCGGAGAATCATAAACCCGCAGGTGCGCCGCAGTATTGTCGCTGTGGGTGCGTTGCTGGCATTCTGGTTGACAGCCAAAGTTATCAAATATGAGTTCATCGCGGATCGTTCGTTCTGGCTGGGCCGATATATCTGGTACAGCTACTATATTCCCATGATTCTGGTTCCGCTGCTGGGTGTGTTTATCATTGACCATATGGGAAAACCGGAGGGCTATCGGAATCCCCGTTGGATGAATACACTCTGCATTCCCGCATTTGCCATTCTGATTGGCATTTTTACAAACGATCTGCATCAACTGGCCTTTGATTTTCCGGAAGGCATCGAATTGTTTGACTACGAATACGGATATGGGCTGATCTATTTTGCTGCCATGGCATGGTTTGTACTGCTGGGTATCTATTTTGTCATCATGCTGCTAAGAAAGTGCCGTGTTCCGGGAAGCAAAGGAATGCAGAAGTTACCTGCTGTTATCATGGGCGGCGCGGTGATCTTTTGGACGCTTTACTGTTTGGGTATCTTCCGGGATTTGGATCTGACTGTAGTGGACTGTCTGATCATCTCACTTCTTCTGGAAAGCGCCATACAGAGCGGTCTGATCCCGTCCAACACAAATTATCATGTGTTGTTCCGTGCTTCCTCTATTGCGGCACAGATCGTAAACCGGGACTATCAGCCCTGTTTTACATCAGCTTCTGCCATGCCGATGACCCGGGATGAGATGAAACGGATCGGTGAACAGCCTGCGAAGGTAGGCCACAAGATTCTCCACGCAAAACCCATCAAGGGTGGTTATGTGCTATGGCAGGATGATGTGACGGAGCTTGACGAAATGATGTCTCGGCTCCAGGATGCGCAGCAGCAGTTGAGCAAAGAGAACGAGCTGCTGCGCTCAGAATTGAAATTGAAAGAGCAGCAGGCCCAGGTAGAAGAGAAAACCCGCTTGTTTGACCGGATTGCGAAGGATGTTGCTCCGCAGCTGGGAAAAATGGACGCGCTGCTTGCACAGTCCGCTGACCCGTTGGTGGCACACAGCGCTATGGCAAAGTTGTGCGTCATTGGCTCCTATGTGAAGCGGCGCAGCAATCTGTTGCTACTGGGCGAAGAGAACCGAACCGTTCATGCAAGAGAACTGGAATACAGTATCCGGGAATCTCTGGAAAATCTGCAGCTGGCTTCCGTTTCTACGATGCTGAACGCGCAGTGTGATGGTGATCTTCCGCTGGCACATATCATTGCAGCTTATGACTTCTATGAAAGCTTGGTGGAGAGGCTGCTTGACCGGATCATTGCTATGGTGGTGCGTCTGACCTGTGAAAACGGAAGTATGAAAATGAATCTCCAGATCGGCTGTGTATACAATATCCCAGAGCAGATGCTGGAGGATCTTTGCCTGCGCTTCGGCAGCTTCACTTATACCCTCCAGGACGAAGATGTGATCCTTGACCTTGAAATCTGCGAAGGAGGTGCGTGCAAATGATCAGCTATGATGCGCTTCCCACTCTGCTGCGCACCGCACTGATGCTGGGGCTGTTCCTGACCCTGTGCGGCAGCATTTATGTTTTATCCGCGACCATTCGCAGAAGGTCACCTGTTCTTTTTACACTGACACTTTTGTGTACCTTGCTCAGCGGATGCATGATGATTCTATTCTCCGCGGATGTCAGAAGCACAAAACATGCGCTGGCCTTTGCATCTGTCAGCCGCTGGCTCTGTGAGAAACCGGCTGTGTTTATAATACTTCTTTGGGCTGCTATGGCTGCGTTCCTTGTTTATGCCGTGATTTGGGAAATGAAACGCCGCAGAACGATGGTCACACGCTCCGCCATCAAGGAAAGTATCGATCATCTGGACACCGGCCTCTGCTTTTTTGCCGAAAACGGAAGGGTTATGCTGGTCAACCATCGTATGAACCAATTGTGTCACACCATCCTGGGACATGACCTGCAAAATGCTGCACTTATGTGGGATGAGATCTGTGAAGGTGACGTGCAACCCAACATCACCCGATTGTTAGAAAACGATCAACCCAGTTTTCTGCTGCCGGACGGAACGGTCTGGACTTTTTCCGGTGAGGATCTGCAGCGTGTATTTCAGATCACAGCCGCTGATGCAACGCAGCTTCATAGCCTTGCGGAGGAAATAAAACATAAAAATATCGCCCTTGAGGCACTCAATCATCGACTTGTCCAATATGAGAAAAATGTTGAGGAACTGACCCGTTCCAAGGAGCGTCTAGAGACAAAGGCAAAAATCCACAACCAACTGGGACAGACACTTTTGGCCACCCGCAGCTATCTGCTTCGTGGCGAAGAGGAACCGCCGATTCCCATTGACGCCTGGAAACACAGCATCGCGCTGCTCCGTCAGGAAGCAGCAGACGGTTCGGAACAGTCCTCTGTGCAAATGCTTGTGCAAACAGCAAAGGCTTTCGGCATTACGGTGCAGATCAACGGGCAAATGCCCCTACAGAAACCGACCGAGCAGTTACTCCTGGAAGCTGCGGCAGAAGCACTGACCAACGCAGTCCGCCATGCCGATGCCAGGACGCTATACATCCATTTTTCTGAAACAAATACCCATTATCGGGTTACTTTTCAGAATGACGGCAAGCTGCCCGAAGGAGAGATCCGGTTGGGCGGCGGTCTGGGTTCTCTTCGCCGGAAGGTCGAGCGCGCAGGCGGTGCCGTGGACATCGGCAGCCGTCCTGTATATACCCTTACCATTACAATACCCAAAAACGGAGGTGAGTGCCTGTGATCCGTGTTTTGATTGTGGAAGATGATCCTATGGTTCGCAAACTCCTGGAGATCTACATCGGTCCCAGTGACCGATATGAACTGGTCCCTTCTGTGGAGAGCGCGGTATTTGCAGAGTTCTGCTGCAGGACAAGCCAGGTGGATCTGATTCTAATGGATGTATGCACCGCTCTAAACGCCAACGGAATCGAAGCTGCGGAAAAGATTAAGCGGGCTTTTCCAAATATTAAGATCATTATTATCACCAGCCAGCCAGAGTGCAGTTTCATTGACCGGGCCAAAAAGGCAGGCGTAAACAGTTTTTGGTATAAATCCGCAGCGGCGGAAAGCATCCTGGACATTATGGATCGAACCATGGCCGGAGAGTGTATTTATCCCGACGCGACACCATCCCTGCAATTGGGAAATATCACCAGCCAGGCACTCTCTGACCGGGAGTTGGAGGTCCTGCGCGAAGTAGTCAACGGAGAGACCGATGCGGCCATTGCAAAAAAGCTCCACATGTCTGTACGCACGGTAAAGGGGCACATCCAATCCATGCGGGAAAAAACAGGCTTTAGAAACCGCACAGAGTTAGCCGTTCGCGCCAGAGACTGCGGACTGATCATCAATATAAAATAACAACAATACTCCCTAACAAAACAGGATTTGCACGAAAGTACGATGTGCAAATCCTGTTTTGCTGATATAGTATAAACTGAATAAAATTGCTCTGATGAATTACAACAAGGAAGGCGTGGCAACAATCTATGAAAGACGGAGTCTTATCTATCGTATATGGAGTCGTTGCACTCTTGTCTGTGCTGATTTTATTATGCTATTTTGTTTTTGACCATAAGAAAAAGAAGCGTTTTTTGGCTCTGTTCTCCTGCGTTGCCGTTTCCAACTGCGGATTTTTCCTGCTTTCCATCTGCAAGTCTATCCTTGTGGCAAAGATTGCCAATGCGATGTCCTACTATGGCGGAGCATTTTCCATGCTGGTGATGCTGCGCATTATCTGCGAAGTCTGCCAAATGCGCAAACGGAAATGGCTAAATTGGGGGCTGTTTGCAATTACGCTGGCAGTTGCCACACTTGCTGCCGGCGGCGATTGGCTCGGCCTTTACTATCGGTCTGTGTCTTTAAATATTATCAACGGAACTACCCATCTGGTCAAGGAATACGGCCCGCTACACAGTCTATACGCATTGTACTTAGCCGGTTATGTGGTGTTGATGCTGCTATGTATCGCCTATGCCGCCAAAACCAAACGGTTATCCTCTCCCAAGTACACCTTGTTTTTGCTGGTTACTGTTCTTTTGAATGTGGGTGTCTGGTTGGTGGAGCAGGCAATTGATGAAGAATTTGAGTTCCTATCGGTATCTTATATGATTACAGAAATTCTGCTTCTGCTGATCTACAATATGCTTTGTGATTATGGCATTATCCGCCCGGAAACCGGTGTGCTGAGTGTGCAGATGCTGACACAGCTGAATACCCGGCAGGTAGATCCTGCCGCACTGCCGCCCGGTATGGAAGATATGTTCCGTAGCTTTTCAGAAAAGGCTAAGACGCTTTCCTCTGCGGAACGGCGGATTCTCAATTACTATATCGACGGCCATGATATTGCC
>JAZURL010000042.1:0-7167 GCA_045606205.1 Faecousia sp. | reverse complement strand
AGGCATGGCGGCAAAATCCGACCCCATCAGCACCAGCTGTGTCACCTGGCTGGCGGCTTGTGGGCCGGAGGCCATGGCGATGGAGCAGTCTGCCTCCTTCAGCGCCAGCACATCGTTGACGCCGTCACCGGTCATGGCGACAGTATGGCCTGCGGCCTTCAATGCCCGTAAAAGTGCCTTTTTCTTGTCCGGGGTGACCCGGCCAAAGACGGCGCATTCCACCGCAGAGCGGGCGATTTCTTCATCCGTTTCCAGTGTGGATGCATCCACATATTTTTCCGCGCCCGCAATGCCGGCGCGCAGGGCCACTTGAGAAACGGTCAGGGGATTGTCGCCGGAGATCACCTTGACGGTCACCCCCTGCTCCTTGAAATAGGCAAAGGTTTGGGGCGCGGCAGGGCGGATCTTGTTGGACAGCACCACCAGCGCCAGGGGGCGCAATTTTCCCGGCTCCAAGTGATCGGTCAGCGTTCCGGCATGGGACGCGATGAGCAGCACGCGGCTGCCCCGGCTTGTCCATTCCTCCACGGCTTCCTGCAGCTCGCCGTAGCGCGATTGCATCACAAATTCCGGCGCGCCAACAACGAAAGCGCCCTGTCCGCGAAACACAGCGGCGCTCCATTTTTTGTCGGAAGTAAAGGGGATCCGCTTTTCGCAGAACCAGTTTGTTTCGCCGGAGAACATCTCGATCATCGCCCGTGCGGTATCATTTTCCGGCTCTGTGCCGGAATAAATGGCGGCCAAAATGTCCTCCACTCGGTCATGGGAATCCTCCGTCAGCGGAATTACCTGCGCTACCTCCATCCCCGGCTCGGTGATGGTGCCGGTCTTGTCCACACACAGCATATCCACCCGGGCCAAGGCCTCGATGCAGTTGAGGTCTTTCACCAGCACCTTGTTTTTGGTCAGCTTCAGACTGGAAGCGGCCATGGCAATGCTGGTCAGCAAGTATAAGCCCTCGGGAATCATGCCCACAAGGGCGGCAACAACCCCTTCGGCGCTGTCGGTCAAGCCCCGCCGAAGGACCCAAAATTCATGGTAAAACAGAAGCAATCCCACAGGGATCAGCGCAATGCCCACCCAGCGGATCAGTTTATCCAAAGCGCGCATCATTTCCGATTTTGCCGCATGGGGATCCTCCTTGGCGGCTTGGGAAAGCTTGGCGGCAAAGGCATCTGCGCCTACGCCGGTGAGCCGTGAGCGTGCCTTGCCGGAAATCACAAAGCTGCCGGAAAGAAGGGTATCGCCCGGCATTTTGGCAACTGCGTCTTCCTCGCCGGTGATCAGAGCTTCGTTGACCTGAAGCTCGCCTGTCAGCACAAGTGCGTCGGCGCAGATCTGATCGCCTATCACGAATTCCACGATGTCATCCCGCACCAGTTCGTCGGACGGCAGGATCTCCATCTGCCCGGAGCGGACAGCGCGGATCTTTTGGGCGGCAACAAGGGTCAGCCGATCCACCGCCCGTTTGGCCCGAATTTCCTGATAGCATCCGATGCACAAATTGCATACCACCACGATCAGAAAAGTCATATTTTTTATAGAAGAACCGGCCAGCGCCAGCACCACCGCCAGCACCACGAACACCAAATTAAAAAAGGTGAACAAGTTTTCTGCGATGATGTCCCACTGCGTTTTGCCGGCACTTTTTGCAAGGCCATTGGCCCAGCCTTTTTCTGCACGTTCTGTTGCCTGTTCGTGGGTCAGACCCGTATCCGGACCGGCGGCGATGATATCCACCGGTTGCCGGCTCTCTTTTTTCTTTCTTCTCATGGTTTCTCCTTATGTGATGACGGGAAGCCCGTTTCTGGCGTCCCACATCAGAAGAAGTTTTCCGTTTTCTACTGAGATCTGCGCGCCTTTTCCCTCGAAGTGATTGCTCACGCCCAAAGGAAAATCGGCAGAAAGTGTGCCGTTTTTTATTCCGTATTGCAGGCCACGGATGGTGATGCCTGTGGCATCTTCGCCAAGGCAGAATGCGGACAAAATACCGGTGGCATCCGCAGAAAACCGGGCGGTCTCTCTGGAAATTACCGTTGCAATGTAATCCTTACCGATGAGATATCCCCGGGCACCCTGCTGACGCAGGTAGGAAAGGGCCTGAAAATTGGCTATCGTATGGTCCAGCCGCTTGCCTTCCATGCCGCCGTAGATCAGAAATTCCAGGAAACCGGCGTTCAATCCATGACGGATGGCAAGCATGACATCGGTGTCATCTTTTTTTACAGGGAAGACCTGCGCGCCCTCGGGAATGTAACCCAAGGAGTCAAAATCCCCCAGAATCACATCGGGCTTCCGGCCAATTTGGGTGCAGTGAACCACGCCACCATCGGCGGCGATCACAAGATCTTCACTTTGGATGGGCAGTAGCAAGCCATCAAAGCCAGCCGCCCCAAATATAATGCATTTGCCCATGCGGCCTCCTTAGTCAGATACAAGATAACCCAATGAAGCAAATATCTTATATCTCGTATGTTCATGCCTTGTATGTAAGTCCCTTGGGGTAGAAGAAACGGATTTTTTTGTCTGAGATGCAGAATTCTACGGTGTCCGCCACCCGCAGCTCGCCGTCCAGATTGATGGCATTGGGTCTGTCGCAGTGCACGGTCAGCCGGTCGGTGCGGAAATGCCGCACCAAATGGGGCAGTTCTGCATACCGGCCATCTTTATATTTGCCGATGACTTGGGCAACTTTCAAAACAGATACCTTTTTGATCAGCAAAACATCCAGCATTCCGTCACAGGGATCGGCTTCCGGCACAGGATTGAAGCCGCCGCCGTAGAAGCGGCCGTTGCAGGCGCAGATCATGGTCTGCTCACCGTCAATCTTCTCGCCGTTTACTTCCACCACATAATGCTGGGCGATGCCCCGGAACACATTGATCAGCGTGGATACCGCATAGGCCCGGAAACCGCTGAGCAGGGGGATGCGCTTGTAATTGGCCACATCCGTGCCGATGCGGGCATCCAAACCCACGGAACAGATATTCAAGGAAATGTCACCGTTGCAGTCAATGAGGTCGAAAGTGGCTTCTTCCGCATCCAACAGCCGTTCCAGTTCAAAAAAGGCCTTGGGTTCGGAGAAGATCTTCACAAAATCGTTGCCGCTGCCGCCGGAATAAACAGTGACGGCCACATTGTCGAATCCTGCCACACCGGAAACCACTTCGTTCAGCGTTCCGTCGCCGCCGCAGGCATAAATGCGGTATTCTTCCCCGGTTTCGGCGGCTTCTCTAGCCAAACGGGTGCATTCGCCGGGGGCAGAAGATACCTCGATGCGGTACTGTAGATCCCGGGCGGTGCAAATATCGTGGATGGCCGTGGAATAGTCTTTGGTTCTATCCCGGCTTCCTGCCGCCGGGTTGATGATAAACAGATGGATCATATTATTTCTCTTTCTTTCGACTATTGTCCGTGAACATATAATAATCGCACTTGATCATGCCGTTGTAGAGTTTGCGCTTTTTGTCAGCTCGCCGGCCAAAATAATGCTCGAATTCCGGCTCGGAAGTGATCACATACTTCTTCCAGCCGTCGGCAAATTTCAGATGCCGCCCCAGATCCGCATACAGCCGCTGGGCGCTTCTTTGCTCCATCATCCGCTGTCCGTAGGGGGGATTGCAGATCATAATACCGCTTTCGGCCGGCAAAGTCATTTTAGTGGCGTCCCCGTCCTTGAATTGGATGAGTTTTTCCACGCCGGCTTTCCGGGCATTGGCCATGGCCAAACTGATGCACTTGGGGTCGTTATCAGAGCCCAAAATGCGATAATCACCACGAAATTCCTTGTCGATGGCTTCGCCTCGGGCATTCCGCCAAATTTGCTCGTCCATCCAGGCGAATTTCTCTGCGGCAAACCTCCGGTTGATGCCGGGGGCGCGGTTTTTGGCGATCAGAGCTGCTTCAATGGGAATGGTGCCGCTTCCGCAGAAAGGATCCCACAAAAATTCCCGACCCCGATAACGGGTGAGTATCACCATGGCGGCGGCCAAGGTCTCCCGCAAGGGGGCATCGTTGCCGATGGCCCGGTAGCCCCGCTTGTGCAGGCCCACGCCGGAAGTATCCAGATACAGTTGCACCCGGTCATTCATAATGGAAAATTGAAGTTGATATTTTTCCCCGTCCTCGGGCAGCCAGGAGACACCGTATTTTTCCCCCAGCCGCTTGGACGCGGCCTTTTTCACGATGGCCTGGCAGTCCGGCACGGACATGAGTTGGCTGCTGAGGCAGTGACCCTTTACGGGGAAGGCGCCGTTTTTTGGGATATAGTCTTCCAAATTGGTGCGGCAAACACCCTGAAAAAGTTCTTCGAAGGTGGTGGCCCTGAAATCTGCCAGCACCAAAAGCACACGCTCGCCGGTGCGCAGGTTGATATTTGCCCGGGCCAGGGCAGATTCATCACCGGAAAACAGCACCCGGCCGTTTTCCACTCGTACATTTTCTATGTTCAATCGGCGCAGCTCATCGCCAGCAATGCCCTCCAGGCCGAATAAAGTGGGCACAGCAAATTCAAAATTGGACATAATTCCTCCGCTTTTTATATTCCCCCTATTGAGGCATCTGCTGAGAGAAGATATAAGATAAAAGATATAGGATAGAAGATATGCAAAACCGAAGATACCGTCAATATCTTATATCATATTTCTTGTATCTCGTATCTCACAATGGTTTTTTAAGGGATAATTTTTGTGGGTTTCAAGTATCTTTCCTGCTCGGAAAAGACACAGCCGCAGTATTTTTGCATATAAAAGCCCAATTCCCGGGCTTTCTCCTGGCCGGCGCGGAAATAGGGGCGGAAATCCCGGTACAGAAATTCTACGCCGTATTCCCGTGCGGCGCGCTCAGCTACATCCCGCATCAGTTCGTGATTTTGGTAGGGGCTGATGAACAGACTGGAAGTAAAACGGTCAAATCCTTTTTCCTTGGCAGTCCGGGCGGCCTCAAAAAGCCGCATTTCGTAGCACTTGACGCAACGCCCTCCGATATCCTCCGCGACTTCCCGGATAAACGGGCGCAGGGCGTAATCGTCCTGCTCGATCATGGGCAGATCGATGGTAGCGGCGTAGTCCCGCAGGGAGTTGCGCCGGGCGCGATATTCGGTAAAGGGGTGGATGTTGGGATTATACCAATAGCCGGTGACTTCAAAATGATCACCGCGAAGTACCTCAATGCACTGGTTGGCGCAGGGCGCGCAACAGATGTGAAGCAGGGTGTTCATAGGCTTAACCCAAACCTTCCAGAGAAGCAGCCAGATCCATCAGGGGAATCCGCCAGTCGCCCCAGCCCTCGTTAATCAGTGGCAAATAACCCACTTCACCATTGGGCAGGACAATTTTTACAATCGCGGTCTTGGCGATCAGATTTTCCAAACCGGGCAGGGAAATGTTGTATTCCATCAGGAAATTGACGATCTCGTTATCGGAAAGATACCCGGAAGGGATGGAGCCGCCGTTGTTGGCGGTGATGCAGTACTCCATGATCTTCTTTTCGGAGCAGTCGGCGTACAGCACCGTTTCTGCATCTGCAATGCCCAGATCGGGAATTTCCAGATAGGGAGCCATGGCCGGGGCCATGTCCATCAGATCTTCCCAATTCAAGCTGATGCCGGTCAAAGAGCCCATCAGATCCCCGGTGATGCCCAAAACAGCCCGGATCTGCTTTTCGGTCTTGCTGTCGAAACAACCGAGCAGTTTGTCATAGTCCAGTTCTTCCACGGATGCAATGAGATTATCTACAGTATCCTCAGGGGCAGGAACAAAAAAGGCCAGGCAGGCAGAAATCGCGCCAATGAGGAAAGCGAGCACAACGGCCCAAATCGCCACAGTTTTGGCGGTGCTTCCTGCCTTTTTGACGCCCTCGACAGCAACTGTGCCTGCTGCGTGGGCAACTTCCGTTGCTACAGAGGCGGTGGCAGAGGCCACGGGGGCTACCGGTATATGGGGTGTAGGAATTTGTGCGGGTTGGGGCGCAGACACGGCTTGTGCTGCCTTACCTGCGGCCTGGGCAACCTTACCGGGGGCAGAAGCTGATATTTGGGAATTTTCCGCCGGAGTATAGGCAGGTGTCTGCATCGTTTCTGCCTGGGCAGCCTGACAGGGTTGGACAGACACAGCAGAGCTTTGAATTTCTTGGGAAATTTCCGTTACGGATGTTTCGGAAACGGCGGACCGTGCTTGCTTCGATGCGGCATCCCGCGCAGACACGGCAGAGCGCTTGATTTTATTTACAGAAGCACCACTGCCCTGGGTGGATGTCTGGGGTTTTGCGGGGGCCTCCGACCGGGCCAGACTTTCTGCCTGCGCGCCCTTTGCGTCGTGGACCTGCTTGTAATGGGACAACTCACCCTCTTCTGTCATATTTTCCAAGAGTTTTTCGCCCAAATCCATGGCGATATCGACACCGGACACGGGAAGCTCGATTTTCTTTTCTTCCTTTTGCTCGATTTTTTCTACAGGCGCGCCGCATTCTGCGCAAAATTGTGAATCCGGATCCACCGGCTTGCCGCAGCTTGAGCAGAAATTGGCGGTGCCGTCATTTCTTGCACCGCAGAGGGGACAAAATTTGGCCCCGTCCGACAAGGGCGTGTTACATTGATAGCATTTCATGAAGAATCCCTCTCTTTTTGCAGAATATATCAGCATCATTATACCATCCTTTTCCTGCAAGTGCAAGAGGACAGAAAACGAAAAACCGCCGGCCCGAAGGCCGGCGGGGATGTAACTTTTCAATTACAGCAGAGTGGAGAAGTGCTTGATGGTGCGGACCATCTGAGAAACATAGGAGTTCTCGTTGTCGTACCAGGAAACGACCTGAACCTGAGTCATGCCACCGGGCAGCTTGTTGACCATGGTCTGAGTAGCGTCAAACAGAGAACCGAAGGTCATGCCGATGATGTCGGAAGAAACGATCTCGTCCTCGGTGTAGCCATAGGACTCGGTGGTAGCGGCCTTCATGGCAGCGTTGATCTCGTCCTTGGTTACTTCCTTAGCCACAACAGCGTTCAGGATGGTGGTAGAACCGGTGGGAGTGGGGATACGCTGTGCAGCGCCGATCAGCTTGCCGTTCAGCTCGGGGATAACCAGGCCGATAGCCTTAGCAGCACCGGTGGAGTTGGGAACGATGTTGATAGCACCAGCGCGGGAGCGGCGCAGGTCGCCCTTTCTCTGG
>JAZURL010000041.1:0-7800 GCA_045606205.1 Faecousia sp. | reverse complement strand
TCCGTCCAGAACGCAATTATTACAGACTAAACAAGCACCCGCGGACTGGATAGTCGGCGGCTGGTTTTATATGTTCGAAGATCAGATTGGTTTTTTCTGCAGGGATTGAATATTGGTTCTCTGCGGCTCTTGATACTGCTCCATTTTGGACGCTCTTTCCTCAAATTGTTTGCGGAAATCTTCGTGTTCAGGGGGCAGATTGTCAATGCGATATTTTAGATTTGCTTGCTTTGTCCTTTTTATGGAGTAGTGAAGCGGGACAAACTGCAAATAGTTGCCTTTCTCTCCAAAAGTGGAATATTGTTCAGCTTGGAAATAGAAAAGATTCTTGCAGATATACATATTTGTGTGCAGATGCTTTACGCGAAGCTTCTGTATATCTTTTAGAGAGTCCGTAGAAAGAACAAATGTAATAAATTCCCCATTTGCAAACTTACTGCGCATTTCAAGGAGGGACAGCGGTGTTTTGGTTTCGTCAATAAAATATCCATCCGTTGTGGGATCAATCATAATCCACTTTTCAAGAGCTCGATCGTAGATTTCCGCAACAACATGATTATCAAAATCGTAGGGGGAGAAGGGCAAGATGCGAACACGCCTTGCGAAAATACCTAATGCCATGCAGCATTCGACCAGTATTTTGGACTTATTCAAGCAGTTGATGCCTTGTTCCGGATTATCAAGGCTATATTCCAAAAGCCGCAGCGCATTGCATTCAATGTGATTATCATACCATGACGAATGTGTCAATCTCGGGGCCAAGTAATGGAGCAATCTCTTTGCTCGAATAAAATCACGGCCTTTCCCCGCAATTTTGACCAAATTGTATTTGTTCCGCAGTTCCTCGAACGCGGGACAGTCAAACTCATAGATAATTTCTTCCGCATTTCCGCTTTCGAATTCTTGATTGTGAAATAGTGTTCCGCTATAAACATCTAACATCTGTTGCGCAATTTCTTGCATTTCTTTTCTTGTCATAAGCATTCCTCTTCATCGTGTTTATGGCCTATTAGAATTATACTCCCGCAGCACATGGAAATCAAGATTCCCGTATCCCTCCCGAATTGCCGCTTCTAAAAAGCCGTTTTTTCGGCTTCTATGTTAGATACGTAACTCTTGCCGACGAAAAGCCCCCCCTCGTCAGAGGGGGCCATGAGTTGCAAACACCCACAATCCGTGCTATAATACCCACGCGAAAGCGAGGAATTGGTATGATTAAAATCTTGTTTGTTTGCCATGGCAATATCTGCCGCAGCCCTATGGCGGAGTTTATATTGAAGGATATGGTAAAAAAGGCCGGGCGGGAAAACGGTTTTCAGATCGCATCCGTTGCGGTGAGCCGGGAAGAATTGGGCAATCCCATTTATCCCCCTGCCCGCCGGGAATTACAAAAACACGGCATTGACTGTGATGGACATGCCGCCCGACAGATCACGGAGGCGGACTTAGCGCATTTCGATCATATCTACTATATGGACGCGTCAAACGCTCGATATTTACGCAGACTTTTTGGGGAAAAGGCGGAAAAGTGCTTGCCCCTTTTAGATCGGGATGTGGCAGATCCATGGTACTGTGGCAATTTTGATATTACCTATCAGGATATTTCGGAAGGCTGCAGGCGTATTTTGGAGGAACTTGGGTAATGGATAAGAATGTATTTCTGGAAAAATTACAGGAACTGCCCCTGTACTTCTGCGATTTTATTGATCCCAAGGCGTTGGAGTTTGCCGGCCGCATTCGCTGGATCTGCGAAAACGAATGCCCCATGTACGGCAAAACCTGGGCATGTCCTCCCGGTGTGGGCACGGTGGCAGAATGTGAGAAAAAGTGCGCTTCTTACGACCAATGTCTGCTGATCTCCACCATTACGGAAGTGTCGGACATCACCAATCTGTACGAAACCTTGGCCACCCGGCCCGCGCATGAGGCGGTTACCGATCGGGTAGAAGAACTGATGAAAGCCGAGGGCATCACTCCTTACATACTGTCCACGGAAGCATGCGCCGTTTGTGAGCACTGTGCTTATTTGGATGGACAGCCCTGCCGGTATCCGCAGAAAATGCACCCCTGTGTGGAGAGCCACGGCATCAACATTCTGCCCCTTTTGGAAGAACTGGGCTTGCCGTTCCAGTACGGCGAGAATGTGGTGACTTGGATATCGTTGCTGTTTTTTAAGGATGGAAACTGAGATGGAGACACGGAAACTTTATTACGAGGACTGCCATCTGCAAAAGTTTGCGGCCACCGTCATTGGTTGCACAAAAACGGGCAACGGCTGGCTTGTGACCTTGGATGCCACCGCCTTTTATCCCGAAGGGGGCGGAGAAGCCCCGGATATGGGCACCCTTGGCGGCGTGCATGTGTTGGATGTCCAGGAACAGGATGGGGAAATTTTACATTTGTGCGACGGACCGTTGACAGTGGGGGAATCCGTCACGGGTGAAATCGACTGGGCCCGGCGGTTTGATCTCATGCAACAGCACACCGGCGAGCATATCATTTCCGGCCTGCTTCACGAGAAATTCGGCTACATGAACACCGGATTCCATGTGGGCGCCGATGTGATGGAAGTGGATTTTGACGGCCCTGTGTGCTGGGCTGAGCTCATGGAAATCGAACGCAAGGCAAACCAGGCAGTTTGGGAAAACATTCCACTGCAATGCTGGATTCCCGATCCCGAGGAGCTTCCGAATGTATTTTATCGTACCAAGCGCTCGCTCCCCTGGCCGGTGCGCATCGTACAGGTGCCAGGGTATGACAGCTGTGCCTGCTGTGGCATTCATGTGAAAACCACCGGCGAGGTGGGGCTGATCAAAATTCTGTCCTGCACCGCCCTCCGGGGTGGCGTGCGGCTGGGCCTCGTCTGCGGTGGGCGGGCGTACCGGCATATGGCGACGGTTTTCGAGGAAAACCGCAAGGTTTCCCAAGCCTTTTCTGCGCCCATGCATGCCACCGGCGAGGCCGCGCTGCGGATGAATGAAGCGCTGGCGGCGGAAAAAAGCCGGGCCATCGGCCTGCAAAATCGGATTTTGGATATGGTGGCAGAAAGTTATGTAAACTGCGGAGATGTACTCCATTTCGAGCCGGGACTGGATGGAAACGGCCTGCGCCAACTGGCGGACAAAATTGCCGGTGTTTGCGGCGGCCGGGCGGCGGTATTTTCCGGGGAAGAGGGAAGTTACGCTTACTGTCTTGCCCTTCTGGAGGGCGATCTGCGGGAACTGAACAAGGCCATGACCGGGGCACTCAAGGGCCGCGGTGGCGGAAAACCCCAGTTCCAGCAGGGGATGGTTTGGGCCTCCAAAGAGGAAATTGAAGCATTTTTTGAATAGAAAGAGCAAAACCTTCCCCCGCGGGGGAAGGTTTTGCTTTATCCCTTGGGAATGGTAATGGTCAGTACGATCTCGTTTTCCGTCTCCCGACGCTCGGAGATGGCGGAAATACCGGAAGACTGAATACGCTGCAACGACTGATTCAGATTGTTGAGAAACGCCCCCACATTCACGCCCCGGCTTCGTTCCAGCTGTCCTGAGCGCAGGTCTTCTATGTACCGTTCCGTTCGGGCTACGCTCATGCCCAGCCGGGCAATTACGGCGATGGCCCGCATTTTTTCTCCCTCGTCATTTAATTTCAGCAGAGCCCGGGCATGGCGCTCCGTCAGCCCGGCTTGACGCATGACCTCCAGTACTTGCGGGGAATGGCGCAGGATGCGCAATTTATTGGCAATGGCGCTCTGACTTTTTCCTAAATGCCGGGCGGCCTGCTCCTGGCTCATAGAGCAAAAATCCATCAGCCGGGAAATGCCCATGGCTTCCTCCACAAAATCCAAGTCCTGCCGCTGAAGATTTTCCACCATGGCGGCCATTGTGGACTCTTGTTCGTCCATATTCATCACGATGCAGGGGATTTCTGAAAGACCTGCCATCTGCGCCGCCCGCAGCCGTCGCTCCCCGGCGATGAGCTCGTAGCCTGTGCCACTGCGGCGGACGGACAAGGGCTGTAAAATACCATGCTGGCGGATGGAATCCGCCAGCTCTGTCAGCGCGTCCTCCTTGAATACCTGCCGGGGCTGGCCGGGATTGGGCCGGATGGCCCGGGCAGGGAGGAACACCACCCTTCCGGTCTCCATATAGGTCTTCAGTTTTGTGCATTGCATGGCCGTTCCTCCTTTGTAAATGGTAGTCTCATTGTACGGCCCGGGAAATGGGAAACTCCACGAAAGGGGGCGCTGTTTTGAAATTTTTTTGGGATGCCGTTGCAAGGAAGAAAATGCTGTGGTACAATGTAAAAAAACAGATGTCATTGCCACGGTCGCTTTGCTCCCTCGCAATGACGCAGCTTTTAAGGAGGCAAAACGATGAACTGCTTATTCTGTAAAATTGTCGCCGGGGAGATCCCCTCCACGAAGGTTTATGAGGATGAAACCGTTCTGGCATTCCGGGACATCAACCCTCAGGCGCCCACCCACATTTTGGTGATTCCCAAGGCGCATATTCCATCCGTGGATGGTGTCAATGCAGAAAACGGCGCTGTGGTCGCCCACATTTTTGAGGTGATTCCCTCCATTGCCGCCGCAGAAAAGCTGACAAACGGCTACCGTGTGGTATCCAACTGCGGGCAAGACGCCGGTCAGACGGTGCATCACCTGCACTTCCACATCCTGGGCGGTCAGGAATTAAGCCTGCAAATGGCTTGACATTTCCGCAAATTTCACTATAATAACTTACGAACCGCAAAACAAATCAATCTTCGGGGTGCCGGCAGCAGCCGGCTGAGATTGGACTTACGCGTCCTGACCCGTGAACCTGATACGGCCAATACCGTCGGAGGGAAAGATGCATAAATGAGATACCAAGTATCGCATTGCACCTGGACGGGTTTGCAATGCGGTATTTTTTATTTCGGAGGTCATCATTATGACAATCAAAACACGGCGCTTAACGGAAAGCGCAATGCTCCTGGCAGTAGCCATCGTCCTGGAACTTCTCAGCAAAATGTTTATCCCGGAAATGCCTTTTGGCGGTCAGATCACACTGGTCAGTATGCTCCCGGTGGTACTGATTTCCTATCGGCATGGCGTAAAATGGGGTCTGGTATCTGCCTTTACCTATGGGCTGCTGGAAATGGCCATGGGCACAAAAACTGTGATGGCAGCATTTCAACCGGGCTATTTCGGTGACGGCGTACTGATCGTCAACGCCCTCATCATGTGCTTCCTCGATTATGTGGTAGCCTTTACTGTATTGGGTCTGGGGGGCACTTTCCGTAATCGTATTGCAAATCCCGGTTTGGCATTGATGACCGGCTCAGTAGTCGCTCTCGGCGCACGGTATGTTGCCCATATCGCATCCGGGTACATTCTGTTCGCAGGTTATGCGGAGTGGTTCTTTACTCAAGAGGGTTTCCCCTCCTGGGGCGTGAGTCTGGTGGAGACCTTAAGCCCCAAACTGCTGGGCTTTATGTATTCCATCGTGTATAACGGCATGTACATGATCCCGGAAATGATCTTTACTGCAGTAGTATCCCTGCTTTTGGCTCGTGTGCCAAAGATTGTTACCAAAATTCGTTAAATCCTCGCCCCTCCGGGTATCCCGGAGGGGTGTTCTATACCCTCCCACGGCAGAAGACTTTTGTCCTTTACAATTTTTTCATCATTCTTTCATTTTCTTGTTACCAAAACCGCACTTTCGGTGGTAGAATGAGGGCAGATTCAAAAGGAGGAACTCCCAATGAACAAAAACAAAATGATTGCGCTTTGTATGGTTGCTTGCTTACTGTTGGCGGCCTGTGCCCCTGCGGCGCAGGAAACGCCCGACACAGTACCGCCTTACACCCAGGAAAATTTGATAACGAAAGAAGTACCGGAAGGAACCATAAAAATCGACCTGTCCGATCATAGCATCAAGGTTAACGGCACAGATTTCAACACAGTTTCCACCCATGTATTCTGCGGTGTGTCCGTTGCTAACGACATTGTTTTCTATGAAGAAGGCAAGGGCTTTACCTACGGCGAGGGCACAAAGGCCGACGAACATTCTCAAGAAGAAGCTGACCAGCATACGGTAGTGCATATCACCGAACCGGGTGTGTATGTTTTGTCCGGCAAACTGTCCGCCGGTCAGATTGCCGTTGACCTGGGTAAGGAAGCAAAGGACGACCCCAATGCCGTTGTGACTTTGGTGCTGCACGGTGTGGATATCACCTGCACAGTCGCTCCGGCAGTAATTTTCTACAATGTTTATGAATGCGGCACCGCCGATGAGGAAACTGCCCAAATGGAGGTGGACACCACCGCCGCCGGCGCCAATGTGATCATCGCTGACAACAGCGAGAATAATATTCGCGGATCCTATGTTGCCCGGATCTACAAATCTGTGGAGCTGAACGAGGAAAAGACCGAAGTTGTGGACAGCAAAAAACTACACAAGTACGATGCCGCCTTCTATTCCAAGATGTCCATGAATATCTACGGTGAAAAAGAAAGCACCGGTGTACTGAACATCTATGCCGAAAACGAGGGTCTGGATTCGGAACTGCATCTAAAACTGTATAGTGGCAATATCCACATTGAATCCGGCAGTGACGGTATCAATACCAATGAAGATAATGTGTCTGTGACCCATATTTTGGGTGGCACACTGGATATCGTGGTCACCGGCGAAACCGGCGAAGGCGACGGTATCGACTCCAACGGTTGGCTGATCATTGACGGCGGCATTGTTACGGCTTCTGCCTGTGGTTTCAGCGGTGATGCCGGCATCGATGCGGACAAAGGCGTTTTTATTCGCGGCGGTCAGGTCATTGCCAGTGGCAATATGCTGGACCGTGTTCAGGGCGAGCAGACCCGCATGGTACTGACCTTTTCTCAACGGCAAAAAGGCGGCAATGCCTACACGCTGAAAAACAAGGACGGCAGTATTGTACTAACCTGCACACCCAATAATGATTTTCAGTATCTGATTTTGTCCTCTCCGATCATCACCGAGGGAGAGTATACCTTGTGGCAGGGAGACACCCAACTTTCCGCCAGCAAGGGCGGCGGGCAGATGGGCGGAATAGGTGGAGGTATGGGTCGTCCCGAGGGTGAGATGCCTGAGGGAGAAGTCCCTGAAAAGCCCGAGGGTGGATTCCCCGGCATGCCGGAAGACGGCAACCCCGAAGGAACGCCCCCCTCTATCCCTCAAGATAGCAGACCGGTTGGCGGTCAGCGTCCCGGGGGCGGAATGGGCGGTGGCCCCGGCATGGGCCAAGACGGCGGACAGGGCACATCTGAAATTCTGACCGTCACCGCCGGTGCTAACTATTTTCAAATTATAAATGCTTAGTTTTCTCCCCTCCGGGATAACCGGAGGGGATTTTTTCTGTATCCCCGGGTGGGGGATTGGAAAATTTAAGAAATTAGCCATAAAACACGGATTGACAATTGCCCTTTTCGAGAGTAGAATAATATCGATACACTATGCGCCCGGTGCGCTTACTGCGTATCGGCGAAAAAAACATTAGGAGGAAACTAGATTGAAGGATTGGGCATTCACTACAACCGTCGAAGAGATGGAGGCTGCCACCAATTCCCTGCTGGAAAACGCCCACAAAGTTGGCGCAGACACTTGGCAGCAACGCGTCAAGAACCAGTCTCCCCACTGCGGCTTCGGTGAAGCAGGCACCTGCTGCCGAATCTGCTCTATGGGTCCCTGCCGGATCACTCCCAAGGCACCCCGGGGCATCTGCGGCTGCGATGTACACGGCATCGTTGCCCGTAACTACCTGCGGTTCACTGTTGGCGGTACTGCCGCGCACTCT
>JAZURL010000040.1:0-26565 GCA_045606205.1 Faecousia sp. | reverse complement strand
TGGCTCACAGAACGACATGGCTACGATCCGACTTGACGAGCTGGAAGCCAAGAACATCGAGCGTTACAAGAAGTACGCTGAAGTCGAAGAGAACGAACCCATGTGGGAAGAGTACATGATGGAAGACGCCGACCTGTGTGTCGTGGCTTTTGGTATCGCTTCCCGTGTTGCCAAGAACGCCGTGGTGGCTGCCCGTGCTGAGGGCATCAAGGTGGGTCTGATCCGTCCCATCACCCTGTGGCCCTTCCCCAAGGCACCCATTGCTGCCGCAGCTGATAAGGTCAAGGGCTTCATCACCGTGGAGCTGAACATGGGCCAGATGATCGAGGATGTCCGTCTGTACTCCGGCTGCAAGAAGCCTGTGACCCTGTGCTCCCGTACCGGCGGCATGATCGTCAGCCCCGAAGAGGTGCTGGGAAGCATCCGCAAAGCTGAGAAAGGAGAGTTCTGATTATGGCTATCGTATTTGAAAAGCCCAAGGCACTGACCGACGCAGTGCTCCACTATTGTCCCGGTTGCCCTCATGGTATTATCCACCGCTTGGTGGCAGAAGTCATTGACGAATTGGGCATTGAAGGCAAGGCCATCGGCGTTGCCCCCGTTGGCTGTGCTGTTATGGCTTATGACTACTTTGCATGCGATATGATTGAAGCCGCACACGGCCGTGCACCCGCTGTTGCCACCGGCATTAAGCGTTGCCGTCCTGAGAATGTGGTCTTCACCTATCAGGGCGACGGTGACCTGGCATCCATCGGCATGGCCGAGACCGTTCATTCCGCCGCAAGAAATGAGAACATTACCATCATCTTTGTCAACAATGCGATTTACGGCATGACCGGCGGTCAGATGGCTCCTACCAGCCTTCCCGGACAGGTGACTCAAACTTCTCCCTATGGCCGCGATGTCAATCACTGCGGTTGGCCCATTCGTGTCAGCGAAATGCTGGCCACTCTGGAAGGGCCGGAGTATGTGGCCCGTGTTGCCGTGAACAATGTCAAAAATGTAAAGAACGCCAAGAAGGCCATTAAGAAAGCATTTGAAAATCAGATTGCAGGCAAGGGCTTCTCCCTTGTTGAGGTTGTTTCTGCCTGTCCCACCAACTGGGGCATGACACCCCAAAAGGCTCTGGAGTGGGTTGAAAGCGATATGCTCCCCTACTATCCCATCGGCGTTTACAAGGATAGATCCGCTGCAAAGGAGGATCAGAAATGAAAACAACACAAATTCTGATCGCCGGATTTGGCGGCCAGGGCATTCTCTTTGCAGGTAAGTTCCTTGCATACAAGGGTCTCGTTGGGGACAAGCAGGTTTCCTGGCTTCCTTCCTACGGCCCGGAAATGCGTGGTGGTACAGCCAACTGCAGCATCATCCTGTCCGACACACCCGTGGGCAGCCCCATCATTACTAATCCTGATGTGCTGGTTGCCATGAACCTACCCTCTTTGACCAAGTACATGGACACCGTCGTTCCTGGCGGTAAGATCATCGTAGACTCCACCCTGATCACCGAAAAGGTCACTCGTACGGACGTAGAGGTTTTCTATGTGCCTGCATCTGCCATGGCAAAAGAAGCTGGTTACACCACACTGGCAAACATGGTGCTCATGGGCAAGCTGATCAAGGAAACCGGTGCTGTTTCTTTTGATAACAATCAGGCTACCTTTGAGAAATTCATCCCTGCCAAAAAGGCTGCTCTGATTGAGCAAAACTGCCAGGCACTCCAGGCTGGCTACGATTTCTGAGAAAGAAGGCGTCACAATGCTGGATATTAAAATCATCAAAACTACCGAGCCCAAGGAAAAACCCGTACCCGGTCAAAAATTGGGTTTCGGTAAGATCTTCACCGATCACATGTTTGTCATGAACTACACCGAGGGCAAGGGTTGGCATGATCCCCGGATCGAGCCTTTCCACAACATCAGCCTATCCCCTGCCGCCATGGTCTATCACTACGGTCAGGAAATGTTTGAGGGTCTGAAGGCTTACAAGAATCCTGACGGCGAGGTGTATTTGTTCCGTCCCGATATGAATGCTAAGCGTACCAACGCCACCAATGACCGTCTTGTAATTCCCCAGATTCCCGTTGAGGATTTCGTGCAGGCTGTCAGCGCGGTTGTGGATGTGGATCGCGACTGGATTCCCAGCGATCCCGGCACTTCCCTGTACATTCGTCCTTTCATCATCGCTACCGATGAGTTCCTGGGCGTTGCGCCCTCCAAAACCTACCTGTTCATGGTCATCCTCTCCCCCAGCGGTGCTTACTACGAAAGCGGTCTTGCCCCCGTTGGCATTTGGATTGAGGATGAGTATGTCCGGGCCGTCCGTGGCGGCATCGGCTTTGCCAAGACCGGCGGCAACTACGCCGCAAGCCTGATCGCACAGCAAAAAGCCCACGATGCCGGTTATTCTCAGGTTCTGTGGCTGGACGGTGTAGAACGCAAATATATTGAAGAAGTTGGCGCAATGAACATCTTCTTCAAGATCGCAGGCAAGGTGGTCACCCCTGCTCTCAGCGGATCTATCCTACCCGGTATCACCCGTAACTCCGTCATTCAGCTTTGCAGGAATTGGGGCTATGAAGTGGAAGAGCGGAAGATTTCTGTGGATGAACTGCTGAAAGCTCAGAAAGATGGCACCTTGGAAGAATGCTTCGGCACCGGCACTGCGGCAGTCATCTCCCCTGTGGGCAAACTCCGCTACCAGGATGATGTTATGACCATTCAGAATGGCGAAACCGGCGAGCTTAGCCACAAGCTGTACGACACCATCACCGGCATCCAGCTGGGTATTCTGCCCGACGAAATGGGCTGGCGCGTGAAGGTCGGCAAATAATTCATACAAGAAAAGAGTCTGTTGCATCTGCAACAGGCTCTTTATCATATTGTTCCGTCATTGTGAGCCAGCGGTGTGTCGCGCAGCGAATCAAATGAAATGATTGACGGTGGCAATCACACCTTGATTCCGCACACACTGACGTGGGAATCCCCATCTTAAACAGGAGCTTGCCACACCAGTGACATCTGTCACTGGTGTGGCAATGACATTATTTTAAACTCTCAGCAGTTCAGCGGCTGTTTTCCAGGCGATTTTCTCTTTTTCGTCATCCGTTAGGCTAAGGCCAAGAAATCGCTCCACTTCGATCACAGGGTCCCACATAGGGTAATCCGTACCGTAAAGAAAACGGTCCGCACCATAATGGCGAATAAGCTTTTCAGCTTCCCCCGGCACCATAAACATCAGGGAACTGGAAGTGTCAAATAAGCAGTTGGTATCTGTCAGCACCTCTTTGGCAATATCCCGCATCTGATAGCCGCCGAAATGTGCGGCCACTACCCGCAATTTCGGGAACTGATCCAGCACATGACGCAGTCTTGCAGGATGGGAATAATCATACCGCAAATCACCCATATGGAAAATAACAGGCAGTTTCCCCTGGATCTGCTCATAAACGGGGAACATCCGAGGATCGTCAATAGGAAAGGTCTGATAATCCGGGTGGATCTTGATGCCCCGCAATCCATTAGCCTGGATAAATTCCACTTCTTCCATTAAGCCATCCATATCCGCATGGACTGTACCAAAGCCGTAGAATTCCGGGTGTGCAGCAGCCTCACGCACAATGAATTCATTGATGTGGCGCGTGCGCTCAGGTTTTGTAGCCACGGGTAATACCACAAATTCCGTGATCCCAGCCTGATTTCCGTGCTTAAGCAACGTATCTACCCGACCATCAATGCCACTGTTGCCAATGCCGTCATAGAAAGCACGGACGTTGTCCGCCGCCTTGCTGGCAATGGCATCGGGATATACATGAATATGAAAATCAATGATTCTCAATTTTATCGCCTCGTTCTTTGTTTTCTGTATTATACCATAGGAAGCGGAGATTTCAAGTTTTTTCCAAAGAAAAAGCAGAAAAAAGCACATGCTCATTTCTGCTCTTTGGTCCGAGTGTCGAGATTCGAACTCGAAGCAACGCATGCTTCGCATGGTTGCCGAGGCGGATTGAAATACAAGAGGCCTCGCGTTCATTCTCAGTCAAAAAGAAAAAGCAGAAACAAGCACATGCTCATTTCTGCTCTTTGGTCCGAGTGTCGAGATTCGAACTCGAGGCCTCTTGAACCCCATTCAAGCGCGATACCAAACTTCGCCACACCCGGATATTCAATTACGTCCCTTGACGCTTGGATATATTAGCACACCTTGCCGAAAAAAGCAAGCATTATTTTGCAATTTTTGAAAATATTTTTCTGCCGGAGCAAAAGCGCCCCGGCAGAAATTTGTTATTCACCGGGATTGATCTTGATGACCTTTCCCAAGTTCCACAGACGGGCTACGCCCTGCTCTGCTTCCGCCTTCTGCGCATCATTTTCATATTCCAGATAAACAGTATGTGCACCGCACTCGCTACACTCTACCTGTACATTCCAGCCACCCTCATGGGTCATCACACCTGCCCCCCTGCAGCAGGGGCATTCTTCCAGTTCAATCAGATTCTCCATATTCGACTCCTATCTAAAAATTGTTTCATCATTGCGGTAAATTTCCAATCGATGGCATCGAGTAAAATCCGGATTCAGCTCCGGTAGATTGCGCTCAATTGCGCACACCATCTGCATGGGATTAAGCGTTGGATTCTGACAGCAGATCCGTGCATCTATGCGAAGGGTATGATCACTCTCGCGCGTGACAGACAAAGAACGGATCATCGTAACAATATTTTGCTCAGTAACGCCGTTCCGATTGCGCTTCTCCACCATTAACGACGGTCTTGAAAACAGCGCATTGAGTTTCTCTTCCCCATCCGTAGGGATCCCGTCATCGTACTCAAGGAAAAGCGCGCAGTCCAAAAGGGCAAGGTCTTTAATCTTGCCTCCGTCATTATAGACACTCAGTACCCGCACGCCATCCACAAGAGCCACGTTAAGCCGTTCTTTGATTTCATCGCAGGAAATGAAATCAACCTCCAGGTCGAAATCCAGCAGCTCACAATTACTCTCAACGCCCACCGACAGTGGCAGGGCGATGGAAACAGACGGCCGAGGATTGTACCCTTGGGTATGGGTCAGAGGCAGTCCCGCCCGCTTGAATGCCCTCTGAAATAAACGCATTAAGTCCAGGTGGGAGATATACACCGCGTTGCCAGTCTTCTCAAATAAGGCCCTAGGCATCGCACTCCACCTCCTTCAGCAGGCAATTCGCACCACAGCCTGCGCAGCCATGGCGGCAATCCGGGGTGATCTGCCCTGCATATGCCTGTTTGCACTCCCGCAGCAGAAATTTCTTATTCACACCCACGTCGATGGTATCCCAAGGAAGAATTTCTTCCTCGCCATAGCCACGGGTGGTATAGAACTCAGCATCTATGCCGCATTTTATCATGGCATCCTGCCAGATGTCATAACGGAAGTACTCATCCCATCCATCCAACCGAGCACCGCGGAGAGTCGCTTCCTCAATCACGGGAGCCAATCGCCGGTCGCCCCGGGCAAATACTGCCTCCAGTCGGCTCAGATCCGGTGAATGGTAGTTATATTCTATGGATTTGGAATAAAAATGATCCTTCAGCAGCTTGCACCGGCGCAGATACTCCGCCGGGGTGATCTGCTTTTCCCACTGGAACGGTGTGTGGGGCTTGGGCACAAAATAGGCAGTTGCCACATGAACACGCAGACCTCTTTTCCTATTGACTGCATGCTCTTTCCACGCCTGAATCACCTTATATACCAGCTCCGCGATTCCCAGTACATCTTCATCGGTTTCCGTGGGCAGGCCCAGCATGAAGTACAATTTCACATTGTTCCAGCCGCCAGAAAAGGCGTTTATGCAGGTGCTGAGAATCTCGTCCTCCGTCAGATTTTTATTGATCACATCACGCAGTCGTTGTGTACCGGCTTCCGGCGCAAAGGTCAGACCGCTTTTGCGTACCGTCTGCAATTTCTCCATCAGTTCCCGGGAGAAATTGTCCGCCCGCAAGGACGGCACGGACAGGTTTATCCGGTTCTGCTCACAATATGGGATCATCTGATCCGTCAGCTCTTTCAGTCCGCGATAGTCCGATGTGGACAAACTGGACAGGGTGATCTCATTATTACCGGAGTTTTCCAAGGTCTCCACAGCCTGTTTATACAGCACTTCCGGACTTTTCTTTCGTACCGGACGGCAGGAAAAGCCCGCCTGACAGAAACGACAGCCGCGAATACAGCCGCGGAAAACCTCGAGATTTGCACGGTCGTGGACGATCTCGGTCGACGGCACGATGGTCTTGGTGGGCCAATAAGATTTGTCCAAATTCTCAATGACGCGCTTGGTGATTTTCTTTGGTGCATTGTTCAGCGGCACGATGGCCGCAAGCGTGCCATCTTCGTGGTACTCGTGCCGATAAAAGGACGGCACATAGACACCGGAGATCTTCGCAACCTCCTGTAAGAATATCTCCTTCGTCCAATTCTCAGCCTTCGCACGGTCGTACAGGGCGATAATTTCCGGCGTGATCTGCTCACCCTCGCCAAGGGAGAAAAAGTCCACAAAAGGTGCCAGCGGCTCAGGATTAAAGGTGCACACACCACCGGCAAAGACAATATTCTTCAGCCCATCCCGCTGATCCGCATGAAGGGGAATGCCTGCGAGGCGAAGCATATTCAGAATATTGGAATACGACATCTCATAGCCAACAGTAAAGGCAATCATATCAAAATCCTTGACGGGATCTTGACTCTCAAGTGCCCAAAGCGGCAAGTCATATTGGCGCATGGCTTCTTCCATATCCCCCCACGGAGCAAAGACACGCTCGCACCAGACTCCGTCCATTTGGTTCATCACACCGTAAAGGATCCGCATACCCAAATTGGACATACCGATCTCATAGGTGTCCGGGAAGCAAAAAGCAACACGCACCCGAACATCAGCCAGTTCTTTCTTTATTTCATTAAACTCTCCACCGGTGTACCGTGCAGGTTTTTGTACGGTAGGTAGGATTCTTTTGAGTAAATCGGTCATAGCCGTACCTCTTTGTCAATAGTACATCTATTGTACCGCCAAAAGGGTATCTTTGCAAGAGGATTTTCCCTGCGGATGTTGCACAGGAGCAAGATTCCAAGAATAACTGCAAAAACACCCGCCCTCGATAACAACACCAAGCAGCAAATACCAAGCAGTAAGCGAACTCCACGTTGGATCCATCGGAATAACTTTTCCGCCCTGGGCGGTTTAAGAAGACCGAAAATGATGCCGCGCAGAACACGTCCGCCATCCATGGGTAAGAGCGGCAGCAGGTTGTAAAGCCCGTGAAATAAACCGCAAACTGCTGTCCTGGGCAACCAGCGAACAAACAAAAGCAGGCATAACGACCCCAATGGTCCGGCTAGCGCGCAAATAATCTCCCTGGTGCCGGACATGGGCTGTGTTCTCATCACGATTCCCCTGCTGCCGATGGAAATGCTTTCAATGCTCCCGCCGAGAAAACAAATTGCAGTTGCATGGCAAAGCTCATGTACAACTGCAGCAAGAATAACCGCGCCCACCCATTGCAAAGGAAGGATTAGAACCAACGCAGCACAAAAAATCAATACCCCAGCAGATATCTGAAATTCAAGTCTTCTATCCACATTCCGCTCCCTGCAGAACCTCTAAGCAAAAGGCAGAAAAGGCCTCCTTTAGGTCACTCCCCTGCCCTAAGTCTTCCGCCATCGCCTCCAATGCGCCGACAGTGACCGCCCAATCACCGCCAAATGACCAGGCAATCGCCCAGCATAAACCCACAGCCAGCAAAGCAAAACCGGCGTATTTAATCCATTCCTTTACGGCTGTAACACGTTTGGCTTCCCCGGTCTGTTCGTACTTGATCTGATAATTCATCCTGAACCCCCCCGGTATACTATACGAAATAACAGCTCATAAATGCTTGACAAGAGCATCAAAAATGTAGTAGGATAGATACACACGCAGCAGCGTGAAAACAAAGAAGGAAGGTATATGGCATGAAAATTTGGAAGAAGCTTTTGTCCCTGCTGATGGTGCTTACTATGGTATTCACAATGGCTGCCTGCGGAAAGAATGACGCGGATGTAGACAAAGAGAAGGAAAAAACACCTGAAGAACTTCTCTGCGGTGAGTGGGTAATGGAATGCGATCTAAGCGGATTTATCAACAATATGCTTACGACCTTAATTAACGATTTTCCGGAGAGTAAGACCAAACTTCCCTATACGATCTCCTTCACTTTTGATGGCAAGGGTGGATTCGTTATGAAGCTAAATCTGAAGGAAGCTGATTTCGACACCTACTTGGACGATCTGTGTGCCATCATGGTCGATTATATGCTGGATCTTGCGCAGGAAGCGGATATGACTGAGGAAGATTTCCGGGCACAATGTGAGCAAGAATACGGCATGACGCTGGAAGAATACGCTTCGTCCACTATGGAAGAGGCCACCGCCAATGCTGTGCAGGGATTTAATCAAACAAGCAGTGGCTATTACAAGCTTGTTAACAGCAAGGTATATATGGATGAGGATCAGGAAGATCTTGAGGATGTGACCAATGCTGAAGAATCCATGACTGTGACAATTACGGAAACGACACTGAAGATCACTGAATTGGGCGGCAAAGACAGCGATTTTGCTGCAGATGTCTTCGAATTAATTGGTCTCGACCTACCCTGGGAATTACAAAGAAAATAAAAAATCTTGAGGGGCCTGATATTCAGGCCCCTCCTCTTGTTAAAAATCGATCTCAGCACTTGACAAGGGTCAAGATTTTCATTATAATTCTTTAGGTATCGGGGTGTGGCGAAGTTTGGTATCGCGCTTGGTTCGGGTCCAAGAGGCCTCGGGTTCGAATCCCGACACTCCGACCAAAAAAGACAAGGTAGCATTCGCTACCTTGTCTTTTTATGTTGCAATGGAGGGATTCGAATAATCTAAATGCAACAGTCCGGTGGACTGTTGCTCGCGACGGCTTGACGGAGCGAAACAATCATCGCCGTCCATTCCCGGACGGCGATGCAAACGAATCCCGACACTCCGACAAAAAAGCCTGCCGCATACGCAGCAGGCTTTATTCATGCAGGAAACGTATTGGTAAATAAGATCATAAGCGGCAGAAGCAGCGACAAAACGCTGACCATCCACGGGGTTAAGGTGCGCTTAGATACAAACATCAGCAACAAGCAGATTGCAGTGATCGCTAACGGTCCGATCACCGCCACCTCCCGGATGGTCTCAAAAGAGAATTCTCCATTCGCCTGTAAACCAAGTCCCACCAGTGCCGGCAACTTAAAGAGGTTCATCAGGGCCAGGATCAGCGACATTACCGCCACAGGTGCGGCCAGGAACAGCTTTTTGAATTGCGTTACATAGTTCCAAGCAAAAATTACTTTGTCCGTTACAATCTTCGCGATTTTCTTTGTCTTGTCGATTGTGGGCTGCACCCTTCTGCAAAATAGCTCCCACTTGATCATGAAACGGTCAATAAAGTTCATATGCCACCTCCTGTGAACGATTTCATGCTTTATTTTATCACATTCCCTACCGGGTTTCAAGTGCGTTTATTCTCTCGATAAAGCGTCGCAAGACCCTTGACCAGCAAATCCTTATCGTAAGTCATTTCCCGGCGGCACATGGGCACTACGAAGCGGGCAATACCACCTGTCACAATTACCTTGGTCTTGTATCCCAGCTCTTCTTCCATCCGTTCGATCATACCATCGAGCATACAGGCAGCACCAAGCATGATGCCGCTGCGCATACAGTCGGTGGTATTGCGACCGATGGCGCGCTTGGGTTGATCCAGCTGCAATCCGGGAAGCAAGGCGGTGCCGCCTGTTAGCGCATCCAGGGATATCTTTACGCCAGGGCTGATAGAGCCACCGATCAGCGCACCATTTTTGTCCAGCACCACCATGGTGGTTGCTGTGCCCATATCGATGACGATCAGCGGTGCTTTGTGCTCCCGCAGTGCCGCCACACATCCTACAACAAGGTCCGCACCTGTTTGAGAAGGGTTGTCGATAGCGATATTCAGTCCGGTCTTCAATCCCGGGCCGACCACCAGCGCCTTTTTGCCGGTAAGCTTCATAATGGCTGTCTGAAAAGTATTGAGCACCTGGGGCACAACAGAGGCAATGATCGAGCCTTCAATTGCCGTTCTGTCCACATTATAAATATCCAAAATACTCTTCAGATCAATGCAATATTCATCCGATGTTTTGGTGGCTTCTGTGCGGACCCTCGCCTCAAAGACGATCTTCTCCCCCTCCACACCGCCAATGACTACATTGGAGTTTCCAATATCCACAACTAAGATCATAATAGCTCCTTCCAATCTTCCTGCCGCAATATTCGACAGCAAATTATCTTTCCATTTTCCACTTCTATCAATCCTACTGTGCCGTCACCGCGGTTACACGAGCCAGGATTTAGGATCCACATTCCGTCTTCGCATCGGCAGTCCGGCGTGTGGGTATGACCATACAATACAGCCTGTACATTTTGCTCTTTTGCATCTTGCAAAAGGCTGTAAAGGCCATATTTTACATTGTGATTATGCCCATGCGTTATATACAGCTTTGCACCGCAGACACTATAGCACAAAACTTCCGGCCGTGGGTGATAGAGGCGAAACTTGTCGCAATTACCAGGGACTTGATGGAACGGGATATGCGTATTTTCCTGATGAATGACTTCCCCATCATCAAAATAATCTCCCAAATGGATGATGGCATCGGGCTTGACGGCCTGCACTGCAGAGCGCATTACCCGCAGCACCGAGTGGGAATCCGACAATACAAGTATTTTCATAACACGATCCTTTATGTTTTTAATAAGTATAACATATGCGGCAGCAGATTTCCATTACTATTTTTTCGGGCACAAACGGACTGTGTGCAGCATATAGTATTATGAAAAATCATATGTAAGGAGGCTAAAGCATGCCTGAACATCACAATCTTCCCCAGGGGCTTCCCCTGGAAGAAATGCTAAAACTGGCGGCTACACCTCAAGGGCAGGCCCTTCTTTCCATGTTACAGACTCAGCATGGAAAGACGATGGAGTCTGCCATTGCTCAAGCACAGGCAGGTGACTTTACTCAGGTCAAGCAAACCATGTCGGAATTTCTCGCCTCTGCCGCCGGGCAGGAACTAATGAAGCAGATGCGGGGGCTAAACAATGGATGATATGGAATCCAAACTGGGTGCTATCTTGGGAAATCCCGACATGATGGCGCAGATCATGTCCATGGCGCAGAAATTGGGAGGCGGCAATTCGGCTCCTGCCCCACCGCCTCAGCCGCCGCAACCAACAATTCCCAGCCTGCCAGAAGGGCTGGATATGGGTATGCTGATGAAGCTGGCGGGAATGGCGAATTCTGCAAATGTGGATAAGGATCAGCGTGCGTTACTTGCGGCACTACAGCCATACCTCACAGGGGAGCGCATCGGAAAGCTTGAAAAAGCCATGCGTGCAGCTAAGCTGGCGGGAGTTGCATCCTCTATCCTCAGCAGCGGGATTCTGACACAGGCAGGCAGGTGATCACATGTATAATCGCTATATTCCCCAACAGGATGGTACCTATCAGAAAAACCGCATCCCAACGCCTCCGTCCCAAACGCCTCAGCCGCCAAAGCCTCCCTCCCCGCCGCCTTATGACGAACCAAAACCGCTCTATCGAAAACCGGAGGGTGCATTTTCATTTCTACAGCAGTTACTTCCTCAAAACCTGGACACCGGTGATCTGCTGATCATCATTCTGCTTCTCCTGATGGCCGGTGACGGAGGGGAAAACAAAAACTCGTGGCTGTTAACTTTAGCACTTTATTTATTCCTATAAAAACTGCCCATGGAGAATGTCCATGGGCAGTACATTATTTCGCAACAAAGCCGACTTTCTTATAGACCTTCCGCAGGGTCTTTTCCGCGACCCAGGATGCCTTCTCCGCGCCGTTCTTATAGACGCTTTCCAGGTATGCCTTGTCTTTCATCAAGCGGCTGGCTTCTTCACGGATGGGGCGCAGGGTCTCTACCACCGCTTCACCGACAGCAGGCTTAAATGCGCCATAGCCCTTACCTGCAAACTCGGCTTCGATCTCATCGTAGGTCTTACCGGTCACAGCGGCATAAATGGTCATGAGGTTTGCCACGCCGGGTTTGTTCTGCTTATCATAACGGACACAGTTTTCCGTGTCAGAATCGGTGATGGCTCGCTTGAATTGCTTCATAATCACTTCAGGAGGATCCATCAGCAGAATACGACCGGTATCTTCATCCTCAGACTTGGACATTTTGGCAATGGGATTGGTCAGGCTCATGACCCGGGCGCCCATTTTGGGGACAAAGGGCTCGGGGATTTTGAATACATCTCCATAGATTCCGTTGAACCGACGGGCAATAGTGTGGCACAGTTCCACATGTTGCTTCTGATCCTCACCCACAGGCACCAGGTCGGGTTGATACAGCAGAATATCCGCCGCCATCAGTGCAGGGTAAGTAAACAGACCACCGTTAATGTTGTCCGCATTCTTGGCAGACTTATCCTTAAACTGGGTCATACGGCTCAGTTCACCAAACATGGCATAACAATCCAAAATCCAACCCAGTTCCGCATGCTGATGGACATGGCTCTGAATAAACAGGGTATTCTTTTCCGGGTCGAGGCCACAGGCAATGTATTGAGCCAGTTGCTCCAAAGTACGCCGCCGCAGATCCGCAGGATTCTGCCGCACCGTGATGGCGTGCAGATCCGCCATAAAGTAGTAGCAGTCATATTGATCAGCACGTTCCGCCCAGTTCTTCACCGCACCCAAATAAGAACCTAACGTCATATCTCCGGAGGGCTTGATACCGGAGAGCATCCTTTTCTTTACAACGATTTCTTCCATAGAAACATCCTCTTTTCGATGGTTTGCTGTATTTTACCATATTCCATCCGAAAAGGCAATGTTAAAATTGACTTTTTCCCACTATAATGGTATATTTACTTCATCGGATTAACAAATAAGAGGTTGTATTTCTATGAACTATCAAATACTTGCAGATATTTTGTTTCCCAACGTAACCGACACGCCTGAAACCCTGGAAGCGCGTTTTCCTGCCCGGAATGCACCTGAGGGCGCAGTCATCACCCGTATGGCCCCCTCTCCCACCGGCTTTGTCCACCTGGGTAACCTGGTGCAGGGCCTGACTTCTGAGCGTATGGCACATCAGAGTGGCGGCGTGCTGTTTCTTCGGGTGGAAGACACGGATGCCACACGGGAAGTTCCCGGCGCTGTGGAAGTGCTCATCAATACTTTGAAACATTACGGCATCCAATTTGACGAAGGTGCAACCATCGACGGTGACAACGGCACATATGGCCCTTACCGCCAGCGCCAGCGTGCAGGTATTTACCATGTTTACGCCAAGAAACTGGTTTCTGAAGGCAAGGCTTATCCCTGCTTCTGCACAGAAGAAGAATTGTCCACCATGCGCGAAAAACAGGAGGCCAATAAAGAAACCACCGGTTATTACGGCAGGTATGCCATGTGGCGTGACCGCAGTATGGAGGATATTCAGTCGCAGTTGGATGCTGGAAATCCATGGGTCCTGCGTTTTCGCAGTACCGGCTCTATCGAAAATCAGTTCAAATTTGACGATGTGGTCAAAGGCAAACTGACCATCACCGAAAACGATGTGGACCATGTTTTGCTGAAGTCTGACGGTATCCCCACTTACCACTTTGCCCATGCAGTGGACGACCACTTGATGCGCACCACCCATGTTGTTCGCGGTGACGAGTGGCTGCCTACCCTGCCCTTCCATATTCAGTTGTTCCAGGCTTTGGGCTTCAAACTGCCCAAGTATGTGCACATCGGCCCTCTGATGAAGATGGACGGCACTTCCAAGCGTAAACTTTCCAAGCGCAAGGATCCCGAATTGGCACTGACATTCTATAAGGCCGAGGGTTTCCCTGTTGCGGCTGTTTATGAGTATATCATGACCCTTCTGAACTCCAATTACGAGGACTGGCGCAGAGCAAATCCCGATGCGCCTGCCACCGACTTCAAGTTCAGCCCCAAAAAACTGAATCCTGCCGGCAACCTGTTCGACTATGCCAAACTCACCGATGTTTCCAAGAATGTGATCTCTAAGATGACTGCAGAGGAAGTTTATGCTCTTCTATTGGCGTGGGCACAGGAATTTGACACCGATTTTGCCGAGAAACTCTCTGCAGATAAGGATTACGCCATTTCCATCCTGGCCATTGGCCGAGGCGGCAAGAAACCGCGCAAGGATATTGCCGTATGGAAAGAGGCCAAGCCTTACATGGGGCTGTTCTATGATGCATATCTGCAAAAGCCTGTGTTTGACGAAAATTTTGACAAGGCTGTCATTCGCACTGTACTGGAAAAGTTCATTGCCGTATACGATCCTGCAGACGATTCCTCTGCCTGGTTTGATAAGGTAAAGGCCATCACTGAGGAGATCGGCTTCACCACTGATATGAAGGCATACAAGGCCAATCCCGAGGCTTTCCCCGGTACGGTAGCCGATGTGTCCACCTTTATCCGTCAGGCCGTTACAGGTCAAACCAACTCCCCTGACCTGTATACCGTCATGCAGATCCTGGGCAAGGAACGTTCCCTGACTCGGATCAACGAAGTACTGAATACCCTATAATATCACAGGCCCAGCCGAATCGGCTGGGCCTGATTGTTTCTCAGAAGAAAATAAAAAGATTGAACATAGCAATCTGCAGAATTTCACAGATAAACAGGCTTGTTGTAAGGATGAACACCCATTTCTCACTCTTTTTCCGGATGCTCAGAGCAAAATAAACAATTCCGGCAAGCAGAAAGGGGGCGGACAGAAATTCAACCATCCAGGGCAGAAGCACACCCATTTCCCAATTCGTACCGTAACCCCATCCGGTTTTCACCTGTTCAATACAGATCCAATAAGTAAAGAAGCCGTGCACCAAATTGGCAATGACCAAAGCCGTTGACAGGAGACCGCCAAATACACTCATACCATCGCTTCTTTTCATTGAATGTACCTCCCTGCAAAAGTAACTGTTGCTTTTATAACACATTGCCGGAAATAAGTCAAATCCGCCACTTTCGTGCTTGACAAACCATGCGGTGTATGCTAGAATACTTTGGCAATCAAAAATATACTTTTATTCGGAGTGATACCCAAGAGGCCGAAGGGGCTCCCCTGCTAAGGGAGTAGGCGTCTAAACAGCGCGCGAGGGTTCAAATCCCTCTCACTCCGCCATAGAAATAACACCCATCCTTGGATGGGTGTTATTTTATAAGATGATTGCATGAAAGGGATTTGAACCGATATAGATGCAACAGTCCAGCGGACTGTAACCTATTGACCGAGCCGGACATTTATTTTGCCACAGGCAAAATGCAAATAAAATCCCGCTCACTCCGCCAAAAGACCCAACCAGTCGGTTGGGTCTTTTTTTATCTATTTTTCCAAACCAAAATACTTTGAATTCCGTTCAGCAATGCCGTAATATCCGCGTCAGTCGTTTCCCGGCTGAGAGAAATGCGGAACGAGGTGTCCATGCGTTCTGGGGACAAGTTCATTGCCGTCAGTGTATGACTGCGGTGACCCTTGGCACAGGCAGAGCCGGCGGAAACGAAAATTCCGGCATCCTGCAGAATGTTAATAGAGTTCTGAGTAGGCACACCGGGAATGGACAGGGACAGAATATGGGGCGCTTCGTGACAGCCGTTGATCTGGACTCCATCCATTTTGAAAACGCCGTCAATCACCCGCTCCAGGAGTTGGTGTTCTCTTTGAATATCCTCACGCACAGTGGGCATCAAGACATTACAGGCAGCCGCAAAGCCGAAAATTGCAGGCGTGCCCTCCGTGCCACTGCGATAGCCGTTCTCCTGTCCGCCTCCCAACAACAGCGCTGGGAATGAACGCAGCCGGGGGCTGATATACAGCGCGCCACAGCCTTTCGGCCCGTGGACTTTGTGGGAAGAAACTGAGATCAGATCCGCGCACAAGGTCTTTGCAGAAAACGGAATCTTCATAAACGCTTGCACTGCATCGGTATGGAAGATTGCGTTTGGGCACAGCTTGTGAGTCAGCTTTGCCATCTGAGCGATGGGCATGACTGAACCCACCTCGTTGTTCACCATCATCACAGATACAAGGATCGTATCTGCACGCAACGCCGCCTTTAAATCCGCAGTACTGATACGACCCATTGTATCCGGCTGCAAGTAGGTAACGTCATACCCCTGTGCTTCCAAATCCTTCATGGTATTGAGTACTGCATGATGTTCAATAGCGGTGGTAATAATGTGTTTGCCACGTTTTCCAAGACGCTTGACAGTGCCCAGGATCGCCCAGTTGTCTGCTTCCGTGCCACCGGAAGTAAAGAAAACCCGATCCGGCTCTGCTCCCATGGCAACAGCCACTTGCGTTCTTGCAGTACGCAATGCCTTTGATGCGTCAATGCCAAACTGATACAAGGCGCTGGGATTGCCCCAATTCTCCGTCAGTGCTTTTGTCATTGCCGCCACAGCGGCCTCGCATGGCTTTGTGGTGGCGGAGTTATCCAAATAGATCATACTTATTTTCCTACACAAAATCTTTCAAAAATACGGGCAGTAATATCCTCACGCACGGTTGCGCCGGTGACCTCGCCCATGGCCTCCATGGCTGCTTCTACATCTGTCAGCGCAAGATCCGGTGTATGTCCCAACTTCAGGGCATGCAGCGCACGCAGCATTGCTTCATGTGCCCTGCGGCAGGCATCAAACTGCCGGGCATTGGTAAGAATCGAACCGTCGCAGGGCATATTCGATGCAAACATGGTGTCCACAGTATCCGCAACCAGATCAAGGCCGTCACCCGTAGCGGCAGAAATCTCGATCACCTGCATAAAAGGCAGATCTGACGGTACGACCTTGGCCCCGATATCTGTCTTATTAATGAGCGCGATGGCGTGTTCATGCTCCATGCAAAGATCGATGATCGCCTGGTCATCGTCAGTGAGCGCTTGACTGCCATCGCAGACAAACAGCACAAGATCTGCATTTTCAATGGCTTCCTTGGAGCGTTCCACGCCCATGGCTTCAATGCGGTCTTCAGTTTCTCGGATGCCTGCGGTATCGATCAGACGAAGACGGGTAGAACCAACCATGACCGACTCTTCTACCGTATCCCGGGTAGTGCCGGCGACCTCCGTAACAATCACGCGTTCATACCCAGCCAGAGCATTCAGAAGACTACTCTTACCCACATTAGGACGGCCTACAATGGCTGCAGAAACACCTTGCCGCAAAACGCGACCTTGGCCATAGGTCTGCAAAATATTGTACAATGCCTTCGCATCCGACTTGAGTGGTGCTTCATAGTTTGCAAGACCAAAATCCTCAATATCTTCATCCGGATAGTCTAAAACCGCATAAAAATGACTGCACAGATCCCGCAGATTCTCATAGATGGGCTTCAGCTTTTTCTGAAGTGCACCACCCACCTGCCCTGCAGCATTGGCAGCAGCATCAGCGGTGTCTGCTTCGATCAGATCAATGACCGCTTCCGCTTGGGTCAGATCCATTTTTCCGTTTAGGAATGCGCGTTTGGTGAACTCACCCCGCTTGGCAGGGGCAGCGCCGGCAAGATACAGGCTCTCCAATCCGGCAGCAAGAACTGCGGGCGATCCATGGCAATGAAACTCTACCGTATTTTCACCCGTATAGGTGTGCGGTGCCCGGGTATAAATGGCGCAGCAATGATCAATTGCTCGGCCATTCTTATCCTGTAAAATACCCAATACCAACTGACGGTTGGGAGCATCGCACAGGCTTTTGCCACTGTTTGCCGTAAAAACTTTACTTGCGATCTGTGCGCAGTCGTCACCTGTCATGCGAATGATTCCGATGGCAGATACAGTTAAACCTGTGGATACTGCGGCAATGGTATAAGACATGGTGCTCCCTCCTTATTTCTCTCCATTATATCACGAAAAGGTGAAAATGCAATACACGTGCATACCTTGACTTTTGTCCTCTGTGGGAATATGATAAAGAAAAAAGTGGAGGATCATGATGAAGCGTTTTCGGAAGGTCTACCTTGAAATCTCGAATATCTGCAATCTGAACTGTGCGTTTTGTCCCGGTACCAAACGCGCCAAACGGACTATGACGGAAGCGGAGTTTCGCGCACTTTTACCAAAACTGGAACCTTACACTGATTATCTGTATTTTCACTTGATGGGCGAACCACTGTGCCATCCGATGCTTTATACTTTTCTTGACCTAGCCGCTGAGGCTGGCTTTAAGGTGATTTTGACAACAAACGGTACTTTGTTGGGGAAATATGCAGAGCGACTTTGCAATGCAAAGAGCTTACACAAAGTAAATATTTCTTTGCACGCCTTTGAAGCAAACAATCTCACCATGTCCTTTGCGGAATATTTAGATGATTGTTTTGCTTTTGGTCAAATGGCCGAGGGAAAGGTGATAGTTTCCTACCGCCTGTGGAACAATGGTGGCGCTGATGCCAAGAATTCTGAAATACTGGACACACTCCACACTTACTTCCCCGGAACTTGGGTGGATGAGGGTCGCGGCACACGGATCGGACAGCGCGTTTATCTGGAGCATGGTGACAAATTTGACTGGCCGGATCTATCCGCACCGATTCAACGGCAACGGGTTTTCTGTTACGGTCTGCGGGATCACCTGGGGGTGCTCTGCGACGGAACTGTTGTTCCCTGCTGCTTAGACCATGAAGGAGATATCATCCTTGGCAATCTCCTCACGCAAGATTTGGACGAAATTCTGAACAGCCCCAGAGCAACTGCAATTTATGAGGGATTTTGTAGTGGTAATGCGCCGGAAGAACTCTGCCGCCGCTGTGGCTATGCAACCCGATTTAAATAAAAACACACCGCAAATGCGGTGTGTTTTTTGAATTTATTTCTCGTCCTTCTTAACTTTGGCAGCCTTCTTGGCAGCCTTTGCCTTTGCGCGGTCTTCCTCTGCCTTTTTGGCAGCTTCCTTAGCGGCCTCGGCAGCAGTCTCATTGGTGGACAGAGCCCACTTGGCAAACTCAATACGAACCTGATCAGCACCGGTTTCGATGACGAACTTGTCTTCCTTGACATCCACAACCTTGCCGGTGATACCACCGATGGTGGTGATCTTATCGCCATTTTTGATGCTGCTGCGCAGCTGTTCCGCTTCCTTCTTCCGCTTATTCTCAGGACGGATGATCATAAAGTAGAACACGGCTACCATGATCAGCAGCATAGGCAGCATACCCAGCAGGCCGCCGGTAGAATCAGTATTGGTTGCAGCATCTGCTGCATCAGTTAAAAATTGAAACATGGGTGAAACTCCTTTTTCATAATTTCATGAGCCTATTATACCATCATTCCCATAAATTGCAAGGAAAAATTAGATCCTCTGGCTTAATTTAACGGAATATTCACGACGGAAGTCATCGAAAGTACCCTCGTCGATGGCATTACGAATCTTTTCCATCAGTTTGTTGTAGAAATACAGATTGTGCATCACGCTTAAGCGCATAGCCAGCATTTCCTCAGCCGCGAACAGATGTCGAATGTATGCACGGCTGTATCGGCGACACACAGGACAATCGCATTTCGGATCAATGGGACTTTCGTCATTGATGTATTTGGCATTCTTCAGATTGATCGCCCCGTCCCAGGTGAAGAGCCGGGCATGACGGGCGTTCCGGGCAGGCATGACGCAGTCGAAGAAATCAACGCCCCGGGCAACCGCCTCGATGATATTGCTGGGCGTACCCACGCCCATAAGATACCGGGTCTTGTCGACAGGCATGTAGGGCTCTACCGCTTCGATGATATCGTACATTTCCTCGGCAGTTTCACCAACCGCCAAACCACCGATGGCGTAACCGGATAGGTCAAGATCGGCAATACGCTTCATATGATCCACACGGATATCCGCATAAGTCCCGCCCTGGTTGATGCCCCACAGCATCTGCTGGGGATTGACCGTATCAGGAAGACTATTCAGTCGGGCATTTTCCGCTTTACAACGCTCCAACCAGCGGTAGGTGCGATCCACACTTTTCAGCACATAATCCCGAGGTGCAGGATTTTCTATGCACTCGTCAAAGGCCATGCAGATATCCGATCCAAGATTGGACTGAATCTGCATACTTTCCTCCGGGCCCATGAAAATCTTCCGCCCGTCAATATGGGATGAAAAGTATACACCCTCTTCCTTGATCTTCCGCAGAGAAGCCAGGGAAAACACTTGAAAGCCACCGGAATCCGTCAAAATCGGGCCATCCCAGGTCATAAACTTGTGCAGGCCTCCCAGTTCCCGGACAACTTTATCCGTCGGACGCAGGTGCAAATGATAAGTATTGGACAGTTCCACCTGGCAACCAATATTTTTTAGATCCTCTGCGCTGAGCGCGCCCTTAATAGCTCCCTGAGTGCCAACATTCATAAATACGGGGGTTTGAACCGTACCATGGGCGCAGGTAAATTCACCCCGCCGGGCCTTGCCCTCGATTTTCTTTAATTCAAACATTGCTTACCTCACAAAATTAACATCGCATCGCCAAAGCTGAAGAAGCGATACCTTTCTTTCACAGCCTCTTCATAGGCATGCAGAACATTCTTCCGACCTGCAAATGCGGACACCAACATCACAAGCGTACTTTCCGGTAAGTGGAAATTGGTGATCAGACCGTCCATGGCCTTAAACTGATAGCCAGGGAAAATGAAAATCTCTGTCCATTTGGAACATTCTTCAAAAGTGCCATCCACCTTCACAAGGCTTTCCAATGTACGACAGGAAGTTGTGCCAACGCAAATCACACGGCCACCGTTTGCCTTGGTCTGATTCAAAATCTCCGCCGTTTCCCGGGAGATCATACACAGTTCGCTGTGCATATGATGCTGGGAAATTTCCTCGGCTTTCACCGGACGGAATGTGCCAAGACCCACATGAAGCGTCACAAATGCAGTCTTCACGCCCTTTTCCCGCGCCTTGTCCAGCAATTCATTCGTCCAGTGCAAACCAGCTGTGGGTGCCGCCGCAGAGCCCACCTCACGGGAGTAGACTGTCTGATACCGTTCCTGGTCCTGCAGTTCTGCTTTGATGTAGGGCGGCAGAGGCATTTTCCCCAGGCGTTCCAACACTTCCAAGAAAATGCCCTCATAATGAAATTCAACAATTCTGTTTCCGTCTTCCTGTACCGCAATAACCGTTGCAGTCAGCTCGCCATCCCCAAAAATAACCTGGCTTCCCACCTGCATCTTCCGGCCGGGCTTGCACAGGCACTCCCACTTCTTATCACCAAGATCACGCAGAAGCAATACTTCCACCGCACCACCGGTGGGACGATGACCGAACAGTCGGGCAGGAAGCACACGGGAATCGTTCATTACCAGGCAGTCACCTGGCTGAAGATAGTCAAGAATATCATAAAAATGCTTATGTTCCAGTCGACCTGTCAACCGGTCCAGCACCAAAAGCCGGGAGGTATCCCGTCGCTCCAAAGGTGTCTGTGCAATCAGGTCTTCCGGAAGATCATACCAAAAATCATGGGTCTTCATGCGTTCATCCTCATTTCTGTTATCAGCCATATATTATAGCCTATTTCGTTTATTTTTGCAATACGCAATTCCCATCGGAACGGCATAGACTGGCGTGGAGGGATGCATCATGAAAACACCGCTTTTCACCGGGGTATGTACCGCCTTAGTAACCCCCTTTTGGGACGGCAAAATCAACTTTCCAATGCTACAAATTCTTCTGCGCAGACAAATGGACGCAGGTATTCCGGCGGTGGTCCTTGCAGGAACAACCGGAGAATCCGCAACACTCTCCGACGACGAGAAACTGGCACTGTTTCAATACGCCAGGGAGTTTGTTGGCGATAAAATGCAAATTATTGCCGGAACAGGCTCAAACAATACCAGTCATGCCATAGAACTGAGCATAGCCGCACAAGAAATCGGAGCAGACGGCTTGCTGATCGTCAGTCCATACTATAACAAAGCAACCCCGGATGGTTTGATTGCGCACTACACTGCAATTGCGAAATCTGTAAAAATTCCAATCATTCTTTACAATGTACCCAGCCGCACTGGGGTGGATATACCTGTATCCGTTTATCAAGAATTGGCCAAACTTCCCAATGCAGCAGGCATTAAGGAAGCATCCACGGATATTGGTAAAATCCTTCGAATCCGCGCACAATGCCCCGAGGATTTCTCACTATGGGCCGGAAACGATCACATGACCGTGCCTGTCTTATCCTTGGGAGGCAATGGGGTTATCTCCGTAATTTCAAATCTGTTTCCCGAACAGATGAATCTGATGACTTACGCCGCTTTGGACGGAGATTTTGATACTGCATCTGCACTGCAATGCCGCATGCTCTCCTGGACAGATTTTCTCGGCTGTGAGGTTAATCCCATCCCCATCAAAGCCGCAATGGCCAAATTCGGTTTGGACTGCGGGACGGGACGCTTGCCCCTTACGCCCCTTTCCCCTGCTCACCAAGCCAAGCTTGAGGCATTGTCTTCATAAATGGAAAGACACCGGTGTTCACCGGTGTCTTATTTTATGGCTTGAACCCTTCAAAAATAGGAATCCAATTTTCCTGAACTGCCTTATCAAAGTCCTCCTGGGTTTGCAGTGTCCAGCAAACGCCTTGTATCTTCCACAATTTCCGGGCGATACGAACGCTGAGCCGCTCCCTGTCAGAGAAACAATAGGCAATAAAGTCCGGAAGATTCCAGAAGTTGCTCAAAAGATTTGTCATCACAAATCGCAGAATAAATGGAACTTTGACCTTGTCACGGAGCGAATTGTGGGCCAGCTGCCCCCGGACGATGTCCGGTCTGTTTTTCATCAACCAGCGAATGCACCGGGGATCAAAGGACTCTATGCAATACAGGCCCTCATAATCCTTCAGCATTTCGCAAGCCGCGGCAGTCAATGCATCCTGGTTGCCGTTCTCCGGCTTCAACTCCACGATCAAGGGGGCTTTGCCTGCAAACAGATCGAGAACCTGACGGAATGTGGGGATCGTCTCCATCGTGCCTTCCAAATGATAATTGGTCAGCTCCTGAGTGGTTAGGCTTTCGACTCTCACATCCACACCGGCAGTTCTCAACAGGGATGCGTCATGGATCACCGCCAAATTACCGTCAGCAAGCATATGGACATCCAATTCAATACCGTAGCCGTTTTCCAGCGCAAGACGAAAAGCAGCAAGGCTGTTTTCCGGTGCGCCGTCGCCATGCAATCCCCGATGGGCATACTTCCAGCGGCGGAGCTTGCGCAGTAACGGATGACCGGTCCTGCCCCGTAATGCCAGTAGGTACAGACCGAGCAGCACAATAAAAACGGACAGTACGATGATCATTTCTTAATCCTCGATATCAAAGGCTTCCAGGCCCTTTTTGCCTTCAATCTTATTGTCACCGTGCGTAACAAACAGCATGGTCACAACGGCCAGGGCCACAAAGACTGCGGCATAGGGGAACAAAATGGTATCGGCCACATTGTCCATCAGCCAGCCGGACAGTAGAGGTGTCAGCGTTTGCGCAGCCATGGATGCCGTGTAGTAATAACCGGTATACTTACCTACATCGGCTCCGGAGCTGAGCTCCACAGCCATGGGGAAAGAGTTGTCATTAATGGTCGCCCAGCCAACACCGGCAGCGATAAACAGCACATTCATCAGCATCACGGGGCTGCCTGCGCGCATAAAGGAAGCGGTGCCAAAAGCCAGTGCCAGAATAGCAACGCCGGCAAGGATGGTCTTCTTACGGCCGATCTTGGAAGCAATGATGCCGGCAGGCATGTATGCAACGATGGCAGCGCCTTGTGCAAGAAGCATGGTAGTATTGTAGTCCATATCCAAAATATTGGTAGCATACACCGCATATTTGGAAGTGACGGCATTGTAGCCGAAATACCACAGGGCAACAGACAGAAGAATGAGGATCAGAGACCGCATCTCTCCGCTTGTAAGCTTCCGCGTCTCGGTCTGAACAACTTCCTCCGCTTCAAGACCAAAGCGGATGGTATCTTCCTGCATCTGCTTTGCCCAGGCAGGTTCCCGGACGGTCAACAGGAAGATTGCCAGGGAGACCAGCATCAATCCTGCAATCACGGCATAGTAGACTGAATAGCTCATAAATCCGTTGGCAACGGAAGATGTTGCAAATACGATACCCAACACCAGCACCACGATACCGCCGGCAGTACCCATGAGATTGATGACCGCGTTTGCTTTACTGCGAAGGGGTTTGACCGTCACATCCGGCATCAGCGCAACTGCAGGACTGCGGAATGTGGACATGGCAACCAAGATCACCAACAGCAGCACCACAAACAGAATCAAAGCACTGGGATCAGAATTTGTGATTTCTGCGACGCAAGCCTCACGGGCAGGAGCCACATAGTTGGTGTAAGCAGCAGTTACCTTGGACTTGCCGGTTTCGGGGTCCTTCTCGTTTACCTTAATCTGAGAGAATTCCTCTTTGGTGAACAGATTCTCCAACTGGAATTCATCACCCTCAGGGGTCTTCAGCGTTGTATCAGCCTGTTTATCGTAAATACGCTCCAATGTGGGTATATCATCCAGCGCAGTATAGTCAGAGATTTTCTGCAACTGCATATTGTCCACAACCGTCAGCGCTACCAGGGCGACAGCGGCAATGACTGTACCGAAAATAATGAACGGTGTACGCTTTCCGCGCTTGCTTTTGCACTTGTCGGAGATCGTGCCGAACAGGGGCAGCATGAACAGCGCCAGCACATTGTCAAGTGCCATGATCACACCGGACCAGAACTGGCTCATGCCGTACTTATTTGTCAAAATTACGGGAATGGTTGCATCGTAGGCCTGCCAGAATGCGCAAATCAAAAAGAATGCGAAGCCGACCAATATAGTGCGCTTGTAGTTGAGTTTCATAGGAAATCCTCCATGTCTTTTTCTACAAATATCATTATAGTCATTTTCTGACAAAAGTCCAGTAAAAATGTCTTAAGGGAAAATGCCCCCGGAAAACCGGGGGCATTTGAGCATATATATCAAGCGAGCACTGCCTTGTGGAATACCTTTTTACCCTTGCGGATCTTCACGCCGGCGACCAGCATTTCCCGGGAAATGAGCATGGTAGGTGCGGTCACCTTCTCGTCATTGACGAACACACCACCCTGCTCCACCAACTGGCGAGCCTGCTTATTGGAGGGAGCAAGTCCGCAGGCGACCATCAGATTCAGAATGCCGATGTTGCCGTCCATCAGGCGATCTTCGGCAATCTCCGTGGTGGGCATATTGGCATCGTCACCACCGCCGACAAACAGCGCCTTAGCGGCAGTCTGTGCCTTGGTAGCTTCTTCCTCGCCATGAACCAGCTTGGTCAGTTCGAAGGCCAGAATCTCCTTGGCGGTGTTCAGCTGGGCATCTTTCCAGTCTGCCATAGCGTCGATTTCTTCCATGGGCAGGAATGTCAGCATACGGATGCACTTGAGCACATCCTCGTCGCCCACATTGCGCCAGTACTGGTAGAAATCAAAGGGAGAGGTCTTATTGGGATCAAGCCACACCGCACCGGAGGCGGTCTTGCCCATCTTCTTACCCTCGGAGTTGAGCAGCAAGGTAATGGTCATAGCATGGGCATCCTTGCCCAGCTTCTTACGGATCAGTTCCGTGCCGCCCAACATATTGCTCCACTGGTCGTTGCCGCCGAACTGCATATTGCAGCCGTAGTGCTTGAACAGGTAGTAGAAGTCGTAGGACTGCATGGGCATGTAGTTGAATTCCAGGAAGGACAGGCCTTTTTCCATTCTCTGCTTGAAGCATTCTGCACGAAGCATGTTGTTAACGGAGAAGCAACCGCCGATCTCGCGGATAAAGTCCACATAGTTCAGCTTCAGCAGCCAATCAGCATTGTTCACCATCTGGGCCTTGCCCTCGCCAAATTCAATGAACCGCTCCATCTGCTTTTTGAAGCAGTCGCAGTTGTGTTGGATGGTCTCCTGGGTCATCATGGAGCGCATATCCGTCCGACCGGAGGGGTCGCCGATCATAGCAGTGCCGCCGCCGATGAGAGCGATGGGCCGGTTACCGGCCATCTGCAAACGCTTCATCAGACACAGGGCCATAAAGTGGCCAACGTGCAGAGAATCTGCTGTGGGGTCAAAACCAATGTAGAAAGTGGCCTTTCCGTTATCGATCATCTCGCGAATTTCTTCTTCATTGGTCACCTGGGCGATCAAACCCCGGGCAACCAGTTCATCATAAAGTTTCATGTTTCTATCCTCCAAAAAATAAACGGGCTCTGTCCACTCGGACAAGGGGCGTAAAAATTACGCGGTACCACCTCTGGTTCAGTATGACCTCACGATCATACCCTCACGGTGTCTGACAACACCTCTCGCTGTTTCGGGCGACCCCGTCTTTTCCTACTTCATTCAGAAAAGCCACTCCGGGAGGTATTTCAGCGGTCTTCCCCGCTGCCTTGCACCAACCGGCAGCTCTCTGGCGGAAAGATGGTCACTTACTTCATCCCATCGCTGTGTTA
>JAZURL010000039.1:0-32218 GCA_045606205.1 Faecousia sp. | reverse complement strand
GGCAATCCCAACAGCGGCAAGACTACCATGTACAATGCGCTGACCGGCCGTAATGAGAAGGTCGGCAACTGGGCAGGTGTTACCGTTGACAAGAAAGAGGCTCCCATTAAGAAGGCTTACGCAGGCGACATGGAATTGATCGCCGTTGACCTTCCCGGCGCCTATTCCATGTCTCCCTTCACTTCCGAAGAGAGCATTACCAGCGGCTATGTTAAGAACGAGCATCCTGATGCCATCATCAACATCGTGGACGCTACCAATCTGAGCCGCAGCCTGTTTTTCACCACGCAGCTGCTGGAGCTGGGCATTCCGGTGGTTGTTGCGCTGAACAAGCACGACATCAACGAGAAGAAAGAAACCAAGATCGATGTGGCTGCACTGTCTGAAAAGCTGGGCTGTCCTGTGATTGACACCACCTCCACCACCGGTGACGGTTTGGCAGAAGTTGTTCAGGCTGCTGTGGCACTGAGAGGCCAGTCTCAGAAAGCCCCTTACAATCAGGTCGATGTGGATCTGACCGATAAGAAAGCTGTTGAGGCGGCTGACCGCAAGCGCTTTGAGTTTGCCAACAAGATCGTTGCCAAGGTTGAGAGCCGCAAGGTCCTGACCAAGCATAGAAACTTCCAGGATAAGATCGATGCTGTGCTGACCCACCCCATTGCCGGTCTGCCCATCTTCGCTCTGGTTATGTTCCTGGTATTCCATATTTCTCAGTCCGACGGTTCTCTGGGCCTGGGTGTTTGGCTGGCAGATCTGCTGGTCGGCTGGCTGGAAGCTTTCCAGGGTTGGGTCGGTGAGTTGGTCTCCGGTGCTACACCGATTCTGCAGGCTCTGCTGGTTGACGGTGTCATCGGCGGCGTTGCCGCAGTTGTCGGCTTCCTGCCCCTGGTCATGGTCATGTATTTCCTGATCGCTCTGCTGGAGGATTGTGGCTACATGGCTCGTGCTACTGTCGTTCTAGACCCCATCTTCAAGAAGGTAGGCCTGTCCGGCAAGTCCGTCATCCCCTTTGTGATTGGTACTGGCTGTGCCATCCCCGGTGTTATGGCCTGCCGTACCATCCGCAACGAGCGGGAGCGCCGTGCTACCGCTATGCTGACCCCCTTCATGCCCTGCGGTGCCAAGCTGCCTGTTATCGCCCTGTTTGCAGGCGCATTCTTTGAGGATGCTTCCTGGGTTGGTACTCTGATGTACATCATGGGCATCGTTCTGATCCTGCTGGGTGCTGTGCTGGACAACAAGATCGCCGGCCATAGGGCTCGCAAGTCCTTCTTCATCATCGAGCTGCCCGAGTATAAGCTGCCTTCCATCAAGCGCGCTTTTACTTCCATGTGCAGCAGGGGCTGGGCTTACATCGTGAAGGCCGGCACCGTGATCTTGGTCTGTAACACTGTTGTGCAGATCATGCAGACCTTCAACTGGTCCTTCCGGGAAGCCGAGGTTGCTTCCGAGTCCATTCTGGCCACCATCGCTTCTCCCATCGCATACCTGCTGGTGCCTATTGTTGGTGTTGTTTCCTGGCAGCTGGCTGCAGCCGCTGTTACCGGTTTCATTGCTAAGGAAAATGTGGTCGGCACTCTGGCTGTCTGCTTCGTCGGCCTGGAGAACCTGATCGACACCGAAGAGCTGGCTCTGATGGAAGGCGCAGGTGCAGAAGTCGCTACCGTCTTCGCTATCACTAAGGTTGCGGCGCTGGCTTACCTGATGTTCAACCTGTTTACTCCTCCTTGCTTCGCTGCTTTGGGTGCTATGAACTCTGAGATCAACGACCGCAGGTGGTTCTGGGGCGGCATTGCGCTCCAGTTTGCTACCGGCTATACGGTTGCTTATTTGGTGTACACCATCGGTACCTTGGTCACGGATCCCACTTCTTTGAATGTGGTTGCCGCGATCATCGGCCTGGCGATTGTGGTCGCAATCAGTGTTGTGATTGCCGGTCTGATTCAGAAGGCCAACAAGAGTGTGGCTGCTGAGTATGCACTCAGCGGAAAGTGAGTGACTATGAAGCCTATTGATATGATCGTCATTGCAGTCATTGCCGGGATCGTCGGTCTGGTGATATGGTATATTCACAGATCAAAGAAAAAGGGCATCAAGTGTATCGGTTGTCCCGATTCAGGGAAATGCTCCGGCAACTGCAGCGGCTGCGCAGGTCACTGCGGAGCAAATAATGAAGCAAACCAATAAACAAGTTTCTTTCCTGAATGTGTGCAGAAGCGGTTCTCCCTTGGGAGAACCGCTTTTCTTTGTGGGCAGTATCGATTCTTTGGGAAATGGTTTTGGTGCTTGTACAAACAGAAATTATGGTATATAATAAAAATACTTAGGGGATTGCCACGGCCCTGCGGTCCTCGCAATGACGAAATGTAAGCGGAGGCAGCTATGGATTCTGAAGAGAAAAAAGTGAATCAGCGCGGACGCAAAGCTGTTCCGGCACAGTACCGCCGCAGGCGGCCGGTGAAAAAATTAATTTTTGGTATATCAATTGCTTTGTGCGCGGTGCTGGCGGTGGTCATCGGCCTGCTTTTTTGGGGTGAACGGGGTGCAAACGACTCCGGGCAGGAAGCTCCGCCGCCCCCGGATAAGGTGATCCATTTGGTGGCCGGCGGTAATATCAATATTACGGACGAGAGCGTGGCAGCCGGGCAGACCACCGGTGGCTACGATTACGAAGAGGTCTTCAAGGATGTCCTGCCCGTGCTTGCCGCTGGGGATGTGACAATGCTGAATTTTGAGGGTATCCTCAGCGGAAGCAGTTATGGCACGCAAACCAAATCCGCACCCCCGGAATTGCTGACTGCGCTGAAAAATGCCGGTGTGGACATTCTGCAGACGGCAAATTCCTACTCCGTTTACGACGGCCATCTTGGACTGACCTCCACCATTCAAGGCATCCAAAGTGCCGGCATGACCCCCTTGGGAACCTACACCAGCCAAGCGGAGTTTGAACAATCCGGTGGTTATGTTATTTGGGAGGTCAAAGGTATTAAGATTGCCATGATGGCCTTTACCAAAGGCATGGTGGAAGCTGGGGGCATCCCTGCTGTCAGCAAAGGCTGTATCAATCTGTTGTACAAGGATTATGACAGCACCCAGGAGACCATTTACCAAAAGGTAGACACCGAGGGCATCACGAAAGTCGTTCGCAATGCCGCCGCCCACGATCCCGATGTGATGATCGCCCTGGTGCATTGGGGCAGTGAGGAAAGCGATCAGATCAGCAAATCCCAAAAGAAGATATGCACCCTTCTGCAGGAAGAGGGGGTGGATGCCATCATCGGCACGCACCCTCATTATGTACAGAAGATGGAGCATGATCCGGCTTCCGGCAATTTTGTCGCTTGGTCTTTGGGGGATTTTTACGGTGACATGATCGGAATCCCTTATTCCGTTCTGCTAGATCTGGAGATCACCCAGGATGGTGCCACCGGCGAGACAAAGGTCACCGGCTTTGACTATGTACCCATTTACTTGGAAGAGAATGCGGATGGATCCATGCGCGTCCTGCGGATCGAGGAAGCGATGCTGGGCTACGAGAACCGGTATTTGAATCGGGTGTCTGAGGAGACATACAATGCCATGAAGACTGCTTTGGAGCGGATCAAAAGCCGAGTAGGCGCAAAATAAGAATAAACGGCCCGGCTTTCGCCGGCCCGTTTGCTTCATTTCGTCAGTTTTTTCGCTATGGGGAGCATGGTTTCTTTTGCGAGCTTGCACACCTTGCGGTCATAGGTGAGGATGCCGTTGGTTTCGTCCTCGACGTCGGAAACCTGGGTGTAAACGGCGGCACACAGGCCGTTCTTTGCCGCGGGGATAACCTGTTTTTCGTACAGCTCGGCGACGGCAGCGGTGAACTGGGCCGCGTTTTCGTATTTACCGTAGCCGTAAGTGCTTTCGGTGTTGAAAACGTGACCTTCCGGCTTGTAGGAGTAACCTCCGAATTCCGACAGGACAAGGGGCTTGTCCTCAGCTTTTAACTGAATGGGCTTGAAATACACATGTCGACTGTCCACATCTGTCTTTTTCTGCCTAAACCACCCGGAGGTGCTGTCGATGAATCGAGTGTCGTCAAGGGTGCGGAATATTTCGTATACCCGGTCGCTGTCGAACTGACCCCAACCTTCGTTGAAAATTGTCCAGTAGCAGATACTGGGGTGATTCTGCAATTGCCGGACGGCCAAATTCATCTGCCGTAGGAATTCCCGGCGTGCCTTTTTATCCCGGTGCAGGTGCACATCGTTCAGTTTTTGTAGGCCCACAGTGGGCAGGGCGGTATCCCGCAGGAAGGAATAATCGCCGTTGTTCACCATGTCCTGGAACACCACCATGCCAAGTCGGTCGCATTGATAGTAAAATTCCTCCGGCTCGACTTTGATGTGCTTGCGAAGCATGTTAAAGCCGAGATTTTTCATGGCCAAAATGTCCTCGGCATAGCACTCTGGTGCGGCAGGGGTGAACAGGCCGTCAGGCCAGTAGCCCTGATCCAGCAGACCGTGGAAGAAATAGGGTTTTCCGTTGAGGCACAGGCGGTTTTCCTTAATTTGCAAAGCGCGGATGGCAAAGTAGGACTCGATTCTATCATCCGCAGTTTCCACGGAAAAATCATACAAATACGGGTCTTCCGGACTCCATAGGTGGGGATCCTCGGGTGTGATGGTCACCTGCCCGTCTGTGAGGGGATACGTACCCAATCCGGGGACATGAACAGTGCCGGGGAGCTGCGGTTCGATGGAGATCGTGACGGAATACCCCCGGTTGTCGATACGCAGATTTTCGATGTAGGTTTCCGGCACGCTTTCCAGCCAGACTGTCTGCCAAAGACCGGACACCGGGGTGTACCACATGCCACCCCGTTTTTCCAGGCGCACCTGCTTGCCATAGGGCTGGGACTGGTCGCGCAGATCGTCGGTGCAGACGATGAGCAGTTCATTATTCTCCTGTAGGGCAGAGGTGATATCCACGGTAAAGCTGTCGTAACCGCCGATGTGGGTGGCCAGGCGGATTTGGTTTACATAAATTTCTGCTTTTTGATCCACAGCACCGATGTGGAGTAGTACTCTACCTCGGTTAAAATCTTCCGGGAGTGTGAATTTCCGGCGATATGTCAAAGGCGTTCCCTCGGAAAAATGCTTTTGCACCCCGGATAGCAGGCTTTCCGGACAGAAAGGCACACGGATCTGATAAGGTTGTCCCTCTGCGGACAGCTCCCAAATGCCGTTGAGGTTTACATAACTATCCCGCCGCATTTGGGGACGGGGATAGACCGTCCAAGGTGTCTCCTTGGATTGCAGGAGTTTTTCTCCTTGCAAAGTAGTCAGCTGAATGGGCATAGCGGGACTCCTTTCCCAATGTCGTATAAAAAGTATACCATAGTTTCTCCCCGGAAACAAGCGCCTGTCTTTTGCATATGATAACCTTTGAGGTGATACTACATGCCAATCGTTGATACGACTGTACCAATGACCCCCACCTTGTGCGTGCGGACCATCGAAAATATCACATCCCGTTATCGGTTTTGCCGGAGCGAGCTACTGGCACGCACTGCTTTTGGGCGTCCCATCCGCACCCTGGTTATTGGTAACGGCCCGCGAAAAGTCTTCTATTCTGCAGCTCACCATGCCAACGAGTGGATCACCACCCCGGTCTTGCTGAAATTTGTGGAGGATTTTGCACAGGCCATTGAGTCCGGCGGACAGATCGGCGGTGTGGATGCCGCAATGCTTCGCAGTACGGCCACCATTTACACGGTGCCCATGGTAGATCCGGACGGGGTGGCGCTGGTCACCGGGGAGATCACGCAGGGAGACCCTCAATACGTCATGGCCCAGGCCATTGCTGCAAATTTTCCGGCGATCCCGTTTCCAAATGGGTGGAAGGCAAACCTTTTGGGCGTGGATCTGAATTTGAATTATCCGGCGGGGTGGCTTCAAGCACGGGAAAACAAGTTTGCACAAGGCTTCACCCGGCCTGCGCCTCGGGATTTTGTGGGCCGCGCGCCTCTGGATCAGTTCGAGACCCGGGCATTGGCGGGATACACCGAGGCCATCGATCCGGCGTTGGTACTGGCCTATCACACCCAGGGCAGGGTGATCTACTGGCAGTTCCAGGACTACGAAGTACCCGGCGCCCGGGAGTTGGGGGAGCGATTTGCTGAGATCAGTGGCTATTCTTTAGAGGAAACACCGTTTTTGTCGGCTTTTGCCGGGTACAAGGATTGGTTCATCAAGTATTTTCGCCGTCCGGGGTATACCATCGAGGTGGGAGAGGGAGAAAATCCGCTGCCAATCTCCCAATTTGACGAAATTTACCAGGATAATTTGGGTATTTTGGTCACTGCCGCTATGGGATAAAATGCTTGCAACCGCCCCGGGTTTTCATTATAATGAAAGAAAAAAGACAAGGAGAAATACATGCAGAAAACAGTTTATATCGCCCCGGATGCGGTGGTCACGGGAGACGTGGTACTGGAAGAGCAGGTGAATATCTGGTACGGCGCGGTTTTGCGTGGTGACAGCGGAACAATCACAGTAGGAGCGGGCACCAACATTCAAGATAAGTGCATTCTCCATGAGAAGACCTCCCTGGGAAAGAATTGCACGTTGGGTCACGGAGCAATCGTCCACGGTTGCACCATTGGGGATAACACAATGGTGGGGATAGGCGCGATTGTGCTCACAGGCGCGGTGATCGGAAATGACTGCATCATCGGTGCAGGTGCGGTGGTGACGGGCAAGACCAATGCTCCGGATGGCTCACTTCTGTTGGGCAGTCCGGCCAAGGTAGTAAAGCCGGTGACGGCGGAGCAGATCGAAGAAAACAAGCACAGCGCAGTGCATTATATTGAGTTAGCGCAGCGGTGTTTGCCGGTGAAAAACGGATGAAAAGCGGATGCGTGCCCCACGGGCACGCATTTTCCGAAATTGGACAAATTGCTATAAAAATTCCTTGCAATACGGGCGGTTTTTTGGTATAATATGAAATCCTAAAGGAGAAGGAGAGAAAAATGGCAAAGCTATACTTCAAATACGGAGCTATGGGTTCCAGCAAGACTGCCCAGGCACTGATCACTAAGTACAACTATGAGGAAAACGACATGTCCGTTTGGCTGATCAAGCCCAGTGCCGACACCCGGGATGGAGCGGATATTCTGCGCAGCCGCATTGGTTTGGAGGCCAAGGTGGAGGTCATGCACCCGGATATGGATGTATACCAGCGCTTCAAGGAGACCCGGGCGGGAAACTGTGATGTTGTCATCGTAGATGAATGCCAGTTTATGCCTCCGCAGCAGATCGACCAGCTTCGCGCTATCGTCAACGACTACGATATCCCGGTCATGTGCTTTGGCCTGCGTACCGATTTTCAGACAAAGCTGTTTCCCGGCTCTTTGCGGCTGATGGAGCTGGCGGATGCCATTGAGGAGATCAAGACCATGTGCGACTGTGGCGCGAAAGCCACCATCAATGCCCGTATCGACAGTGAGGGCTCCATCGTCACCCAGGGCGCACAGGTGGTGCTGGGCGGCAATGACAGTTATATTGCCATGTGCCACAGATGCTACATACACGGCATCCGGGATAACAAGAAGATCAAATTGCACGGGCAGAAATAAAATTAACATATATGTCACTGGCGTGGAAATCACCAGAACATTCCGGAGGTCTAAGGGGATCTCCACACCAGCGTGCGCGGGTTCGCGATGACATAGAGTTTGAAAAGGAGAAAATGTTATGTTAACTACACCTACCCCTCATATTTCCGCCGCACCCGGCGATTTCGGCAAGACCGTTCTCATGCCTGGCGACCCTCTGCGCAGTAAGTTTATTGCAGAAAACTTTCTGGAAAACCCTGTGCTTGTAAACAATGTCCGTGGCGTTCACGGCTACACCGGCACTTACAAGGGCGTGAAGGTTTCCGTCATGGCGTCCGGCATGGGCATGCCCGCCATCGGCATCTATTCCCACGAGCTGTACAATGGCTACGGCGTGGAGAATATCATCCGCGTGGGCTCTGCCGGCTCCATCCAGGAGCATATCAAGTTGTATGATCTGGTCATCGCCCAGGGCGCTTGCACCGACTCTAACTTTGCCCATCAGTTCCATTTCCCTGGCACATTTGCGCCCATTGCTGATTTTGAACTCCTCAGCGCCGCTGTGGAGGCCGCAAAGGCCGCAGGAGCGCACTATCATGTGGGTAATGTGAATTCTTCCGATGTGTTCTATGGCGACCATACAGAAGTTCCTGCAGGCTTGGACACCCTGTACAATCAGAAGAAGATGGGTGTTATGGCTCTGGAGATGGAAGCTGCCGCGCTGTATATGAATGCAGCCCGTTATGGCAAGCGTGCGCTGTGCATCTGCACGATTTCCGATCACATCATCACCGGCGAAGTCACATCCTCTGACGAGCGTCAGAATGCGTTCACCACCATGATGAAAGTGGCCCTGGACACTGCCGTGGCCATGGAGAATAAGTAAATCAACCTGTCATTGCGAGTAAAAGGCTTCCCCTTGAGGGGAAGGCTTAAGAGGTACCCCTATGAAAAGAGTTTTTTTAATTGTTTTGGATTCCTTTGGTATCGGTGGGATGCCGGACAGTGAATCCTTTGGCGATGTGGGTGTCAACACTCTGGCATCCTGCGCCATTTCCAAGAAATTAAATATCCCCAACATGATCGCCGCTGGCCTTGGCAACATTGATGGCGTGACCTGCCTGCCCAAGGTAGCAAATCCCACTGGCGCGTATGCCAGACTCCGGGAAGCATCCATGGGCAAGGATACCACCATTGGCCACTGGGAGATCGGCGGTATTGTGTCTGAGCATCCTCTGCCCACTTATCCTCAGGGATTCCCAGAGGAAGTGCTTGTGCCTTTCAAGGCACAGACCGGCCGGGGCGTGCTGGCAAATGCCCCCTGGTCCGGCACGGAAGTCATTGAAAAATACGGCGAAGAGCACATGAAGACCGGGGATCTGATCGTCTATACGTCAGCTGACTCTGTGTTTCAGATCGCCGCCCATGAAGACATCGTGCCCCCGGAAAAACTCTACGAATACTGCCGAATTGCGAGAAATATTCTGCAAGGCAAGCACGGCGTGGGCCGGGTTATTGCCCGTCCCTTTGTGGGCACGCCCGGCAATTTCAAGCGCACTGCCAACCGTCACGACTTCTCTTTAGAACCCACCAAAGACACGTTGCTGGATGTACTGAAAAAGTCCGGCAAGGCATCCATCGGTGTGGGCAAGATCTATGATATTTTTGCCGGCCGTGGCACCACGGAGCATGTGTACAACCAGTCCAACGCCAACGGCATGGAGCATACCCTTTCCTATGCGGACAAGGATTTCGAGGGTCTGTGCTTTGTAAATTTGGTGGATTTCGACATGGTGTTTGGCCATCGTCGAAATATTGACGGCTACGCGGAAGCGTTGAGCCAATTTGATGCATGGCTTCCATCGCTGCTCCACAAACTGGGGGATGAGGATGTGGTGATGATCACCGCCGACCATGGCTGTGATCCCGGCTACACCGCCACCACAGACCACCCCCGGGAATATGTACCATTGCTGATCATGGGTAAGCGGGTGAAAAATGTAAACCTGGGCACGCGAGACAGTTTTGCAGACATTGCCGCTACCGTTGCGCAAATGCTGGATGTAAACCTGGACACCCCCGGCAAGAGTTTTATGGAGGAGATCCTATGAGCCCTGAAAAACTCTGCGAACTGGCCAAGGAGGCCATGAAATGCGCCTATGCGCCCTATTCCGGCTACAAGGTCGGCGCGGCACTGCTGTGCGCAGACGGCACAGTGTATCAGGGCTGTAATATTGAAAATGCATCCTACAGCCCTACCAACTGCGCCGAACGCACTGCCTTTTTCAAGGCTATTTACGATGGTAAACGGGAGTTTTCCGCCATTGCTGTTTGCGGTGGCAAGGATGGCATCATCACCGGGAAATTCCCGCCCTGCGGCGTGTGCCGGCAGGTGATGCGGGAATTCTGCAACGAGGATTTCAAAGTCTATATGATTACCCCGGAGGGGTATGAAGAACGGACGTTGGCGCAGTTGCTACCCGACAGTTTTTCTCTGTAACGAAGAAGATCGCCCCACGAAAGTGGGGCGACCATTTTTTATTCAGCGCTATTTTGCTTGGGCTTGTGATTGCGGTGGCGATTGCGGCGATGGTGATTTTTCTTTTGCCGAGCATCACCTTGGGCGGGTTCAGCCTTGGGCTCTTCCGCTTTGGGAGCATCAAGCTTGGGTGTGATCTCCTTGTTATCGCCGCGATGCTTGTTGCGGTGGCGATTGCGTCGGTTGCGCTTGTGCTTCTCTTCGCTGATTTCCACAGGCATTTCTTCCGTCTCCGGTGTGGGAGCGGGGACTTCTTCTGTCTCCTCAAAGAACTTGATGGGATCTAAAAAAGCCCGCTTCTCCGGCTCTTCCCGTACTGTGCGTTTGCCTGCGCCGGAAATGGGTGCGAGATCCTCAGGAATGGGAGAATCATTCTTTTTGGCCTTGCCACTGCGCAGAACGGCAATCTCGGCATTGGAGTGACTGACGATGGTGTCAGGCTCTTTTTCAAGCCGCACCTTGACCCGTTGGCGAAGCAAGTCAACTTCAATGATTGTACCCCGTCCGTCGGGGGTGTCCACGAAAGAATCCATCTTGGGCGCAGTGCGCAGCAGATCCTCGTAAGCATCCTGCTCATATTTCAGACAACACATAAGCCGGCCGCAGGTACCGGAAATTTTGGTAGGATTCAGGCTCAAATTCTGTGTTTTAGCCATTTTGATGGACACCGGTTGGAAATCGTCCAGGAAAGTGGTACAGCAGAAGGGACGGCCGCAGATGCCGAATCCGCCAACCATCTTGGCCTTGTCCCGGACACCGATCTGGCGCAGCTCAATGCGGGTATGGAAGGTGGAGGCCAAGTTTTTCACCAGCTCCCGGAAGTCTACACGCTCGTCGGCGGTAAAAAAGAACAGGATTTTGCTGCCGTCGAAGGAGCATTCCGCGCTGACCAACTGCATATCCAGGCCGTATTCGGCGATTTTCTCTTGACAGACCTCGTAGGCTTTCTTTTCCAGAGCCAAATTGTCCGCCACGACGCGCTCGTCATGGGCGTTTGCTTTGCGCAGAACGGGGCGCAGGGGGGATACCACATCCTTGGACGGAATCTTGTGGTTTTCATTTGCCACGATGCCGAATTCCGGTCCGCGGGCGGTATCGATGATCACATGGTCGCCTGTTTTGAAGGTCAAGCCATTGGGATCAAAATAATAGATCTTCTGCCCGGGGCGGAACTGAATGTCCACCACTTCCACGGCAGTATTTTTGTTATCTTCCATTGGTTACTCCTTATTGAAACGGCGATTGCCGCAAAATTTATCGTAATTGCCAGGTTAAGTAGCCGCAGATGGCGGCGGAGGAAACGTTACTTGCCCCATAGGTGATGGCTTTCTGCAGATGGGAGATTGCCTGCATCAGCTCCAGAGAACTGCGCCGTGCGGCGATGGTTTTGGTCATGGGATGCAGGGAGCGCATGCCGCTGCGACAGGCTAGGGCTTCTTCCAGCAGGGCGGTCCAGCTTTCCAACAGAGGGATCAGCTGATCCCTCTTGGTTTTTTCCAGGGATGCCAACAGCTTGGTAAGCTCCAGCGCATTTTTGCCGGCAAAGGCGTTCAAAAATTGCTCCGTTTGGGGCAGCAGGGCTGCGCCCTGCTCCAAAAGAGCCCGCGCCTGGCCTAAATATCCGCCGCCTCGTACAGCGGCAGCTGTCAGAGCATCCGATGACGCATTCGGGAATTCTTTGGATAGCTCTCGGATGAGGATATCCTCAGAAAGAGCAGACAGCGCCAATTCCGTACATCTTGAACGTACGGTGGGCAGTAACTGCTCGGGATTGTTGCTCAGCAGAATGAACACGCCGTATTTGGGAGGTTCTTCCAATATTTTCAGCAGGGCGTTTTGTCCCTCAATGCCCAACTCCTGGGGGAACAGATAGATTTTATAATCGCTTTCGTTGGGGAGAATATACATATCCTCCCGGGCCTGGCGCACCAGTTTGACAGATACCGCTTTATGCTCCGGGTCGTCCACGGTAATGAAGTCGGGATGGTTATGTTCCATCACCTTTCGACAGACGTTGCATTTTTCGCAGGGGGCGTCTGCCTCTTTACACAAGATGGCAGCCGCCAGTAGCCGGGCCAAGGTATGCTTGCCCGCGCCTGCCGGGCCGGAAATCAGGTAAAAATGGGAGATGCGACCCTTGGCAAGGCTGCTTGTTAAGTTTTGCTTCAGCCGGTCGTTGCCCAGCAGAGTCTCAAAGCCCATAGTTTACTCCTTTGTAATTAGCCCCACAGAGCGGACAGGGCAGGAATGACCTGCTTTTTCCGGCTCATCACATGGGGAAGGAACAGTGTGTTATCCCGGGGGGTGATATTAAAGGCCTGCTGGATGATCTCGTCGTCACCCAGGTAGATGATCTGCGTGCCTTCCAGCAGAACGTCGGTAAGCATGAGAATGATCATAGAGAAGCCCTTGTGCTCCGCCAACCGGCGCATTTCCGTCAGGAATTCTTCCTTGCGCTCCAGCATCTTGGGGCTGTCCACACAGGTGATCTGAGAAACCGCCAGATCATGACCGGCGATATGGAATTCCTTGTAGTCGGAAAGGAGCAGATCCCGGACAGTCTTGGAATCCAGAGATGCAGAGAAGATTTCCCGTCCCAGCTCGTCAAGAGAAATATTGGCGATCCGGGCCATGCGTTCGGCTGTCCGGCGGTCTTTTTCGGTGCATGTGGGAGATTTGAACATGACAGTGTCAGAAAGAATGGCCGCCGCCATCATGCCGGCCATGTTTGCAGAGGGCATGAGGCCTCGGTCCTGGAACATGCTGGCGATAATGGTATTGGTAGAGCCAACCGGCTCGTTGCGCACGTAAATGGGGTTGGTGGTCTGAATATCCGCAAGACGGTGGTGGTCGATGATCTCCAAGATCTCTGCCTCTTCCAGACCGGGAACGGACTGGGCGGCTTCGTTGTGGTCAACCAAAACCACCCGTTTGCGGCGGGGACGGAGCAAGTGGTAGCGGCTGAGAACGCCAACAACTTTTTCGTTGTCGTCCAGCACAGGGTAGTTGGAGAAGCGGTGCTTCAGCATGGTTTCCCGCACATCGTCCACCCGGTCTTCCAAATGGAAGCACACCAGTGTTTGATTGCTGCAGATTCTGCCGATGGGAGTGGACTGGAAGATCAGATGCACCGCCCGATAGGCATCATGAGGCGTGGAGATGATGCAGGTCTTTGTTGGAAGATTGCGCAGCTCCTCGGAAAGCTCTGCCTGACACAGCACCAGACAGTTCACATTCATTTCCAGCGCCCGGCGGATCATATCCGGCTGATCGCCGCAAAGGACCACCGTTTCCGGGTCATTAAAGATGAGATTTTTCCGGCTTTGGGGCAGGGCGATGGTTACATTGCCGGTGATTTGATCGATCTGTTCGCCGGCCTCGTTGATAACCTTGCCTTCCAGAACGGACAGCACATTGAAAAGCGGAACGTCACTGAGCCGACCGCCGGAGACCAGATTCATATTGTAGTCCGCCACGTCGGTGCGGGACAGCATACCGTACAGCGTGCCGTCGTCATTGGCGATAGGGATGGCGTTGATGCCATCGTGACGGCTCAGCTCTTCCCAGGCCCGTCCCATAGTGACAGCGGTGGAGAAGACGGTGGGCTTATCGAAGTCCAGGTCCTTGACCTGGGTGTGCATGCTGGTAATGCGCTGGGGCGCCTGGAAGCCGAAACGGTCCAGGACGATTTGAGTCTCGTCGGACACATGACCCAGGCAGGCGGCCTCATACTCCCGGTCGCCCAGGGCGTTGCGCAGGGCGGCATAGGCCATGGCGGCCACGATGGAGTCGGTATCTGGGTTGCGATGGCCGGTGATATAAATGGTATCCATAGAAAACCCTCCTTGTTTGGACGGATAGGAAGCGCAATGTTGAACAGGAGTGTACATTACTCCTTATATCATTATACCTTTCTTTGCTGAAAATAGCAAGCATAAAACCGATTGTATAAATTATTGTGCTTGCTTTTTTTGGGAGGATGGATTAGAATAAAAGAAAATCCGTGAAACGAGGTAGTGCTATGAATGTATTGGTTACAGGCGGTGCCGGCTATATCGGCTCCCACACCTGCGTGGAACTGCTGGAAAGCGGCTACGGCGTAGTGGTTATTGACAATCTGCGCAACTCCAGCCCCGAAAGCCTGCGCCGGGTGCAGGAAATCACCGGCAAAGAGCTTAAATTTTACGAGGGCGATGTCCGTGACGAGGCGCTTCTGCGCAAGATCTTTGCGGAAAATGAGATCGGCTGTGTGATCCACTTCGCAGGCCTGAAGGCCGTGGGCGAATCCGTGGAAATGCCATGGGAGTATTACGATAACAATCTCAACTCCACCTTGGTGCTGACCAAGGTGATGAAGGAAGTGGGGTTGAAGAATATTATTTTCTCCTCCTCTGCTACCGTCTATACCGCAGACAACGAAATGCCCTTGAAAGAGAACTCTCGTACCGGCAACTGCACCAACCCCTATGGCTGGACCAAGTATATGACTGAGCAGATCCTGTCCGGTATGGCCAATGCGGACCAGGAGTGGGGCGTGGTGCTTCTGCGGTACTTCAATCCCATCGGTGCTCATGCAACCGGCCGTATTGGCGAGGATCCCCGTGGTATCCCCAATAATCTGATGCCCTATATTACCCAGGTGGCTGTAGGCCGCCGGGAGAGACTGAATATTTTTGGCAACGATTACGATACCCACGATGGCACTGGTGTTCGGGATTACATCCATGTGGTGGATCTAGCAAAGGGCCACGTGGCGGCTGTGAAATACGTCATCGCAAACAATGGCTGTGCAGTGTTCAACCTGGGCACCGGCATCGGCTATTCCGTGCTGGACATGGTCAAGAGCTTTGTAGCGGTGAATAACGTGGCGGTGCCTTATGTGATCGTCGATCGCCGCCCCGGCGATATCGCTACCTGCTATGCAGACCCTGCCAAGAGCGCCCAAGTGCTTGGCTGGAAGGCGGAAAAAGGCCTGGACGATATGTGCCGGGATTCCTGGAACTGGCAAAAGAGCAATCCCATGGGCTACGGAGAATAAAAAAGTTTCGGCGCACCTTGAAAGGTGCACCGATGTTATTTGGAAATAGCAAAGCGATCCAGAATGGTTTCCGCCCGGTCAGCACCCTCATCGGTTGCTGCAACAGGGATGTCCGGCGGTGATCCGCAAAAGCGGGAAAAACCTTCAAGTATGGGATTATACTTCTATTTTAGCAATTCTCACTACAAAATCTTGCCCATATTCGTAGGGTTTAGACTGAATGTTTACCTCGCCATCATTCTGGGTAAAGTCAAGCGCTTCTCCGTTATCAAGCCAATACACAGATTTGATTTTTTCCTCAAACGGGAAGATATTATTGCGATTAAAATGATTATTGATCGTAACATGTTCGTTGCCGTTAATGATCAAATCATTTATAAAAAGGTAATAGGTGTTGTCGTTGCGAAGAATAAAGCTGTTTGGCTTATCTTTGATTTCAATACCGGTAGGCTCAGGGATGTGCAATGCCTCGTCGTTCAGTCTGCTCCATTGTCCTAAAATCTCCAATGCGCCTTTATCAATCGTGCGAAGACTTCCGTCCTTCATTGGTCCTACATTGAAAAGGAAATTAGACCGGTATCTGCGGCAAAGAGCTAAACTGTTAATCAGATGTGCGATTGACTTGAAATTAAAGTCGTTTTCAGCATATCCCCAATGGCTTGCAAAGGTTTCGCACATCTCACTTGCGATATATTTTGGGGAATCTTCAAGATTTATGGGCTGGGGTCTGCCCCGTTCAAAGGTGACACTGTCAAGCTCAATATGGCCTAGCGCACCGCGGTTAAACAAGCCGGTATTGTTAATGATCATAGTATCGGGCTGATAACTTCTGATCAGAGAGTAAAGAGCGTCTTCTTCCCAATCTTCCTCGGCCTTGTCCCACATACCATCAAACCAAAAACCACCTATTTTTCCGTAGTTTTTGCAAAGAATTTCTATGCTTTTTCTAAGATACTTTAAGTACTCTTTAAAATTAGTTTGGTAGCTTTCTTCATGCCAATCCAAAAGAGTATGATAGAAAAACGGAATCATTCCGTGCTTGTTGCAAGCGTCCACAAATTCTTTTACAATGTCTCGTCCGCAAACATGCGGTGCATCGTATGTGTTTAGTCCGCAGGTATCATAAAGAGAAAAACCGTCATGATGGCGGGTGGTCAATGTTATGTATCGGCAACCGGCATCTTTTGCGGATAAAACTAATTCTTCTGCCCAGTTTGCCTTCGGAGAAAAACTGTCAAGAGATTTAAGATATTCATCCCAAGGCATATTTAAGTGTTCAATTGCCCATTCACCTTTTCCTATCGTGCTATATAGGCCAAAATGCACAAACATACCAAACCCGAGCTTTTCAAAGTCCTTGATTCTTTTTTCAATGATCATAAAAATTTACCATCCTTTATGAAGTAACTATAATATATAATACCACGCAGTCAAAGTCAAGGCGAATCCCCTCGGAGAAATCCGAGGGGATTCGTTTTTAGCTTGAGCAATAAGAAAAGGAACGAAACATTGACAGGGGGATTGCAGGGATGGTTGCATCCACGTATAGCGCGGACAAACCATCAATCGCTATTTGCAAGCGGTGTATCATCGAAGGAGTTCTCCGTTGTTTCCACATTATCCGACTGTGTGTTTTCGGGAGTTGAGCTGCCTTCTTCCGGAGTAGTCGTTTCTTCAGGGGCGATGGACTCTTCCGGAGGAGTAGTGTCTTCAGGGGTAGTAGTCTCTTCCGGAGGAGTGGTATCTTCAGGGGTAGTAGTCTCTTCCGGAGGAGTGGTGTCTTCAGGGACAGCAGGCGCTTCCGGAGGAGTAGTGTCTTCGGGGACAGCAGGCTCTTGCGAACCAGAGTCCTCGTTTCCATCAACAGCATTTGCGGGAGCGAATTCCATGGTGATTGCACTGCCGGCCAAAGGTGTTTTGGAGCAGGAACCCCAAGCGGAAACAAACAGGATACCTGCCGTTTTTCCGGCGGGAACGGTGAGCGTGTAAACCAGAGTCGATGGCTTTTCTGCGGTGCTGCCGTTTTTCCAGATGGGGGCAGAGTAGAATATCTGTTCTTCACCAGATCCGTTTGTCTGGACAGAAATGGGAGAGCTGTCCGTTTTTGCGATCATTTTGCAATAACCGACAGAGGCGGTGGTATCGCTGGTGGTACTGAGTGTAAAGGTGTAGGTAACCGCTTCCGATCCGTTGTTCTCGATGAGCACATAACCGTCATTGTCGATTTCCCCGTTTACGGTGACTGAAAGCGCGTAGCTGGCAGAAGAGGCTGTCATCGAACTGGAGGAAAGGGTGCGGGTAAAATAAGCGTATGCAGAAAAGCTCATAGCGCCAAGGCATAACAGAATCATGATTATGGAAACAGTGATTTTGGAAAGCACTGTATTTTCTGTGGAGCTTGCGTATTTTGGTGCATAAAACAGCTGTGCAAATAACTTTTTCATACCTTTCCTCCTTCCTTGAAATTTTATCAGGCAATCAGGACCGAAGCTGCTCTGCAGTTACGATCAGCATCAATTCTATCATTGGCGCGTTGGTGTCTCGGTAATTGGCCACATTATTAACATTTGTAGGCATACTTATGACAATTGCTATATAGGTTTCTGCTGCGGGATCCAGCAAATTCGCATCGCTCGTATAATTATCAAAGGCTTTATTGGCAATCGCCGCCGCCTGCGTCCGATCTGCAAGCAGAGAATCCAATTCTGTTTCGGTATCAGCAAAAACGAGGCCGTACTGCAAATAGTCCTGCAGCTTAAATTCCTCCCCGGATTCATTGATTGCGGTTCGGTAATCCTTTATGGCAACGGCTGTCCTAAAATGAAAGGGTACTGTTCCGTTGTTTACGACCTTCAGATACACAATCTCAATATATCCCGGCTCATATAGGGCATCGTTCTTGAAAATGTCGCTGGCACTGTCAATAGGCTCATAGCCGGTTTCCGTCTTATGGAATGCCTGAAGGTCAAACTCAGCAACATTAATGATATTTTTGACCGTTTCGCTGCTATCGGAAAACCATGCAAGAGAGGTGCCGGCGCCAAGAATGCTCCAGACCACAAACATAACAACACTGAGGGTAAAAGCAATCTTTTTAACCGGTTTTCTTTTTGTAAGCATCGCCTTTCCCTCCGTTTCTAATTTTTTACAACACCAGCGTTGTGGTATTAGGCGTTTGTTTCTTTCTTACGTCTGTTGTACAGAAGCACAACCCATATGCAGCACAAAGAGGCTGCGGCCATTACGGCCCAAAATACCGGATTCGCGGGGTCGCCGGTGGGGGGCGGCTCGGGGTCACCCGGTTCAATGGGGAATTCCTCAACCATAAATTGCCAATCCAGCTTGCCAACCTTGTTTGCATATTCGTTACCCAAGGTCTCTGGCACATCCAAGGTAACGCCAAGATTTACCTCACCGCCGGAATACAGCGTTCCTAGCAAGACCCAATCTGTAAGACCTGCCGTTTCGTTAGCTGCAGCGTCAAACATATAGCCCATGGAATTATCCTCGAGAAGTGTAACTGTCATCTTCAGTTGCGACAGAAACGCCTCGGAAACACCGTCTTGGTGTGCACCCAGGGAGCGGATATAAATCTTGACCTTGACCTTATTGGACGCGTCATTTCTGACGGTAATGAGCTGACTTCGCCGATCACCGGGCATAACGTCCTTAAAATCGGAAAAAAGGTCTGTTTCGGAATATTCGCTGCCATACTTGAAGATGAAGTTGCCCGCATCCTTTTCATAGGTAACGTTGCCGGCAGCAAAAACATTGGCTGTACAGCACAGTGTCAGTAAGATGGCCATAAAAAAGCTAATTATTTTCCGCATAGCGCTCACCCGCCGGTACTCGGCCAACCTACAACGGTGGTCACATCACCGAGGACAGGAGGATTGTTCTCACTTTGGACTGCCTGTGCATCCACAGTCAGGTGCAGGGTCCTGCCAATATAATTGTTGTCTACCTTCGCACCGACGATCTCCACCTGAGAGAACACCTTCGGGGTCTCCTCCCCGGCACCGACAATACCCTTGTAATAATACCAACCCTCGTGATAGATCCAATACTCCTCGTTGATATTCAGCTTAAAGCATTCTTCGGCAGAAAGTTCGGTAGAGTCGATGCCATAGACAATCTTCACCCGAAGATAGAAAGGCTGTTCGCAGAGGCTCTTTACGGAAACCTGCTTTGAAACGATGTCGCCGGGCATAATATAAATGCCCTCTTTGGGATATTCCACATCGCCGTAGCCCTTTTCCAAGATCTGCATTTTGACACCACCGGAGGTGACCACATTAGTCGCCGTTCCCAGCGTTGTATAGTATGCCAGCGTTCCTTGCGACAGGAGCACAAAGATAATTGAAACCACGGCTATGACCAGCAGCCGGTATTTGAGCTTTGTCAATGGGCTTCCTCCTTTTTTCTGTATTTGCCTGCGGCAATCAAAAGACACAAAATAGCAACACGTTATGTCCTTTGATTGCCGCCTATCCCCCGAAGGGGATAGGTGGCAGGATTTCGTTAAATATATTTGCTGTAGCGCTCGATCATAGCGGCCAATTCCTCCACCGTCAGGTTGCCCTTGCCGATAGAGATCTTGAGATACTGACCACCTGCAGCATAGAACATTTCCTCGCTGAGCGGTGCGATCGCGTTCACTTCCTCATAGGTAAACAGACCATAGGTTTCAATATCCTTTGCAACAGCTTCGTAGTCGTAGGTCATGGTTTCTGCATCCACATCAAAGATATTGAACAGACCGCCGACGCCACCGGGCATGGACAGCATACCATTGACGAAGTAGCACAGATGTCCGGCAGTAACAGGGCTCCATGCGGAGGCCACCTCGGTTTCGATGACAACATCCGTAAGTGTTACCTTTACGAGCTCGTCGCCATTCTGCTTTGCAAAGGTGTGACCAATGCAGGCTGCAGCATTTTCGTCAAGGTAGACATACCTGTTCAGGTCGTAATCCCAGAAGCCGTGCTCATAGATGACTTTTACCTCCGTGTTGTCGGAGAAACGAAGCTTAATGACATTACATTCTACGGCAGCCTCGCTGTCTACAAACATAATGGGAGCGGAATCCAATTTACCGGTTTCCATATTCCAAACGAGCAATTTTTCTTGGCCGGTCAGGGAGTCCACACGTACCTGAGAGCCATCAGCCAGAGTGATCAGCGTATCGGGAGTGACACAACCGCCACCACTGCTTGCTTCCAGTTTGGTTAGCGTTCCGTTGCAGAAATCGGAGTAATTATACTGTGCGTCTTTGTTTTCAGCAACAGACCAAGTGTAGGAGAATGTCAGCACATCGCCACCGTTGTTGTCCTGGAAAGTATAGCTGACCGGAATGGTACGGGCGCTGTTGCCGGTATTGACCAGACCCTTGGAGCTTGCCGCCACAAAGTAGAGCGTATCTGCAGTACCGTTGCTATCAGTATCAACGGCTACGGGCATGGCATTAACACTGTTGCCGGAGTGGACTTGACCGCCGGTAAGAGTCAGGGTAAAGTCGCCGTTTGCGGGGCTGTAAGTCCAAGTGGTGTTGGTGCCATTCAGTTGACCCTGGTTACTAAAAGTAACCACATCTGCCAAATTGATGGTCTTATACTGTTGTTCGGCGACGCTCCAGTATTTGATCTGGACACCCCTGAGGGCAGGGGCTGCGCCGTGCCATGTGCCACCATAGGAGGACGCAACGCATAGACCGGCTTCGTAATTGGAAGCTACCAAAGAGGGAGATTCCTTGCTGGTTTCGGTGCCGGTTACCTTGTAGGATGCGGTGTATTCCTTGCCGTTTACAGTAGCGGTAAGTGTGTAGGTCGTGCCGCCGGCTGTGACAGTCACGGGGGAAGCAGGCTTCGTATTACCGTTCACCTTGAAATCGTTCACGGTCACGCCGTTGATACTCATGGTCATCTTACTGAAATCAAGAGCATAGCCGGACAGCTTATCCAAGTCCACGTTGAGTTCGTAGATCCAGCCGTTGGTACTGTAGGATTTGCCAGTGGTCAGACCATCTGCCGTATCGGAATAAGATACAGTTATGTTATCACTGTATTTATTCGGCACATACGCCACTTCGGTCGTAAAGGAAGCTGCCGTACCGTTGGTGTTCTTGTAGGAGTACACATAAACGGTGGTGGACAAGATGGATATGGAAATCTTCACATCCTTCATTTCGTAGGGAATCGTTGCCTTGTCCGTTCTGTTATCGGTGATGTTGTTAGGTTCTGCAACAGCCTTTGAAGTATCCTCTGGCATATAGGCAAAGCCCAGATTCAGGGAATCCTTTCCGTTAATGTTGTGCAGATATGCCGTTTCTTTCATAACTTCAGAAACAATATCCCGACCGGCAGATGGTACATACTGTTTGTCGTCTTCATTGACCCAAGCCTGCTGCACAAGGGAGCCTTCCAGCGTGGTGGCGGTTGCATTACCATCAGAATCGCACAGGAACAGCACGCTGAAGCCCATCAGGGTCTTGTTGCTGTCGTAGGTAGATGCCGTGGGTTTCTGGATGAGGGTAACATCTCTTAAGGTGAGGCTGTTCGCACTGCCCACCAGTATGGAAGCTACAGCGCCCAGCTCGATGCGGGAATTATCCACAACAATATTGCCGCCGCTGACATTCAAGGAAGCTCTGCCGCCGCTGATCCGGGAATTGAGGATCTGGCTGTTGCCGCTGGCCATAACGCCGCTCTTGGCATTGTAGTAACGGGTTCTGTCTGTTGTTTCAGAACGGTTATCGCTACTGGTCAAATTGCTCTTATAGAGGGCTGCGTAGTCATAATTGGGGCAAACGATCTGTACATTATCCAAAGTGCCGTTGTTCAAGGTCACAAAGGCGTAACCCATATCCAAAGCAGCGGTGTCCTTGCTGCAGGTCATGGTAAAGCCATTGCCGTACAGGGTATGGCCGCCGGAAACCTCAAGCGTGCTAAAGCCGCAATCATTCAGCAAAACCACATCAGTTGCGGTTGCATTTGTCGCACCGGTGGCGTTGGTGGCATCTATGACCTCGAGATCCAGGGTTACCGCATTCGCACCGGGGGCGGAAATGGTGACCGTGACAACGCCGGTGCTGGAGAATTGGATGGTGCCGTTGGTCCAGGTAGCGTTGGAAGTATAGATACCGGATGCGGAACCGGATTTGTTGCTGACCGTTACATAAACACCTTCACTGAGGGCGATATCCGTAGCGGCCTCGCCGAAGAGTGTGCCAAGGCTTACGGCGTTTTTGTTGCCTACGCGATACAGGAAAGCCTTGTCAAATTTTTTAACAAACTTATTTGCCTTGTTCACGGTAAAGGTTGCTGTAGTTGCGGAGCAATATTTGTCGCTGTCGGTGATCACCACGGTCCAAGTACCATCTTTGGTTAGGTTGATGGTCTTGTTGACCCAATCGTCAGCGGTGCCGGTAAGAGTGGTCTGTGTTCCATTGGGATCGGTAACGCTTACGGAGACATCGCCAATCAGCTGTGTATTGTCCTTTTGGGCGAACAGTGTGCCAAGGGCGATCTGGCTGTAAGCAGTCTGAGATGCAACCTCATTGGCGGTAAACTTCTCAGCTGCGACCTCCTCGTTGAGGATCAGCACCGTTGCATTACAGTAATAGTAGTCGGTGATGACGATCTTGACACTACCCTTACAATCCTCAGCAAGGGTGATGGTGCCCTGTGTCCAGTCGGAAATATTTGCTTTGTAGGTGCCGTTTACTTTGTCATTTTCGGTGGCGGGAGAAACGGACACATATACAGAATTGTTGCTGATCGGGTTGTTAACAGGAGCGATATCCTTAAACAGGTCGCCAAGTACAAATGTCTGACCGGGTCTGTAAATTTCAGGTGCATCTTCCTTGATTTCAAACTTCTGGTGCGAGGTGTCGGTAGTGCCCTCTACAATATCCAGAATGGTAACACCCTCCAGTTCCTTTAGACCCTTGCTCTTGACGCCCCAGCCGTAGCCAGTGAAGAGCTGGTCAAAGGGCAGGTACACCGCCCGCTTATCCTCAGCTTCTGTATGGTCGTGTGTACATCCGACCACTTTGCCGTCCTGGTCGAAGATCAGCTCTTCTTTGTCCACACGGCTGAACTGGAAGTCCTCAGAATAAGATGCCGGGGAGTTCTTCTCAAACTCACAGTAATAATATTTGTTCCAGTCGCCAAAACGGACAGTACAGCCGTTGGCGGAGATGCCGGCCATATTGGGGATGGTATAACCGTTGTTATCGGTGGTGTTGTGACGGATGGAACCGATAATCATACCGGAGTAGCGGTACCAATAATACTGATAGTTGGCGCAGACATCGTTGTAAACATCGATTTGTGCTGCCACATGGCAATTCTCAAAACGGATGGTGTCGCCGGTGGCGTTGCCGCTGGCGTCCGCGTTGCCACGGTACATACCCACCAGACCGCCGCAGGCAACGTCCCAGCTGCCCCACAGAGCAGAGATCTTGTTGGATTTGTCCACGGTGATGTTTCTTAAAGTGATGGCCTCTACGGCTGCATTGTTTCTACCGGCAATACCGATGATACCGCCGTTACCGGTGTTGTAAACGCGGGGATTGCAGTTGGTAATGGCAATATTCTCAAAGGTGGCATTGTCTGCATAGGCAGCGATCACGCCGGTGGGAGTGTATTCGCCGTCGGATTCAAAGCGGTCCACAGTCAGGTTCTTGACGGTACCACCGTAAACATAGCCAAACAGACCCATGGCGGCATTCCAGTAGTGACCGTCATAGTTGCCCTTCATGGACCAGGTGTTCTGGTAGAAATTGCTGATGGTATTGCCGTTGCCGTCAAATATGCCGCAGAAGGCGCCGCCGTAGGTATACCAGGTGCTATTTTCTCCGGTTGCAACTGCCTCGGGCGCGGGTTCGATCTGTCCAATCTCGTAAATAGCCTCAGGAGCTTCGTCCAAAGCAATGGTAGCGGTCTGGTCGCCCACCTTGTGATAGCCGATGGGGTAGAAAAGCTGCTCGTGGCCGCCCAGATTGATGTCGGAAAGCAGCTTATAATGCTTTTCTGCGTATGATTCGTTTTCGTTAGAAATACACTCGTTAAAATATGCCAACTGGTCGGCATTGGCGATCAGATAGGGATCAGCCTCAGTGCCCGTGCCGCCGCTGAAGGCCTCTGCTACATTGCCTTCCCAGACAGCGCTGGTATCTGCCAACAGAGCCACCTCGGAGAAGGTTGCCATAGCCACGCTGACAGCACCGGTCAGAGGATCGTAGGTAAAGCGATTGTGCTCGGTCAGCGCAGCGGCGCTGTCCACGAGGGTCATTACGGAATTGGTGCCGTTTTCCACATGGAACAGGTGATAGTTGCCCATATTCAGGTACTTGGGCAGCACCTCGCCCAGGTTGACAACAATGGGGACGGTGTTGTTTTCAGCAATGCCTTCGATATGTACATCTACAGGGATTAAAATTTCATTGTTGACAGCGGTAATATCGCTGGTTGTATTCTTCAGGGGTGTAACGGTAAGGGTCAGTTTTTTCGCGCCGGTCTCCATCAATGCGCCTGCAGGGACAAATGCAGAGACACCGCCGCCGTTGATTGTTGCACCACCGACGGGGACCTTTCCGTCAACAGGTGTTACGTCCACAACGCCACGACCGGCAATGATCTCCACGGGGAAGTCGGCGTTGGTATCGTAATCAGAACCGAAGGAATCCTGTTCAAAAGCAGCCTGGGTAGCCAGAGCGGTGATGGTGAACGCACCGGCCTCCTGCTGCTGATAGCTGTTGCCTGCGGTGGTGATCATATTCATAGCCACGGTCAAAATGACTTCGCCGGAGGGATGCAGGGGGCTATACTGATCAGCAGCAAGAAGCGTGCCGTCAGCTGTTTGGCCGCCGTTGAACACGTCCGTCAGCAGACCGACGCAGCTCAGCTTGGACAGGTCCTCCCGGGTTTGAACATCCACAGCACTGTCAGCGAAAAAGACATTGATCACTTCTGCCAGCTTACCTACACGGCCCTGGGGGGTCAGCGTCAGCTTGTAGTTCATGGCAAGGTTGCCCTTGTTCACCAGCTTGATGTGCTTCACATCGGTGTAGCCCGGCTCCCATTTGTCATAGTTGAAAATGGTGTTATAGGCAGCATCCTCAACATTGTGCCATACACCGCTGTTCAAATCATCGGTCCAGTACATCTCCACATCCAAATTACCGGTCTGAATGATGTTGCTCTTGGTGGTTACGGAATCTGTAAACCAGGCAAAGGTGCTGCCGATCAGCATAGACAGGCACAAAAGCAGTGCCAGGACACTTTTGAACAAAGTGTTTTTTGTTTTCTTCATTTCAATAGTCCCCTTGTACAAAATAATACCTTAGTTATTTTTTTATTTCAGCAATCAAAAGGCACATCCTTTGGCGGGATATGTCCTTTGATTACCGCCTGTCCCCCGAAGGGGACAGGACAGTATGGAAATTTGCTTGACCCGAGACCTTATTGGAAGGTGTACTCGATGGTTGCTACATTGTAGAACTCAGTGGAGTCCTCGGGGTTGGTCAGACGGAGCATAACGGTGAAGGTAGCACCCTGCAGAGAGTCACCAACATTGCCGACACCGCAGATGAACTCACCGACATTCTGAACCACATCCAGGTAGGTCCAGGGGCTGCCTGCGACGCTGCCCAGCAGGGGGATCTCGGTGTTGGCTTCCAGAGTCAGATCCTTGTTGTGGAAACCGATCCAGCCAAAGCTGCCGTAGTTACCGCCCAGGAAGATCTCGTTTTCGCCCAGAGGAGCATCCAGCTTCACGAAGAAGTCGCACTCCCAGTAAGCAAAGGGATTCTGCCGAGCTTCCTCCAGAGTCTCCTGGCAGGCAAACTTGTAGATGGCATCCAGGTTGGCTTCCAGACCCTCAGTGGGAGACCACTCGCCGTAGCTGCCCCACTCGATGGGCTCGGAGGGAGTGTAGGGATTGACGGTAGCCTGAGGCATGCCCTCGGGCAGAGCATCAGGAGCGACATAGACAGATTCAGCATCGTAAACGATGGTGAAGGGGCTGAAGGTAGCGCTCTCGAAGGTCACATAGCCGTCGTAAGGATCGTAGACGCAGGGGATCTCCTCGCTGTAGTGATACAGCTTGAAGGTAGCGGGATCCATGCCCTTGCCAACAAACACGCTGACCTTAACGGGAACGTCGTTGTTTTCCTTCAGGTTGGAAACAGTGATGTTGAAGGACTTGGCTTCCATACCGGTGTCAACGGTGAAGTTGCCGGAGTATTCCACGGGACGGATCTCAGCCTCGGAAGTGGTGGCGCCGGGAGCCAGAGCCTCAGCGGGGATCTCAGCGTCGCCGACCTTGGTGTCGGTACCGTCGGTCACAGGAACATTGATGGCGGACTGACCGGGCTCCAGAACGCCGGTGGACAGGCCGGGGTACACAGCGTCTTTATCGTAGGTACCGTCGATGCTATCCTGCTCGAAGGGAACCTGTGTTGCGATGACGGAAATGGAAATGTTCTCGATGGTCAGATTCTGGTAGTCGTTGCCGGCTTCCTCATCCATGTGGCCGGTCAGAACGATGTTGGACATTTTCTGGCCGGGCTCCAGCACGAAGTCCTTAACGCCGGAGGTGCCGTTGATAAGGTCTACATCGCCGGTGACGGTCATATCGTAACCGCCGAGGTTGACGGTGTAAGTAACATCCTCAGCGATGCACTTGAAGTCGATGACTTCCAGCAGCTTAGCGTCGCCGTTAATGCCGTTCACGAACAGTCTGAACTTCAGAGCCAGATTGCCGGTGTTCTTAACGGTGAAAGGCTCGGTGTTGTAGGTACAGCCGGGCTCCCACAGGATCTCGTCCTGTGCGCGGTCGTCGAAGGCGTCCCATTCGATCATTTCGCCTTCCAGGGAGTTGCCTTCAGCATCCAGCAAAGCGATTTCCAGCTTACCGGACTTGATGATGTTGCTGCCGGAAGTGACAGAGTCGGTAAACCAAGCGAAGGTGGTGCCAACCAGCATGGAAACGCTGAGAACCAGCGCCAATACAGCAATGACCAGCGAGCGCTTGGTGCTTTTGGTATTATGCATTTAAATACTCCTTTCAGTTAGGGGGCGTCGATAAGGGCAAATGCTTCTTTCGCATTACTGCCGGTATTATCGGACTGGATAGCCTCGGCAAATACCTCAATGTAGAAGCCATTTGCCAGAGTAGAGGGAGCTGCGAAGTCTTCCTTCTCAAGCTCCTTGGGAATGGTAACAGTTTCAAAGAGGACAGCTGTGTTCTTAGCAGGGTCGCTGGCGTTTGCAGAAAGAACTCTGTTCAGATAGAAAACATAGCTTACAGTGCCGGAACCGTTGTCAGCAGTTGTGTCAACGATCTTCTTCTCAAAAGTCCATTCGCTGTTGATACCGCCGAAAACGTTCTCCATGATGTAATCTTCGCCCAGGGTAGCAGCAAATACGTTGTAGTCAGAAATAGTGACGGTTGCACGGACATACTGATCGTATGCACCGGTGTTGATAACGTAAGGCTTCTTCTGAACGGTCTGATTGGGAACGAGATTGTTGAAGGTGTAGCCGTCAACGGGGGAGTCGGTGCCTTCCACGTTTTCTTTCACATCGATAGAGAAGATCTTCTCGGGATCAGTGTTTTCGGAGTTGGTCACAAAGAATTCGTTCTTTGCGCTGTCAGTATCGGTAAACCAAGCCAGTGTGCCGACAGAAATGGTTGCGATAAGACAGACGATCAGAGAGATAACCAAAACCGATTTCTTATTAAGCTTCATTTTGTTTCCTCCTTTCTCCAATAATTATTCTAAATTCATACCCATTGAATGGAATGCCCTGTACCAAAACAATACAGTTGATTCCCGGATGTGCATGAAGTTAAAACCGAGATGATGTTATGATTGGTCCGGTGTGTTATCTGCGGCGGCAGGGGCTGCGTTGCCTTCATCGACCTGGGAGTCCAGGGCATCAGGGCCTGTGGGTTCGGCAGTGCACTTTGCAGTGGTACTGCTGCTTTTCTTGCTGATAAAGTCCGGCAGGAAAATCAACAGAATGAGAATTGCACATACTGCAACAGTAATGTATGTTCCCGGGGGTTTCTGAATAGCCTGTGTTACATATCCCAGCTTGGGAACGGAAAACACGACCACACCGACCACATTATTATAATGGGTGGGTTTATCGGGATCGGAGTTTGCAAGACCCTGGGTGCGAATGTAGGATTTTTCATGATCGTTGGCAATAACGCGGTGGGTGGCTGTTGATAAATTCTCACCCAAGAGGATGGTGACATCATCGCCAACCTCGATGGTGGCGGGATCTACCTTTTGAACGAAGATAAGATCTCCGGGGTAATATTCCGGCATCATACTACCGGTCAGTACGTTAAATACCTGTACGCCCATAATTCGGGATCCCATCAAAAAGATGGCGCACAAAACGGCGACCACGACGATCACGGTCGACAGGATATTCCATATTTTTTTCAGCACTTGCATTTTATGTAGTCCCTTCTGTTGCATTAAGAGGCGCCCCTGCTATCAAAGGCTTTCGCTGTTTTCTACAGGCGTCTCCGGCTCTTCCTCTGTGCTTTTTGCGCCGGAGGAAGACGCTTCTGCCTCCATCCGTGCTCTCATTTCCTGCAGTTCCTTCAGAATGCGGGCATTCTCAGCCCGTTCTTCTTCCAGGGCATCCTTCTCGGCCTTGAGCTGCGCCATCTGTTCAGCCTTGTAATGGCGGAACAGATGGATACAGTTGACGCCCTGGGAAATAATCAAGAGCATAAACGGGATAAAGATGCAAAGGAAGTAGCCCTGGGGGCTCTTCAAGAACGTGAAAAACGTGCCGACACCCTTCAGCTTTCCCTGATACTTGCCGATGATAAAATGGTGAGACACGATGGCTTCATCATCTGTGTTAGTGGTGGTACCATAGGTGACAAAGCCGGGATTGCCTTCTGCATCTACGGTAGCTCTTCTGATTTTATGCGTGACGGTCTCTCCAAAGGAATCTGTGTTTTGGGAAAAGAAGGTAATGATATCGCCTTCCTGCAGGGTGGTGGGATCCACATGCTTAACAAAGATGAGATCGCCTGCACTAAAGTCCGTGGCCGACATAGAGTCGGTTTGTACAATATAGGCTTTGTAACCGAAAATGCTTCTGTCACTGCGATCAAAGGTGTTGACGGAAACAATGGTAAAAACCATCATACAGACTGCAAACACCACAATGGCCCAGGTGACAACAGTTTTTGCGACGTTCAGCGCTTTTTTCATAGAGTGAATCCTCTCAGTTTTTTAGTATGGTTATACAATAACGTATAATACCCCATAATTACTTTTACGATATCATAAATCATCCAAAAAAACAAGGCATTATTGCTTAAAAAATATCAAATATATCCAAATTTGTGCAAAAACATCAAAAACCTTGGCTCTTTTTTTAGCCTTAGCACAACGTTGAAGCATTTTTTCGGCATGTTTAGCGGTAATCCGGAAAAAATTGCCTTTTTCCATGCATAATGAAAGGGGTTTATTCCGTCTTGGGTTTTTTGCCAACAATTGTGGGCTGGTTCTGTCAAGGGAAAGAGGCGGTCTTGTATAGTTCAAGAAGCTGCGAAAAAACAAAGGTCTGTTGTAGCTGCGGCTGGCAACAGGCCTTCATCCAACACGAAAATACGATCAGTTGCTCTGAAGCCGGAGAACGGAAACCCGGCCTTGCCACATTGATTAAAATCGGAGATTTTTTAACATCGCCGTGCAGGATTTATTGGAGCGCACAAACGATCCCCCACTTTGCAAATCAAAAAGCAGCGGTTTGTGATATACACAAACCTCCTCTCGGATTGCTCCGAGAGGAGGTTGTTGGGAAATATTAGCCTTTGATGCCAGCCTGTGGTGCTATCAGCAAAAGAGGGAAAACTTACTTATAAACTTAATCATTTAATTTTAACAGCTCTTCTGCTATAACCTGCGCCATAATAGCATGACCTTTATCATTGGGATGGAGTCCATCGGGAACAACTTCCTCATCGGTTGGGTCAAGAGGATTTATTTTGAACAGGTCTATTACTGCCACCTTGTGGTTTTTACATATTGTTAGAATAGCATTTACATAGTCTTCCAAAGTTTTCGAATCGGGCATCGCAGGCTGCGTTTCAAAAGTTCTGTGAATAGGTGTCATAAAAATCAATTTTGCCTGCGGGAAATTCTGTTTTAAGGTATTTATAAGAGAATTCACAGCGCCGCAGAATGTATATTTATCCTCGCTGTCAACCGTTCCGAAAGGCGCATCACCGTGCCCGAAATCATTTGTGCCGCCAAATACTACAATAGCATCTGCATTTCGGTCCATAATCTCCGAACGCAGTTCAAAAGTTAAATCCCAGTTGGTATTCTCCTTTGAGGGCACAATCTGGCGTGCAATTCTCGTTCCACTTACACCGTAATTATACGCATGCTTCATATTGTATTTTTCTTTAATTATTTGGTGAAACACTTTGCTCGGCGCGGTTGTCCCGTGCCCCTCGGTTATGCTGTCACCCAGAAAATTAATTGTTAAATTTTTTAATTCCATAATCGCTTTTACTCCCAATTTATTTGCATTAATATAGGTTGATTATACTATCGCTGAAATCAATTGTCAATCGGCCCAAACAAGCTAACTACTTTTGCGTCAAAAATAATGCATAAAAATCCGCCCGAATTTCTTCGGGCGGATAGTTTAGCTTTATAAAGGCAGCAATTATTTGCTTTCTTTGATGGCAGCCTGTGGTGCTATCAGCAAAAGAGGGGAATTAACCATTTACGTTGTAATGGGCATTCATTTTGTTCACAGCCTTAAACATTTTATGTAGATAAATGAAAGGACCAACAACAATCAAACTGCCCAACACATTCCAAAGCCAAAAATCAGTTGCACTGAAGCTGTATGCGATGCCGCGTCTGTTCAATTCTGCGCCAATACGGTTGGAGATTCTATGAGACCAAACGATTCCTGCAATACCAAACGTAATAGGAGCAACAATGAAGGTCAAAAGGCAGTAATGCATAGTTTTCTTTCCGTCATATCTTGAAGCAACAATATTGATATCGTTAGAAACTGCTGACATAACAACCAAAGGATAAATGCCAAAAGTAATCAACGAAAGCAAAATGGTTTTAAGTAATCCTTTATTTGTCTTAAGTTGACCAACGGGAGCAGTGTTTACAGTATTTTCCATAATAAATCCCCTTTCTCTTGACTAGAAAATATGAACTATTTGTTAACTAGTCTGTTTACAGTATAACATCTATGATGTAATCTGTCAATAAAATCCGACAAAAATCCCCACCGATTTTTCGGTGGGGATTCATTATTGGGAAATCTTAGCCCTTGATAGCAGCCTGGGCTGCTGCCAAACGAGCGATGGGCACACGGAAGGGGCTGCAGGACACATAGTCCAGGCCGATGGAGTGGCAGAACTCCACGGATGTGGGGTCGCCGCCGTGCTCACCGCAGATACCAACGTGCAGCTTTGCATTGTTGGCGCGGCCCAGAGTGCAGGCCATGTTCATCAGCTTGCCAACGCCGGTCTGATCCAGCTTTGCGAAGGGATCGTTCTCAAAGATCTTGGAATCGTAGTAGGCGTTCAGGACCTTGCCGGCATCGTCACGGCTGAAGCCGTAGGTCATCTGAGTCAGGTCGTTGGTGCCGAAGCAGAAGAAGTCAGCATTCTGAGCGATCTCGTCTGCGGTCAGGCAGGCACGGGGAATCTCGATCATGGTACCCACCTCGTAGTGCAGCTTTGCACCGGCGGCAGCGATCTCAGCATCGGCAGTCTCGATCACAACGCTCTTGACATACTTCAGCTCCTTCACATCGCCAACCAGGGGGATCATGATCTCGGGAACCAGATTCCAGTCGGGATGCGCCTTGCGCACGTTGATAGCGGCGCGGATGACAGCACTGGTCTGCATCTTGGCGATCTCGGGATAAGTGACAGCCAGACGGCAGCCACGGTGACCCACCATGGGGTTGAACTCATGCAGGGAAGAGATAATAGCCTTGATCTGCTCAACGGTCTTGCCCTGAGCCTT
>JAZURL010000038.1:0-2824 GCA_045606205.1 Faecousia sp. | reverse complement strand
CTCTCCGCCGTGGGCAGTGATGATAGACTTGCAAAGGCTAAGGCCCAGACCCAGACTTCTGCGGCAGTCAGCAATGGGATTACTGCCGCTGTAGAACATCTGGAACACCTTTTCCTTTTCGCCGTCCGGGATCCCTGCACCGTTGTCAGCTACAGAGATCTCGGCATCGTTCCCGCTGTTTTTGGTGGTAATTGTGATATGAGAACCGGCAGGAGTATATTTGATCGCATTGTCAACCAAATTGATAATGACCTGAATGATCAGCCGCGCATCGCACTTTGCCAGCAGCAGCTCGTTTTCATGATGAACCATAATGGTATGCTCCGTCTGTTTCCGGCTGATATGCTTCAGGGCTTCGGAAACGATCTCCTCCGCCAGATGGGGCTGCATGTGCAGTTCCATGCGCCCTTCCTCAATTTTGGTGACCGCCAGCAGATTCTCTACCAAATTGGTCAGCCATGCGGCATCGTCGTAAATATCGCCGCACATTTGCCGCACCGTACACTCGTCCAGCTTTTTAATGTTCGACAGCAGAATGCTGGCATTGCCGGAAATGGCGGTCAGCGGTGTCCGCAGATCATGGGAGATGGAACGCAGAAGGTTGGCTCGCAGCTGTTCGTTCTCTGCCTGAAGCTTGGCTTCTTCCTTTTCCTTTGCGTTCCGGCTGTTTTCCAATGCCAGTGCGCACTCACCAAGGATGGACAGCAATACACTGTTTTCAAACGCCTCCAAAGGCTCCGCACCCTCGATGATGACCGCTGCGTATACACGGTCCTGCACCTTGATGAGATAGTGCTGTGTATCTTGATTAGAACCGGCAACCACACCGGGCAAAACAGAAGTTGTCCTGCCCAGCAGCTTGGATATTTGCGTTTTTGCTGCTTGCAGGATCTCTTCATCGCATCCGGCCTTTTGCAGAAGCTGATTGGTCTCCAGCAGCAGATTGGTGCGGTATGCAGCCTGCGCAGACTGCCGGGTCTGTCCTTTCAGCCGGTCCGTCATGGTTCCCACCGTTAAAGACGCAATCAGCATAATCAGAAAGGTCAGCGGTGCACCATCCGCATACACCCTAAGGGAAAGCTGCGGTGTGGTAAAGAAAAAGTTGAATACTAAAACACTGCCAATGGCTGACAGCACATAGCTTGACCGGGTGGATGTCACCATGGCCGTCAGCAGAACTGCCAGCAAATAGATGGCGATGATATTGGCTTCGCTGAAGCCTACCTTGGAGAAAAGATAAGCAAGACCGCTGGCAAGGATCAAAATACCGACGGAAACGCCCCAATCCCGGAGCGTGGTTCGCAGATCCATCCGCTTGTGTGCTTTCTTTTGACGGTAGGAAGCATCCACGTTGGCATCCGGAATAATGTGAATATCGATATTGGGTGCGATCTGGGTCAGCTTTTCCGTCAGGGTCGGTTTGCCGAAGAGTCTGCGCTTGGACACAGCGCTTCTACCCACCACAATCTTTGTCACACCGGAAAGACGGGCATATTCCGCAATCTGATAAGATACATCGTCACCGAACACGGTTTCAATGGTGGCTCCCAGCTCCTGTGCCAACACCGTGTTTTGCCGCAGACGCTCCTTATCCGCATTTGACATCGCATCATAATTCGGCGTTCGCACAAAAAGTGCGGTGAAGCTGCCGCCAAAGGCCTTCGACATGGTCGCCGCCGTGCGAATGATCCGGGCGTTGGAAGGCGCGGAGGAAAGGCCCACAAGAATATGTTCTGCCATAGGGAAACCTCCCATATTATTTCCCTTCATTCTATCACATCCCCGTCCGGATATCTACAACTATTGTCATTGGTAACGGTTGGCTCATTGCCGGATCCGCGCTCCAGAAACTGATCCAGCTTTCCCAAGCAGAAGAACAGGTATACCTGACCGCCAATAAAGCTGAGTGCGGCCAGTATGATCCAAATAACCTTCATGGCTGCGATCTCAAATCCGGAAGCATTTCTGGATATCCTTGTACTTACCCATGACCATCAGGGATTTACCCTCGCACAGCAGCGTATCGGGGGTGATGAAGGAATCCAGCTTGCTTCCGCACTTCACAGCAAGAATGTTGATGCTGTATTTCTTACGAATGTCCAGCTGACCGACGGTCTTGCCCATCCAAGCAGCCGGAATCGTCACCTCAAAGATGGCGTTCTCGCTGTCCAGTTCGATGTAGCCCAGTACATGGTTGGCACTGTAACGGATGGCTGTCCACCGTGCCATTTGCTTTTCCGGATACACCACCTCATCGGCGCCGTTTCGCAGCAGAAACTTCTCCTGCACATCGGTCTCCGCCCGGGACACCACCATCCTGGCACCCAGCTCCTTCAGTAACGAGGTCGTTTCCAGACTGCTCTGAAAGTCGTTGCCGATGCCCACGATACACACATCATAATTTTCAACCCCAAGGGAGCGCAGGAACTCTTCGTTGGTGCTGTCGCCGATCTGAGCATTGGTCACATATGGCAGAATCTCCTGCACCAGTTCCTCCTTATAATCCACCGCCATGACCTGGTGGTTCAGCTCCCGGAGCTTCATGGCGATGTGCTTTCCGAAACGGCCAAGGCCAATTAATAGAATAGATTTCATGGTCTTACCTCCTTAACAAGTCGGAGGCCAAGCGGTCTTAGGAAGACAAATTATTGTGCCAACTCCTTGGCTCACAGAACGACATGGCTACGACCGACTATGGTTCGACACCTCTCGGCTTAGGAGGAATCTCTATGAAATCGATTCTTTTAATTGGCCTTGGCCGTTTCGGAAAGCACATCGCCATGAAACTCCGGGAACTGAACCATCAGGTTATGGCGGTTGACCA
>JAZURL010000037.1:0-20172 GCA_045606205.1 Faecousia sp. | reverse complement strand
TATCAACAGGAGTTTCTGCAAATCCAGTACAGAAACAGCATGCTCCGCTGCGCGCAGATGCCCAATATGCGGTGGATATAACGTGCCGCCATAAATACCGATACGCTCCATTGAACCTTCTCCTTCCCCCATTGGTTAATTCGACTTTTTTAACTGTTTTTCACGGTCTCGTTCAATCGCTTTATCGATCGCCATCTGCCGGAAGTACTCATTACGCTGCTCCCGAACTTTTTTAGCCGCCTGTCTGCGTGCCTGCGCACCTTTGCGAACGGGGTTTTTCTTTCCGCTGGGTGTCACTTTTCTTTTAGCTCTGCCTGTCTGATTCTGTTGCGCCCGCAGCTTTTCGCTGAAACGGTAAATGACAAATTTTGTACCGATCACTGCAACACCCTCTGCGCCGGTTGCTTCGCACAATTCATCGCAGACTTCCCGAGGGGTCATCATTGCACCCTCCAGCACTTTACCCTTGACCAATTCCCGGGCGGTGAGCAGTTTTTCAGCCTCAGCGATGACGGTTTCTGTCACTCCGCTTTTGCCCACCATCAAGGTGGTATCAATATTTGTCGCCATTGCGCGCAGGTCAGCGCGTTCTTTACTTGTCAGCATAACCTGCCTCCTTCATTTTCTCATAAAAAGCCTTCAAGGCAACACCCCGGTGAGAAACTTCATTCTTTTCTTCCGGGTCCAGTTCCGCTGTGGTCTTACCCAAAGGCGGATAATAAAAAATAGGATCATAACCAAAGCCGTTCTCGCCTCGGGCTTCCCGAAGAAGCTCACCGTGGATCTCTCCCCTGGCCTGGATCACCTGACCGTTGGGGTGAACAAAGGTGATCACGCAGACGAATTTCGCCTGGCGCTGTCCGTCCGGCACATGCTCGGTATTCTTCAGCAGGAGAAGGAGTCTTCCCTTATCGTCCAAAGAATCGTCAAATCCGTAACGAGCGGAGTAGATTCCCGGTTCTCCGTTCAGCGCATCTACCGCAATGCCGGAATCATCGGCCAGTGCAGGCAGTCCGGTGGCTTTCATCACCGCTTCTGCCTTTTGAAAAGAGTTCTCCTCAAAGGTCGTGCCGGTTTCTTCCACATCAATGTCCACGCCTAACTGGGACTGGAGCACCAGTTCGAAACCAAATTTCTCCGTTATTTTACTGATTTCCACCAGTTTGTGCTGATTTTTGCTTGCTAAAACGACTTTCATCTTTCTTCCTCACACAAGTGCTTCCACAAAACTACGAGCTTCAAATGGCATCAGATCGTCCGCCTGTTCGCCTACGCCAATGAACTTCACAGGAATCTGCAAAGCATCTGCCACCGCAATGACGATACCACCCTTGGCAGTGCCGTCCAGCTTGGTCAGTGCGATAGCGGTCACACCGGCGATCTCCTTGAACTGTTTGGCCTGGATCAGACCGTTTTGACCGGTGGTGCCGTCCAGCACCAACAGTACTTCCCGGGACGCATTAGGCAGTTCCCTTTCCACAATACGGCTGATCTTGTTCAGCTCATTCATCAGATTCTGCTTATTGTGCAGACGGCCCGCAGTGTCAATCAAAATGACCTCTGCCTGTCTTGCCTTGGCGGCCTGGATGCCGTCATATACCACAGATGCAGGATCAGCGCCCTCATGCTGGCGTACGATATCTGCGCCGGTGCGACCGGCCCAGATTTCCAGCTGATCCGCAGCAGCAGCACGGAATGTATCTCCTGCAACCAGCAACACCTTTTTGCCTTGGGCCACCAACCCGTTAGCGATTTTACCGATGGTGGTGGTTTTTCCAACACCATTCACACCGATGACCAACACCACAGAGGGCGTTGTAGAGAGATTCAGGGCAGTATCGCCTACATTCAGCATCTCCACCAGGATATCCTTTAAGGCACTTTTTGCCTCTTCCGGGGTCTTCAGATGCTGTTCCTTGACCGCCTTACGCAGGTGGTCAGCGGCCTTTGTGGCCGTTTCAACGCCCAAATCCGCAAGGATTAGACTTTCTTCCAGTTCGTCATAGAAATCGTCATCGATCTCGCTGAAACCGGAGAACACACTGCCCAAAGTATTGCTTAAGGCAGAGCGTGTCTTGGCCATGCCGGATTTGATCTTATCAAAAAAGCCCATGATAACTCCTTTATTCCACGATTCCCAAATACCCTTCCATCTGGTTTAAGTCCAGCCGCAACAGCTTGGAAACGCCCTGTTCCTGCATGGTAACACCGTAAAGCACGTCGGATGCTTCCATAGTGCCCCGGCGGTGGGTAATAACAATGAACTGGGTCTTACGGCTCAGATTGCGTAAGTAGGTTGCAAACCGTTCTACATTTCGGTCGTCCAGCGCCGCATCAATCTCGTCCAACAGGCAGAAGGGTGTGGGCCGCACTTTCAAAATCGCGAAATACAGTGCAGTTGCCACAAAGGCCTTTTCGCCACCGGAAAGAAGCGTGATGGTCTTAAGTTGCTTCCCGGGAGGTTGTACCCGAATTTCAATGCCACAGGTCAGCGGCTCCTCAGGATCTTCCAAAACCAGCTGACCATTGCCGCCACCGAACATTTCCACAAAGACTTCGCCGAAATAGCGGTTGATCTTTGCAAATTCTTCCACGAAAATAGTGGTCATTTCCTGAGTGATGTTACGGATGATACTCTCCAGCTCCCGCTTGGATGTGAGTACATCGTCACGTTGTTCAGACAGGTAGGAATACCGCTCGTTGACGCGGGCGTATTCCTCAATGGCACCAAGGTTGGGTGTGCCCAGCATGGTGATCTTCCGTTTCAATTCAGCAATTTTTCGATTACCCGCCGTCACAGATTCGATCTCGCCGCGATGATCCGCCGCCGTACCGGGAGTCAGCTCGTAAGAATCCCACAGCTTGTCAATGATCTGCTTTTCTTCCATTGCGGTGGTGGTCTTCTTATTTTCCAGCAGGGCGCAGGCGCGCTCCATGTTCAGAATATCCTTATTCTTTTCCTGGCTTTCCCGCTCACTGCGCGTCTTGGTAGCCTCCGCCTCACTGCGCTGTGCCATCACGGCCTGCATTACCTTGCGCTGTGCATCTGCATCTGCATCATTATCAGCCTGGCGCTTCTGCAACAACTCGATCTCGCTTTCCAAACGTTTGGTATCATTTTCAATTTCCCGGATCAGTGCCAGTTTATTCTCACGGTCACCGGCCATGGCATTGCGCAGAGACTGCAGGTCCTCAATATGGACCTGTGCAGTGGATCTCTCCGCCTCCAGCGCCGCCGCGGCAGTACGCAGAACGGTCATTTTTTCCGTCAGTGTGTTGGTCCGCTCGGCAGCTTCAGACTGGCTGCCCTCAAGACCCTCAATGGCAGCGCGGGTCTTGGCAAGCTCTGCCGTGTAGACCTGGATTTTGGCCTGGTTGGCCGCATAACGCTCCCGATCCAGCCGCTGCCGCTGCTCCAGAGCATCCAGCTCTCGCTGGGCCGAAGCCACAGCATCCAAAATAGCGTTCAGCAGGATTTCATGCTGCTTTTCCTCGCCTTCCAGGCGAAGCACCTGATCCTGGGCTGCACGCAGCTGATCCCGGGCGGTATTCAGCTGAAACTCCACCTGATCTGCCTGGCGCTGAGCCTCTTGCAGTTCTGATTCGGTCGCGGACTTTTTCGCTTCCAGTTCCTTTTCCTGGATTGTCAGCTTTTCCAATTCGTTAGCCCGGGAGAGAATGCCCGCTTCCTTATTTACAGAGCCGCCAGTCATAGAGCCGCCGGCGTTCATCACCTGACCATCCAGGGTAACGATTTTAAAGCGATTACTGTATTTCCCGGCCATGGCGATGGCAGCGTCGATATCCTGCACCAGTACGGTCCGTGCCAAAAGATTTTCCACAATGCCCTTGTACTGCTTATCGCAGGTAACCATATCCGATGCAATACCCACAAAACCGCGGCACTTATCCAGCCCGGTTTCGCTGAGCATCTTGCCTTGAATGGTGGAAATGGGCAAGAAGGTCGCTCGGCCTGTGCCGGTACGCTTCAAGAAGGAAATAGCTGCCTTGCCGTCCTGCTCATTGCCCACCACGATCTGCTGCATAGCTGCGCCCAAAGCAATTTCAATAGCAACAGTATAGTCATCCTCTGTACGGATCAAACGGGAGACCGGTCCATGGACACCCCGGAGTGTGCCCCGCTTAGATTCCTGCATCACGGCTTTGACAGACTTATTGTAGCTATCAAAGTCCCGCTCCATGGCCCGAAAGACCCGGGTTTTAGCCACGATGGAATCCAGCTTTGCGGTCTGTTCCCGAAGAAGCTGTGCCAATTCATCACGGCGCTTCATGCGGGTATTCTGCCGCAGGGTATAGCCCGAGATGGTATTTTCTGCAGCAGTTACATCCTCACGTGCCCTGTGCAGCTCTGCCCGGCAGGTATCCAGATCAGCTTGTGCTGCCTCCTTGCGTTCCTGCCCGGACTGCAGATCTGTGTACAGGATCTCGCTGCGCTGCTTTGTCTGCTCCATGCTTTCTTCCAAGCCACGGATATCCGCTTCCCTGCCCGCGAGATCAGCAGACAGACTGGATTCCTTGCCCCGCAGCTCCAAAAACTGCCGGGTGATGCCCTGCGCGTTGGCCGTCATCACAGCCAGCTCCTGCTGCAGCTGATCGATGACCTGCTTTTTCTCCTTCAGTTCTGCTTCAATGGTCGCGATCCGCTCGCTGGCCTGCCGAATTTGGGCGATGATGCCGCCACTGCGATCCTGTTCGCCCTGAAGTTCTTCTTCAATGCGCTGAATGTTGGCATGATTGTTTTCCACATTGCCACGGAGCACCGCCATTTGGCCGTCCAGCTGCTGATGGCCCGCATCCAGCATGCTGACCTTGACGCGAACATTCTCCAACTCCTCATCCTTTTGACGTAACAGGGCAGAAAGTTCCTCGGACTGGGCGTACAGCTTGTCCAAATCGTCGTGGGCTTGTTGTAGCACGAAAGAAGCAGAAGCATAGTCCTCTTCCGCCTTTTTTGCTGCAGCAGACAGCTTGTCCAGCGTATCCAGCCAAACCGCCACTTCCACACCCTGCAGCTCATCCTTCAGCTCCAGGTATTTCTTTGCCTTCTCAGACTGCTCCTTCAACGGTTCCAGTTGCAGCTCCAATTCGGAGACCTTGTCGCCGATACGCAGTAGATTATCCTCGGTATGGGCAAGCTTACGCTCCGTCTCTTCCTTACGGTGACGGTACTTGGAAATACCGGCAGCCTCTTCAAAGATCTCCCGACGGTCAGCACTCTTAAGAGAGAGAATCTCATCAATACGGCCCTGGCCGATGTTGGAGTAACCCTCCCGGCCCAAGCCGGTATCCATGAACAGCTCGTTGATATCCCGCAGTCTTGCTGACTGCCGGTTGATATAGTATTCACTGTCGCCACTGCGATAATACCGACGGGTGATCATCACATCGTCCGCATCGTAAGGCAGTGCACGGTCAGTATTATCCAATGTCAAAGTAGCCTCGGCAAAACCCACCGCAGAACGCTTCTGCGTGCCACCGAAGATCACATCTTCCATCTTTGCACCACGCAAAGTCTTGCTGCTCTGTTCACCCATAACCCACAAAATGGCATCGGAAATATTTGATTTGCCGGAGCCGTTGGGTCCGACGATGGCGGTAATATCGTCACCAAAGCGGATCAGCGTCTTATCGGGGAAGGACTTAAAGCCCTGCACTTCCAATGATTTTAAATACACAACAAAACCCCTTATCGTTTATGTAAAAAATATCAATTTATTATATTCCAAAAGTCGGAAAAAAGCAAGGTTTTATTTCACTTTTTCTCCTTTTACCTGCCCGTGGCAAGTTTCGGCGTTTCTTGACTTTTCACAAGGGAAATGGTATAGTATTCCCATGCATGAATTCCTTGAAAGGTTGATACCAATGTATTACTGTCCCAATTGCAAAAAGAAATTCCGTCAATACCGCCGGCGCTGTCCGGTCTGCAACGGTCCTTGCTATCGCAACGATAGCCGTGCAATAGCGCTGATCGTTACTGTCGGTGTGCTGTTTCTGCTTTTGGTAGGATTGATTATTCTGCTTGGTAGTACTGCTGATACTTCTCAAAGCGAATCTGCCTCGTCCTCTCTGTTATCCTCGTCTGTTCCGGAATCCTCCGGTACACAGGGATCTTCCGGCACGCCTCCGTCTTCCAGCATTCCGGCATCCTCAGCGACACCTGTTTCCTCCGCTCCTCCCAGCTCCGGTCCTTTGGTCAGCGGTATCGGTATGTATACCCGTGCAGAGCTGGAAGCTATGGATAAGACCTACAACGAGGGTGGCTTTGGCGCAGGACGCGCGTCCAATCACAACCGTCCGTCCACTCCGGTAACAGAGCAAAAGAAATACACCCAGTATGATGCTCACTTTATCGGTGCGGACAACAAAACCGCCTATCTGACCTTTGACTGTGGCTATGAGTATTATGCAACAGATGGAAACGGCAAAAAATACCCTGTCACTGGAAAGATCCTGGATGTGCTGAAGGAAAAGAATGTCAAGGCCGTTTTCTTCGTCACCATGGACTATGTGGAAATGGAGCCAGAGCTGGTTCAACGGATGATCGATGAAGGTCATGCTGTCGGCAATCACTCTACCAACCATCCCAAGATGCCCAGTTTGACCATCGATGAAATGGAATACGAGGTCATGAGCCTGCACGATTATGTGCTGACGAATTTCGGCTACAAGATGCACCTCTTCCGCCCGCCAACGGGTGCTTATTCTGTACAGTCCCTGGCTGTTCTGCAAAATTTGGGGTACAAGACCCTCCTGTGGAGCTTCCAGCATTATGATTACGACACAGAAAAACAACCCTCGGAACAAACCGCTTATGATACGATCACAAAGAACTCACACAATGGTGTGATCTATCTGCTCCACGCCATTTCTGAGTCCAATGCCGCTGTTTTGGGTGATGTCATCGACTATCTCCAAACAGAAGGTTACGGCATCGAACTGTTTTCCTGAACACTGCACCTCCCTGGAATTTTCCAGGGAGGTTATTCTTGCTTTTATTTCCGTCCTATGGTAAAATCACAAAAAAGGAGGTGCTTCGTGTGAAAGCAAATCGCCTCAATGCGCTTACTGATTTTGGTTTTATCCGCGGTTCTAATCGTTGCAATGACCTTTGCCATCCGGCTCAGCAACAAAACATCCGATCCACCGCAAATGCAGTCCACCCCCGGATCTTCCGCATCCATTCCGTCATCCTCAGCGTCGGCTTCTTCCGTGCCGGCTTCTTCCTCGTTGGCCAGTTCCGCACCTCCCACAAGCGTTCCTCCTACGACCGTTCCTCCTACGACCGTTCCTCCAACACAATCCGGAGAATATATCGGTACACTCTACACTCGGGAACAGCTGGAAGCCATGGACTCCAACAGCACCGGCTATGGTGCGGGCAAGTATGTGGACAGCAAAAACCGCCCCACCTACCCCATCAGTCTGAACAAAAAATTTGAAAAATACGATGCCCACTTCATCTGCCCCGATGACGGCAAGGTTTATTTGACCTACAACTGCACTTACGAACACGAGGGCCTGGTGCAAAAGACTTTAGATATCCTGAAAGAAAAGAATGTCCAATGTGTCATTTTCATCGACCAATCCTTTGCGAAGAACTATCCTCACATGGTGCGTCAGATCCTGGAAGACGGGCATATCCTGGCGAACCACTGCACCACTCATCCGGATCTTCCCACATTGTCCATCGACAAAATCGTAAGTCAGATCATGGACATTCACCACTATGTCAAGGCTACCTATCACTACGAGATGAAATTTTTCCGTCCTCCCAGCGGTTACTTCTCCGAACAGGTTTGGGCCATCGCACAAAGCCTGGGCTACAGAAGTTACAACTGGAGTTTCACCTATAAAGATTGGGACACCGATGATCAGCCTGATCCAGCCGCCACACTGAAGAAAATGACCGATGCGCTTCACAGCGGTGCGATCTATCAGCTGCACGCCATTTCTTCCACCAATGCGGCTGTGCTGGCCGACTTTATTGATGCCACCCGAAATGCCGGCTTTGAATTTGCATTGCTGCCTTAAGCGAAAAGAACGCTTCCGATTCGGAAGCGTTCTTTTTTTCAGTTATTCACCGGATGGTGGCAGGTGGGGCTGTTGGGAGTCAGCGCTTCAAAGCTGTATCCGTTCTGTTTGCCCCAAATCAAAATACGCTCCACTGCGTCCACACTGTATCCGTGGATATCATGCTGAAGCACGATGGCGTACTGCTTACTGCCGATGCCATTGATCACATTGGTAACGATTTGATCCGTATCCTTGGTGCCACCGGCATCGCCGCTACTGACATTCCAGTCATAATATTGGAAACCTTGATCCTGAACCGCCTTGGTCAGCTGTGTCATGATTCCTGCGCAATATTTCTTGCTGATTGTGTTGGAGCTGCCGCCGGGGAAGCGCATCATGGTGACGGTCTTCCCGGTGTAGTCCTTGATGATCTGCTGCATTTCCCGCAGATCCTTAAAGAATGCTTCCTCACTGGCATAGATCTCGGAATACTCGTGGGTCTTGGAATGGATGGCAAGGCCATGGCCGCCATCGACGATGGCATTGAGCAATTTCTTCATGCTGTAACCGGTATTTACTACAAAAAATGTCGCCTTGGCATCATACTGTTCTAAAACATCCAACAGCCGCTGCGTGTGCTTGCCGGGGCCGTCGTCGAAAGTCAGATAGATGACTTTTCCGTTGGGTGTGACTGTCGAAGACTGGCCGATGGGCTTTACCACCACAGTTCTCTGTGCGGTGCCCGTATTGCCGTAGTTGTCGGCAACGGTGTAGGTCAAGGTATAGGTTCCGGCGTGATAAATATTCACCGATCCAGAAATTACCACCTTGTCCGTAATATCTCCATCGATGTTATCGGATGCAGTATAGCCGGGCTCTTCATAGGCAGTGCCTGCGTTGATGGTAATACTTGCATCACCCTTCAAGGTGATGGTGGGGGGTGTTATATCTGCACGAACGATCTGACGCTCCGCAGTGGTCTCATTGCCGGAGGAGTCCTGAACCGTGTAGTAAACAATGTCGTTTTCCGTGCGCACCTGTACTTTATCAGTGATATCGCCATCGTAATCGTCAATGGCGGTATAACCTTCTTCCACATATTCCTCGCCCGGCAGGGTCATATAGCCCGGCACAGTTTTTAAGGTTATGACCGGCGCTGTGGTATCCACCACTCGCACTTCCCGCTTCACCGTTTTGGTCTTCCATAGGTATTGGGCTTTATAGGTAATCTCATAGGTGCCCAGCTTGGCCATATCCACCGAACCGGTGATCTGCACCTGAACATCCTTGCCATCAGCCTTTGCGGTTGCGCCCGGCTCTTGGTAGGTGTCCTTTCCGTAAACCAGTGTCAGCGGATCTGTTCCGCCATTGACGGTCAGCTGAAGATCAATGCTCAACGTAGCCGCAAGAAAGATCAGCAGTGCCAGCACGATGGCACCCACACCGGCGATAACCAACAAATTCTTCCCCATTCCTGCGAACAAACCACTTTTTTTATCTCTATTTGCCATATTTTCCTCCCATGTTTCTCATGCTATCTCTATTAAACAGGTACAGAAGATATACTGCAACCCCCTCGCTATTTCCGCAATTACAGATTGGCCTAAAATAGCGATTTTATTAATTCTGGCAGAACTTCTTCAAATTTGACGCCATACCAATGCGCCGGCTCTTTCCATGTCTTTTCAATGCATTGGGTGGTAAAATCCGCGGCAATCTTTACCGCATCTTTCAGCGTTTTTTCCTGTTGCCACGCACCCACAAAGGTAGATGCAAACACATCCCCGGTGCCGTGGAAACTCTGAGGTATCTTTTTATGGATATAGTGCCAGCGCTCACCGTTTTGGGACACCAAAACGCCGGTTTCATTACTCTTGTAGCCGATTCCGGTCAGCACCACATTGGGAGCAATCTTCTCCAGCTTTCCCATAAGTTCACTGACGTATTCTTCGTCCAATTCCGGCCGATAAGGTGTGCCCGTCATGAAGCAAGCTTCTGTCACATTGGGCAAAATCACATCCGCCGATGCGCACAGATCACGCATGGCCAGCGCATAATTCATATCAAAGCCAGTATACAGTTTTCCATGGTCACCCATGGCAGGATCTACGATCCGTACACCGCCGGAGATAAGCATGGTGCCAAAGATCTCCTTGACATAGTCCATATGCACAGTATTTCCAAGATAGCCGGTATACACCGCATCAAAGGTAAATTTCTGATCCTGCCAGTGAGCCAAAATGCCAGAAAAATCCTCTGTCAGATCTTTGATGTGGGGCATTCCGAAGCCTCCGGTATGGGTGGACAGCACTGCAGACGGCAAAATGCAGGTCTCATGCCCACAAGCGGACAAAATGGGCAGCGCCACGGTAATGGAACACTGTCCTAAACAGGAAATATCCTGTACCGTTAAAATTCTATGATAGGCCATAACGATTCCTCCAGTTTTTCTATTATAGCATTTCTCCCGGGAAAGTCAACGAAAAAGGCCTGCAGGATGCAGGCCTTTTGGCAGTATCAAAGCAGAAAATACAGACACACGGGAATGGTCAGCATAGAAATCAGCGTGCTGACCAGCACTGTCGCCGCGCCCAAACGGCAATCCTTTTCCACCAGCTTTGGGAAAACAATTGTATTCATACCGCAAGGCATGGCATGTAAAAGCACTGCAGGCATCAGCGCAAAAGTAAAATCGCACAGCTTCACCAACGCCCACATAAGAACAGGCATCAATGTCAGTCGTACTGCGCAGATAAAGTACACCTTTCGGTTACACAGCAATTCTTTGAGAGAGAACTGAGAAATAGCCATTCCAGTCAAAATCATGCTGATGGGTGCTACACAGTTACTGCCCATTTGAGCAATATCAAGCACCGTCTGGGGCAGTTGCAGACCTGTAACGCCAACCAGACAACCCAACAAAATACCAAACATACTGGGGGTAAAAATCTTTTGCAATGTGGATTGCTGTCCCTTGCCGGCAGTCAGCATATTATATCCCACGGTGTTGATGTATATGGTCATGGGAAGACCGAACATCATACAGTCCAGCATCCCGGCTGTACCGTATACCGCCTCTGCAAGCGCAGAGCCCACATAAGAGATGTTACCTATAGACATAGAATACTCATTGACATTTTTTTCGTAGGAGTCTCCACCCAGAAGCTTGGCCAATAACTTGGCTACGATGACAACCACAGGGAGCAATCCCACGGAAACAAGCAAAATTAACCCCTTTTCCTGCAGATATGCAACCGTAAACTGCGCAGAAAAGGTCTTAAAAGACATGAGGGGAAAAAGAATATAAACCAGTAATACCGACAACACTTTGCTATGGTCAGGATTTGCCAACTTCACCTTACACAGCACATAGCCGATTATACAGAAGATAAGCAGGATCAAAACCTGCTCGAACATTGCAAGCATCGTACATCACCTCCCTGGGGCATTATAAATCATGTGATACGAAATAACAATGACTTTTTTATGTTTTACTTGTAAAATTCTTGCAAACATGATAAGATGAACGGGATATTGTACTGTTATCTGGAGGAAGACTATGTCGAATCTCACCCAAGAAATCAGTCGGCGGCGAACCTTTGCCATCATTTCCCACCCCGACGCCGGCAAAACCACTTTAACAGAAAAATTCCTGCTGTACGGCGGTGCCATCGCTCAGGCCGGTGTCGTCAAAGGTAAGAAGAATTCCCGGGCTGCCACTTCTGACTGGATGGAGATCGAGAAGCAGCGTGGTATTTCCGTCACCAGCTCTGTTATGCAGTTCCAGTATAACGGCTTCTGCATCAACATTTTGGATACCCCCGGCCACCAGGACTTTTCCGAGGACACCTATCGTACACTGATGGCTGCGGACTCTGCGGTCATGGTCATTGACGGTGCTAAGGGTGTGGAACCCCAGACTCGGAAACTTTTCAAAGTCTGCGCTATGCGCCACATTCCCATTTTTACCTTCATCAATAAAATGGACCGGGAGACCAAAGATCCCTTTGATCTGCTGGAAGAGGTGGAGCGGGAGTTGGGCATCGAAACCTACGCCATGAACTGGCCCATTGGCTGCGGCAAGGATTTCCAAGGTGTTTACGATCGCGAAAAAGCGGAACTACTGTTCTTCTCCGGTGTTTCCGGCAAGAACCGGGCGGACCGTCAATCCGTAGATCTGTACGATCCTCAGGTGGCGGAACTGTTGGATTCAAGTGCCAAGCATCAGCAACTCATCGATGATGTGGAATTGCTCTCTGCTGGTCGGGAAATGGACATGGAAGAGGTTCGTTGCGGACGGCTAAGCCCTGTGTTCTTCGGCTCTGCTTTGACCAATTTTGGCATTGAGCCTTTCTTGGAATCTTTCCTGAAACTCACACCCCCGCCCCTGCCCCGCACCGCAGATACCGGCACTGTAGATACTTTTAGCCCGGATTTTTCTGCTTTCGTGTTCAAGATCCAGGCGAACATGAACAAAGCTCACCGAGACCGCCTTGCTTTCATGCGTATCTGCTCCGGCAAATTCCAGCGGGACAGCGAATATTACCACGTACAGGGCAACAAAAAAATGCGTCTTTCCCAGCCTCAGCAACTGATGGCTGCGGAGCGAGAAATCGTGGATGAAGCCTATGCAGGCGATGTGATCGGTGTGTTCGACCCCGGCATTTTTGCCATCGGCGATACCATTACCGTTCCCGGCAAGAAATTCTCTTACGCCAGCATGCCCACCTTTGCCCCCGAACATTTCTGCCGGGTCAGCGCCAAGGATTCCATGAAGCGCAAGCAGTTTGTCAAGGGCACAGAGCAGATTGCACAGGAAGGTGCCATTCAGATCTTCAAGGTCCCTTACTCCGGTATGGAAGAAGTGATCGTGGGTGTCGTGGGTGTTCTTCAGCTGGAAGTGTTCCAGTACCGGATGAAGAATGAATACGGCGTTGACCTGCGAATGGAAAGCTTGCCCTACGAGGAAATCCGTCTGATCGAAAGTTATCCCGGCGACCTGAGCGATTTGAATTTGGGCTCGGATGCGGAACTTTTGGAAGACTATCGTGGCCGCAGCCTGCTGGTATTCAGCAGTTACTGGGCAATCGATTTTACCTGCAAAAAGAATCCCGGCCTGCAATTAAAGGAAATTGTTGTAGAAGAAGGATAATTCGACAAATACCGGCATCTTTCGGATGCCGGTATTGCCTTTTTTAAAGGAAATTTAAGATGTGTTAACCGCTTCTTAATTAGCATTGTGCAAGAAAGGATGGTATAATTCGTACAGGCCAGAGAAAGGTAGGATATCTTTATGGAGTATCTGTCTATACTGAAAACTGTTGCCATTTGTTTGTCAGTTTTCATTACCATTATCTATCTGTATCAAGGTTTTTACCTTATTTTGCCCCTGCTAAAACGTCCCCGAAAGGTGCCCGCTTCCAAACTGCTCCGTTATGCGGTATTGATCGCGGCGCGAAACGAGGAAATGGTACTGCCCCATTTGTTAGACTCGATTAGAGCGCAGGATTATCCGGCGGAGCTTATCGATATATATGTGGTGGCAGATAACTGCACAGACAACACCGCTCAAGTGGCAAAAGAGCATGGCGCAACTGTTTTTATGCGCTTTAATAAGCAATTCATCGGCAAAGGCTATGCCCTGAACCATTTGCTCAAACAAATAAAGACCCACGTTGGCTGGAAACAATACGATGCATTCATGATTTTTGATGCAGACAATTTACTGGAGCCTGATTATTTCAGTAAAATCAACAGCCTCCCCTCCAACGGTTATCAGGCATTCTGCGGATACCGAAACACGAAGAATTTCGGCACCAATTGGTTGACGTCCGGATACGCTCTTTGGTATCTTCACGAATCCAGTCACTTAAACCGTTCCCGTGCCATTTTGGACACCGGTTGTTTCGTAAATGGCACCGGATTTGGCTTTACCCGTGAGCTACTGGAGCGGCTTGGAGGCTGGCATTTCTTCACTTTGACGGAAGACTTGGAATTCAACAACTACTGTGCCTCCAACGGCATCAAGATTGGCTATTGCCACGATGCCGTTTTGTATGATGAACAGCCTTTCACCTTCAGTCAATCCTGGAAACAACGTACCCGTTGGGTAAAGGGCGGTATGCAGGTATCCTTCAAATATATAGGCTCTATCCTGCGTGGCATGGGTCATAGGGGTTGGCGGAGGTATACTTGTTTTGAATTACTCTCCATCTCGTTCTGGGCACTTTGCTTTGGCACTGCGGTTTCGTTATTTACTTTTGCAGTTACCGCCTGTTCTCTGCCCTCTGTTCCCATTTTCATTCTCTTTGGACTGCTTTTGGCACTTTGCTATTTCAGCATCAGCCTCCTGGGCGCATATACAGTCGCCCATGAATGGAAGCGAATCTGTGCCACCCCCAAGGAAAAAATCATTTCCATCTTCACCTTCCCTCTCTTTCTTGCCACCTATGTACCAATTACTGTTTACGCCATTATCGCAAAGTGTAAATGGGAACCCATTGCTCATACGGTAGCGATTTCTGCAAGAGACCTTATGAAAGAAAAACAAGGGACTGCCTCACATTGAGGCAGTCCCTTTTATCAATCTTCAACTCTGCGGATCTTTGCGCCAAGATCGGTAAGCTTATCGATCAGCCGCTCATAGCCCCGCTCCACATAGTGGACATTCTTCACCCAGGTAGTGCCCCTAGCGGCCAAACCTGCAATGATCAGTGCCGCACCGGCACGCAGGTCCTTCGCGCTGACAGTAACACCGTACAGCTCATCAACACCGGTGACGATAGCGGTCTTGCCGCTAATCTGGATATCTGCGCCCATGCTTTCCAGCTCTGTGCAGTAGCCGAAGAAGCGAGTCTCATACACGCTCTCTGTCAGACGGCTGACGCCGGAAGCCAGTGACATACATACGCAGATCTGCGCCTGCATATCCGTAGGGAATCCGGGATAAGGATGGGTCTTGACAGTTGTATGGCACAAACGGCCTTTCATACGAACACGGATGGCATCATCGTAGTTGACGATCTCAGCACCCATCTCCTCCAACTTAGAAGTGATACACTCCATGTGCTTGGGGATAACGTTTTTCACCAGCACATCACCACCGGTGGCCGCCGTAGCCGCCATGTAAGTACCCGCCTCGATCTGGTCAGGAATGATCGCATAAGTACCGCCCTTCAGGCTTTCCACACCGGTGATCTTGATGGTATCCGTACCTGCACCGGAGATCCGGGCACCCATGGTGTTCAGGAAGTTGGCAAGGTCAACGATGTGTGGCTCTTTGGCCGCATTTTCAATAAACGTCTGACCCGGGAGCAAAGTAGCGGCGATCATAATATTCACCGTTGCGCCCACAGATGCCATATCCAAACTGATGCGGTTGCCCTTCAACCCGTTGGTGCCGGGGCAAAGCTCCACATATTCTTCCGTTTCCTCTACCGCCGCACCAAGGCCGCGGAAGCCCTTAATGTGCTGATCAATCGGGCGAACGGCAAAGTTGCAACCGCCAGGCAATGCCACATGAGCCTGATGGAACCGACCCAGCAGCGCACCCATGAGGTAATAGCTGGCACGGAGCTTTTTCACCGACTCCGTCTCAGGTTCGGTACAGGTGACATTGGAACTGTCCAGCACCACAACACCGGTCTCCGGGTAGGAAACAACAACACCCATGCCTTCCAAAATAGAAAGCAAGATCCGCACATCCGCAATGTCCGGTACATTTTCAATTCGGCATACGCCTTCTACCAGCAAAGCTGCCGGCAAAATGGCAACGGCAGCATTTTTTGCGCCGCTGATGGTGACAGAACCCCGCAAGGGTGTTCCGCCAATAATTTCATATCGAGCCAAGGATGATCCTCTCCTTGCGAAAAATTAAAGTTAAAGGGGTTTTGCTTATTATACCATATTTTAAGAGTTATGTAAAGCCTATTTTAACGAAAATGACGTAAACCCTTGGGATAATGGTTTTTCAGTTGTGTGCCATCCCCCTTTCCCCAACCGATGGGATAACTGTCCACCGTCACGAGACACCAGCCCTTCTTGCTGGTCGGAATCACATTTCCACTAAGATAATCCCATATCTTTTGCCCGTTGCTATCCAGTGTCTGTGTACATCTGCACTCCTTCAGCCAAAGCGCCAAGGCATGCGCAGGTTCAAAGCGATCTTTTTTTAATTCTCCCAGCTCCAAACCCGGTCGTAGCACTTTTAGACCATTCAAAGGCGGCATCTGCACAGGTGCCCAGTAAAGGCGCGTACCGAATGTCACCGCTTTTCCCTCCGGCAGTTCAATGGCCATCTGCTGGGCAAATGCGGTCCACAGCTTTGGCAGTTTTTCACCGGAGATGCTTTCGCCATCCGCTTCTTCCTCCCCCTTGCGTCGCAATACCGCGCCGAAATGACCTTCCCCTAACAGTCTATGGGGCCACATGCGAAATTGCCCCTTCCCTACCGGTGTGAACCAAGGTGCTTCTACCGATTCCGGCTCAAAATCCGGATGACGCTGTAAAAAATCCGCCACAGCCTGCTCATTTTCCTCCGGTGCAAATGTGCAGGTTGAGTATACCAGCCGACCGCCAGGGCGCACCAATTTTGCTCCGGAATCCAATATCTCCGCCTGCCGACGGGCACACATTTCAACGGTTTGCTGACTCCAGTCTGTCACTGCCGCTTCTTCCTTGCGGAACATTCCCTCGCCGGAACAAGGCGCATCAATGAGCACCCGGTCAAAATACCCGGGCAAATGCTCTGCCAAATGTTCAGGATGTTCGTTGGTCACCATTGCATTGGCGATACCCATTCTTTCTATGTTCCCGCTGAGGATCTTGGCACGCTTGGGATTGATCTCATTGCACAGTAAAAAACCCTCCCCCATCAGCCGTCCGGCGATTTGGGTGCTTTTACCGCCGGGGGCGGCACACAAATCGCAGATCCGCTCACCGGGTTGGGGGTCCAATAAGGCCACTGCAGACATGGCACTGGCCTCCTGCAGATAGTAAACGCCGGCATCATGATAAGGGTGCAGACCGGGTCTCGCTGCCGGATCATAATAATATCCCATAGGCTCCCACGGTACAGCATCTCCCACAAAAGGCAGGCTGAGCTTCTCCTCTTTCAAGGGATTCAAACGCAGTGCCACCGCCCGGGGGCGCTCCAAGCTCTGCAAAAAAACGGGATATTCCTCTCCCAGCTGATGTCTCATCCGATTTAAAAAATCCTGGGGCAGCATAGCACCCCTCCTTTCGTATCCTTTATTTTCTTTTGCGGCAAAAATGCACCAGCCGCCACAGGGTATAACCCAAAATGATGCCCACCATATTCAGCAAAACATCATCCACATCACATCTTCCCCGCAGCGTCAGAAGCTGGCAGATCTCCACCAAAATAATGGCCAGTAACCCCACAGGAATGGCTTTCCATATTCGTTGAAGGTGATGCCACATGGCAGGCAAAAAAGCGCCCAGGGGCACAAACATTGCAACATTGCCCAGTATATTTATCAGTGCCACCTTTGCGTGATAGTAGTAAATAGATGCCGCTTCCCACTTTTCCATATAGTAGTCCGGACGGGTCAGCACATCCCAGTAATTACCCACCGTACGCCATGGAACAAAATTACAGTTTTTCTGTATTTGGTCCCAATAGGGCAGTCCGTCCGATACCCCACGGCCACGAACGAACAGCAAGTATAGCATCAGTGCCCCATAACACAAAAACAGCGTTGCTGCGACGGGGTCACGCCGTTGTTCCTTCTTTGTCATTGCATCATCTCCACGCAGAAAATGTGCCATCCTCTGCTTTCAGGGGATGGCACAACAAAATCACTTCTTCTCTTTCATTTGCGCCTGCAGGTGCATACTCAGCACTGCCAAAGAGGTAGCCATGTTTTCATATTGCACCAAAATGCCTTCGGGTACTTCCAAATGGGAAGTTGCAAAGGACCACACTGCCTTGATGCCGCAGGCGATCAGCTGATCACAAACCTTCTGCGCGTGCTGTGCGGGTACAGTGATAATGCCCATCAGTATCTTGTTGGTTTTACAAAAACTTTCCAGCTGCTCCATGGGGTAAATGGGTGTGCCTTCCTGGGTTTGGGTATCAGCTGGTGTAATGTCGAATGCGGCCAAAATGTTCAGACCGTAGGCCTTGAAGCCGCTGTAACCGCACAATGCCTGACCCAGCTTACCTGCACCAATGAGCACGGCATCGGTGGTATTATCGTAGCCCAAAAACTGCTCAATGTCATCAATAAGGCTTTCCCGGAGATAGCCGATTTTCGGACGACCACCGTCAGACACCATAGCAAGATCCTTACGCACCTGCACCTCACCCATGCCCAAGGCTGCTGCTAATGCGGTAGCGGATATATACGGAGAACCGGTATCGGGAATGGTCTTTAAGTAAGCCAAATAACCCGGCAACCGCTTCAAAACGGATTTTGATATCTCCTTACGTGTCATGCTACAACCTCCGATAATCGATACAAAAATTTATCGATATGATTTCGTATCGATTATAACAAAAATTTTTTCGTTTTGCAAGGATTTTCTATGCGCAGGTGGTCTGCCGCAAGAATTCTTTACGCAGACGAAGCATGATCCGCTTTTCCAGTCTGGAAATGTAGGACTGGGATATCCCCATTTGCTGGGCGATCTCCTTTTGGGTCATCTCCTTGCGGCCGTACAGGCCAAAACGAAGCAGCACAATCTCCCGCTCCCGCTCCGGCAATTCCGACAGGGACTGCCGAAGTACCGCCAGATCCACATCATCCTCTAATGGGCGGTAGATCTGATCTTCATCGGTGCCCAAAATGTCCGACAAAAGCAACTCATTTCCATCGTAGTCCATGTTAATGGGTTCATCCAAGGATACCTCCGCTTTTTGGCAGGCAGTTTTCCGGATGTACATTAAGATTTCATTTTCTATGCACCGGGATGCATAGGTGGCCAATTTGATGTTTTTGTCCCGGCGGTAGGTATTGATGGCCTTGATCAGGCCAATGGTTCCAATAGAAATCAGATCTTCCAAATTGATGCCGGTATTCTCAAACCGTCTGGCAATATAGACTACAAGACGCAGATTATGCTCGATCAGTCGCTGTTTGGCATTCTCGTCCCCCTGCTCCAAGGCTTCCAGTGCATCCTGCTCCTCCTGCCCTTTCAGTGGTGCAGGAAGAATATCACTGCCGCCTATGTAATAGATCTCCCCTTTGGGCATCAACCCGATTTTGATCAAAAACGCCCACAATCTTTCCATCATACGATTCCTCCTGCCAATGCCTGATATCCATTGTGACCACCAATTTCTTCCGGCGCAAATGCAACCATAGGGCTGACCGGGCGTCCACTCAGCCGCACTTCCTCCAGTCGCATCATCAGCAGCATTCCCCCCGGTTTTCCCACCGCCCGATAAGGAATCAACCGGGCACCGGGAAGACTGCCTGCTGTCAGCGCCGTTATAGGATCACGGATCATTTCCCGGGAAATCCCCAATCTGCTGCCAATGTCCATCCCCACCACCAAAACACTCTGGCCGCTGATCGGATCTGTCAGGGTGTTGCCGGTATCCACCAACGCGGTCAGCTTTAGCTTCTGCCCTTTCCAGCACAGCTCGACCGGCTGGTATTTATCAATTCCAAGAGGCGAACGAACGCCGAGAGCGCACAGCAGTGCCACTCCCGCTGCCGCAAGGACTAAGCACACAAAATTCCCCTTTCCCAAGCCGGTGGCCATGCCCCCCAGCGCCATACTTAACAGCACAAAGATCGTGCCTCGACGCAGTGCGCTGAAGCTCCAGCCAAAGGAAATGGCTGCCATCGCCCCTAAACAGACAATCCGCCACAGGGTATTTCCCAAAAAACGAAACTCTGGCAGCATACAGATACCTGCATAAACACCGCCAACCGCCGCGGCCAGAGCGCAGCGCCGCCATCCAGTCGGGTAGCCCGTCAGGCGGTTGGCACCCATCAAGAGCAGGCCATCTACCAAAAAATTGAGAAGCACCACCAAATCAAGGTATACTGTCATTCCATCGCCTCCCCTGTGAAGATGGTTTCAGTATAATATCCCTATTCCAAAAAGTCGGTCGCATCCTTGTCCGTGACCTGCGACAAATCCCCCCTCCCCCTGCGACATTCTAAG
>JAZURL010000036.1:0-3159 GCA_045606205.1 Faecousia sp. | reverse complement strand
CGCATAGCTATGATCTGAGGCTCGATCTCTCTAAAATGTGTATATTTTCTTTGTTGCATAACAATACCCCCTGATGTAGTTATTATCCTACATCAGGGGGCCTTTTGTCTATTGTCCGTTTTTACAGGAGCAGTCTAAGACTCTCCCCTACAAGTAATCATAAATTTCAAACTGTAAGATAAATTGGAATTTGCGCAAAATCCCCGGGGCAAGTGCCCCGGGGATAAACCGTTATTCTTCCAATTCCTTTCCCTGATCCTTGTATTCGCTTTGCAGGGGATCTTCCCGCTGGGCCTCCTTTTGGTAGCGGCCCACAACAGTGGTTGCTAATTCAACAGGCAGCAGTGTGCCGGCGCCGGCAACGCAACCGCCGGGGCATGCCATGCCCTCCAGTAGATACCCGTCATACTTACCGGCTTTCGCCAGGGTCATCAGCTTGCGGCAATCCCGCAATCCCTCAGCGCGGGCGGTTTTTACCTGGGCATCGGGGTTATTCTTCCGGATCAGCTTTTCCACAGCGCCGGCAACCCCGCCGGACACCGCAAAACCTCTGCCTGCGGCTGTACCCTCGTTAAGTACATCGCTTTCATCCAAATCCTCAAAGCGGATATCCTTTGCCTGGAACATGCCCTGCAATTCCTCAAAGGTCAGCACAAAATCCACATCGGAACGGATATCCGCCCGAATGGCTTCCAGCTTTTTCGCAGCGCATGGGCCGACAAACACCACCTTACATCCGGGGTATTGCTTCTTCATCAAGCGGGCGGTGAAGACCATGGGCGTTAAGGTCATGGAGATCTTTCCGGTCTCACTGGGATAAAGCTTGTGGATCATGGAATGCCATGCAGGACAACAGGAGGTAGCCATATAATTTTGCTGCTGGGGAACTTTTTCCAGGAAGTCCTTGGCTTCCTCGATGGTACACATATCCGCGCCCACCGCAACCTCCACCACCCGGGCAAAGCCCAGCTTTTTCATAGCGGACACGAATTTACCGGGGGTGCTATGCTTACCGAACTGACCCACAAACGCCGGGGCAACGATGGCGATAACCTTATCTCCCTGGAGGATTGATTGGATCACCTGGAATATCTGACCCTTATCCACAATAGCGCCAAAGGGACAGCTGACCAGACATTGACCGCAGGCAACACACTTATCCTGGTTGATTTTGGCTCTGCCATGCTCGTCGGATTCAATAGCGTCCATACCGCATGCCACCTGGCAGGGCCGCTCCAAATGGATGATGGCGTGGTAGGGGCAGGCTTTGGCGCATTTGCCGCACTTGATGCACTTTTCCGGATCAATGTGGCTTTTGCCGTTGACAAAGGAGATGGCCTCCTTAGGGCAGACCCGCTGGCAGGATGCTGCCAGGCAATTTTGGCAACTTTCTGTGACACGGTACTGATTGGTGGGACATGCGTGGCAGGCGTAAGGAATAATGTTGATCAGCGGCGGTTCATAGTACTGCTCCGCGATGGCGGCCTGGTCCATGCCTTCGGTCATCAAGTGCCGGGTCTGGATGGGGCGGATATTTAAACCCATGGCCAAACGCACCCGTTCACTGGCAATGGCGCGCTCCAAAAACACGGATTCCCGGTGCAACGGCTGATCACCAGGCACAATGATGTACGGCAGTTCATCCACGCCGGCATAACCCTTGCCCGAATATGCCAAACGCGCCACTTCTGTGAACACATTTTTGCGGATATCAGTAATCAAAGACGGTATTCCTCGCAAGGCTCGTCCCTCCTGTTACAAAAACTGTTTTTCTGCGCTTATTATACCATTCCCCCTACCCACCGTCAACCGGGAGGTATTGGAATGTGCAAGCGATAAGTCGCAGATTTAAATGGCATCTCATTGGCGTATTTCATTTTGTGATTGCTTTTTTACAGGATGTTGTGTATAATACACTAGAATCCAGGTGTAGCGCAGTTGGTAGCGCGCCTGCTTTGGGAGCAGGATGCCGCGAGTTCGAGTCTCGCCACTTGGACCATAATCCCAAGGATGAGAATCCTTGGGATTATTTGTTTTCCCATTTTGGAAAACTTCGTTGATTTTTGAATAAAGTTTTCCGATTTTGGAAAACTTTATTGACTTGTTGGATATACTATAGTAAAATACACTTACAAGTGCTTATAAGGAGGCAATCACAATGGTGCAGCGAACAGAATATTTAAATGTACTTAAGAACTGGAAGGATGAGCAGGTTATTAAGGTCATCACTGGCATCCGCAGATGCGGTAAGTCCACCTTGCTTACTTTATATCAGGATTACCTGCGTACACAAGGTATCACAGAAGATCAAATCATATCCATTAACTTTGAGGAATTGGAAAACGAATCTCTTTTGGATTACAAGGCGTTGTACGATCACATCAAGCAGCGGTTACACGCGGAGAAGACTACCTATATTTTTTTGGACGAAATTCAGCGTGTTGCTGATTTTCAAAAAACCGTTGACAGCTTGTATGTCAAAAAGAATATAGACATCTATATCACCGGCTCCAATGCTTATCTTCTCTCCGGCGAACTTGCAACGCTTCTTTCCGGACGCTATATAGAGATCAATATGTTACCCCTTTCCTTTGCCGAGTTCTGTGAAATAAAAGGTGGGAATGACAAGGACCCTCTGTTAGCTGAATATATGAAGAATGGTTCCTTGCCCTATGTGGCAATGCTGGATGGTTCCACAGAAAAGGCTGATATGTACTTGGAGGGAATCTATAACACGATCATCGTAAAAGATATTGAAGATCGGCAAAAGCGCAAGGAGCAAGATCCCAATAAACGAAAGATAACAGATATTGCTTTGTTAAAGAATATTTCCAAATTCTTGGCAAGTTCTGTTGGCAATCCCATTTCAATCAAGAGCATTGCAGACTTTATCACATCCAGTGGCAGAAGCGTATCCTACAATACTGTAGATGATTATGTAGAGGCATTGGTTGAACCGTATATCTTCTATCCAGTTGAACGATACGATGTTCTTGGCAAACAGCTCCTAAAAACAAATCAGAAAATGTATATCGTTGATCTGGGTATCCGCCGTCATTTGTTGCCCAGGAAAAAATATGACCTTGGATTCTCACTGGAAAATGTCGTGTTCTTAGAACTCCTTAGACGCGGTTATGAAGTGTCTATTGGCAAAGTTGG
>JAZURL010000035.1:0-6324 GCA_045606205.1 Faecousia sp. | reverse complement strand
GCTTTCGCTCTTTGCTCAATTGTGTTCATTACAAATGCAGTTAATTCATCGTCTCGAATATAATGGCAAGTACATCTACCTCGATTGGAGTACTTGTAATTGCTGCAGTCATAATAGGTATAGCTTAGAGACTTCGAGTTCTGCCGAGCAACAGCCTTTTGCGGAAGCAGGGGCTTCCCGCAATCGTCGCAAAACAGTTTTCCGGAAAAAGCTTCACGGTGATCCTTGGCCACCTCCGGGCGTTTATTTTGACCGGATCTCTTGCGGCGATCTTCCTCGTTGATCTTTTGCACTTCGTAAAACAGTTCTTCTGGAATAATAGCAGGGTGCACATTTTTGATGATCGTCCACTGATCTTCCTCTGTATACTGTTTGTTTGCATTGAGACGGGGCTTCTTCATTTTCCCATGCACACGATGTCCAATATATACTTGGTCATTCAGAATATTACGAACTGTACCTCGAACCCAAATGGCATCCTGATATTCAGCATCTCTGGAAAGGTGTCGGGAATACCGAAGTTTACCAGGGCAATAGATCCCATCTTTGTTTAATGTGTTTGCGATATTGGTATAATTCATACCTTGCGCGCGCAATTGAAAAATCCGCAAAACAACCGGAGCTACTTCTTCGTCTACAATATATGTCTGGTTTTTGGAGTCCCTAAGATAACCGTAGGGAACACTAGTAGTAGCCGGAAGAAAGCTTCCTGTTGAAACCTGCGCAGCAATAGATGAGGATATTTTCTTTGAGAGATCCTTAGATGCCCGATTATCCAAAACAGTTTTCAAAATAATATCCAATCTTGGCAATCCATCCGTGTCTTCTATGCTATCATAATTATCATTAATGCTGATAAAGCGAATCTCGTTGTCGGGAAAATCGAAACAGAGTAGTCTGCCCACTGCAATATAATCTCTTCCAATACGGGAAGTATCTTTAACCAACACACAGTCAATTTTCCTGGCCTTGATATCACGCAACATTGTCTGAAATCCGGGCCTATGAAAAGTCAAACCCGTATACCCATCATCTTGATAAGTGTTGGTACAAACAAACTCCGGATGATCCTTCAGATAATTGTTTGCAAGAGCAATTTGATTTTGGATCGACGCACTAATGGGATCTCCGTCTGGTTTAGACAGACGAGCATATGCCCCTACGCGCACATACCCCAAAGAGGGGTAATCAAGTTTGTTCTTTTCTGGAATCCTACTTTTTCTTGCCATGCTATCTACTCCTTTGTAATTAATTATAAAGTTTGAATTCTATTTGTAAATTGGCTGGTAAGTACACCTGGACGTGGCAGATACACTTTTGAAGGATATATATGATAAAAGCCACCGATTAGAATAATCGGTGGCTGAATATTCGCCTGTCAACTTGCGGCATCTAGCATGTTCTCAATAAAAATGCCATAACCTGTGGTCGGATCGTTTACTAACACATGCGTTACTGCGCCCACGATCTTACCGGATTGTATTATGGGACTGCCGCTCATGCCCTGGACAATGCCGCCGGTGGTGGAAAGGAGGGCCGGGTCTGTGACCTTCAGGAGCAGATTCCGTCCGCCGCCCCGGGATTTGGGATAAACCTTTAAAATTTTCACAGAATATTCCCGTACGGTATCCCCGGAAACCGTGGAGCGAATGGTGGCTGCGCCGGTTTTGATCTCTTCAGATTTGGCGACAGGCAGCGGCATGCCCTCCCATATCTTGTCGCAGCAGCCAAAAACGCCCTGAGGGGTGTTGCGGGACACGGTTCCCATGGGCTCCGGGGCCTGGATGGCACCCATCAGTTGACCGGGTTCGCCAATTTTTCCTTTTTTCACCGATGTTACCTTTGCCCGGTAAATATATCCGGATTCCAGGGGCAAGAGCTTTCCGCTGCCGTCATTGACTCCATGGCCCAGAGTGCCGAAGGTTCCTGTCTCCGGGTCGTACCAGGTGACGGTGCCGATGCCCGTGACCCCGTGGCGCAGGTACACCCCCAGCTTTGGCCCCTCTCGGGTGATCCGGGGATTCAGGGTCAGGTAGGAAACTTCCCCGTTCCGGGAGATCTGGACGGACACGGTGCCGTCGGATTTGGTCAGCGCCGTTCGGATGTCCTCCGGGCAGGTAATGGCAATGCTGTCGATTTTTTGAATGATATCCCCGCTTTTCATCCCTGCGGCCAGACAATCGGCTCCGGTCTCCCGGTCAAACCCGACCACCACCACCTGCCGGTCCTTCAGCTCCAGTCCGATCACCTGCCCTACGGGGATCAGATCTTTGGCAAAGGCATTTGCTGCCGTTAAATAAAGAAAAGGCGCCATGGCCGTCAGGCGCATGATCATACATTTCATTTTCAGCCCTCCTTTTTGTCTGCCTTCTTAATATGCCATGGCAGCGAAATTGTAACCGCTGAAAAAGTCGAAAAATATGGAAGAAAATTGAATTTTCTCGTGCTATTTACCCATTGACAAAGTAGGTAAATAATGGTATATTACCTACAATAATACTAGGTAAATAATAAGCACGTCATTGCGAGCCAGTTCTCAAACTGGCGTGGCAATCCCCTATCGTTTTCGGGAGATTTCCACATCACCGCAACGACATTTTCCCAAGGAGGTTTTTATATGCAAGTTTACGCGGACAACGCCGCTACCACGGCCCTCAGCAGCACAGCGCTAAACGCCATGCTGCCCATCTTTGAAACCTATTACGGCAACCCTTCCAGCCTGCACAGTGTGGGTCAGGAGGCCAAGGAGATTTTGGAAGATGCCCGTCAGCGCCTGGCCAAGTGCCTGGGCTGCGAGCCCCGGGAGGTTTATTTCACCTCCGGCGGCAGCGAGGCAGACAATCAGGCCATCCTTTCCGCCGCCCGTCAGGGTGCAAAAAAAGGAAAAAAACACATTATTTCCACTGCCTTTGAGCATCATGCCGTGCTGCATGTGCTGCAAAAATTGGAAAAAGAAGGCTTTGAGGTCACCTATCTGGATGTGAAGACCAATCACAACATCACCGCCGCCGACGTGCAGAACGCCCTCCGGGCAGACACCTGCCTGGTAACCGTGATGTACGCCAACAACGAGATCGGCTCCGTTCTGCCCATCGCCCAGATCGGCAAGGTGTGCAAAGAGGCCGGTGTTCCCTTCCACACTGATGCGGTGCAGGCTGTGGGACATCTGAATATCAATGTAAAAGAGCAGAACATCGACATGCTCAGCCTCTCCGGTCACAAGTTCCATGGCCCCAAGGGCGTGGGTGCCCTGTACTGCCGCAGAGGAATCATGCTCACCAACCTCATCGACGGCGGCGCCCAGGAGCGGGGCAAGCGGGCCGGAACGGAGAATCTGCCTGCCATCTGCGGCATGGTGGCGGCTCTGGAGGAAGCTTTGGCCCATCTGGAAGAAAATAACAAAAAGGTCACTGCCCTCCGGGACAAGCTTATCGCCGGCCTTTCCCAGATTCCCCACAGCGCCCTGAACGGCGACAAGGTGAACCGGCTTCCCGGCAATGTGAGCTCCTGCTTTGAGGGCATCGAGGGCGAGAGTCTGCTGCTCCTTCTGGACATGAAGGGCGTTCAGGCCTCCTCCGGCAGTGCCTGCACCTCCGGCTCTTTGGACCCCAGCCATGTGCTGCTGGCCATCGGCCGTGTCCACGATGTGGCCCACGGCTCCCTGCGGCTGAGTCTGAGCCATTACAACACCGAAGAAGATGTGGATCACATTCTGACGGTGGTTCCCGAAGTGGTGAATTACCTCCGGGGCATGTCGCCGGTGTGGCGTGATCTGCAAACCGGCAAGAGAGAATATATATTATAATGTATAATTGATAATGGATAATGCTTTATAGGTGGGCTCACTGTGGAAAAAGCGATACAAGAAAAAAGCTTTCAATTTGCAATTCGGATCGTAAATCTGTGCAAATATCTGCACGCAGAACAAAATGAGTATATTTTATCAAAGCAATTAATGCGCAGCGGCACCAGTATCGGAGCAAATGTCGCAGAGGCGCAGCACGCGCAAAGCAAACCGGATTTTATCAGCAAAATGAACATTGCGTTGAAGGAGACATCTGAAACAGACTATTGGCTTCGGTTGCTCTACGCCACCGAATATCTGCAAAAGAACGCATTTGATTCCATCATGACAGACTGCGACGAAATAAAAAAACTTCTGATTTCCATTGTCAAATCTGCAAAAGAATGATTATCCATTCTCCATTATCCATTATTCATTAGGAAATAACGATACATTAAATAATTAGGAGATTAATTTTATGGCACTTTACAGTGAAAAGGTTATGGACCACTTTATGCACCCCCGGAATGTGGGTGCTTTGGAAAACGCCGACGGCGTGGGCGAGGTCGGCAACGCCAAGTGCGGCGACATCATGAAGATCTATCTGAAGATCGAGAACGAGATCATTGAGGATGTAAAATTTGAGACCTTCGGCTGCGGCAGCGCCATTGCCTCCTCCTCCATGGCCACGGAAATGATCAAGGGCAAGTCCATCCACGAAGCCCTGCAGCTGACCAACAAGGCTGTGGCAGAGGCTCTGGACGGTCTGCCTGCCCACAAGATGCACTGCTCCGTTCTGGCGGAAGAGGCCATTAAGAACGCATTGAAGGACTATTTTGACAAGAACAACATCCCCTACGATGCGGAAAAGTTCAAGGAGACCGACCACGACGAGCTTCACGCTCAGGTCCACGGTGAGTAAGCCTATGATCGTATCGACGAAGGGACGCTATGCCCTGCGGGTGATGGTATGCCTGGCCCAAAAGGATGCCGGGGAGTACATCCCCCTGAAGGACATCGCAGAGGATGAACATATTTCCCAGAAATATCTGGAATCCATTATGACGGTTTTGTCCAAGGCCGGCTTTGTGGATGCGGTCCACGGCAAGGGCGGCGGTTACCGCCTGAACCGGGCCCCGGAGCACTACACCATCGGCAGCATTCTGAAGCTGACGGAGGGGTCTCTGGCTGCTGTTTCCTGCACGTCTCAGGGCGCGGCCGCCTGCAGCCGCACCACCTGCTGCCAGACACTGCCCATGTGGGAAAAACTGGAGAAGATGATCGACGAGTTTTTTGAAGGCATTACGCTGGCAGACCTGCTGAAAGAGGGCAAGAACCAAGTGTAAACATAACGGACGGACTGCCTTGCCAGCCCGTCCGTTTGCAGTATCACATAAGGAGAAAAATATGATTGAAGAAATGAAAACCTGGCTGATGGCCTTTGTGTCTGACGGATTGGGCAAGCTGCTGTCCGCTCTGCTGGTGCTGGTTTGCGGTATTCTGGTCATCCGCGTCGTTATGGCCGTTCTACGCAAATTCCTGGAGAAGAGCAAGCTGGAGCTTGCAGCCCACACGCTCATCAAGTCGCTGGTACGGGTGGTGCTGTTCCTGCTGCTGGGCCTGATGGTGGCGGATAGCCTTGGCATCGATGTGACCGGCGTGATCGCACTGGCCAGTGTTCTGACACTGTCCGTATCCCTTGCGCTGCAGAACGCGCTGGCCAATGTATTCGGCGGCTGTACGCTGCTCTACACCGCGCCCTTCCATTCCGGTGATTTTGTGGATATCGGTGCTGAATCCGGTACGGTCGTGGAGATCGGTATGACCTATACCAAACTCCAGACGCCTGATAACAAGATGATTTCCATCCCCAACTCCACGGTGGTGGCAGGTGATATCGTCAACTATTCCATCACCGGTACCCGGCGTGTGGATATTCCCGTGACGGCTGTGTACACAGAATCCACCCAGAAGGTGCTGGATGCCCTGATTCAGGCGGCTACGCACGATAAAGTGATGCTGGACCCTGCGCCTGCGGCGGTCATTGACGGCTTTGATGACAGCAGCATTCGTTATGTCCTGCGTGTCTGGACCAAGACTGCCGACTATTGGGATGTACGCAATGCCATCCTGATGAACGTCAAGAGTATCTTCGATGCACAGGGCATCAAAATGGTGTATCCCCATATCCACGTCTACAACGAAAAGTAAGCAAACAGCCCGATTCGTAAGAATCGGGCTGTCTTTTTGTCAAAGAAAACCCCGGCTTTTAGCCGGGGTTCCAAAAAGGTTATACCTATACACAAAAGAAACCCTCCGTGATAGTATACTTCCGGTTTGCCAGCCGAAGTAAAAATCAAGGAGGGAGCCTTATGGGAAATAAGGACACAAGTAGTTTAGCACACACCACATACGAATGCAAGTACCACATCGTATTCACGCCGAAGTACCGCAGACAGGTAATATACGGAAAGATATTGCGCCAGTTATGTGAGTACAAGGGAGTAGAGAGCATCGAAGCAGAAGCGTGTAAGGATCAT